>SHVQ01000028.1 GCA_009694195.1 Rhodospirillales bacterium
TCCCCCGTCGTCCCGCCCTGCGCCAGAACAATCTCAGCCTCGCGAAGCTTGCCGATAATCTCCTCAGGCCCGTGTCTCTTGCCCATCGCTCTTCTCCTTCTTGGTCCAGACTAAAATAGTCGATGGACCACTCTGAAGGGGGCAGGTCACGGGCCCGCGGGTAATGGGTCAGTTTGCTCTCATGCTTCGACACGCTCAGCATGAGGAGTTTGATTTCGGCCTCACCCTGAGCTTGTCGAAGGGTGGGGCTGGCCAAATTGACCCACTACCGGCCCGCGGAGCCTGTTGCCGCTGACCCGTCGGGGGATTGCCGTCGCCGGCAGGAATGGTTCCGGCCCTGAGCCCGCCGCCGCTGCGGAAATTCTTGCCTGCCGCCCGCGCGCCTGTTAAACGGGCGCCGCCCTTCTTCCCGCCGTTCGTCCGAAGGATGCCCGCTCCTTGCTAAGGCGCCTCTACGATCGGACCATGCGTCTCGCCGCGCACCGTCACGCGCTGCCGGCGCTGGCCGTCGTCTCGTTCGTCGAAAGCTCGATCTTCCCGATCCCGCCCGACGTGCTCATGATCCCGATGTGTCTCGCCGACCGGCGGCGGTCGTTCTGGATCGCCACGGTCTGCACGGTCGCGTCCGTCATCGGCGGCTTTCTCGGCTACGCCATCGGCTACTACGCCTTCGAGGCGGTCGGCCGGCCGATCATCGATTTTTACGGCCTCAACGCCAAGTTGGCCGAATTCCGCCAGGCCTTCGCCGAGTACGGCTGGTGGATCATCGTGATCAAGGGGGCGACGCCGATCCCCTATAAGCTGATCACCATCGCGGCGGGGGTCGCCCAGTTCCCGCTCCTCGAATTCGCCGGCGCCTCCGTGATCTCGCGCGGCATGCGCTTCTATCTCGTGGCGGCGCTGCTCTGGTGGTTCGGCGAGCCCATCCGCACGTTCATCGAGAAGCGCCTGACTCTCGTGACCACCGTCGCCGCCGTGCTGCTCGTCGGTGGCTTCATCGTCGTTCGATACCTCTTCTGAGGGCCGGGGAGCCGAGATCACGTGATTCGCCGTGCGCTCCTGAGCGATATCCCGGCGTTGACGGCCATCGAGAACCGGTGCTTCGCCGCCGACCGCATTGCACCGAGAAGTTTTCGTTATCTGCTGACGCGCGCCAATGCGGCGGTCGTGGTGGAGGAGCGCCGCGGCAGCATCCGCGGCTACGCGGCCGTGCTGTTTTATCGCACGACGCCGCTCGCGCGGCTTTATTCCATCGCAGTGGACCCGGAATGGCGGGGCCGGGCGATCGGCCGCGCGCTGATCCTCCAGGCGGAGCACATCGCCGCCAGCCGCAAGGCCCGGCGCCTCCGCCTCGAGGTGCGCGTCGACAATCGCCGGGCCCGGGCCATGTACCGGAAGCGGGGCTACCGCCAGTTCGCCGTGGCGTGCGGATACTACGAGGACCGCACCGACGCGCTGCGGCTTGAAAAAACACTCCGGCGCCATACGCGCGGGCCTATGATGGGCCTCGCGAACCGCAAGCCGCCGCATCGAGCGGGCTGGGAATGACGCCGTTGACGATTTTATCGCACCGCGCTCCCCTCGTCTTGCTCGTCGCGGGCGTGGGCGCGCTTGGCTTCGCCTATGCGGCCGAGGTCGCCTTCGGGCTCGCGCCCTGCGTGCTCTGCCTCTATCAACGGGTGCCCTACGCCGTCGTCATCGTGCTGGCCGCCACGGCGATGGTCCTCCGCAACGATTTCGGGCGCCGCGCGGCGCTCGCGCTTGCCGGCATTGCATTGCTCGTCGGCGGCGGGATCGCCGTCTATCATGTCGGCGTCGAGCAGCACTGGTGGGCGGGGACGGCGGCCTGCGCAGGCGCGCTGCCGGATGTTCTGACCGTCGAGCAACTGCGGGCGCAACTCACGGCGAAGCCGCCGGCCCGATGCGACCAGCCGGCGTGGAGCCTGTTCGGAATCTCCATGGCCGGGTACAACGTGGCTCTTTCGATCGCCCTCGCCATTGTCGCATTCGGCGCGGCGCGCAAGAGAACCCGATGAAACTGCGAAAGAAGAAGACGAAACCGAAGCCGCTTCGCCTTCCCGGCGATCTCGACGCCGCGCAGCTGGTCGACCGCATCCTCCGCGTCGATCAGGCGGGCGAATACGGCGCGCTCCGCATCTACGCCGGCCAGCTGGCCGTGCTCCGGCGCCGCGGCGGCTCCGCCGCCATCGAGCGCATGGCGGCGAAGGAGCAGGAACACCTGGACGCCTTCAACAAGCTTCTGGTCGAGCGTCGGGCGCGGCCGACGGCCTTGATGCCGCTCTGGCACGTGGCCGGGTTTGCACTCGGTGCCGGGACGGCGTTGCTTGGGCCACGCGCGGCCATGGCCTGCACCGTCGCGGTGGAAGAGGTGATCGACGCTCACTACGCGGGTCAGGTCGAGCGCCTCGGCGCCGACGAGGCCGCCTTGCGGCGCACGATCGAGCGCTTCCGCCAGGACGAGCTCGAGCATCGGGACCGGGCGCTGGAGGAGGGCGCGGAGGACGCGCCCCTGCACGGGCCGCTGACGGCCGCGATCAAAGCCGCGTCCCGCCTCGCCATCTGGCTTTCCGAGCGGATATGAGCGTCCCCTTCGCTCTCCAGGGGCTCGATCACGTGGTCATCCGCGCCCGCGACGTGGAGCGGATGCGCCGCTTCTACTGCGACGTTTTGGGGTGCCGGGCCGAACGCGAGGTGAAGGACATCGGTCTCGTTCAATTGCGCGCCGGCCGCTCGTTGATCGACCTCGTCGACGCGGCGAAAGACGCGGGCCCAGGGAAAAACGAGCGGAAAAACGAGCGGAAAAACGAGCGGCGCAATATGGACCACCTCTGTCTTCGCATCGAGCCGTTCGATGGCGAGGCCGTCCGGCGGCATCTCCGGGCGAACGGGATCGAGGCGGGCGAGGTCAAGACCCGATACGGAGCCGAGGGGACCGGACCCTCGATCTATCTCGACGACCCGGAAGGCAACACGGTCGAGCTCAAGGGCCCGCCGGCTCTCTGACGTCGCCTCCGCGGCGTCAGGCTGCGTCGCGTACGCCGATCAGAAGGCGCTTGCCAAGCGCGGCAAGCGCGGATTCCACCTGTTCCAGCTTGGAGGAGTGGCATAAGTCGAGAAGTCGGTCGATCTGCGGCAGGTGGCAATCGAGCCGGCGCGCCAGTTCCGCCTTTCCGACACCTTGCCGGCGCATCGTCTCGTAGAGCGCCGCTTTGGCCGCACCCAAGGCAGACAGCGGAACGAGGGCTTCGGCCCGTCGCAGCTTTGTCGCGCGCGGCAGCGGCAATCGCCGGTCGACATAGGTCGAGAGCGCCGTCTCCAGCGCGTCTCCGGCCATCGACAAGGCTTCGGGGCGGTCTTCACCCCAGGTGATCGCCTCGGGGACGTCCCGGAACGTCACGGTAAATCCGCCTTCGGGTTCGGAAATGAAGCGTGCCGGATACGCGCGCATGCGAGCCTCTCATTTGAGTCCGAATTGTCGTTTGATCGCCCGCAAGGTCCCGCTGGGGATTTCCTTGCGCCCGTGTCGCGGCAAGACCGAAAATCGTCCGTGCAGGTAGACCTTCGTATGCCGCTTCCCCTCGGCGAATGTGGCGCCTTGCTTGGCTAGCCAGCGCCGAAACTCGTCGTGGGTCATGCCCCCAACATATGTTTGACGCTGTCGGCAGGCAACAAAAATGTTGACCTGGCCGGGTACGTTACCTCCTCTTTTCGCGTCCCTCGACCAGGCAGGCGATGACGCCGCGGAGCGTCCGCACTTCCTGCTCGGTGAGGCCGGCGCGCTGAAACAGGTTGCGCAGGTTCCGCACCATCCGCGGCCGCTTCTCCCTGACGCGGAGGAAGCCGCAGTCGTCGAGCTCGCGTTCCAGGTGCGCGAAGAGGCCCAGCAGCTCCTCTTTGGTTGCCGGCCGGGTCTCCTTCGGGATCATCATCTTCGAGGCGCTCGCGCCGGCGCCCGCGAGATACCACTCGTAGCCGACGACGAAAACGGCTTGCGCGAGATTGAGCGACTTGAACGCGGGGTTCAGCGGCACCATCAGAACGGCGTCCGCGAGCGCCACGTCGTCGTTCTTCAAGCCCTTCGCTTCCGGGCCGAACAGTACGCCCGTGCGGGCGCCCGCGACCTCGACCTTCCGCGTCTCCAAGGCGGCCTGGCGCGGCGTCACGACGCGCTGCGTCGCGTGGCGGCCGCGGGCGGTGGCCGCGTAGATGCGCTCCAGGTCGGCGACGGCATCGGCCGTCGATTGGAAAAGCTGGGCGCCTTCCAGCACCCGGTCGGCGCCGGAGGATGCTTTCCACGTCTTGTCGGCGCGCCACCCCGCGCGCGGATTGACGAGGCGGAGGTCCGTGAGGCCGCAGTTGAGCATGGCCCGTGCCGCCATGCCGATGTTCTCGCCGAGCTGGGGATTGACGAGGACGATGGCGGGGCCGCCGCCTGCGTCCGCGCTTAACGCAGATGCCTTGCTCGAATCGGTGCCGGCCATCTCACGCGCCGGCGGGCCTTCGCCGCGCCGAAGGGGCTCTCGCCGCGCTGTCGCTCTGGCGCAGCGGGTCGGCCCCGCAGGCGGGCGGCGCCCCGTTACGGAGCAATTTATAGACGATCGAATCGTGCAGCGCGTCATAGGAGGCGTCGATGATGTTGGTGGAGACGCCGACCGTGTTCCAATGCTCGCCCGTCTTGTCCGCGGACTCGATCATCACGCGCGTCACCGCCCGCGTGCCGTCGCCGGGCGTCAGGATGCGGACCTTGTAGTCCACGAGCCGGAGGTCGGCGAGGCCGGGGTAGATGCTGTCGAGCGTCTTTCGGAGCGCGCCGTCGAGCGCGTTCACCGGGCCGTTGCCCTCGGCGACCGTCATATAAGGTGTGCCCTTGACCGTGAGCTTCACGGTCGCCTCCGAAACGGTGACCAGATCGCCCTTCGCGTTCCACCGCCGCTCGTCCAGCACGCGGAAGCTAGTGAGGCGGAAGAATTCCGGCACGCCGCCCAGCGCCCGGCGGGCGAGCAGCTCGAAGCTCGCCTCGGCGCCGTCATAGGCGTAGCCGTAGAACTCGCGGCTCTTCACTTCGTCCACAAGCTCCATGACCTTGGGGTCGCCGGCGTCGATGTCGATGCCGATCTCGCGGAAGCGGGCGAGGATGTTAGATCGCCCCGACTGATCGGAGACGACGATGTGGCGGTGGTTGCCGACGAGGCCCGGCTCCAGGTGCTCGTAGCACCGGGGGTCCTTCTCGACCGCCGAGACGTGGAGCCCGCCCTTGTGCGCGAACGCGCTCTCGCCGACGTAGGGCGCGTGCCGGTTGGGCGCCCGGTTCAGGCGCTCGTCGACGACGCGCGACACGTGCGTCACGTGCTTCAAGTCATCGGCGCCGAGGCCCGTCGTGTAGCCCATCTTCAGCATCAGCGTGGGCACGAGGGAGATCAGGTTGGCGTTGCCGCAACGCTCGCCCAGGCCGTTGAGTGTGCCCTGGATCTGGCGGGCGCCGGCGCGCACGGCGGCGAGCGAGTTGGCGACCGCGTTCCCGGTGTCGTCGTGGCAGTGGATGCCGAGGCGCGTCCCCGGAACGTGGCGCGCGGCGGCGCCGACGATCCGCTCGATCTCGTCGGGGAGCGTGCCGCCGTTGGTGTCGCAGAGCACGATCCAGCGGGCGCCCGCCTCAAAGGCCGCCTTCGCGCACGCGAGCGCGTAGTCGGCGTTCGCCTTGTAACCGTCGAAGAAATGCTCGGCGTCGAAAATCACCTCGTCCACTTTCCGCCGCGCGTGGGCGACGCTGTCGGAAATCATCGCGATGTTTTCCTTGGCGTCGATGCCGAGCGCGACCTCGGCCTGGAAATCCCACGCCTTGCCGACCATGCAGACGGTCTTGGCGCCGGCCGCGAGCAGCGCCGCGAGGCCGGGGTCGTTGTCGGCGCTGCGCCCCGCGCGACGGGTCATCCCGAAGGCGACCAGGCGGGAGCGCTTCAGCTTCGGCGGCGCGGCGAAAAAGGCGTCGTCGGTCGGGTTGGCGCCGGGCCAGCCGCCCTCGATGTAGTCGATGCCGAGGCCGTCGAGCTCGCGCGCGATCGCTTCCTTGTCGACGGCGCTGAAATCGACGCCCTGCGTCTGCGCCCCGTCGCGCAACGTCGAGTCGTAGAGATAGACGCGCTTCTCGTCCATGACGCCCCAGATGCCCAGGTCACTTGAAGGAAGCGCGAGAATGCCGAATTCAGGGGCGCGGAACAAGGGCTTCCGGCCCGACCCGAAGCCGTCATTCCCGCGAACGCGGGAATCCAGGGGGCCATGTCGCGTCATGACCGGGCTTGTTCAAGGGGCCTCTTGCGGGGAATCCCCGCAAAGTCCACTTAGACGAGCCCGGTCAAGACCTTCGAGGGCAGAATCACCGACCCCAGCGTATCCAGCTTGAAAAACTTTCAACCGATGCAGCCTGGGGTTAGCGTGTCTCCGGCGGCTGAGAGTGGACGATCGCCGATGCATCGCGACGGTTTATACTTGATACGTATTGCGTATCAGCGTACATTCGCATGATCTCGTCGTTTAAATGCAAGGAGACGGAGCGCATTTGGGCTGGTGAGAACAGCCGCAAGTTCCCTCAGGATATCCAGGATCGGGCGTTCCGAAAGCTGCGCCAGATCGATGCGGCCCTGACGGTTGAGGACTTGCGCAACCCGCCCGGCAACCGTCTGGAGGCTCTCAAGGGCAACCGCAAGGGGCAGATGAGCATCAGGATCAACGATCAATGGCGCATCTGCTTTGCGTGGCGGGCCGGTGATGCTTACGACGTGGAGATCGCGGACCATCACTGAAGACGGCAGTGCGCGGAAGGATATGGCGATGGGCCAACTTCGGAACCCCCACCCCGGCGAGATTCTCAAGCAAGAGTTTCTCAATGAGATCGGCATGAGCCAGAACCGGCTCGGCCATGCCATCGGCGTCCCGGGCAATCGCATTCACGCCGTCGTCAACGGCACCCGTGACATCACGGCCGACACGGACTTGCGGCTCTGCAAGTTTTTCGGTCTTTCGGAAGGTTACTTCCTGAGACTTCAGAATGACTACGACACGCTGGAGGCGAAGCGGCGCATTTCGGCTCAGGTGGCCAAGATTAAGCCCTACAAGGGCGAAAAAGCGGCTTGAGGCCGCGATCGGCTTCATCCGCGAAACGCCCCGCTCCGTCTACGCCAGCGTATCCAGCTTCTCCTCGCGCAAATCGACGAAGCGCTCGATGGCGTGGAAATGGCCGGTGTCGTCCATGCGGCCCTTGGCGCCGATCACGCCCGAGGGTGAATCGCCCAAGGCCCCGTTGAGGAGGCCGAGGACGCCGACCCGCCGGGCGCCGCCGTAGACGCCGGTTTGGATCGTCGGATGGGCGGCGAGGCGGGCGTTGCATTCGACCCGCATGTTGACGAGATCGGTGATCGCGCCCCGGTCGAGCTCCAAGGCCTCGTTCAGAACCGCGATCGCTTTCTTGATGGGGTCGGTCATGGATGCGTTCCTCCTGGCCGCCCTTGAGGCTACCATGGCAACCGCATGCCGAAAGAGATCGTGCTGCTGACCGGGGACGCCGAGGCGCCCCACCTGACCGGGTACCTCAGGGAACACGCGGCCGCGCTCCCGATCCGCCACGTGCGCGACCGACGGGGCCTCGAGGCCGCGATCGCGAACCCCTCGGAAGGCGTGCGCCTGATCGCCTTCTCCACCGCCGTGATCGTGCCGGCGACGGTGCTCAAAGCCTTGGGCTCCCCCGCCTACAACTTCCACCCGGGGCCGCCCACGTACCCGGGAAGCCACGGCGTCGAATTCGCGCTCTACGAGGGGGCCGACCGCTTCGGCGCCACGGCTCACGTGATGAGGCCCAAGGTCGACGAGGGGCCGATCGTCGGCGTCGAATGGTTCGACATCCTGCCGCAGCTCGACCGAACGGGCCTGGAGATCAAAGCCTACGGCGCGTGCGCGCGCCTGTTCCTCAAGCTTGCGCGGGCACTCGCCACCGGCGACGCGCCGTTGCCCGAGATCGGCGTCGCCTGGAGCGGCCCCAAGCGCACCAACCGCGACTACGAACAGCTTCGCGAAATCACGCCCGAGCTCGACGCCGAGGAAGCCGCGCGCCGCAAGCGGGCGTTCGGGTGAGTTCGTGCCCCTCTCACCCCTCCCTCTCCCCCCAAAAGGGGGGAGAGGGTTGCGAAGGGTTGGCGCGACGAACGTCGCGCTTTATCCGGAGCTGGGTGAGGGGGTGTTTCCATCCGTCGCAATCACGCTCTAAGCTCCGGCGGGCGACAACGAGGGGAGACGGACGATGAACGACCGCGGCAAGAAGGCGAAGGATCAACCCCGGGCCCGGGCGGAAATCTACGGCCGGGACCCGACGTTCATGGGCGTGCCTTTTTCCCGCGATTTCGCCGGGACCAAGGCCGCCATCCTCGGCATCCCCTTCGATTCAGGGGTGCATCCGACCCGCGTCGGCGCCCGCCTCGGGCCGAAGGCCATCCGCGAGGCCTCCGCGCTCGTGCGGCCCTACTGGCCGCCCCACCGGACCATCAACCCCGTCGAGATCCTGGGCGTCGTCGACTGCGGCGACGCGAAGGTGACTCCCGGCGACGCGGAAGGCTCGTTCGACGCGATCGAGGCGGCCGTCCGGCATATCGTCGACGCGGGCGCCATCCCGATCACCATGGGCGGCGACGGCATCATCACGCTCCCGCAGCTCCGCGCCGTCAGGCGCAAGTACCCGAACCTGCTGGCACTCCACATCGACGCCCACACCGACGCCTACCCGGACATCGCCGGCGATCCCTTCAACACCGGCTCCACCTTCACGCATGCTGCAAGGGAAGGGCTGATCGACGTCGGACGCTCGATCCACATCGGCGCCCGCGGCACCACTTATGAGCCGCGCGCCCACAGCCACGCCAAGGAGCTCGGCTACGAGATGATCGACGCCCAGGCCCTCTTCTCGCGCGGCCTCGAGCAGACGGCCGCCTACGTCCACGAGCGGATGAAGGGCCGCCCTGTGTTCCTTTGCTGGGACATGGATTTCTTCGACCCCTCGGCGGCGCCCGGCGTGTGCATCCCGACCTGGGGCGGGGCGACCGCGCGGGAAGCGTTCGCGCTGCTGGAAAGCCTCGACGGGCTCGACTTCGTCGCCTTCGACATCAACAACGTGAGCCCGCCCCACGATGTCGGCGGCATGACCGCGCACCTCGCGGGCATGGTGATGGTCACGTGGCTGCACCTGGCCGTGACGGCGCTGAAAAAGCGAGGCGTGCTGAAGGGCTGACGCCGGCTCAGCCCCGGCGCCAGGTCGTGCCTTTCGGGCCGTCTTCGAGCGTCACGCCCTTCGCCACAAGCTCGGCGCGGAGGCGGTCGGCTTCCTTGAAGTCCTTGGCCTTCCGCGCGTCGTTCCGCTTCTGAATGAGAGCCTCGATCTCCGCTTCGCCCGCCGTCCCGCTGCCGGCGGAGACGCCCTTGAACCACGCGTCCGCGTCCTGCCGGAGGACGCCCAGCATGTTGCCCATGAACAGGAGCCGACCCTTCAAGGTATCGAAGTTGACCATCTTTTTCGTGATGCCGGTCAGGTCGGCCGCGTGGAAGATCATGTCGGCGTGCTTGTTGATCTCGGCGATCGCCTGGGATGTGTTGAGGTCGTCCGTCAGCGCCGCGAGGAAGGCCTGGATGGCCTCGACGTCGAGCGCGGGCGCGATCGGCGCGACCGGCCCGCACAATGCAATCGCCCGATACCAGCGGTCGAGGATCGAGCGCGCCTGTTTCAAGGCGTCGTCCGTCCAGTTGAGCGGCTGGCGGTAGTGGGTCGCCAGCATGGCGAAACGGATGACTTCGCCGGGCGCCTTCTGCAGGAGGTCGCGCACGGTGAAGAAGTTGCCGAGCGATTTCGACATCTTCTCCCCGTTCACCATCAGATAGCCGTTGTGCACCCAAACCCGCGCGAAGGTCTCGCCGGGACGCGCGCACGTGCTCTGGGCGATCTCGTTTTCGTGGTGAGGGAAGATCAAGTCGAGGCCGCCGCCGTGAATGTCGAAGGTGCTGCCGAGATATTTTTCGCTCATCGCCGAGCATTCGATGTGCCAGCCGGGCCGGCCGCGGCCCCAGGGCGAATCCCACCCCGGAAGATCGGGCGTCGACGGCTTCCACAGCACGAAGTCGGCCGGGTCTTTTTTATAAGGCGCGACCTCGACGCGCGCGCCCGCGATCAGCTCGTCGCGGCTGTGGCGGGAAAGGCGCCCGTACGTCGGCATCGACGGCACGCTGAACAGCACGTGCCCGTCGCCCGCGTGGCCTTCGGCCATGTAGGCATAGGCGTGGCCCTTTTCGATCAACGCCTCAATCATCCGGATCATCTCCGGGATGTGCTCGGTCGCCCGCGGCTCGACGTCAGGGTCGAGCGCGCCCAAGGCCTTCGCGTCCTCGTGGAACGCCTGCTCCGTGCGTTTGGTGATGGAGCCGATCGGCTCGCCGGATTCTTTTGCGGCGGCGATGATCTTGTCGTCCACGTCCGTGATGTTGCGGACGTACGTGACCTTCGGATAAAGGCGCTTCAGCAGCCGGTAGAGCACGTCGAAAACGATCACGGGGCGCGCGTTCCCGATGTGGGCGAAGTCGTAAACCGTGGGGCCGCAGACGTACATGCGGACGTGCTTGGGATCGACGGGTCGAAACACGTCCTTCTGCCGGGTGAGCGTGTTGTGGAGCTTGAGCGTCAGGGGTGCGCGGGCCATGCGGTATCCTTCAGGCGGCCTCGCCGTGGAGGCGGGCGAACGCGCGCTTGCGTCCGATCAACGGAAGTAGGGTTTTCAGCTCCGGCCCGTGGGAGCGGCCGGTCAGCGCGAGCCGGAGCGGCAGGAACAGGGCCTTGCCTTTTCGTCCCGTGCGCTCGCCGACGGCCTCAGTCCACGTCCCGTAGGTCGTCTCGCTCCAGGGGTCGGGCGGCAGCACTTTCGCCGCTTCGCGGACGAACTCGGTTTCCTCGATCGCGGGCGTCACCACGGCGTAGCAGACGCCGTGCCAGACGCCGGCGTCTTCCAGCCGCTCGAGGTTGCGGCGGACGGCGTCCCAGAAACGGGCGTCGGCGTGGCCGAGGCCGAGCGCGGTCAGGCGCTCCGCCACCATCGCGTACGGCATCATGTGCAGGAGCTTGGCGTTGAGCGCCTTGAGCTCCGCCGGATCGAAGCGCGGCTGGGCGCGCCCGAAACGGGTGATGTCGAACGTGGCCACCAGGGCGTCGAGGTCGAGGTGAGGCTCGACGGCCTCGGACGTGCCGAGCCGGGCCAACAGGCTGTTGATCGCCATCGGCTCGATCCCGTCCTTGCGCAAGGATTCGAGAGTGACGGAACCGAGCCGCTTCGAGAGCTTGGCCCCGCTCGCGTCCGTCATCAGCGGCAGGTGCGCGAACGCCGGCACCGGCGCGCCGAGCGCATCGAGCATTTGAATCTGGATGGCGGTGTTGGTCACGTGGTCTTCGCCCCGGATAACGTGGGTGATCGCCATATCGGCGTCGTCGACGGCGGACGGCAGCATATAAAGGTATGTCCCATCGGCCCGCACCACCACCGGATCGCTCAGGTTCTCGCCCCGGAACTCCTGGGGCCCGCGCACGAGATCGTCCCAGCGGATGCTCTTGTGCTCGAGCCGGAACCGCCAGTGTGCCTTCCGCCCCTCGGACTCCAGACGCTGGCGATCCGACTCGTCGAGCTTGAGGGCCGCGCGGTCGTAGATCGGCGGCTTGCCGGCCTTGATCTGGCGCCGCCGCATGTAGTCCAGCTCCTCGCCCGTCTCGTAGCAGGCGTAGAGGCGGCCCGCCGCCCGCAGCCGCGCGCAGGCTTCGTCGTAGCTGCTGAGGCGGGCGGACTGGCTCTCGTAACGGTCCCACGCGAGGCCGAGCCAGCGCAGATCCTGCTCGATCGCCTGGGCAAACTCCGCCCGCGACCGCTCGCGGTCGGTATCGTCGAGGCGAAGCACGAACGTGCCCGCGTGCGCGCGGGCGAACAGCCAGTTGACGAGCGCCAACCGCGCGTTGCCGACGTGCATGAGGCCGGTCGGGCTCGGCGCGAAACGGACGGCGCCACCTTTCATATTCGGCTCGGCGGTCATATCAGGCCCGCTCAAATCAGATTGGTGAAGCCGTTGGTGATCGGGTAGCGGCGGTCGCGCCCGAACGCGCGGCTGGTGATCTTCACGCCCGGCGGAGCCTGGCGGCGCTTGTATTCGGCACGATCCAGCATGCGCCAGACCTTGCGCACGGTTTCGCGGTCATGCCCCTCCGCGACAATGTCATCGAGCGACATCTCGCTCTCGATCAGGCAGCGGAGAATGGCATCGAGCGTCTCGTAGGGCGGCAACGTGTCCTGATCCGTCTGGTTGGGCTTGAGCTCGGCCGTCGGCGGCTTGGTGATGACGCGTTCCGGCATCACCGGGCCCCGGGGCCCAAGCGCGTTCTCCGGCTGCGCCGCGTTTCGCCAGCGCGAGAGCTGGAAGACCGTCGTCTTGTAGACGTCCTTGAGCACGGAATAGCCGCCGCACATGTCGCCGTAAAGGGTCGCGTAGCCGACCGACATCTCGGATTTGTTTCCGGTCGAGAGCACCATGTGGCCGAATTTGTTGCTGAGCGCCATGAGCGTGAGTCCGCGCGAGCGGGCCTGGATATTCTCCTCCGCAGTGTCGGGGGGGCGATTTCCGAACCCCTCGCGAAGCATCCCCGAGAACGCATCCATGGCGGGCGCGATGGGTATGGTGTCCAGCCGGATGCCGAGCAGGCGCGCGACTTCAGCGGCATCCTCCAGGCTCTCTTGCGAGGTATAGGGCGACGGCATCATCACGCAGCGGACGCGCTCGCGGCCGAGCGCATCCACGGCGACGGCCGCGGTGAGCGCGCTGTCGATGCCGCCGGAAAGGCCGATGAGCACGCCCGGGAAGCGGTTCTTGCCGACGTAGTCGGCGAGGCCCAGCATCATGGCTTGATAGATGTCCTGCTCGCGGGAGAACGAGCGCGCAATGCCGGATTCGGCGCAGCCCCACGTGCCGTCTCGTCGCTCCCAGCGGGTGAGAACGAGGTCTTCGCCCCACGCTTTGGCGCGGGCCTTGAGCGCGCGATCGGCGCCGAGCACGAAGGAGGCGCCGTCGAACACGAGCTCGTCCTGACCGCCGACGAGGTTCACGTAGACGAGCGGGAGCTCGGCCTCGGTCGCACGGGCGACCGCGAGGTTGAGGCGGACATCCGGCTTGTCGACCTCGAAGGGCGAGCCGTTGATGACGATCAGGATTTCGGCGCCGCACTCATCGAGGCATTCGGTGACGTCCGGGAGCCACATGTCCTCGCACACCATCACGCCGAGCCTGATCCCGCGGAACGGGATCGGGCCGGGCAACGGGCCCGCGGCGAACACGCGCTTCTCGTCGAACACCCCGTAGTTGGGCAATTCATGTTTGAGCCGCACGTGGGCGACCCGCCCGTCCTCGATCAAGAGGGCCGCATTGTGGAGCTTTCCGTCCATGGGCCAGGGCGCGCCCACGATCAGGCCTGCGCCGCTCGCGCCGGTTTCGCTCGCGAGGCGGGCGGCGGCGGCCTCGATGCGGTCCTGGAACGCCCGCTTGAGCACGAGGTCCTCGGGCGGATAGCCGGCGAGCGCGAGCTCGCCCATGACCACGAGATCGGCCCCCGCGCGGGCGGCGGCGAGGTGCGCGTCGCGGATGCGGACGACGTTGCCGTCGATGTCGCCGACAGTCGGATTGATCTGGGCGAGCGCGATGGTGAGCGATTGGGTCATGGGCCTTGCCGGGCGAGACTACCGGCCGCGCCAGGGGTTGGAAAGTGCCGCGAGGGATGGAATCCCTTCGCCGCCCCGGGCTGGCAATCGCCCGTCGAAGGTCATATTCTACGCGCCGTCGACGCGCCGCCCCTGCCGCCGGTGAAGGCCAATGCCAGCAACCAGCCCGAAAAGCCAGAGCAAGGCCATCGCCGACACCGTCGTCAGTTCCATCGTCGACCGCCTGATGGCGGAAGCGAAAAAGAAGGGCGGCGTGCTTCGGATGCAGGATCTGCAGGGCCTGAAGCAGGAGTTCGGCCGCCAGGCGCAGGCGCTGCAGGCCGTTTTCGAGCAGTCGTTCGAAGCCTACGTGAAGGCGCGCGAGCGCGCGTCCTGGGACCAGGCGCGCAATTATCCTTTCGATCGCGTGATCGTGAAGCGGTTTTCCAACCTGTTCGCCGACGACAAGACGCTAAAGGCCGACCCGGCGGCGCTGTCCCGGCGCATCCTGCCGGGCTTCTTCATGGCGCTCGGGATGATGGTCGGCCCCGAAGTGGTGGAAGAGTACCAGGAGCGCTGCCGCAAGATCGTCGCCCGCGTCAAAAAAGGCGACGACGACAGCTTTTCCTGGGAGCAGGTCTACGCCGATCCCGAATCCTACTGGGTCGCCATGGACGCCCAGGTCGCCATGGCCACGTACTTCGAGAAGCTCGAGAGGCGCCAGGCTTGGTTTATCGAGCTGGTGAACGGTCACCTCTCGCCGGTCGAGGGGGCGAGCGAGGCGTCCGGATGGGAGCTCAAGGAGGCCTCCTTCCGGCGGTTCGTGAGCGCGCTCTTCGCCGATCTCAAGAATGCCTTGGCCCAGCAGGTCGGCCGCCAGCAGCTCACCGAGCGCTATGGCGCCGAAACCACGATCAAGCTCACCGAGATCGTGAAGCAGTTCAAGTGAGGCTCAGGCGGCGTCGAGCTTCTCCGCGAGCCATATCTTGATCAGGGACTGGTAGGGCACGTCCTTCTTGTTGGCGGCGGTCTTGATCCGCTCCAAAAGGCCGGTC
Organism: Rhodospirillales bacterium; assembly: GCA_009694195.1. Lineage (GTDB taxonomy): Bacteria > Pseudomonadota > Alphaproteobacteria > Rhodospirillales > SHVQ01 > SHVQ01. The sequence goes on from SHVQ01000028.1 coordinate 14,828, forward strand.
GGCAGGCGCAGCGAAATCGACGTCGACGACGGCTTAAGATTGGGAAAGCGAACGCGCTCCGCCTTGCTCCAATCGACGTAGTCGGCGGAATCGTGAGTCTCCCAGAACCGACGCTCTTCCTCTTCGCTGCGAAAGCGGGGAACCGGCTTAACCTTCTTGCGCATAGCGGGACTTCTCCTTGCGGTGCATGGGTCGCGCGGAAATGATGCGGATTCGGGTCGCCTCATCGCGAAGCGCAAACGTTACGTGCAGCGGGCGGCCTGCGTCGGTCTTTCCAAGGGCGTGGTAGCGGGATTCGGATTGACTATGGGCCGTATCCTCCACGACCAGCAGAGGCTCGTTCAAGAAAACCTGTTCTGCTTCCGCCTGTGTCACGCCATGCTTGTCTTCGCTCTTCCGGCGGTTGCCATCGTCCCATTCAAACCCAGCGATCCGCTCAGTATCGAACATCTTTTGTATATTACCATAATATACGTTTTCGGGCAAGCAAGCACGGCATTCGGTAGTGTCCTAATTTGATTCTTGTGAGGCCAGATGGATTCCGGCTCTTGCTAGGCGATCAGGTTCCATCCTCGATCTATTGAGACGGTTAAGGCGTACGGCCTCATCTGGTGTCAGCAGTACCAACTCGTAATGGGTACGGATAAAGGACTCCAACTCTGCATCGGTCACTCCACGGCCTATTTCCTGTATGGCTCGTCGGGTCAAATCGCGGATGGGAGAGACATGCTCAATCAGCACCTTTTCGCCACGTTCGTGAGCCGCTAGCCCATCGACCGAGAACTTGGCTTTTTCCAAGCTACGAAGATTATTGATGTGGTTTAGGTCTGGGTATTTTAGGAACATGCCCAGAATATTCAGAATGCGCTCAGCGCTGTGTATAGCTCCGCCATTGTCGGTGAACCCGGCTGCGAGCATCTGATTACGCAGATTCGCGGCTAATCTCAGCATCGGGATGAGATTCCCCGCGTGATATTTTCGCGTGCGCCCCTTAGCTCCCATTTTTTGCCCGCCGCTCTGCCACGATGGACGCCCTCACAGCCGCCATGGGTGAATTTATCGGCGGAATATGCAGCACGGCAAAGAACCGGCGCTCGAGACTCCCCTTAATCGGCGACGACCAAGCATAGGCCCTGGTCGCTTTGGGGTGGCCTATCCAATCGAATACGTGAACGGCGCCTTCCCAGACCGTCTCGCCCTCGAATGTCTCTTTGACGGGGACGGATTGGGTAAAGGTCGCAGTGCCGCCGTGCCGATTCTCGATTGCCTGCTTTAGTTGATCAGGGGCGACTTTGGGCATGGGGTTTCAAACTGAGACAGTACCCGGCATTCGCGTCAGGTCCATAAGGCAGTCACATAGACTGCGCTGTTACAGCCAGCGCCGCACGCTGCGCTTGTAGCGGAGATATTCCTCCCCGAATTTCCGCTCCAGATACGCCTCCTCGCGGGCGATGACGCCGTAGCGAACGGTGAGGAGGACGGGGACGAGCAGCGCCAAAGCCCAGAGGTTGTCCAACGCCACGCAGAGGCCAACGTAGATGAGGGTGAGCGCGATATAGAGCGGGTTCCGGGAGTAGCGGTAGAGGCCATCCGAGATGATGGCCGTGCTCGGCCTGTCCGTGCGGAAGTTGGTTTCGCGGCGCTGAAATTCCCGGATGCCGATGCCGAGCAGCAACGCGCCGCCGCCGGCGAGCAGCGCGGCAAGGGAGAATCGCGCCAAGGCGGAGAGCGCTCCGCCCACGATCGGGAGCGGCCAGACGTAGCCGAGGGCGATGCCGACGGCGAGGAACCCCAAATAGATGAAAGGCGGGTGCGCTACGACCCCGGGCCTGTCCTTCTCTTTCGCGTTCAAGTCCACTCCCGGGCGAATCGTCACTCTTGCCCTATTTTTTCCCGTGCTTGAACAAAAACTCTCGGCCGACCTTCACCTGCGGCACGCCGTCGTAGGCGATGATGTCGGAGGTGGCGTATGTCTCCGTCCAGCTGTCCGGCAGGTATGAGCCCGTGCCGATGACGTCGATGGGCGCTTTGACGTCGGCCATCACCTTGCACTTGGCCACGTTGAAGCCGGAAGATGCGATGATCTTCACGTTGTCGAACCCGGCGGTGTCGAGGGCGTCGCGTACGCGGAAGATGGCGGCGGCCGAAACGCCGGTGCCGGTGAGATAGCGGAGCTCGGCGTCGCTCCGGTAGCGCCGGATGGCGAGCGGCACGTGGCGCTCGAGCACGGCGTAGGACTCCTGCGGATCGAGCCCCTCGATGAAGCGTCCGCCGTGGGTATCGATCCGGATGCTGAGCCGGCCCGCGCGGGCGAGGTCCGGGAACCTGCGGCAGACGGCGAGCGAGTCCGCGACTTCGAGGCCGAAGTAGTCGACGAGCACGGTCATGTCCTGGCCCGGAAAGGTGTCCGCGTACATCTCGGCCGCCCGCACCGTCGACCCCGCGTAGCCGATCAGCGCGTGCGGCATGGTGCCGAGCCCGCGGGCCTGGCCGAAATAATGCGCGGTCGCGTCGGTGGCGCTGCCGACGAATCCCTTGGCATTCGCCTGTTGCCGCGCGGCCTTCGAGCCCACCGACGCCGCATAGGCCATCATCTCGGACATCTCCTGGCCGGCGCAGTGGCGGGCGTCCATGGCGAGGAAGGCCACGTCCGGCAAGTCGACGCACATCGTGAAAGCGTTGTAGGCGGCGACGCAGGCGGCGCCGAGCTTCTGCAGATAGATCGTTTCGAGATCGACCAAATGATAGAAGGATCCCGTGAGATAAAGGAGCGGCTCGCCCGCTCCGACCCACTCGCCTTCGTCGTAATTGAGCTTGATATCGAAGTCGGCCGCGCGCGCCGCGGCCATCCCTTGCAGCCACTCCACCATCAGCCGCGGGGTGAAGATCACAGGCCGCCGCATGAAGACCGCGTAGGTCACGGTTTTGTCGCCGAAGCGGGCGACGGTCTCCTTCGTCTTGAGGAAATAACGATCGGCGTAGCGGGAGACGTCCGCGTCGGGGTGGTGCTTCTCCGGTGTTGTCCTGTCGTTCATCGTTGAGGACTTCCGGATGGGATCCTGAAGCGGCGGCCCGCCGGGCCCCGCTTCAGGATCGGGCGGCGACCGCGCGGGCTGTCCCGCGCGCCGAATCAGCGGTGCGGTCGTTACGGAGAATCTCGGCCAGCAGGAAGGCAAGCTCCAGCACCTGTTTGGCGTTCAGCCTGGGGTCGCAATGGGTGTGATAGCGGTCCTGCAGGTTGGCTTCCGTGATCGCTTGCGCGCCGCCGATACACTCCGTCACGTCCTGGCCGGTCATTTCGAAGTGAACGCCGCCGGCGTGCGTGCCCTCGGCCCGGTGCACGGCAAAAAAGCCGCGCACCTCGGTCATGATCCGGTCCACGTGGCGGGTCTTATATCCGGTTGAGCTCTTGATCGTGTTGCCGTGCATCGGATCGCAGACCCAGACGACCTTGCGGCCCTCGCGCTTGACCGCGCGGATGAGCGGCGGCAGGCCGGCCTCGACCTTGTCCGCGCCCATGCGCGCGATGACGCAGAGGCGACCCGCCTCGTTGGCCGGGTTGAGGATATCGATGATCTTCAGCATCTCGTCCGGCTTCAAGGACGGCCCGGCCTTGAACGCGACCGGGTTATGGATGCCGCGCAGGAACTCGAGATGCGCGCCGTCGAGCTGCCGCGTGCGGTCGCCCACCCAAAGGAGGTGCGCCGAGGTGTCATAGGAGTCGCCCGTCGTCGAGTCGATGCGCGTCATCGCCTGCTCGTAGTTCAGGAGCAGCGCTTCGTGTGACGTGTAAAAATCCGTGCCGCGAATTTGCGGCGTGGTCTCCGACGTGAGGCCGCAGGCGGCCATGAACGCGAGCGCCTCGTCGATGCGGCTCGCGATATCTTCATAACGATGGAACAGCGGGCTGTCGGCGATGAATCCCAGGTTCCACTGATGGACCTTGTGCAAGTCGGCGTAGCCGCCCTGGGCGAACGCGCGGAGCAGGTTGAGGGTCGCGGCCGACTGGTTGTAGCCCTGAATGAGCCGCTGCGGGTCCGGGCGGCGCGACTCGGGCGTGAAGTCCATGCCGTTGACCATGTCGCCGCGGTAGGCGGGCAACGTCACGCCGTTCTGGGTTTCCGTATTGTCCGAACGGGGCTTCGCGAACTGCCCGGCCATGCGCCCGACCTTGATCACGGGAAGCGCGGCGGCGAACGTGAGCACGACCGCCATCTGCAGGAGAACGCGGAACATGTCGCGGATGTTGTTCGGGTGGAATTCCGCGAAGCTTTCGGCGCAATCGCCCCCCTGCAGGAGGAAGGCTTCCCCCGCCGCGATCTTGGCAAGCGCCGCTTTCAGGTTGCGCGCTTCGCCCGCGAACACGAGCGGCGGATAGCGGCGGAGCTGAGCCTCCGCCGCTTCGGCGGCCTTCGGGTCGTCGTATTCCGGCACCTGCCGGATCGGCTTTGCGCGCCAGCTATCGGGCGTCCATTTCTGGGCCGTCATCGAAAGACCTGATCTCTGAATACCGTTGTCCCAGGCTCGATCCTCGCCCCCGAAAGGCCGAGGAAACCAGGGATATACGCCGTCTCGCCGCGGATTGCTAGAGCATGATGGTATATCCCCGACGACTGTTGAGGCACGGCATGCAAGTCAGTATGTTCGTCGCCGAGCTCCAACATGCATGAAGCCATCGGATAGGTCAGCAATGAGCACCTCGCGATATACGGCAAATCTGCCGAGCGTCGGCATGACTTCGTTTTTTCGTTCTCCCGTCTGCGAAGATTTCTCGAAAATCGACGCCGATATCGCATTCCTCGGCGTGCCCTATGACGCCGGGACCGGCTTTCGCCCCGGCACGCGGTTCGGCCCACGCGAAATCCGCAGCTATTCGGTCCGCTACTCGGCGTGGGGCGGCCACAAGCCGAACGGATATTGGGACGTCTCGCGACGCAAGCGCTATCTCAAGGGATTGACGATGGTCGATTGCGGCGACGTCGACATCACCTATTACGATTTCGAGCTGAACCGGAAAAAGATCACTTCGAATACCGAGGCCATCCTTGCCACGGGCGCGTTCCCGGTCTTCGTCGGCGGCGATCATTCCATCACGTTTCCGATCGTCTGTGGCTACGAGAAATTCGCGCCGATCGATATCGTGCACATCGACGCGCACATGGATTGGCGGGACAACATCGACGGCGTGCGACACGGGAATGCCAGCCCGCTCCGGCGCTCGAAGGAGCTTCCGTTCGTCCGCCATATGATCCAGCTCGGGATCCGCGACGTGCGCACGTCGGAAGATCAGGTCGCCGACGCCGAGAAGGCCGGCGCCATGGTGTTCACGCGCGACGCCATCAGGCGGCAGGGGACGAAGGCCATCGTCGACCGGTTTCCGGACCTGGGGAACACCTACGTGACGATCGACATTGACGGCCTCGACCCCTCGATCGCGCCCGGCACCGGCTCGCCGACCGTGGACGGCCTCCTCTACCACGAAGTGCGCGAGCTTCTGGAAGGCGTGACGCGGCGCGGGAAGGTGGTCGGCTTCGACCTCGTCGAGGTCAATCCGATGATCGAGCTGCACGGCCAGACCTGCCTTCTGGCAAGCACTCTTATCCTCGAGTTCCTCGGCGCAGTATTCGCATCTCGAAACATCGGTGTGGAATGAGGGGCTGCCTCGTCGGCCGCTTCAGCTCATAAGGGCGTCTTCGAACGGGAAGGAGGACATCGACTCGCATCCGGTCTCCGTGATCAGGACCTGCTGCTCCAGCTTGACGCCCTCCGGGCCACCCTCTTCGCCGATGTAGCTCTCGATGCAGATGGTCATGTTGGGCTCGAGCGTGCCGTCATAACCGCTCCGCGCCGCATCTTGGGCGTGCGGAATCTTCGGCCACTCGTCGCAGAGGCCGACCCCATGGGCGACGCACGAATATCGGTTGGCCACGTAGGCATTTGGAATTCGCCACGCCTTCTCGCCGAATTCCCGAAAGGTCATCCCGGGCTTGAGGATGTCCATGTTGTAGTGGATCTGTTCGAGGGCGAGGCCGTAGAGCTTCCGCTGCTCGTCGGTCGCCTTGGCGGGGCCGCAGAGGAACGTGCGAGAGAGATCGACGCACATGCCGAACGGCCCGATAAGGTCGGTATCGAAGCTGACGAGGTCGCCCGGCCGGATGACGCGTTCGCCCGATTCCTTGAACCAAGGATTGGTGCGGGCGCCGGAGGAGAGCAGCCGGCATTCCATGAACTCGCCCCCCATCCGGATGTTGGTCTCGCTCAGGATCGCCCAGATGGCGTCCTCGGTGAGGCCGGGCCTGAGCTCGTCGCGCATGCGCGCCATCCCCGCTTCGCAGACGGCAATCGCGTGGCCGGCGCAGGCGATCTCTTCCGGCGACTTGATGGCGCGGGCGAGTTCGCACGGTTCCTGCGCGTCATGGATCTCATAGCCGAAGCGCTCGAGCGCCTTGCAGCCGAGCGGGTCGAGGTGATCGAAGGCGATCCGCTTCTCCCGGCCGATGTGCTTGCGGATCGCGTCGTCCAGGTCCTTGGCCCAGGCGTCCGCCCGCTCCTTCATGCGGTTGCCGGCCGAGTAGAAGAAAAATCCGCGCGCCGGACGCACCTCGCCGATCGTCTCCAGGCCTTTCGAGAGATGCTCGCAGTTGTGGAAATCGAAGAGCACGGCCTTGCCTTCGGCCGGCACGAAGCAGTAGCGCGCGGCGTTATGCAGCATCCACACCGTCATGTTGCGGCTGCCCGTCGCGTAGCGGACGTTGATCGGGTCGAACAGGACGGCGCCCGCATAGTCGAGCCGCCTGATCTGGGCCTGCAGGCGCCCGAGCCGATAGGCGCGCATGCGCACCATGTCGATCGGCGGCAAATGATCCGGGTTGCCGGCTCCGACGCTTCGTTTTGCCAGGTTCGAGAAAGGTGTGGCGGTCATGACCTGTTCTCCAGAGGACTTGGTTCCTAGTGCCCGGACTCGCAAATGGCTGATACGACACTGCGACTGGCCCCCACCTCACCCTCCCGCCGGGCGGGGCCCTCCCTCTCCGCCCCCGGGGGCGGAGAGGGTTGGGGAGAGGTGGGGCGAGTCACGGAATTGCGATAGTTGGTCCTAGCCCTTCCCATGCTCCGGGAGCTTTTCCCGCATGGTGACGAATTCTTCGGCCGCCGTCGGATGGATGCCGACCGTCGCATCGAACTGGGCTTTGGTCGCGCCGCATTTGAGCGCGACCGCGATGCCCTGGATGATCTCGGGCGCATCGGCCCCGACCATGTGGCAGCCGAGCACGCGGTCCGTCTTCCGGTCCACCACGAGCTTCATCATCGTGCGCTCGTCGCGGCCGGTGAGCGTGTGCTTCAGGGGCTTGAAGCGGGAGAGGTAGACGTCGACGGGCCCGCGCTCGCGCGCTTCCGCCTCCGTCAAGCCGACCGTGCCGATCGGCGGCTGGCTGAACACGGCGGTCGCGATGTTCGCATAGTCCATCGCGGTCGGCGTTTTGCCGAACAGGGTTTGCACGAGCGCCATGGCTTCGGCGATGGCGACGGGAGTCAGGTTCAAGCGGTCCGTCACGTCGCCGATGGCGCAGATGTTGGGGACGGAGGACCGCGAATACGCGTCCACCGCGACCGCGCCCTTATTGTCGAGCGTGACGCCCGCTTCTTCGAGCCCCATGCCCTTTGTATTGGGCGCGCGGCCCGTGGCGTACATCACGACATCGGCTTCGACCGCGTCGCCGCCCGCCAAGCGGACCGAATACCGCCCGTTCGTCTTCTCGATCGCGCGCACCTGGCAGTCGGAGCGGATGGTGACGCCCTTCTTTCGCATTTCTTCCGCCAGGGCTTCGCGGACGTCCTCGTCGAACCCGCGCAAGATCGTGCCGGCGCGGATGATCTCGGTCACGCCGGCGCCGAGGCCGTTGAAGATGCCGGCGAATTCGACCGCGATGTAGCCGCCGCCGACGATGGCGATCCGCTTCGGGAGCCGGGGGAGATCGAGCGCCTCGTTCGAGCTGATGGCGTGCTCGATCCCCGGGAGCGCGGGCATGCTCGGCCAGCCGCCGGTCGCGATCAGGATGTTCTCGGCCGTGTGGCGCTTGCCGTCGACTTCGACCGTGTGGGCGTCGGCGAGCCGGGCGCGGCCCTCGACGAGGGTGACGGCGTTTTCCCGGAGCACGCGGCGGTAGACGCCTTCCAGGCGGTCGAGCTCCTTGTTCTTGTTGCGGATGAGCTGGGGCCAATCGAAGCGCGCGCCGTCCACGGACCAGCCATAGGCGCGGGCGTCCTCGAAGTCCTCGGCGAAATGGGCGCCGAGCACCAGGAGCTTCTTCGGGATGCAGCCGCGCATCACGCAGGTCCCGCCGACCCGGCTTTCCTCGGCAACCGCGACGCGGGCGCCCAGCTTGCCCGCCATGCGCGAGGCGCGGACGCCGCCGGAGCCGGCGCCGATGGTGAAGAGGTCGAAGTCGTATTTGGGCATGGTCTCGCCAACCACCGTCGGAAGGGCGAGCACAATACAATCCCAACGGCCGGTTTGAAACCCGCCCGTTCCGCGCCTCAGATCGCCTTCGCCGCGCGCAGCTTATGCTCGCGCCGGAGGATGTAGAGGCCGCTGCCGATGATGAGGGCGGAGCCCGCGATGAGATACCGGTCTGGAACGGCGCCCCAGAGAACGAAGTCGTAAAAGAGCGTCCACAGGACGAACGTGTATTTGAACGGCATGACCGTCGCGACTTCGCCGTAACGGAAGGACTGGATCATCAGGTAGTCGCCAAGCCCGTAGAGAACGCCCGCGATCGCAAAGAGGGCGAGGTCGCCGGGCGGGATCGCGACCCAGCCGAAGGGTGCGGAGAAGCCGCCCGCCACGGCGACGGCGAGGGTCGAATAGAACAGCGTCGCGATCGGGCGGTCGCTGAAGCTCACCCGCCGCGTGAACACGTCGCGAAGCGCGCTCACGAGCGCAAACGCAAGCGGGATCAGGGCGGCGAGCTGGAAGGTGCCGGGAGTCGGCCGGAGGATCACGGCGACCCCGACGAACCCGGCGCCGACGGCCGCCCATCGCCGCCAGCCGACCCGTTCGCCCAACATGAAGAACGCGAGCGCGGAGGCGAAGAAGGGCGACGTGAAGGTAAGTGTGACGGCCTCCGTCAACGGGAGGAAACGAATGGCGAGCACGAAGAGCACGTTCGACGCGATGACGAAAAGGGCGCGAAGCGCTTGGCCCCCCGGCGTCCGCGTTCGCAACACATGAAGACCGCCTTCCGCGCGCGCGAACAGGGCGAGCGGGATGAAAATGAACAGGGCCCGGACGCAGACGATCTCGCCGACGGGATAGCCGCTCGTCAGGAGCTTGACGATCGCATCCTGCAGGATGGTGACGAAACCGTACGCCACCATGTAGGCGATGCCCTTCACGGGCGCGGAAACGGTCGGGGGCATCGGAGGCTTTCTTGATTGCGGGAGAACTAGCCGATGAGGAAGCCGTCACGCGCGAGCCCGGCGAGAAGGGGACCGACGGCCGGCGCGCCGCTCTCCCGTTGCAAGGCTGCGTGATCGCGCGTGCCGTCGCACATCGAGAGCACCCGTCGCTGAGATTCATCGAGGCGCACCGTGGTCAGCCGCGCCGTCGGCACGAACGCCTGGTCGCGGGCGAGGACGCGCGCCGGACGGAACCCGACCGGCCGCGACGACACGACTCCTGTATCGGGCGTTTCTTCCGCGTGAAGCGTGAGCATGCCGGAGAGCGCAAGCGGCATGCCCATGTCGATCAGTGTTTCGGCGACCGATTTATGGTCGCGTATCTTCGCCAGCGCGGCCGCTTCGGCGATCAGGCGCTCGGCCGAGATCGGCCGCCCGTTCCGCTCGGAGAGCACGAGGAGGAGAGCCGCCGCGGCGCGGCGTTGCGCGGTGAACCCGGGCCAGCCCGGCGCCTCGAAGGGAACGGCCTGATCGCGCGCGAGATCGATCGGGACGCGGTCGCGCGGCTGAAGCCGGGACGCCAGGTGGAATTCCCGGATTCGCGCACGGTCGAGGGACCGGTTGAGCTCTGTTCCCTTGTGGACGACGAGGGAAATCCGGAAGCGCTGGTTGTTGAGAAAGTCGAGGTACTGCTCGAGCACGGTCACGTCGGCGGCATTGCTGAACGACTGGGCCGTCTTGGCCGGAAGGTTCATCCGATACATGCGCGGCAGGTGCGCGTCGCCCAGATATTCGAGCCCGACGGCCCTGAGCTTGGCGACCGCCTCGTGGAGATAGAATTGGTGGTTCGCGGCTTCCAGGTGGTCGTGCAGCAGATACGAGGGGTCGGCCTTGCGGAACAGATCGAGCTCGCGCCGGATGAGCTGGCGGTAGGATTCGTCAGCTTGCGGCGCGGCCGCAAGAATGAATTCGAGGAGAGCGGAGGCCTCGCGCACTTTGTCCGCCGGTGAATCGAACCGGGCACAGTGATAGAGCAGCATGTCGCGGACGGGCCGCGCCGCATGCCAGCCGGGGAGCGTGTTGTAGCTGACGAGGGCGATGCCGCCTGGCCCGAGACGTCGGGCGAGGAGCGTCCAAAGGGCCGCCTGGATGTCCGGCTCGACCCAGGACAAGAACCCGTGGGCGATGATGTAATCAAAGGTACCGATATCTTCGGGAAGGTCCGCGATCGAGAGCGCGTGAAAATCGACGTTCTTCAACGCGAGCGTGGCGGCGAGCGCTTTCGCTCGCGCGATCTGACGATCCGAGAGATCGACGCCGACGAAGCGAGCCTTCGGGAAGCGCTCCGCCATCGGGACGATGTTGCCGCCCGACGCGCAGCCAAGCTCCAGCACGCGGGCCGATCGATAATCCGGCGGGCGCATGCCGAACAGCCTGCCGATGGTGTGCAGGTGATCGGGACTGGTGAACTCGTAACAGTAGCTCTGGTAGGGCGCGACGTCGTAGGGGTTGCTCGAGTCCGTCGTCATGGGTGAGCGGTCAGCCACCAGCCGTCAGCTTATTCTCTGACCGCTGATCGACTTAAATTCCGCCCATGCAGAGGTATTTGATCTCCAGGTACTCGTCGATTCCGTACTTGGAGCCCTCGCGCCCGACGCCCGATTCCTTCATGCCGCCGAAGGGCGCGACCTCGGTCGAGATGATGCCCGTGTTGATGCCGACGATGCCGTACTCGAGCGCTTCGGCCACGCGCCAGACGCGGCCGATGTCGCGGCTGTAAAAGTAGGCCGCGAGGCCGAATTCGGTGTCGTTGGCGAGCTTGATCACGTCCTTCTCGTCCTTGAAACGGAAAAGGGGCGCCACGGGCCCGAAGGTCTCTTCCCGGCTGATCAGCATCTTGGGCGTCACCTCGGCAAGCACGGTCGGCTCGAAGAACGTGCCGCCGAGCGCGTGGCGCTTGCCGCCGATGACGACGCGGGCCCCTTTCGCCTTGGCGTCGGCCACGTGCTCTTCCACTTTGGTGACCGCGGCAGGGTTGATGAGCGGCCCCTGGGTCGTGTCGCCGGCGAGGCCCGGGCCGACCTTGAGGCCGGAGACGGCCTGGGCGAAACGGCCGGTGAAATCGTCGTAGACGCCGTTCTGCACGAAGATGCGGTTGGCGCAGACGCAGGTCTGCCCGGTGTTGCGGAACTTGGACATCATGGCGCCCTCGACGGCGGCATCCAGGTCGGCGTCCTCGAACACGATGAACGGCGCGTTACCGCCGAGCTCCATGGAGGTCTTCTTCACGGTCGCCGCGCACTGGGACATCAAAAGCTTCCCGATCTCCGTCGAGCCGGTGAACGAGAGCTTCCGCACGATAGGGTTGCCGGTGAGCTCGCCGCCGATCTCCTTCGCCGAGCCGGTGACCACGTTGAACACGCCCTTCGGGAACCCAGCCCTTTGCCCAAGCTCGGCGAGCGCGAGGGCGGAATAGGGGGTCTCGGACGCCGGTTTCGCCACCACCGTGCAGCCGGCGGCGAGCGCCGGCGCGCACTTCCGCGTGATCATGGCGGAGGGGAAGTTCCAGGGCGTGATCGCGGCGACGACGCCGACCGGCTCTTTCACGACGATGATGCGCTTATCGGCCTGGTGGGGCGGAATGGTGTCGCCGTAGATGCGCTTGCCTTCCTCGGCGAACCATTCGACGAAGTTGGCCGAATAGGCGATCTCGCCGCGGGATTCGGCGAGCGGCTTGCCTTGCTCGGCGGTCATGATGACGGCCAGGTCCTCCTGGTTCTCCATCATCAGCGCGTACCACTTGCGGAGGATGGTCGCGCGCTCCTTCGCCGTTTTCGCCCGCCAGGCGGGCCACGCCGCGTCGGCGGCCGCGATGGCGCGCCGGGTCTCCTTCGCCCCCATCTTGGGGACCGTGCCGAGGCGGGACTGGTCCGCCGGATTGGTGACATCGATGGTGGCCCCGGACTCGGCGTTCGCCCACGCCCCGTCGATGTAGCCCTGCTGGCGGAACAGTTTCTGGTCTTTCAGCTTCAGCGTCATGGCATGGTTCCTTTCGTTGGATTCCGGGCGGACGATCCCCGATCGCCGAAAGCGCGGAAGGGCGGATATTGAATCCGCCCCGCAGGCTCGCTCGCGTCTGGCAACGCTGGAATATAGTGCCGGCGCCGGCGCCTGTTAAATCATTCCGAAATGCAAGTTCCAAGCTTCCCGAGACGTCGAACGCCGCCGATTCGTCGATTCGCATTCCGCGACGATCCGCTTAAGACCCCAAGCCTCGCGTCAGGGTCGGATCGCCAAACGAAAGAGCGCAATTTATGAATTGGACCCAGACCGGAGCGTTTGCCCGGTTCTTTAATGTATTGAAATGAAACGATTTTTTGTGGACAAGCCCGACCCTGAGAGAGTGTTGCATTTGCGACACAGGTTTGCGCCATTTTCATCCAGAGAACCAGCCTTGCCTTGACCCTCGGCCCCGACTCGTGGCCCCATGCCGCTCAAGTTCAAGGGTGCGAAAAGCACCAGCTTTCCCGACATCCGTCGGGCGCTTTCGTAGAGGTTCCCGAGGGGTTCGGGACGAGCGGGAAACCAGAGGTCAAGATAGAGGGATCAGAGATGAAAAAGATTTTGTTGGGAACGACGGCCCTGGTGGCGGCGACCACGTTCGCCTCCGGCGACGCGTCGGCAGCCGAGAAGCTGAAGCTCGGCCTCGGCGGCTACTTCGAGCATACGTTGGGCGTGACGAGACTCCATTTCGATAAAACTGGGCAAAGCGCGGGCGCCCAGTCGGCCCTCCGCGAGGGCTTCGAAAATTACCAGGACGCGGAAGTCTGGTTCATGGGCTCGACCACCCTCGACAACGGCATCACGGTCTCCGTGCAGATCGAGCTCGAGGCCAACACCTCGTCCGACCAGATCGACGAAGCCTACATGACGATTTCCGGCAGTTTCGGCTCGTTCATCGTCGGCTCGGAGAACCTGCCCAACTACAAGATGCACTACTCGGCGCCCAGCGTAAGCCGCGTCGGCATCACGTCGTCCGATGCGACTTTCTGGTTCGGCCAACCGACCGGCTTCATGGGCAACTCGGCGATCAGCCAGTTCAACACGGCCTACGCGCAGGACTACGGCCGCTTCTACGCCAACGACCCGCTGATGGTGTCCTACTACACGCCGCGTATCGCCGGGTTCCAGTTGGGCATCGGCTTCGCACCCGACTCGAACGAAGGAAACAACACGGCCGGCAACGCGACCACTCAGTTCCAGAACGGCATCAGCGCCGGCCTCAACTATGTGCAGACCTTCGGGGCCTTCAACGTGGCGGCGTCGGCCGGCTACATTCAGTGGATAGAGGCTCCTGCATCGACTGGACAGACGTCGCCTGGGCTCATCCGGAGGGATAGCGACGCCGCCGCGCACCAGTGGCAGACAGGCCTGAACCTCGGGTGGGGCGGTTGGACCATCGGCGGTGCTTATGCGGCGACGCCGTATGGCGCCACCACGACTTCGGCCAACTCGTCCGAGAGCTGGACGGCCGTCTACGGCGTCAAGTACATGACCGGCCCCTGGGGCTTCAGCTTGAACGGCATGAACACCCGGGCCGAGGGCGCAACTCCCGGTTCGTTGGCCACCAACCGCCAACGTGAAGCCGGCGCGGACGCTCGGATGTACCGTGTGGAAGGTGCGTGGTCCTATCAGATCGGGCCGGGCATCCAGCTCCACGGCGACGTGATGTACCAGAACGAGCGCGGCGAATTGCAAGGCAGCGACGACGTGGTCGGCTGGATCGTCACCACCGGCATCCTCGTCAACTTCTAGCTTCTTCCGGCTTCGGCCGGAGCATCGGAAAGGGGGCGGTTTTCCGCCCCCTTTTCATTTGGGGTGCGCGGGTTTAAAACCCGCGCACCCACCTCACCCCGGCCCCTCTCCTGCCCGAAGGGGGTTTCTTGCGGGGGCTTCCCCCGCAGACCCCAGGGGGGCGGAGAGGGAGGGACCCGCGCAAGCGGGAGGGTGAGGTGGGGGTGGCTCGATGAGGTTAGCGTTCGAACGTGTCGAAAATCCTTTGGCTCGCCTCCTATCCGAAGTCCGGCAACACGTGGCTCCGGGCGTTCCTCGCCAACTATATGATGGGCGCGGAGCGTCCCGTGCCGATCAACGAGATCCACAAGTTCGCCTATGGCGACATGGACGTGTGGC
>SHVQ01000029.1 GCA_009694195.1 Rhodospirillales bacterium
CGTCGTGAAGCGGTCGTTGAAGCTCGGCGACCTGCCCGACATCATCCTGGTATCGACCGTGCGGAGCAGCGTCGTCTTTCTCTTGATCGCGACATCCACGATCCTCGGCTGGTACCTCACCAACGAGGGGATTCCCCAGGCCATCGCCCATTGGACCTTGGGGCTCTCCGACAATCGCTACATCGTGATGTTTTGGATGAACATGCTGCTGATCGTGCTGGGGATGTTCCTGCACGGTTCGGCGGGAACCGTGCTGACGGTGCCGATCGCCCTTCCCCTCGTGAAGGAGATCGGATACGACCCCATTCACTTCGGGATCATCCTGACCCTCAACCACTGCATCGGCCAGCAGACGCCACCCGTGGCCTCGTGCCTGATCGCCGCGTCCGTGGTCAGCAACACCAAGATCGGCGACATCATGGTCTACAACAAATGGTTCATCCTCTGCATGTTCTTGGTCTTGCAGCTCGTCACCTACGTGCCGGCCCTGTCGCTGTGGCTCCCCTCGTTCATTGACTGACGCCTGAGGGGGCCTCCGCGGCCATCATCATTTCCGCCGCGCGAGGATGGAGCGCAACTGCGTGATCTCCTTTTCCTGAGCGGCAATGATGTCCTCCGCGAGCTTCCGCACCTCCGGGTCCTTCCCGTATTGGAGCACCGCCTTCGCCATGTCGATGGCGCCCTGGTGGTGCGGGATCATGCCGGCGGCAAAGTCGCGGTCGGCGTCGCCGCTGAACTTGATGTTCATGTCCTTATGCATTTTCGCGTTGGCGGCCTTGTAAGCGCGGGTCGCCGGGCTGTCGCCTGCCGTCGCGGGTGTGCCGTGCTGACCCTGATGCGCCTGTGCCAGCTGCCCGGTCGTGTCGGGTGTGTGATGGGCGAGCACGGCACCGGACAGCATGAAAAGGAACGCGGTGGCGACGGCGAAACGGAAAAACATGGGTTCTCTCCTTCGGATAAGAATCAGGCCCGAGCGCCCGAGCGCCTCACGCGGGCGATGCAGTCGATCTCGACACGGCAGCCGAAGAGAAGGCTGGCGACGCCGACGGTGGTGCAGAACTCGCCGTCGCCCTTCTGGTGCTGCTCGATCCGCATGGCAAGCTCGACCTGCCGCTCCTTCGGGTGGCGCACCTTTTTGTCGTATTCGTCCTGCGCAATCTTCCGAGCCGCTCAGTAAATGCCGCCCCTGAGCGGCTTTCGCTCTTCAAAGAGCCGGAGATGCTTGTTCAGCATCTCCAACAGGGTCCCATCGCTATAGGTGACTGAGGCCCATCCATTCTCGTTGAGCATGGTGATGGTTTTCTTCTGCTCCTTGACGGCATCATCGAAACGGCCGGCGGCGGCATACGCGGCCGCCAATGTATCCCGAATGAGAATCCTGTAGGCCGGCGTCTTCAGCCCCTTTTCAAGACCGACCGCCTTTTCCGCGAACTTGACGGCCCGGTCGTTGTCCCTGAACTGCGGATCGGTGCTGGTCGCAAAGATACGGGCTTTTCCGCCATAGGCGATCACGCGAGGATTGTTCGCGCCCGGGGCAGACCTGGAACCTCCCAAGTCGATTGCGAGATCAAACTCCTCAAGCGCCCACGCGTACCGGCCCTTGATGGCAAAAATTCTCGCGCGGGCTGCATAGGCATCACCGTATTGATCCGACATTGCCCGTATCGAATCATTGCAGTCTTCCAGCGCGGCATCGTATTGCCCTTCCCAGATGCGGAATTCGCACCGGCTGCTAAATGCAAAAAAGACCATGTCTTCGTCGCGAGCGACTTCAATGGCTTCCGTGGATGCCTTGATCGATTCGCTCCAGTTGCCGTGAACAGAGCTTTGAAAGGCTCGTTCCAGGGACTTTTCTCCCGGCATCGGAGCGGGCGCGGCACATGCCGCCAACCCCACCGACAGAACCAACGGCAGTGAAATACGTTTGAGAAAAAGCAACGCTTTGCGCTCCCCTTCCATGGGAGATCGACAATAAGTCCGACCAGCCGTTAAGGTGACTTTGATCGGCCTCCTTTGGCGGGCCGAATGGAATGCTAGTTCATGGTCGGCCTTGGTGGCAACGGGCGCGTGGCCCGCAGCCGGCCACGGGGGCCGAAGGCCGTCACGATCCGAGTTGAGATGGACGCAATGCTCGCCAGTTTCCGATGCTTGGCCGTCGCCCTGCCCGTGATCGCGACGATCGCGGCCGTCGCCGTTCCCGAATCGGTCCTGGCCGCGAAGGCCGATACCGTCGGATTGGTGAAGCAGGTGAAAAACGATGCCTTCGGCACCCCGCCCGGCGCCGGACGGGAGAAGAAACTGCTGCGCTTCCCCGTGGCCGTGGACGAGCTTTTGGAGACCGACAAGCAGGCCAATATGCTCGTCGAGTTCCTCGATGAAACAACGCTGGCCCTCGGCCAGAATTCGCGCCTCCGCGTCGATACGATGGTTTACGACCCAAATGCTCGGAAAGGCGCGTTGGTCGTGGACCTGACGGTCGGATCGTTTCGCTTCGTCTCCGGCAAATTGCAGGGGGGTGAAGTGCGGCTCGTCACGCCGTCGATGATCCTCGGCATCCGCGGCAGCGACGCCATGATCGTCGTGTCCCCCGATGGCGCAACGACGGTCAGCGTTTTCTCCGGCGTGTTCAGCATTTCCAATCGGGCCGGGGCCGCCCTTGCCGTGGTCACCGCGGCCAAGGCCGTCTCGGTCTCCGGGACGGGTGTCATCGGCGCCGTCGTGGATGGACCGACCCAGCCGCCCATCGAGCTGAGCATCCCAGCCAAGAGAAGCGACCCCGACCATGGACTCGACAAGGCTGTCGACGCCGAAGGCTACGGCGGCGATGTCCGCACGGGCCGACGCATCGATTTGCCGATGCAGCCGAGGATGACAATTCAGCCAAGCATCCCATCCGTGCCATCATCACCCATGCCGTCTGGCCCGCCCAAAACATTCTCGCGCTGAACGGGATCAAGACCGCGCTAGCGCCTGACGCGGGCGATACAGTCGATCTCCACGCGGCAGCCGAAGAGAAGGCTGGCGACGCCGACGGTGGTGCGGGCGGGCGCCCGGCCGCGCGAGAAATACGAAATATAGACCTCGTTCATGCGATCGAACTCCTGGAGATCGGTCATATAGACGTTGACGCGGACCACATCCTTAAAACCGAGGCCGATCCCGGCCAGCACGTCCTTTAGGAGGTCCATGGAGGCGCGCGTTTCCACCGCGATGTCGCCGAGCGCATGGGGACCGCGGGCGGCGTCCGCCGCGAGATGTCCGGAGACGAAGGCGAAGCCGTCGGCGACGGTGACGTGGTTGTAAGCCGGCCCCTGCACGGACGCCTTGGCGTTGCGATATTCGATTGCGGCGGCCTTCTTTAGAACGGTGCGCCGTTTGTTTGGGAAACGTTTGTGGGGGGCTTTGGCCATGGTCCTCACCACTTCAAGAGTTTCCGGGTCATCAACGCGTGGACGGCGGCGCCGAAGACGAAAGCGATGCCGACGTTCCATACGGCAAGCGCCGCCGTCGCGAGCACGACCATGCGATCGTTGGCGGTGGCGTTATCGTCCCACGCGCCGCGCGCGAGTTGGG
The DNA here is from genome assembly GCA_009694195.1 of Rhodospirillales bacterium. Lineage (GTDB taxonomy): Bacteria > Pseudomonadota > Alphaproteobacteria > Rhodospirillales > SHVQ01 > SHVQ01. The sequence goes on from SHVQ01000029.1 coordinate 3,574, forward strand.
CGCCTGCGAGAAACAGAATCACGCCCAACACCGGCGCCGGAAACATCCTGAACAGCGTTTCGAGCGAGCTTGCGAAGAATGTCGCGAGGACGACCAGGCTCGCGCCCAGGATGATCGGCGCCCCGCCGGTGCGGGCCCCGAAGCGCACATGGCCGGCCAGGCCGCCCGCGCCGTGGCAGAGCGGAACGCCGCCCGCGAGCGGGGCCAGAAGGTTCATGATTCCGGTCGAGATCGCGACCCGCTTCTCCGAGACCGGGCGCCCGGGAAACAGGCGGTTGTTCTCCTCCGTGATCGCGAGGACGGCATTGCCCATGGTGAGCGGAAGCTGGGGCAGCGCCAGAAAAACGAACCCGACGAGGACGTCGTTCCAGGTAACTTGGGCGAGCGACCACGAGGGCCAACGCAACCCGGCCTCGATCGCGCCGAGCTCCTGGATCAGGCTCGGATCCTGAATGACGGCGGCGGCAATCCCGAAGAAAAGAAGGAGCAGCATCGCCGGCACGACCGGGTTGGCGAGCAGCAGCAGCGTGCCCGCGAGCGCGACGCCGCCCATGATCCAGTTCGCCGCCATCATTTGCGTTCCCTGGAGCATGAAAGCGAAGCCGAGGCCGAGGATGATCCCCATGGCGACCGGGCGCGCGACCCAACCGGCGATGCGCCGGGCGGCGCCGGTCCATCCGAGCACGAGCCAGATCGCGCCGGTGATGAGCCCGGAGGCGTAAACCGCGCCAGGCGCAATCACGATGGTCTGGGCGGCCTGGGTCGTCGCCACCGCGCCGATCGCCTTCATCGGCTGGACGGGAAACGGCGTCCGGTACACGAGCCCGCACGCGATCAGCGCCGCTCCGATCGTGAACAGGATCCCGTACGGGTCGATCCCCATCAGTGTCACATAGGCGGCGACGAAGGGAACGAGCGTTCCCAAATCGCCGAAGGCCCCCGCCCACTCGAAGCGGTCGAAGCGGATCGGGGCGGCCGCCGCGCGCGCCGTCGGCTGCTCCGGGGGCGATGAAGGGCTCGGGTCCACGAACGCAATATTAGGCCCGGGATCGCTCGCGATCCACCAGCCTTGCCGTGGCGAAGGCCATCCCTTAAAAATGGGGCAAGGCGTCCCCGTCGCGCCGCCGCAGCCGCGAGCATTCCAAGCGGCTCACCCAGGGAGAGAGCACCCGTGAAGGTCAAAGACTATTACGGCACGCGCGCCCGCATCGGGCTCATCTACATCTCGTCCTCGACCGTCATGGAACCGGAGTTCTACGCCATGGCGCCCGAGGGCGTTTCCGTCAACACCACGCGCATGCATCTGCCGGAAGTCACCGTGAAAAGCCTTCGCGGCATCATGGACGGCGACGAGGTCGAGAAGTGCACGCGCGAGTTGGCCCGCGCGCCGCTCCATTCCATCTGCTTCGGCGGCACCAGCGCGACCTTCATCGAAGGCATCGGCTGGGACGAGAAGGTCTGCGCGCGGATGAACGGCGCCTCCAACGGCATTCCCTGCACGACGACGTCGACCGCCATGCTGAAGGCGCTGAAAGCGGTCGGCGCCAAGAAGGTCTCGTTCGTGACGCCCTATCTCGACGAGGTGACGGAGCGCGGTCGCATCTTTCTCGAACAGAACGGGTTCACTGTCGTGAGCTCGCGCGGACTCAATATCAAGGAGGACCAGGGCATCGGGGCGGTGACGACGCAGCGCACTTACGACTTCGCGCTCGAGACCGCGAAGCCCGAGGCCGATGCGGTGTTCATCAGCTGCACCAACTTCCGCACGATCGGAGCGATCGCCCCGCTCGAAGAAAAATTGAAGAAGCCGGTCGTGAGCTCGATTCAGGCATCCTTCTGGCACTGCCTCAAGCTCGCGAGCACGGTGCCGACGAGCGAGGTCAAGGGCTTCGGCCGGCTGTTCCAGGCTTAATATTTCACCGCACACAGAGGACGAGAATGGCAAACCAACCGACGATGAAGGGCCACGACCGGCTCGGATTTTCCCTCCCGGAATACAAGCGCCGCTACGACGCCGTCGTGAAGAACATGCGGGACGCGGGCGCGGACGCGCTTCTGGTCCGCGGGCCCGAGAACATCACGTACCTCACGGGGTTCGAGACGCCCGGCTACTACAAGTACCACTGCCTGATCGTCGCGCCGGACCAGGAGCCCGTGCTGATCCTTCGCCGGTTCGAGGAGATCAACGTCTGGGAATACTCTTGGCTCACCAAGACGGTCCCTGTGTGGGATCACCAGGACCCGACGGAGGAGACGATCAAGACGCTGAAGGCGATGAAGCTCGATGACAAGCGGCTCGGCGTCGAGAAGGCCGGCTGGTTCTTTTCCGTGCAGGAATTCGAAGGCCTCAAGGCCGGGCTCCCGAAGGCGACGCTGGTCGACTGCTCCCACGCGGTCGAAGAAGCGCGCCTCATCAAGTCCGAAGAAGAGATCGGGATGATGCGGCGGGCCGCCGTCCTCGCCGACAAGGCGGTGCAGGCCGGCATCGACGCCTGCCGTCCGGGCGTCACCGAGGACGACGTTGCGGCCCGCGTTCATCACGTCCTCTGCGAGAACGGCGGCGAGTACATGGGCCTGCCGCCGTTCATCCTCGCGGGGCCGCGCACGAGCCTTCCCCACCAGACATGGCGGGGCGAGCCCGTCAGGAAGGGAGAGCACGTCTACTTCGAAGTCTCGGGCGCCAAGTACCGCTACTCGGCGGCCTTGATGCGGTGCGTGTCTATCGGCGAGCCCGGCAAGCGGCTGCGCGCCATGGCCGACGCCTGCATCGGCGGGCTCAACGCGGCGACCGACAAGATCAAGGCGGGTGTGTCCTGCCAGGACGCCGACACCGCCTGCCGCTCGGTGATCGAGAAGGCGGGGTTCGGCGACTCCTTCCGCCACCGCACGGGGTATTCGATCGGCGTGAATTACCCGCCCGATTGGGGCGAGGGGCAGATCCTCTCGATCCGCCAGGGCGAGCCCAGGCTCCTCCAGGAGAACATGACGTTCCACCTGGTGCCGCTCTGCCTGATCTACCGGGAGATCGGCGTCGGGTTCAGCGCCACGATCCGGGTGACGAAGACCGGATGCGAGGAGCTGACGAGCCTGCCCCGCAAGCTCTACGTCAACGAGGCGTAGGCAGACTCACGCGTCGAGGCGGTAGCGTTTGATCTTCGCCTCGTCGAGGGCCATGCCGAAGCCCGGCCCGTCGGGCACGAAAACCTCGCCGTTCTTGACGACGATCGGCTGCTCGACGATTTCGTCGGCCTGTTCGCCCGCGGTGTTCTCGGCGAAGCAGCCCTCGATCAGCGGTCCCGGCCAGGCGGCGCAGAGGTGCGCGGTCGCGGCCGCCGCGATGCTGGTCACCGGATGGTTGCCCGGCATGATGCCGATGCCGGCCGCCTGGGCCAGCGGCCAAAGCTGGCGGATGTAATGGATGCCGCCGTTCTTGCCGATCTTCGTCTGCAGCGAGGTCGCCGCGCGCCGGCGGACGACTTCGAGCAGCGACTGGATCGTGGAAACGGACTCGTCCGCCATGATGGGGATGCCGCCCCAGGCGGTGAGCGCCGCGAGCCCGTCCAAATCCCAGATCGGCACCGGCTGCTCGGCGAACTTGAGACCGAAGGGCTCCAACTTCTTGAGCAGCCGGAGCGCCGCATCGAAGGTCATGCCGCCGTTGGAATCGACCTGGATCGAGACCTCGTCGCCGAGCCGCTCGCGCACGGCCTGGACATTGCGGACATCGGCCTCGGCGTCGAGCCCGATCTTGACCTCGAAATGGCGGAAGCCGCGCGCCCGGTACCACTCCGCGAGATCGACCAGCGCCTTCGCGTCCGGTTGCATGGAGAGGCAGGCGAGCTGGCGGATGCTTTCGCGGCATTTGCCGCCGAGCAGCGTGGAGACGGGGACGCCGAGCAGCTTTCCTGAGAGGTCGTAGAGGGCGTCGCCGACGGGGGCTTGGGCGTACAGCGACTGATAGAGAACCTTGTTGAGGTCGTTCATGATCGCGGCGATGTCGAACGGCGAGCGCCCGACCACGATGGGGGCGAAATATTCGCGGATGGAATTGACGAGATTCCTCACGTCCTCGACGCTGCCCTGGCGCCTCCAGGCTTGCGTCTCGCCGATCCCCTCGGCGCCGTCGTCGGTTTTCAGCCTGACGATCACGACGTCGAAGTAGGGCCGCGCCGTCTGGTCGGCGGTCGCGATCTTGTAGGGGACCTTGAATGGAATGCGGACCGGAATGGCTTCGAGGGACGTGATCGTGACGCCCTTGTTGTGGGTCCGAGGCGGCCGCATCGCGGGGTCCTCCGGGTTGGCGTCTCCGCGCCTACTTGAGGTAGCGCTCGACGGGCTCATTGTCGCCGACTTCGATGACCGGCGGAACGGATTTCGGCGTCTCCACCGGCCAGCGCAGCCCGGTCGCGGTCAGCACGCACACCACGGGCGCATCGGCCGGCAGCGCGCGGCGTTTCATCAGCGTCTTCAGGCACGCGACGGGAAGCGCCGACGAGGGCTCGATCGAGAGCCCCTCCCGCAAGAGCTTGTAAGTCGCCTCCAGCAGCTCGGCGTCGGTGACCGACGCGGCGGTGCCTCTCGATTCGCGGATCGCGCGAAGCGCGTGGTCGCTGGAGACCGTTTCGGTCGCCGACGCGGCGAGCGTAGAGACGCGCGGAAGCTCGACGGCATCCTCGCTGCCACGCTCGATCGACACTTCCAGCGAGTTGGCGCCGGCGGGCTGGCAGCCGATCAGCGCCGGCATCGAATCGCTCCAGCCATTTGCCAACGCTTCCTTGAATCCCTTGTAGGCGCCGTAAAGGCCGTTGCCGCGCGCGCAGGGGAACAGAACGGCGCCCGGCGCCCGGCCGAGCTGCTCGATCATTTCATAGCCGAAGGTTTTGTAGCCCTCGATGCCGAACGGGTTCTGCACGGCGCGGCGCAAGAATAGCCCGATCGGGAACCACGCGCCCGTGCGCACGATGTCCTCGAGCACGGGAAGCCGCCGTTCGGCGCTGGTCACGATCACGCGGACGCCGTAGCGGCGCGCTTCCTCGAGGATGGTCGCCGAGGTTCCCCGCGGGGCGACGAACATGCATTCCATCCCGGCGGCCGCCGCGTAAGCCGCGACCGAAATCCCGAGGTTGCCGGTGGAGGCGACGACGATGCGGCGGAAGCCGCACGATTTCGCCACGTTGATGGAGACGCAGACGAAGCGGTCCTTGAACGACCAGGTCGGGTTGACGGACTCGTTCTTGAAATAAAGCTGCCGGAGCCCGAGCTCCGGGCCGATGTGACGGGACGGGATGAGCGCGGTGCCGCCCTCGCCCAAGGAAATCCAGTCCTTGCCGTCGCCGCCCGGCAGAAGGTCGCGGTAGCGCTCAAGGCCGAGCGGGCCTTTCCGCTTGTCGAGGGCCTGGGGCTTTTTCGCCGGCCGGAATTCGGCTTCCAGGACGCCGATCGTTCCCTTCTCGGCGCAGGCGGGACAGCCGTGAACCAACGGGCCGAACGGGTACCGCGTGCCGCAACGGTCGCACGCCAAAGACCAGCTTGCCGCCTTCTTCGCCATGGTCGCTCCTCGCGTGGTGATTGATTTCGATCTCGTGAAGGACGCCATTTAAACGGTGGTTGCGCCGGCACTGTCAATCGGATTGGATATCCCGTCTTCGTCGTCAGCGTAGGATTTCCCAATGGCCGCGCCCGACTCCCCGTCCACTCCCCGCTTCAATCCGAGCGACGTCCCGGACGGCACGCGGAAGGGGTTCAGCCTGCACGTGGCCCGGCTGGCCGACGGGTCCGTCCTCCGGGTCGCCGTCAACGTGGTCGCGGGCAGCGGCCACCACCCGTGCCTTGCCCTCATTGCCGGCATCCACGGCGATGAATACGACGGCATCCTCGCCCTCGCGGAGCTGTGGGAGGAACTGGACCCGAAGGACATCGCCGGCCGGGTCGTGATGGTGCCTTGCGCGAACCCGACGGCCTTCGCCGCAGGCGCGCGGAAGAGCCCGCTCGACGGGCTCGACCTCAACCGCACGTTCCCAGGGAAGCCGCGGGGCCAGCCCTCGGAACAGCTCGCCTACTGCCTCTTCCACGACGTGCTCAAGCAGGCCGATTTCGTCTTTTCCATGCACGGCTGGACCGCCTACGGCGACGTCGTGCCGTACGTCGAGTTCAAGCACGACAACCCGGCGACCGCGCGCGCCAGCTTCGACGCGGCGGCGGCGAGCGGCTTCGAGATCATCCGGATCGGAAGCTGGTCGCCCGGCGTGATGACCCGCGAGGCGAGCGTCGCCGGCATTCCGGGGATGGAATCCGAGGTCGGCGGCATGGGCATGTCGTCCTCGGAAAACCGCGAGCGCTACAAAGGCTACGTGCGCCGGCTGATGGCCCACCTCGGCATGGTCAAGAAGACCACCGATGCGCGCCCTGCCGCGGCCCCCCGCGTCGTCGAGCACATGGACATCTTCTCGCCGGTCGGCGGCGTCGTGCGTCTCCGCGTGCGGGTGGGCGAGGACGTGACGCGCGGGACCGTGCTCGCCACCGTCCACAACTTCCACGGCGAGGCCCGGCACGAGATCATCGCGCCCGACTCGGGCATGATCGCGATGACGCGGGTCGCCGGTTCCGCCCAACCGGGCGACATGATGTTCCGGATATTCCGCGACGTGAAGAACCCGGTCGCCCAATGACGTCATGCCCGGCCTTGTGCCGGGCATCCACGACCTCAAGCCGTGGATCGCCCCGGGGTCTGGGGGAATCCCCCAAAAGAAACCCCCTTGGTCAAGCCCGGCGATGACAGCGAAATCAAAGGTCTGCTTTCCTGAGCAGGTTCTCGGCCGAGCGTTTGGCGCGCTCGTAGACCACGTTCTCGTCCAGCAGGGTGTGGCGGCCGTGGCGGACGATGATGCGGCCGTCGACCATCACCGTGTCGACCGAGCCCGTCAGAGATTGCAGCGCAACCCGCTTTTCGATCTCGAAGATCGGGTGTAGCTGCGGCGCCGCGTTGGTGCGGATCACGATATCGGCGCGTTTTCCGGTTTCCAGGCTGCCGATGCTTTTTTCCAACCCCATGGCCCGGGCCCCCTTGATGGTCTGGATCTCCAGGAGGTCGCCGGCCGAGAGGTACTGCCCTTCCTCCCGCCCGATGTAATAGGCGAGCAGCGTGTTGTGGCCGAACGTCCAGGTCTTGCAGACGTCGATCCCGAAAGCGACGTTGCCGCCTTTCCGATAGATCTCGGGAATCCGGTTCGGCACCTCGCTCCGCGTCCCGTAGAAAAGGGAGTTCCCGGGGACCCACACGGTGGTCATCCCGGACTCGACGATGGGGGCGATGTCGTCGTCGCGGAGCACGTTCATGTGCACGAACACGCAGTTCGGCCCGAGCAAGTCCTTTTCCTGCCAGTGGACGAACGCGGAGCGGCCGAAGCGCCGTTCGTCGAACTCGGCGTCGTCGATGCACATGGACTGGTGCATGGTGAACGGGACTTTATTCTTGTCGGCGAGTTCCTTTGCGGCCTCCGTCAGCTCCACCGTCTGCGATCCCATGCCGTAGATACCGACGTGGCCGCGGACGAGGGCGTGCGGGTCGCGGTTCCGCCAGAGCTGCTTGCCGAGCTCGCCGAAGGCTCGCTTCCGGCTCACCGGCGTCCGCTTGATGTTGCTGAGCTGCGGCCCCTTGAAATCCATGAGGTAGGCGTCGGCGACGGTCGCCCGCATGCCGACGGCCTCCATCGCCTCGGCGAGGATGTCCGGCTCGAAGGCGGTGCCCGGGTCCATCACGGCGGTGAAGCCGTTCAGCGCCATCTCGAGCCCGCAGAGGAGGGCGGCCGCGTAATCGTCCTCGTCGTCCGCCACGTTGTGGAAGCGGGTGTAGCGCTGGGCGACCCAGGGGCCGGCGTCGCGGCTTCCGGCCGGGGCGTCGGTAATCAGCTTGCTGATGATGTGGACGGTCGCGTGGTAGTGGAGATCGATGTAGCCCGGGTGCACGGGAGCGCCGCCGGCGTCGATGGTCCGGTGCGGGCGGAAGCGCCGCGCCAGATCCTGGTCGCGCCCCACCGCGACGATATTGCGCCCAGTGACGGCGACGGCGCCGTCCGGAATGATCGTCCGCTTCTTGTCCATCGTGAGAACGTGAGCGTTGCGGACGAGAAGGTCGCAGGCTTCCGGCTTTCCCTTCGCGGCTTTTGCCATGGCGTTGTTCCTCCGTGGTCGGATCGGCGGCTATCGCTTGTTTTCGGGCTTCAGATCGAGCGAGGCCGAGTTGATGCAGTAACGAAGGCCGGTCGGCTTCGGGCCGTCGTCGAAAATGTGGCCGAGATGTGAATCGCATTTGGCGCAGTGCACTTCGGTCCTGGTCATGAAGACGCTGCGGTCGCTTTCCGTTCCCACCGCGTCCTTGGCGACCGGGTCCCAGAAGCTCGGCCACCCGGTGCCGGACTCGAACTTCGTATCCGAGCTGAACAAGGGATTGCCGCAGCAGACGCAGACATACGTCCCCTTCTCCTTGGCCGCATGCCACCGGCCGGTGAACGCCCGCTCCGTGCCCTTACGGCGGCATACTTGGTATTGCTCCGGCAAAAGCTGGGCCTTCCACTCGGCGTCCGTCTTCGTAACCTTGTCCATGGTCGCCTCTCTGGAATGTCGGCGCTTATCCTAGCATCAGAAGGCGCCGTCGTAGGCGCGCTTGCCGATCGGACAGGAGATGACGGTGAATGTATCGCGGGCGAGGGCGGCCTTGATCGCTTCCGCAAGGGTGGCCTTGTCGGCGGCGACGGCGCCGACCCCGCCGAAGGCGCGGGCGACGGCGGCGAAATCGGTGCCCCCGAAATCCACCCCGGCATTGGCGAGACCGGAGTTTCGTTGCTTCAGTTCGATGAGGGCGAGGGAATCGTCGACGAATACGATGACGACGACGGGAAGGCGGAGATCCCGCAAGGTCGCGAGCTCGCCGATCACCATTTCGAGCCCGGCATCGCCGGTGAACGCAACGACGGGCCGGGCCGGGCTCGCGAGCTTGTAGCCGATCGCAAGCGGCAGCGCGCCGCCCATGGTGCAAAGCCCGGTCGATTGCAGAAGCGTGCGCGGGCCATAGCATTCCCAAGCCTGGCTTAGAAGGATGCGATGGGCGCCGCTGTCGACGCTGGCGACCGTGTCGCGGGGGAATGCGGCGCGCGCGGCCTCGACGACGGCGGCGGGACCCCAGGCGCCGTTGGACGCGAAGTCGGCCTTGAGGGAGGCGCGCGCCTTCGCGGGCTCGCCCGCAGCCCAGACCTGGCGGGGCGCGATCCCCTTCCTGAGCGCCTGGAGACCCGCGCCCACATGACAGACGAAGCTCACGCGCGCCTGGTGCATGTAGTGGGTGTTCGGGACGGAAGCGAATTCGACGACCATGGCGTCCGCGTCCCACGGGTTTCGCCAGCCGACGCGCATCTCGATCGGGTCGTACCCGGCGAGCAGAACGAAGTCGCTCCGGCGGACGAGGGGAAGGAGATGGCGGTCGGCCTTGGGCGAAAGGCCGGCACCCCCGAGAGCGAGCGGGTGGTCTTCCGCAAGGATGCCTTTCCCCTTGTACGTGGTGATGAGCGGGATGCCGAAGTCGCGGGCGAAGGACGCGACGTCCGCGTCGGCGCCTTGATAGAGCGCATCGAGCCCGGCGATCAGGATCGGCCGCTTGGCTTTCGCGAGCGCATCGCGCGCGGCTTCGAGCTCCGGGCCCGGTGCGGGCGCGGCGGCGGCGGGCCGTGCGCGGCGGATCGTCGCATTGGTCTCAACGCTCGCCGACGCGACGCCGATCGGAATGTCGATGTGCACGGGCCCCGGCTGGTCGTCGAGGGCGATGGCGATCGCCTTGTCGACCACGGCGTCGATCGCGTCGGGGACGGCCGTGAGGCTCGCCTTGGTGATCGGGCGCAGGAGCGATCCGTGATCGAACACCTGATGGGTGTACGTCGCCGCGTCCTTGGCATCGACGCAGCCGGTGAGGAAGATCAGCGGCACTCGGTCCTGCCAGGCATTGGCGATGGCGTTGACCGCATTGGTCACGCCGGGCCCGAGGGTGGCGAGGAGGAGCGCCGGGGCCCGCGTCGCGTGATGGGTTCCCTCGGCCATGAAGCCCGCGGGAGTCTCATGGCGGGTGAGCACGAACCGGATGCCCGCGTTCTCGAGCGCCGCCAGCATGGTCAGGACCTCGCCGCCCGGAATGCCGAATGCGTACCGGCAGCCGGCGTCGTGGAGGCGTCGTGCGATGGCGTCGGCGGCTGATGGCATTGCAGGGTTTCCCGAAAAGGAGCGAAGGGCGGGACGATACCCCGCCCGCCGGGCGGACGCAAAACGCGGCCGCCGCTACACCGCGCGGACGAAGACGAAGCTTCGCTTCTCGTAGCCGATCCGCTCGTAGAAGCGATGGGCCTGGAGCCCCTTGAGGCCGTTGGTCACGCGGACGTGCTTGCAGCCCTGGGCGCGGGCTTCCGCTTCGGCGAAGCGCATCATGGCTTCGCCGATGCGCCTGCCGCGGAGGTCGGCGACGACGGCGAGGTCGTCAAGATAGAGATGGCGCCCCCAGAAGAGGTCGGAATTCACACGCAAGCCCATGGCGGCGGCGACCCGTCCCTGGAAGATGCCGCGGAACATCCGGTAGCCGAACGCCCGTGCCGCTGTCGTCCGTTCTATGTACGTCTTCTCGTCGAGGCTCGGCCGGGCTTCCCGCATGATCGGATAGAGCGCGACGATTTCCGCATCCGTGCGGCACTCTTCGACGGCGATGTCCGGGAGAATGTCCGTCTTCGGCATGGCGAAAGGGCGGTCAGCCGCGGGTGCGTTCGCTCTTCGGGTCGTAGGGCGGCTCCAGCGAGGCGCTCGCCTTGAACCGCTTGGCGGCGATCTCGATCTCGAACGGTTTCGCGATCATCGCGCGAACCTCCGCCTCGTCGCCCCGCACGTATCCCATGCCGATCGCGCGACCGACGGTGTGGCCGAAGGCGGCCGATGTGACTTGGCCGACCACGCGTCCTTTCTGGAAAATCGTTTCCCTGCCGATCGGGTACGCGCGCGGGCTGTCGAGCGTGAAACTGAGGAGGCGGCGCTTCCAGCCCTCTTCCTTTTTCCGGCGAAGGGCATCCTGCCCGAGGAAGGGCGTGTTCTTGCCGAGCTTGACCGAGAAGCCGAGCCCGGCTTCGTAGGGATTGTCCTCGGGCCCGATGTCCGTTCCCCAGGCGCGGTAGCCCTTCTCGACCCGGAGGCAGGTGAGGGCGTCGATGCCGATGTCGCGGAGACCGAGATCGGCGCCCGCTTCGACGAGGGCGTCGTAGACGCCGACCGCGAATTCGGACGGGATGTAGAGCTCGAACCCGAGCTCGCCCGTATAGGAGAGCCGGCACGCGCGCGCGATGCCGTACCCGATCTCGATATCCTGCCACGCGTAATAGGGGAAGGCGGCGCTCGAAAAATCAGTGGGCGACACGCGGCCGAGCAGCTCCCGCGAGCGGGGCCCGGCGACGCCGAGCACCGCGCACCCCGACGTCACATCCGTCACGTTGATGCGGTCCTCGGCCCGGCGGTTACGCTCGAGCCAGTCGCGGTCGCGCACGCCTTGCGCGGTTCCCGTGACCAGCAGGAACGAATCGTCGGCGAGGCGTTGGATCGTGAGGTCGCTCTCATAGCCGCCGCGGTCGTTGAGGAGGCCGGTGTAGACGCACCGTCCGGGAGCAACGGCGACATCGTTGGCGGAAAGGCGTTGCAGAAAGGACTCGGCGTCGGACCCTTGGACGAGCAGCTTGGAAAACGTCGACTGGTCGACGAGGACGACCGCTTCGCGCGCGGCCTTGTGCTCGGCCGCGACCTTGTCGAACCAGGCAGGCCGGCCAAAGGTGAGCGCGGGCTTGAACCCCTTGCGCGCGCCGAACCAGAGCGGCCGCTCCCAGCTCGCCCGGGCACCGAAATAGGCGCCCTTGGCGGCCAAGCGGTCGTGGAGCGGCGTCCGCCTGATCCCTCGCACCGTTTCCGGCTCGCGGCCGGGATAGGCGATCGCGTAGTGAAGGCCGAGGGTCTCCGGGATGCGCTCGTGCAGCGCCTTCAGGTTGTTATGCAAGGGGGCGAAGCGGCGAATGTCGGATTCCCAGAGGTCGAGCGTCGGGCGCCCCTCGATGATCCATTCAGCGAGCGCGCGCCCGGCCCCGCCGCTTGAGGCGACGCCGACCGAGTTCATCCCGCAGCCGACGAAGAATCCCCGCACATCGGCCGACTCGCCGAGTAGGAAATTGTTGTCGAGCGTAAAACTCTCCGGACCGTTGAGCAGCATCTTCGCCTCCGCCGTTTCCAGCGCCGGCATGCGGTGGATGGCGTTCGCCATCATTGGCTCGAAGTGCTCCCAGTCTTCGTTGAGGAGACTGAAAGCGAAACCCTTCGGCAGCTTCTCGAGCGGGAGCGGCTTCGGGTTGGGCTCGAAGCAGCCGGCGAGCAGCCCGCCCACCTCGTCCCGCATGTAGAGATAGGCGCTGTGGTCGCCCAAGGTCGGCAGGTGTCGGCCGAGGCCGTCGATCGGCTTGGTGAGCAGATAAAAGTGCTCGCAGGCGTAAAGCGGCGCCGTGACCCCCGCGAGCTTGGCGATGGCGCGGCTCCAGAGGCCGGACGTGAGGGCCACCATCTCGCATTCGATGCGGCCCTTATCCGTGACGACGGCGGAGATGCGGCCGCGCGTCTTCTCGAACCCGATGACGGTCGCGCCTTCGACGACACGCGCGCCGCGGGCCTTCGCCCCTTTGATCAGCGCCGCGCACGTGTCGGCCGGATTGACGCGGCCGTCGGCGGGCGAGTAGGCGGCTCCCAGGATGTCGTCCGTCCGCATCAGCGGCCAGAGGCGTTGGCACTCCTTCGCATCGACGATGTCAACCGGCGTGCCCACGTAGCGCGCGAGCGACGTCTGCCGCTCGATATGGGTGAGGCGGCCCTTGTCGGTCGCGATGCTGAGGCTGCCCGTTTGCACCCAGCCAGTGGCCTGGCCGGTCTCCTTTTCGAGCGAGGTGTAGAGCTCGATCGAGTTGCGAACGATCGTCGTCAGGTTCTGGGTCGAGCGGAGCTGGCGGACGTTCGCCGCCGAATGCCAGGTGGTCCCGGCGCCGATCTTCTCGCGCTCGAGAAGAACGACGTCCTTCACGCCGAACTTGGCGAGGTGATAGGTCGTGCTGCAGCCCATGATGCCGCCGCCAATGACGACAACTTTGGCGGCAGCCGGCAGCATATCGGTCATGGCCCCCCCGTACGTGCGGCCCCTGCGCCTGCCAAACAGGCGGTGCCGCTTGGGCAGTGTCGGCACCTCCGGATGCGGAGGACACCACCCGGGCGGCGCCGAGCCGGAAAATTCAGCGCGCGGATGGTATCGGACTTTTCCGCTGCGCCCAAGGTCTTCCCACTCAAATTCCGCTCAAGATCATTGCAATGACTCTGAGCCATCCTTTTGCTACCATCTACGAAGAAAATCATCGGCATCCGGGCCAAAGCCCAATTGGGAATGCCGCGAAAACATCACCAGACCTAGGGAGCATGACGCAAATGGTTTCCATTCATCCTGCCGTGGATCAAGGCGTAAAACCGGGCGCGCAGAATTTCGCGGGCGGCACGCTTAAGTGCCAATGCCCGCAGAATCCGGTCGAAGTAGCGGTCAAGGCGCAGTGCGCCTACAACCATGTCTGCGGCTGCACGAAATGCTGGAAGCCCAAGGGCGCCATGTTCTCGCAGGTGGCGGTGGTGCCGCGCGACAAGCTCAGCGTGACCGCGAACAAGGACAAGCTCCAGATCGTGGATCCGGCCGCGGCCATTCAGCGCTATGCCTGCAAGGGCTGCGGCGTCCATATGTACGGGCGCATCGAGAACAAGGGACATCCGTTTCACGGGTTCGACTTCATCCATACCGAGCTCTCCAAGGACAAGGGCTGGGCGCCTCCCGAATTCGCCGCCTTCGTCTCCTCGATCATCGAATCCGGGGCAAAACCGGATCAGATGGGCGACGTCAGGGCGAAGCTGAAGAAGCTCGGTCTCGAGCCCTATGATTGTCTCTCGCCGGGCCTGATGGACGCGATCGCAACCCATACCGCGAAGGCAAAGGGCGTCTTGAAAGCCTGAGCGCCCGGCCGGCGCTCGCGCCAACGCGTGCCGCCGGGTCATCGTGAAATCCGACGACGCAACGAGCACGATCCGAGGGAGGATGACGTGGACGTAAAAGCTGCGGTGGCCTTCGAGGCCGGCAAGCCCCTGAGCATAGAGACGGTGAAGCTCGACGGGCCGAAGGAGGGAGAGGTCCTGGTCGAAATCAAGGCGACCGGCATCTGCCACACCGACGATTACACGCTCTCCGGCCGCGACCCCGAAGGATTGTTCCCGACCATCCTCGGCCACGAAGGCGCGGGCGTCGTCGTCGATGTCGGCAAAGGCGTCGCGTCGCTCAAGAAAGGGGATCACGTGATCCCGCTCTACGTGCCGGAGTGCCGCCAGTGCGAGTACTGCGTTTCCGGCAAGACCAATCTCTGCCAGGCGATCCGCACCACCCAAGGCAAGGGCGTCATGCCGGACGGATCGAGCCGTTTCTCGGTCGGCGGCAAGCCGCTCCACCACTACATGGGGACGTCGACGTTCGCCAACTTCACCGTGGTGCCGGAGATCGCGCTCGCGAAGATCCGCTCCGATGCGCCGTTCGACGTGGTCTGCTACATCGGCTGCGGGGTGACGACGGGGATCGGCGCGGTCATCAACACGGCCAAGGTCAAGCCCGGGAACAACGTGGTCGTGTTCGGCTTGGGTGGCATCGGCCTGAACGTGATCCAGGGCGCGCGCCTCGCCGGGGCCAACATGATCGTCGGCGTCGACATCAATCCGAAGCGCAAAATCATGGCCGAAAAGTTCGGCATGACCCACTTCGTCAACCCGAAGGAGGTCAAGGGCGATCTCGTCCCCCACCTGGTCGATCTCACGAAAGGCGGCGCCGATCATTCCTTCGAGTGCATCGGCAACGTGAAGACCATGCGCCAGGCCCTCGAGTGCGCGCATAAGGGATGGGGCGAAAGCACGATCATCGGCGTCGCCGGGGCGGGGGAAGAGATCGCGACCCGGCCGTTCCAGCTCGTCACCGGCCGCGTCTGGCGGGGCACCGCATTCGGCGGCGCCCGCGGGCGCACGGACGTGCCGCGCATCGTGGATTGGTACATGGACGGCAAGATCAAGATCGACGACCTGATCACGCACCGGATGCCGTTGAAGGACATCAACAAGGCGTTCGACCTCATGCACAAGGGCGAATCCATCCGCAGCGTGGTCGTTTATTAGAACAAATTGTGGCTTTCCGCCGAAACGCGCTCGCCGGGTTGTCCCATTGAAGTCGGAATGAATGGTACGCTTGACGTATAGCGTCATTCCACCTATCTAAGCAATGATCCGAAGCTTCAAGGATAAGCGCTGCCAGCGTCTCTTCGAAGGCGGTCGGGTCCGGGAATTTCAGGCGTTTGCCCGTCAGGCCGAGAAGCGGATTCGGATTTTGGATGCTGCCGACAGCCTCATCGCGTTGAGGCAGTTGCCGGGCAATCGCCTGGAAGCGCTGAAGGGCGACCGGCGCGGACAGTTCAGCATCCGAATCAGCGACCAATGGCGAATTTGCTTCGAATGGCGACGTGACGGAGCCTACAACGTAGAGATTATCGACTACCACTGAAGGAGATGAGGGTGCCTCGAACGCCGATTCATCCAGGTGAAATCCTTGCTGACGAGCTGGCCGAAATTGATGTGAGCGCGGCCGCGCTTGCGCGGCAGATTCGGGTGCCGGCCAACCGGGTCTCGCAGATACTCGCAGGCAAGCGCGCTATCACGGCGGATACGGCGCTTAGGCTCGGGCGTTGGTTCGGGACCGGGCCAAAACTGTGGCTCAACTTGCAGCAGGCCTATGAACTCGACCTTGCCAATGAGCGGGCGGGGCGGGTTATCGCGGGCATCAAGCCTCGGCGGGCAGCGTAATTTAGGTACGGCGGACCGATTCCGAACATCTTCCGGACGTAAACCAGGTCTCTAATTTTGGGAGAAACTCATGGCTGAAACTGTTCGTCTCGAGGGCCCCGCGTTCGCGGCCTTTCCGGTCCATTCCGATCTTGCGACCCTCGCGGCGGATTTCGCCGTCGTCGGCCTGCCGATCGTGACGCCGTACGTCCGCGCGCTTCCCTGCACATCGGCGAGCGCGCCCGCGGCCGTCCGGCGGGATTCCCAGCGCTACACCCGGCTCAGCCACTACGACTTCGACTTCGGCGGGCCGCTCTTCGCCGACAAAAACGTACGCTGCGTCGACGTGGGCGACGTGGTCAGGGGAGTCGAAGGCTTCCTCGATTACGGTCGCTACGCCACGTCGGCGATCCGGAAGATTCTGGAGCGCGGCGCGATCCCCATCGTGCTCGGCGGCGACCACGCGACCACGATCCCGGTGCTGCGCGCCTATGAAGGCCGGGGGCCGGTCTATCTGGTCCAGATCGACGCGCATCTGGATTGGCGGAACGACCGCGAGGGCCTGAAGGACGGGCTCAGCAGCCCCATGCGCCGCGCGTCCGAGATGCCGTGGATCAGCGGCATGGCCCAGATCGGGCTCCGCGGCCAAGGCAGCGCCCGGCAGGAGGAGGTGGACGCCGCGCGCGCCTATGGCAAGAGCTTGGTCGTGCTGGCCGAAGAGCTGCACGACGAAGGCATGAAGTCGGTCGTCGCCCGCATTCCCGACGCGCCCGCCTATTACCTCACCATCGACGCCGACGGCCTGGATCCCTCCATCGCGCCCGGCGTCACCAACCCGACGCCCGGCGGCGTCACCTACTACCAGCTCTTCAACCTGATGCGCGGGCTCGCGAAGAAGGGGAAGCTCGTCGGGGTCGACTTCGTCGAGGTGATGCCGGACATCGACGTCGCCGGCATGACGTCGCTCTTCGGCGCCCGCATCCTGCTCAACTTCATCGGGGTCGCCGTCCACGCGGACCAGATCGGGAATTAGCGGCCGCTAATCCTTCGTGCCGCCGCAACCGTCGCCGAGCGCGCGGTCGTCGCTCGCATGGAAGCGGACGGTGATGCGGCGCGGAAGGAAACGCGCGTTGTTGCGCCGCTTCTCGATGTAGGGGACGAGCGGATCGGGATCCCGGTTGGGGTCCTCGAAGAAAATGCTCCTCGTATAGAAATCCGTATAGGCGGCGTGGATCGTGGTGGTGGGAAACCGCCATATCTCGGCCGTGACCGTCGCTTCCTTCGATCCGAGCGGCCGGGTGCAGGTCTCCGTCGGCGGCCCGTACTTCGCTTGCAGGGCCTGGAGGGCGGCCTGGAATGCGCGTGGGCTCACTCCCGCCCCGCGCCGCTCCAGCAGCACCTGGCGAAGGCGGTCCGAGCCCGCGCGCATCTGCGGAAACGCCGCGAAGCGGACGGGTCCGAGACTCGTGTTGATCGCGCGGTCGGCATAGGACCCGCCGTACTCGCGCCGGCCCGGTAGATGCTTCAGCGCGTCGCCGAGCACGGGCTCGATCTCCGGTGCCGTCATCCCCCAACGCGTGCCCTCCCAGCCCGGGACATCGGCCGGCGCCCGCGTCGGCTCGGCCGCGCTCGCGGTCCCGATGAATAGGCAGAGAAAGAGTGCTCCGATGATGCGCTTGTGATTCACGGCCTCACCAGATAGATAGGGCCGGAATCGGTCGTTAGCCGATGGAAAAAAATGGAGCGGGTGAGGGGAATCGAACCCCCGTATTCAGCTTGGGAAGCTGATGTTCTGCCATTGAACTACACCCGCATCCCGCGTGCGTCCTTTGTATCGCCGATCGCGCCACCCCGCAAGAGAGCCCGGACTTGCCCGGCCGGTCACGCACAATTGTGTTGCCAGGGGCCTGGAACCGAAAAAGAATTGGCGATGGCGCTCAACAAGGGCCAAGGACATGGGCGGAAGTGAATTGGCCGCACGCGTCCCGCTCGCGCGGGACAAGTTCCAGAACCCGGACTTCACCGCCAAGGGCGAGCCCCGCGCGGTCGTCGCGCTCACGCGGCTGCGGACGCTCTGGTTCAACACCGGCAGCCTCTGCAACATCGCCTGCAAGAGCTGCTACATGGACTCGAGCCCGTCGAACGACGCGCTCGCCTATCTTTCGCTCGCGGATATCAGGCGCTACCTCGACGAGATCGCGGCCGAGGGCCTCCGCGTCGAGGAGATCGCATTCACCGGCGGCGAGCCCTTCATGAACCGGGAGCTGCCGGCCATGATCGCCCTGGCGCTGGAGCGCGGGTTTCGGGCGCTCGTCCTGACCAACGCGATGAAGCCGATGCTGAACAAGCGGTCGGCGCTGCTCGAGAGCAAGAGGCGCAATGGGGGAGCGCTGGCCGTCCGCGTCTCCGTCGATCATTACACGAAGGCGAAACACGAAGCGGTGCGCGGCGCCGGGAGCTGGGCGTCGATGCTCGAGGGCGTGCGGTGGCTCGCCGACAACCGGTTCAATCTCACGATCGCGGGGCGCACGCTGTGGAACGAGAGCGAAGAAGTGTCGCGCTGGGGCTATGGCGACCTCTTCGTGCGCGAAGGCATCCCGGTCGATGCCGGAGACACGGAGGCGCTCGTCCTGTTCCCGGAGATGGACGCCAACCGCGACGTTCCGGAGATTACGGTCCACTGCTGGAACATTCTCGGCGTCGCGCCGGAAACCATGATGTGCGCGAGCTCGCGGATGGTGATCAAGCGAAAGGGGGCGACGGCGCCGGTTGTCGTGCCGTGCACGCTGTTGCCTTATGACCCGGCGTTCGAGCTCGGAGAGGCGCTCTCGCGATCGGCCAAGACGGTGAAGCTCAATCACCCCTATTGCGCCCAGTTCTGCGTCCTGGGCGGCGCGTCCTGCAGTTCCCGCTGATCGTTTTCGCTCGGCGCCCGCGGCACCGAACGTCTGCGAACCCACAGTCCCCTGGACAAACCACGCCTGCGCATTACCTAATAGGAGCGATCGGGGCTGACTTCCACCGTCCGCACACAGCGGTGAATGTTATCGGACTCGGACATGGGGAACGATCGTCATGCCGAAGGCGCGCAATTATATCGAGACCACGCGAGGGATCACGATCACGGTCGTGCCCCACTATCTCGAGGACCAGTCCTCGCCCGAGGATAACCATTACGTTTGGGCCTATCACGTCCGCATCGAGAACAACGGCAACGAAACCGTTCAGTTGATGACCCGCCATTGGTGCATCACCGATTCCCGCGGCAACATGCAGGAGGTTCGGGGCGACGGCGTTGTCGGCGAGCAGCCGGTTCTCGATCCCGGCCAGTCGTTCGAGTACACGAGCGGAACCCCGCTGCCGACCCCGTCCGGGATCATGCACGGGACGTACCAGATGGAGTCGGAATCGGGCGATCGTTTCGAGGCCAAGGTTCCAGCTTTCTCGCTCGACAGCCCGCATCAGGCCGTTCGGCTCAATTGAGACCCCGCCAACTTCGGAGACGTTCGACATGTCGAAAAAGCCCTTGAGCGTGATCGAGAGGCAGGCGCAGGACGCTACCCCGGCACGCCCGGTCCAAAAGCCCAACCGTGCAGAGGCGGAAGAGGCCGTCCGCACGTTGATTCGCTGGGCAGGCGACGATCCGTCCCGCGAAGGATTGGCGGACACGCCCTCGCGCGTCGTCCGGTCCTACGAAGAATTCTTCAGCGGCTATGAAGCCGACCCCGTCGATATCCTGAAGCGTACCTTCGAAGAAGTGGAGGGCTACGACGAGATCGTGCTGCTCCGCGACATCCGCTTCGAATCCCACTGCGAGCACCACATCGCGCCGATCATCGGGCGCGCGCACCTGGCCTATCTTCCGCACCGGCGCGTCGTCGGGATCAGCAAGCTTGCGCGGCTCGTCCAAATTTACGCGAAGCGGCTCCAAATCCAGGAAAAGATGACCGTGCAGATCGCGAACGCGATCCACGACGTCTTGGAGCCGAAAGGCGTCGCGGTCGTTGTCGAGGCGGCGCACCAATGCATGACGACGCGCGGCGTCCACAAGCCAGGCGTCACCATGGTCACGAGCCGAATGCTCGGCGCCTTCCGCACCGATCCGTCGACCCGGCGAGAGTTCCTTTCCATGATCGGAACGCCGGCCACGAGCGAGATCGGCTTCGGCTGATCCCAGAGCATGCTCTACACGAGCGCCACGTCGTGGCGCTTCAGCAACCGATAAACGAAGGCGAGCGGCACGATGGTCACCAGGATGAGGACCGTTGCCGCCGCCGAGGCCGCCCCGGCGCTCGTGCCCTCGAGCGCTTGGAACATCACGACCGTCAACGTCGTCCAGGGGCCGCTGTAGAGGACGACCGTCGAGCTCAACTCGGACGCGATGGTCACCCACGTCAGCACCGTGCCGCCGATGATGCCGCCCGCCATCAGCGGCACCGTAAGCCCGAAGAAGGTCCTGAGCGGCGAGACGCCCAGGTTGATCGATGCCTCTTCCAGGCTCGGGTCGATCTGGTGCAGGATCGCCGCGCTCGCCCGCACGTTGAACGGAAGCTTCCGCACGAGGTAGGCCAGCACCAGGATCAGCCAGCCGCCCGTCAGCACGAGCCAGCCGCTGTTGAACGAGATCACGAGGCCGATGCCGAGCACGGTTCCGGCGACGGCGAAGGGCACCATGGCGAGAACGTCGAGAATGTGGGCGGCGCCCGAGCGGAAGCGCGTCAGCACATAGCCGATCGGGACGCCGAGGATCGCGGCCCCGGCGGCGGCCGCGGTTGCGAGCATGATCGTATTCGCAAGCGGCCGCTGCGAGCGGCTGAAGAGGTTGAGGAAATTATCGAGGCTCGGCTCCAGGTGCATCACCGGGCCCTTGAAGCGCATGAACGAGACGGCGACGATGGCGAAGAACGGCACGAGCGACACCAGCACGACGCCCCACGCGTATCCGCCCGCAGCCCAGCGGAGCCAGCGGCTCGCCGCGAGCGTCGGCGGAGCCGTGCGTGCGGCCGTCGCGAACCGGCGGCGGGCCAAATAAAATCGTTGGAGCAGAAGCGCGACCGTCGTGCAGCCGACCAGGAGCACCCCTAAGACGCCGGCGAGCGCCGGGTTTGCGCCGGCCTCGCCGACGAACAGCTTGTAGGCCTGCACGGCCAGGATCGGCATGTCCTCGGCAAGCACGAAGGGCACGCCGAAGTTCTCGAGCGTCTCCATGAATACGAGCAGCCCGCCCGCGAGCACGGCCGGCATGACGACCGGCAGCGTCACGCGCTGAAAGGTGCGCAGGCGCGAGGCGCCGAGGTTCTGCCCGGCCTCCTCGATGGAGACGTCGACCGCCTTGAAGGCGGCGAGCGCCGGCAGCATCACGTAGGGAAACGTATGGAGGGTAAAGACGAGGACGAGGCCGCCGATGCCGTAGATCGAGACGCCCGGAACACCCACGGTGGCCAAAGCCTGCGAGAGGATGCCCTGACGCCCGAGGAGCAAGACCCAGGCGTAAGCCCCGACGAACGACGGCAGCACGAGCGGAAGCGCGGCGAGGGCGAGCAGCAAAGGCTTTCCCGGCACCGGCATCCGCGCCACGCAGAATGCGAGCGGCACGCCGATGGCGATCGTCGCGAGCGTGGTGAGGATGCCGATGAGCAGGCTGTTGAATATCCCGGCGCGGTAAAAGGCGGTCGATAGAACCTTCGCGTAGTTCGCGAGCGTGAAGGTTTCCCCTGCCGAATCGAGGATGCTCGCCCGGAAGACGTTCCAGAGCGGATAGAGCATGAAGAGGCCGAGGAAGGCGAAGGCGACAACCGCAACGCCGATCGGGAAAAGAGGCCGCGCGCGACCGGAGGTCATGGCGCCGGGAACACGGTCGTCTGCGCCGGGTCGTAGACGAGCCGTGCCGTCGCGCCTTCCGCAAGCCCAGGCGGCAGGCCGAGCACGGCCACGCGCAAGAGGGCGCCGTCGGCATAGCTGAACTCGATTCGCGTGATCGCGCCCAGGAATTCAATTCGCGCCACCCGTGCCTCAAGGGCGGCCCAGCCGGGGGGTAGTGCCTCGCCGGATGCTGAAAGGTGGATGGCCTCCGGCCTGAGCGAGAACGAAACACGGGCGCCCTCCGCGATGCCGTCGGCCGTGACGGTGAACCGCTGGCCGTCCGCCAGAACAACCGCGCCCGCGCTCGTCCGCGCGACCACCGGGCCGCTCAAGAGGTTCGTGGTCCCGAGAAAGGCGGCGACGAAAGCGCTCGCCGGCCGCCGGTAGATGTTGGCGGGTGTCCCCAGTTGCTGGACGCGGCCTCCCCGCATGACCGCGACGCGGTCGGAGATGGCGAGCGCCTCTTCCTGATCGTGGGTCACGTAGATGGTGGTGATGCGGAGCTTCTGCTGGAGCGCCCGGATTTCGGCCCGCATCTCGACCCGGAGCTGGGCATCCAGGTTCGACAGCGGCTCGTCCAGCAGGAGGACATCGGGCTCGACCACGAGACAGCGGGCGAGCGCCACCCGCTGGAGCTGGCCGCCGGAAAGCTGGTGGGGCCAGCGCTCGCCGAACCCGCCCAAGCGAACGAGCTCGAGCGCGCGGGCGATGCGCGCCTTCATCTCCGCCCCCGGCACGTGCCGGGCCTTGAGTCCGTAGGCGACGTTGCCGCCGACCGTCATGTTGGGGAAGATGGCGTAATTCTGAAACACCATGCCCGCGTTGCGCCGGTGCGGCGGCACGGTGTCGATCCGCCGGTCGCCGAAGAGGATGCGCCCCCGGTCGAGCTTGGAGAATCCCGCGACCATCCGAAGGAGAGTCGTTTTGCCGCAGCCGGACGGGCCGAGCAGGGTGAACAGCTCGCCCGCGACGATGTCGAGGCTGACGCCCGCGACGGCGACGACCGGCCCGTACGCGCGCGCGACATCGTCGATGCGGATCGCCGTCACGTCCCGCGGCTCCCGCCGGAGCGGCAGCCGTCAACGCGTCTTCGCGATGATGTCCTGGATGCGCTGCATGGACTCCGCGCGGCGCTCCGTCCAGCCCTTCTCGTCGTAGGTCGCCATCTTGATGCCGGCGAGAGGGGGCACTCCGGCCGAGAGCTTGGCGAGGTCGAGGTCCGGCCGTGCCGGGCGCCGGAAGGTCTTGGCGAATATCATCTCGCGCACGTCCTTGCGGTTGATGAAATCGACGAACGCTTTCGCGCCGTCGGGATTGGGCCCGCCCTTGATGACGGCGCAGCCTTCCATCTGGGCGATGGTGCCGTCGGCCGGGTAGATCACCTTGACCGGCGCGCCGTTCGCGGCCCAGAGATAGCCCGCGTACTCGAGCGACACGCCGATCGGATACTCTCCCTGGCCCACGCCCTGGAACACCAGCGAGGACTTGTTCAAAATCTTGGCGTTGCGGAAAAACTCGGTCGCCTTCGCCCAACCCCCTTCGCCGCCTCCGAAGATCTGGACCAAGAGCGTTGCCGTCGAATAGGCGGACCCGGAGTTCGCAGGGTCGGTGAAGGCGATCTTTCCTTTCCATTTCGGATCCAGGAGATCGGCCCACGTCTTCGGGCCCTGGCCCTCGGGCAAGAGCTTCGTGTTCTGCAGGATCACCATCAGGTGCAGGTTGTTCCCGATCCACAGCATTTCAGGATCGCGATGTTCGGCCGGGATCGCGTCGTGGTTCTTCGAGCGGTAGGGCGCGAAGTGCGCGCGGTTGGTTTCGAGCAACGAGCGGCTCACCCCCCAGATCACGTCGCCTTGCGGCCGGTCCTTCTCCGTCTGCACGCGCTTCACGAGCACGCCCGAGCCTGCCGCCACCGGCTGTACTTTGATCCCGGTGTCCTTCTGGAAGGCCGCGAACGCGAGGTCGTTGAGTGTGCTCTCGTTCCCCGTGTAGACGACGACCTCTGTGCCTTGGGCGGCGGCATCGCCCGCGTGCATCAACGCCAAACCGAACAGCCAGCCGAGAGCCTGTCCCCATCGCGCGAAGGTCATTTCCCTGTCTCCCTGGTTCCCGTGTGCCGCCCGGATGTGGCCCGACGCTGCCGGCTCCCGCCGTTCCGGGTCGTCCCTTTTTCGCTGGCCATTATCCCACGGGCGCGCCGCGAGCGTAAGGGCATCGGAAGTTGCGGACTACCCGGCTGGACTTGGGCGTCCGTTCGGGCGCACTCTCGCCGCCGAGAGTCGTCCGCGGGGAGGGGGATGCGCGAGTCGTCGATCGCGACGCAGCAGGACTCGGCCATCAAGGGAATCGCCTGCTTCCTCGCCAGCGGGTTGATCTCGGCCCTGCAGGACTCCACGATCAAATGGCTCGCGGGCAGCTATCCCGTGGGCCAAGTCCTGGCCTTGCGCGGCCTCTGCGTCCTCCTCACGCTCGGGTTCTTCGTCTGGCACGCGGGCGGGCTCGGCTGCCTGATCGTGCGCCAGCCCGGCGCACAAGCGCTCCGGGCTGTTTTCTTCGTCGCGTCGACGGGATTCTTCATCTGGTCGTTGCAGGTTCTCCCGCTCGCCGACAGCATCGCGATCACGTTCACCGGGCCCTTGTTCGTGACTGCGCTGGCGCCGTGGCTTCTCAAGGAGACCGTAAATTGGCGGCGGTGGACCGCGGTGCTCGTCGGATTTGCCGGCGTCCTCGTGATCATGCGTCCGGTGGGCGAGACGATTCATCTCGTGGCCCTGCTTCCCGTCGCCAGCGCGTTCTCGGGCGCGCTTCGGGATATCGTGACCCGGCGCATGACTCAGGGAGAGACGTCCACCGCCATCCTTTTCTATTCCACCCTCGGCGCCATCGCCTTTGGATTTGCGACGGTGCCGTTCGGCTGGCAGCCGCTCCGGCTTTTCGACGCCGGTCTTCTTCTCGCGTCCGGTTTTTTCTCCGCGTTCGCTCAGTTCCTGGCGATCCAGGCGTTTCGCTATGCCGAGGCCGCCGTGGTCATCCCGTTCAAGTACGTCACGCTCGTGTGGGCGGCGATCGCGGGATATCTCGTCTTCGGCGACATTCCCGGCCCCAACGTGCTCGCCGGCGCCGCGCTTGTGGTCGGCAGCGGCCTCTACATCTTTCATCGGGAGTCGAAGCGCAGGCAGATTCCCAAAGAAAAAGGGGGAACCGCTGAGGCTCCCCCCGGAGGAATGTGACGGCTGGCGCCGCCCGCGGCCTCAGTCCTGGGCGACCAGCTCCTCGGCCGACATGCGCTCGTCGCGCCCCTTCACGAGCTCGTATTGGACCCGCTGACCCTCGCGCAGCCCGCGCAGCCCTGCGCGCTCAACCGCGGAGATGTGAACGAAGATGTCCTTCGAGCCGTCTTCCGGTGCGATGAAGCCGAATCCTTTGGCCTGGTTGAACCATTTCACTTTGCCGACAGCCATGATCACTCCTCTCTCGGCTTGTTTTCAGAAAGCCCGCCCGCCGAACGACAGCCGGGCGGCCGTTACCAGGTCGCAACTCGGGAGGCGATCCGTCTAGGCCGTCAAAAGCGCTAACGGGACACGCCGATGGATGCGCGCCCAATCCCTCCTAGTGGATCGACGCCAACAGATGAGTCCCCTCGTATTCCTCAATCGTCACCCCGGCCGAGCGAAGCGTCCTTCGACTCGCGCGCCCTCATCCTGAGGAGCAGCCACTTGGCTGCGTCTCGAAGGAGAGGCGCGCGGCTCAGGATGAGGAGCCGGGGACCAGGCTTTCGGCGATATG
>SHVQ01000030.1 GCA_009694195.1 Rhodospirillales bacterium
ACTCCGTGAGTTCGGTGTTCGAATCCGGGGGAAGGACGACGTTCAGATGGACGTACTGGTCGCCCCGGCCGCCTGGATTTTTCGGAAGCCCCTTATTGCGAAGACGCATCACGGACCCGGTATTGGACGGCGCCGGGACGGTCATATTGACGGCGCCGTCGACGGTCGGGACCTCGATGCGTCCCCCGAGAACCGCCTCCTGCAGGGTGATCGGGACGTCGACATGCACGTCGTCGCCCTCCAGCCTGAACACCGGATCGGGTGCAACCGTGATCTCGATGAGGGCGTCGCCATCGCTGCCCGCGCCGATGCCCGGCATGCCTTGTCGCTTCAGCCGAAGGACCTGACCGTCGCGGGCTCCCGCAGGGATCGTCACCTTAAGCCGCTTTCCATCGGTCATCGCGACTTCCTTGGCGGCGCCGCGGAGCGCTTCAAAAAGGGTGACGATGAGCGTGTACGTGACGTTGACGCCATCAACTTTGAGGCTGCGCTGCTTCGAGGTGCTGTCGTCCGCGCGCTCGCGACCGAACGGCCACCCGCGTCGCCGCCGTTGAGCGCTCGCGCGGCCGGCGCCCGTGCGCCCCCTCGGCTTGCCTGCTTCGTCGATCTCGCCGCGATCGTAACGGGACCGCCGGTCGGGGTCTGCCAGCACCTCGTAGGCTTGGGCGACGGCCCTGAATTCCTCCGCAGCCCATGGGTTGCCGGGGTCGCGATCCGGATGAATCTCGCGCGCGAGTTTCCGGAAAGCCTTCTTGATGTCGTTCTGCGTTGCAGCTCGCGGGACGCCGAGAACTGCGTACAGATTCTTCATCCTCGAAGCGCGGCCGAATTTTCGGCAAACACCGGCTGGTTTATTGGACCACGCGCCACGTGCCATCCGGCTGGCGGCAGGCACGGCCAGTCGCTTTCTCGTCCCGCCCGCCGACGTTGATCGTGGTCTCGAAGTCGCGGCAGTCGGCGCCGTTGGCCGCCTTGTAGGAATTGAGCGGCATGACGGTTCCCGAGTTCCCGCTGTCGGGATTTCGCCACGACGCCGCCATCCCCGACGGACTGGATTCGAGCGACGAATGGGTCGTGCGCTGGAGATGGGCTTTATCCGCGCGGTCGAGCGACTTGCCGACCTCGCTGCCCAGCCACGCGCCCGCCAGGGCGCCGACGGCGGTGGCGGCAAGGGCTCCCTTGCCGCTGCCGAATTGCGAGCCGGCGAGCGCGCCGAGACCGGCGCCCACCAAGGTTCCGGCGGCGGTCTTCGGGTTTTCCTGCACCGACTCGCAACCGACCACCGCGACGCTCAACAGTGCGACGCAAGCGAAACGCTTCAACCTCATCATTTTCAACTCCCGACAATGCCTAAACGAGAATGCCCTCGTTCTTGACGGACTATAGATATAATATGGCTTTTTTGGGGACGCCATGCCCAGATCGCATGTGGCGTTGCTCATTGAACCCTGATTTTCCCTCTATCTTTCAAGCAGTTCCCGCACATGTCCGCCATTGCCGGTGACGATCCGATCGCTCTCTTCCATCTGTGGTTTGCCGACGCCGAAAAGTCGGAACCCGCCCTTCCGAACGCCGTTGCTCTGGCGACGGCAACGCCCTCGGCGGCGCCCTCCGTCCGCATGGTGCTGTTGAAGGAGGTCGATGCGCGCGGCTTTGCCTTTTACACCAACCTCGAAAGCCGCAAGGCTACGGAATTGAAAGCGAACCCGCAGGCTGCAATGTGCTTTCACTGGAAATCGCTGCACCGGCAAGTGCGCGTGGAGGGACGCGTCGAGCCGGTGGGCGATGAAGAAGCCGATGACTACTTCGCGACGCGCGAGCGCCTGAGCCAGATCGGGGCGTGGGCGTCGAAACAGTCGCGTCCGCTCGAAGGACGATTCGAGCTCGAAAAGAGGGTCGCCGAATTCACGGCGCGTTTCCATGTGGGACGGGTGCCTCGCCCGGATTTCTGGTCCGGCTTTCGCCTGGTTCCGCATGCGGTCGAGTTCTGGCAGCAACAGTCGTTTCGCCTGCACGATCGGGTGGTCTATCATCGGCGGGGTGACGCATGGGTAACCGAACGCCTCTACCCCTGAAGGGCGGCGGATGAACCGCGTGCTTGAGCCGGTAGCCGTACAAGCGACAGTCGCGAGCGCCTCGACCGATACCGGGCGCAACGCGACTTTGATGAAGCGTGCGGCGGCTGCATCTCTTGCGGTTGCGGGCGTGCTCATTCTCATGAAATTCGCTGCATGGCTGGCCACCGATTCCGTCGGGCTTTTGTCGACGCTCATCGATTCGCTCCTTGACGTGGCTGCGTCCTTCGTCAATTTCCTCGCAGTGCGCCAAGCGTTGACCCCTGCCGATCGCGAGCACCGGTTCGGGCACGGCAAGGCGGAGCCCCTGGCGGGCTTGACGCAAGCGGCCTTCATTTGCGGATCGGCCCTGTTTCTGATGATCCAGGCGGGCGATCGGCTGATTTACCCGAGGCCGATCGCCAATCCTGAAGTGGGGTACGTCGTTCTCGTCGCCTCGATCATTTTGACAATGGGGCTTGTCGCCTTTCAATCCCACGTGGTGAGGAAGACCGGCTCCATCGCCGTGAACGCGGATTCGCTTCACTACAAGTCCGATCTGCTCGTCAACGGAAGCGTCATCGTCTCGCTTTACGTGACCACGAAGTTCGGCTGGCTCTCGGTCGATCCCCTGATCGCCATCGCCATCGCGGCCTATATCGTATGGGGTGCTTGGCGGATCGGCGCGCATTCGCTGGACATCCTCATGGATCACGAGCTGCCTCAGTCCGAGCGCGAAAAAATCCGCAATATCGTGAAGGCGCATCCCGAGGTGAAGGGTCTTCACGATCTCCGGACGCGGTCTGCCGGCCAGCAGATTTTCATCCAGCTCCATCTGGAGCTCGACGGCGAATTGAAGCTCAAGGACGTGCACGAGATTTCCGAGGCCGTGATGGCCGAGCTTCAGGCGGCCTTTCCGACGGCGGAGGTTATCGTCCATGAGGATCCGGAGGGTGCCATGGAGCCGCGGAAGGTGTTTCAGTGAAACGCCATGAAAATCCATGCGTCCGATCAGGCGGCCGTGATTGCGTTCCTCTCGCGGCCGTCGGCCTATGAGGAGCGCGTCGCCGGCGCATCGGGAGGCCGTGTCGATCGCGTCGAGACCCACGTCTCGATCGTTTTCCTCTTCGGTGAGCGCGCCTACAAGCTGAAACGCGCGGTCCGGTACCCTTACCTCGATTTTTCGACTCCCGAACGCCGCCGCGCGTGCTGCGAAGCCGAAGTCGCGGTCAATCAGCGCACCGCGCCCGAGCTTTACCTCGGCGTCGTTCCGATCACGCAGGAACCGGATGAAGGTCTCGCCCTCGGCGGCGCTGGTCCCCCCGTCGACTGGGTCGTCGAGATGGTCCGCTTCGACGAAACGACCTTGTTCGACCGCATGGCGGATCGAGGAGAGCTTCGCCGGCGCCTGATGGAATATCTGGCCGAGCAGATTGCCCGCTTCCATGCCGCCGCCGAGCCGCGCCCCAATCGTGACAACGTCGCAGGACTGCAGGAGTCCATCGCGCATAACGCCGAAAGTTTCGCGGCGTTCGCGAGCGGCACCTTGGACTCCGGCAGGGTCGACCGGCTGATGAGCCGGTCGCGGGATGCTCTTGAGCAACTGAAGCCGCTGCTCCAAGCGCGGCGAAAGGCGGGCCGCGTTCGTCATTGCCATGGCGATCTTCATCTTCGGAACATTTGTCTCGTGGAGGGGCAGCCCGTTCTGTTCGATGCCATCGAGTTCAGTCCCACGTTCGCCGAGATCGACACGTTTTACGATCTGGCATTCCTCCTGATGGATTTGGACTCCCGCCATTTGCGGAGGCTGGCGGGCGTCGTCCTCAATCGGTATCTGGACGTTGCCGCGGACGAGGATGCGCACGCGCTGCTGCCCCTGTTTCTTTCCCTTCGGGCGCAGATTCGCTCGCACGTGAGTGCCGCGGCGGCAAAGCATCAATCCGATCCCGGCCAGTCGGAAAAGCACCGGCAGGACGCCGAGCGGTATTTTGCCTTGGCGACCCGTTGCCTTTCGCCGCCGCCGCCACGGTTGGTTGCGGTCGGAGGTTTGTCAGGAACGGGAAAATCCCGCCTGGCACGCGCGCTCGCGCCCGATCTCGGGGCAACGCCAGGGGCGCGCATTGTCCGGACGGATGTCGTTCGGAAACGTCTTGCGGGCGTGCCCATGTTCGAGCGCCTAGACCGGGAGTTCTATTCAAAGGCCATGACGGAGCGTACCTATCGGACGTGCTATGAGCAGGTGCGTCGGGTCCTGGAATCCGGGCACGCCGCGATCATGGACGCGGTGTTCGCACAATATGACCAGCGCCAAGCCGTTGCCGCCCTGGCCCGCGAGGCCGGTGTTCCATTTCAGGGGTTCTGGCTGGAGGCAGCTCCCGAGATCCTGGAGGCGCGCATACGCGACCGTGGGCGCAACGTTTCGGACGCGACCGTCGGCGTCCTCCGTGAACAGCTAACCTACGATCTCGGATCCATCGACTGGCTGCGGATCGACAACTCGGGACAGCGCAAGCAAACGCTGAAGACCGCTCTCCTGGCCCTCGGCGTTGGAAAGGACGCGAACGAAACCCTTCCAATTCTGCCCTAGGGCGGTCATGATTGCGCCTATTAAAAGGCCGCCATCGAAGCGGCCAAAGTTTGAGTGACAGGAGGCATCAATGTCGATTCGGTGCATTCTGGTTCCGATTGACGGAACCGATACGTCCAAGCCGTCGCTTAATGCGGCGTTCACGATCGGTCGTCAACTTAACGCCCATGTGGAGGTTCTCCACGTGCGGCCTAATCCGAAGGACGCCGTGCCGCTTCTTGGCGAAGGCATGTCCGGCACCATGATCGAGGAGATGATCGAGATCGCCGAGAAAGAGGCGGCGGAACGTGCCAGCCGCGCCCGCGCGATGTTCGACGAGTATTGCGCGACGTTCAAAATCGCGAAGATCAATCCTCCGCCGGGTCCGGCGGAGTTCTCGGCCACGTGGCGCGACGAGACCGGCCGCGAAGACGAGATCACCGCGCTACGCGGGCGTCTCTCCGACCTGATCGTCATTGCCCGCCCGACGGCGGAGTCGCCTGCCGCGGCCACCATGATGCTGAATGCTGCGCTGGTGGAGACGGGACGCGGAACGCTTGTTGTCCCGGCGGCCGGGTTGAAGACGTTCGGTCAAAAGGTCGCGATTTCGTGGAATGGAAGCGGCGAGTCGGCCCGCGCTGTCGCCGCGGCCATGTCGGTCATCGAGCGTGCGCAGTCCGTGCTGATCATCACCGTCCAGAAGCAGGAGACGGAAGTCTCCGTCGCGCCCGACCTCGCGGCCTACCTCTCCAGGCACGGTGTAAACGCGAAGGTCGACAAGGTCTACGTTGGCGATTCCCCGGCCGGCGCTCAGGTTGGCGAAGCGGTTCTGCGCAATTGTGCCCAGTCGGGCGCCGATCTCCTGGTCATGGGCGCATACACCCACAGCCGTTGGCGGCAGTTGATCTTCGGGGGCGTGACTCGCTACGTCCTCAACGAAGCGACGCTTCCCGTCCTCATGGTGCATTGACGCCGGCGGTCCTGCCCGGGGACTGAAGGGAATCGAGGCCGCGCTGGAAAGGCTCCGAGGTTTGGCCTAACGTTCCGGCCATGGCTGAAGATCGCAGAACGGTCGTCATCACCGGCGCCAGCCGCGGAATCGGTCATTCCACCGCACGCCGCTTTCTCGATGAAGGTTGGCGGATCATCACGTGCTCGCGGGAGGATGCGCCGCCCGAATGCAAGCGCGACCCGAATTGGACGTCGCACATTCCGGCCGATCTTGCGGACCCTGAAAGCGTCGATCGATTTATCGCCGAGGCCAATGCCGTGCTCGGCAATCAGGCGCTGCATGCGCTCGTCAACAATGCCGGAATGTCGCCCAAGACGCCGTTCAAGGAGCGGCTTGGGTGTCTCAACGGCGACCTCGATGCCTGGCGCGAGGTGCTGGAGATCAATTTTTTTGCTGCACTCCGGCTGGCCCGCGGGTTTGCCACGGCCCTGCATCGTGGCCGCGGCGCGGTGGTCAACATCACGTCCATCGCCGGTCATCGCGTCCATCCGTTCGCGGGATCGGCTTACGCGATCTCGAAAGCGGCGCTTTCGGCTCTGACCCGTGAGCTTGCCAATGAGTTTGCAAGCCTCGGCGTGCGGGTGAATGCCGTAGCGCCGGGCGAGATCGAGACCGAGATGGTTCAGCCGGAATATGAAGTGCTGATCCCGCGCATTCCCCTTGACCGCATGGGATCGCCGGCGGACGTCGCGGGGACCGTTTATTTTCTCTGTTCCGAGGACGCGGCATACATTACCGGCACCGAGGTCTGGATCACCGGCGGCCAGCACATTTACTAGTGGATCGACGCCAACAGATGAGTCCCCTCGTATTCCTCAATCGTCACCCCGGCCGAGCGAAGCGAGAGCCGGGGACCAGGCTTTCGGCGATATGGACCCCGGCTCGCGCGGCTTCGCCGCTTGGCCGGGGTGACGGGAGGAGCGAAGGCTTGGCTGCCGGGTATCATCCGTTAGAGTCGCAACACTAGCCGTCCGGCGCGGATGTAACGCATGTCAATAAACGCAGTGCTTTTCCACCACCCGGATGGGGTCGACACCTCGCGTGCGCACCTCATGGGCCGGCATGCGGCCGGGGAGGGGTTCTTGCAGGGCTTTGTCCGCCATGCGGACGTGGATGCCTTCTACGCGCAGACCATGACCGAGGAGCATTTCAAGGACTTCGCCACGCGCGTCGGCGCCTGGGATGCAAAAGCGCGCCCCTGTCATCGAATCCCCGTTGGGGGGGCGCTCGACCGCCCCGATGCTCTCACGCTGATGATCCCCGGCCCGACGCTGTCCTCCTTTGCATGGCGGCGCCGGATGATCGGTGCGCGTGCCTACAGCTTGTGCGGTGTCAACCACACGATTGCCTCGGACACCATCATGGATGGCCTGGGCGAGCTCCTCACCACGCCCGTGCAGGAATGGGATGCGGTGATCTGCACGTCCCAAGCCGTCAAGGCGACGGTGCTCCGGCTGCTCGACCACTGGGCGGATTTCCTGAACGAGCGGACCGGCGGAAATGTGAGGACGGCGGTCCAGCTCCCGGTCATCCCGCTCGGCGTCGACTGTCAAGCGTATGGTTCTGCGGCGGCGGGCAGCCGGGAGCGGGTGCGGCTCCGCCGCGGCCTCGGGATCGGCGACAATGACGTCGCCGTCCTGTTCGTCGGCCGCCTCAGCTTTCATGCCAAGGCCCACCCTCTGCCGATGTATCTGGCGCTCGAGGAAGCCGTGCGCCAGACAAAAAAGCGCGTGCACTTGATTCAGGCCGGGTGGTTCGCGACGAAGGCGATTGAAAAGGAATTTCGCGACGGCGCGCGGACGTTTTGCCCGTCGGTTCACCCGATCTTTCTCGACGGGCGGGAAAGCGACGTGCGCTTTCGCATCTGGTCGGCGGCAGACGTTTTCACGTCGCTTTCCGACAATATCCAGGAAACCTTTGGGCTCACGCCCATCGAGGCCATGGCGGCCGGTCTGCCGGTCGTGGCGACCGACTGGAACGGCTATCGCGACACGGTTCGCGACGGCATCGACGGCTTTGCCGTGCCGACCTGGATGGCGCCGGGAGGCACCGGCGGCGACCTCGCCATCCCGTTCGAGCTCGACATGCTGGACCGCGATCAGAACTACAACCGCTACTGCGGCGTCGTGAGCCAGTGCACGGCGGTTGATGTCCGCCGATGCGTCGAAGCGTTCGTCGCGCTGATCGGCAACGCCGAGCTTCGAAGCGAGATGGGTGCGAAGGCCCGCGTGCGTGCGCTCGAGCGATTCGACTGGCGCGTCGTGGTCGGCGCTTACCAGGAGCTTTGGCGCGAGCTTGGCCGCATCCGCGAGAGGGGCCGTGAGATCGCCCCCAAAAGAACAGACGGCGCGGTTCATCCGTTGCGCGACGACCCCTTCGCTTTGTTTGCCGCCTATCCCACGGCGACGATCGGGCCGGAAAGCTCGGTCTCGGCGGTCGCGGGCGCAGATGCGGGCCGCGTCCGCGCGCTCAAGCGGTTTCCGATGAATGAATTCGCCTCAAAGACGTTTCTCGACGACGCGGATATCGAAGGCATTCTTGCGCGGCTTCATGACATCGGGACCCTGTCGGTCGCGGCGCTCAAAGAGTCGGTCGATCCGGAGCGCCGAAATCTCGTGGAACGGACGGTCGCTTGGCTTGCCAAGATGAACGTTGTGCGCCTGGCCGAGCCGAGTGACGCCCGAAAACGAAGCCGAAGCTCCGGGAAACAGAGGCGGCGCCGGCGGCGCCATCGGGCTCCGCGGCAGCTCCGGAAAAGACGGCAGATTCTGTTGCGCCCTCGGCCGTCCCGCGGGACGCCGCCGTGGTCGGAGAAGACGATCCCTCGGGCGACAATCGACCGCTTGGGGCTGGCGACGATGCCAAGCCAAGAGCTCCCGCTTTCGCGGACGCTCTCGCGGACGCCGTCCGTCATCGCCGGCGGGTGAGCAGCGCCCATGATACGGACGTGGAGATGTTGAAGGAGCGGGCGGCTCAGGCGCGCCAAGGGGGCGACCTCTCGACTGCCGCAAAGCATCTCCAGCAAGCGCTTGCGGCGAACCCCGACGATGCTGCGACCAACAACAATGTCGGCGAAGTCCTCGCGATGACGGGTCGCATGGATCTCGCCATCGATTGCTTTCGCAACGCCCTTCGCGTCACGCCGGAGTTCATCGAGGCGCATCGGAACTTGGGCAAGGCCCTCTTTCTCCGCGGTGACCAGGCGGAAGGGATCCACAGCTTTCGGCGTGCCGTTCATTTGGCGCCGGATGATGCCGAGTCGCGGTTCCTGCTGGGGGCGGCTCTCCGGCGGGGTGGCGCCATCCACGAAGCCGTGCAATGCCTGAAAATCTGCATCGGACTTGAGGAGCAACTCCCGGACCCGTACTACCACCTCGGTCTTGCGCTGAAAGGTCTTGGGCGTCGAAGCGATGCCGCCCGGGCGTTTGCCGACGCCGTTCGCCTCGACCCCGGGAACGGCTTTTTCTTGGCGGCCGCTGCGAGCCTCGAGGCCGATGCTGCGGGCCAGGCCAAGGTCGGCGCGTCGCGAACCGCCAAGCGCATCGGCCTCTATCTCAATCAGAAGTTCCACTACCCGATTTTGCGTCCCTTGTTCGACGCCCTCGCGGCCGACCATTGGCCGCTGTTTTCGGCCGACGCGAAGGAGCTTGCGGAGTTCGGCCCGAGCGTTCTGATCGCGTGCGATGTCGCTGCGCGCGAGATCAAGTCGTGTGCGCCGCGTCGCCCGATCGTTTACGTTCGCGAAGGCCTCGCGAGCAAGAACCGTGCGTTTCCGCTCGCCAATGCGGCCGACTATGCCTGCGTCACCAGCGAGGCCGAACGAGACTCCCTCATCCGCGCGGGGCTATCTCCCGACCGGCTCTGGGCGACCGGCCATCTTCAAACGGATGCCCTCTTCAAGCGCGAGGCGCGCCCGGTGCCGATTCCGTTGCCGCCCGGGCGGCGGACGGTCCTCTATGCGCCGACCTATGAGCCGATGATGTCCTCGGCGCCGATGTTGGGTAACAGGCTCGCAGAGCTGATCCGCGGCAAACGTGACGACATGACGATCGTCATTCGGCCGCACCCGCTCGCCTGCGAGCACCAAAAGGCTTGGATGGCGGCATGGCGGCAGCTCGCTTTGTCCGAACCCCATATCGTCTTGGCTGGCGAGGCCGGCGCTAACCTCGTGCCCTATTTGCAGGCGGCGGACGTCCTCGTCTCCGATTGCTCGTCGGCGGCATTCATGTATCTCGCTGTCGATCGGCCGATCATCCTGATCACCAATCCAGAACACGCTCGCGATCGCACGAATTACGACCCGGCCGGCATCGAATGGCGCCTTCGGGGTATCGGAGAAGAAATTTTGGACGTGGGCTTGCTCGCCCAGGCCGTGGATCGGGCCATTGCCGATCCTGGGATGGGAGCCGAGCAGCGCGCGCGCTACCGGAGCATGGTCTTCGGTGATTTGACGGACGGCCGGGCGGCGGAGCGGATTGCCGAGAAGGTATCGGCCCTCGAGGTGCGGGTGTAGGGATTCTCGGGCCTCAGCGCTCGGCGCGGAAGAGAAGCATCTCCAGGTTGCTCGCCCGGCTCTTCAGGTTGCCGAGCACGCCCGAGATTTCCTTGGTTGCGTTGGCGGTCTGGTTCGAGAGCGCCTTCACTTCCCCCGCGACGACGGCAAATCCTTTCCCCGCCGCGCCGGCGCGCGCGGCTTCGATCGTCGCGTTCAGGGCGAGCAGGTTCGTTTGCTTGGCGATGGCGTCGATCTGCTGCGCGACCTTCTCCACCTTGGTGATTTCGTCGCGCAGCTCCGAGA
The DNA here is from genome assembly GCA_009694195.1 of Rhodospirillales bacterium. Lineage (GTDB taxonomy): Bacteria > Pseudomonadota > Alphaproteobacteria > Rhodospirillales > SHVQ01 > SHVQ01. The sequence goes on from SHVQ01000030.1 coordinate 10,431, forward strand.
TCTGCTGTTGGATCTCGCCCATTCGTGGATCGTCTGGCATGGATCGCTTTCCCTCTCGTCGGCGCCCGAGCATAACTCCGAAGCCTGCCGCGGCGCGCATCATACCGCCCTGTTCGAACGGAGCGCACGATCTTCGGCAGTGTCCGTAACGCAAAATCTAGTAAATATCTCTTCATAAGTGCCCCGCTAATTGTGTACTATGGGGCAAGTCTTAACATTGGGGGGTGGAATCGGCTCATGGGCGCGGCTGTGGAGTCTCCTGCGTCAGCCCAGACAACCGAAACCCCGTCGACGAAAGTCGCCGATAGCGACCAGAGCGGAGCGCTCCCCGCGCCCGAAACCGGGCCTCCCCATTCAGCCTCCGAATCACCGGGTGTGTCGGGCGACGCCGGCGAGATTTCGGCCGCGTTGCCGTGGACTGCGCGGCTGAAATACCGGCTGCCGACCCTCGCGGGCGCGGCCGCGACGGTTCTCTGGGCGTTCATGATCCACCGAGTCCTCGACCGCAGCATCGGGTGGGACAACCTTCCGTTCCTGCTCCCGCACGAGCTCGGCGGCCTCGCGGCCGGCGTCGTGACGCCGTTGGCGCTTCTCTGGATGGTGGTCGCCTTCTTCGAGCGCGGTCGCCAACTCCGGTCGGAAACGGAGGCGCTTCGCCGGCAGCTTTTGCAGATGACCTATCCGTCCGATCGCGCGCAGACGCGTCTTCGCGAGGTCACCGACGCTCTCCGCCGCCAGGCGCGCGATTTGACGGACGCCTCCGACGAGGCGACGACGCGGCTGCATGCCGTGACCGAAGCCGTTCGCCAGCAGTCGCTTGAGCTTGCCAGGGTTTCCGAAGACGCCGACCTGCGTGCGCAAGCGATCGCTGAGGCGTTGCGCCGGCAGACCATGGATTTGCAATCGGTTTCGGAGCGCTCGACGCAGCAAGCCGCACAGGTCGGCGATGGTCTTTTTCGACAGGCTCAGGCGCTCACCGCATCCTCCGATCGCGCGAGCGCGCGAGCCGAAGAGTTCAGCGAGCTGTTGCGCCGCCGCAGCGAGGATCTCTCAAAGGCCGCCGTGGAAGCCGCGGCGCGGGCCGAAGGCTTTGCGAGCGTCTTCCAGGAGCGCGGCGAGCAGTTCGCGCGCACCACCTACGAGGCGACGCAACGCATGAGACCGCGGGCGACTCCATGGTTTCGAAGGCCGAGGCGTTGGCCGCAACCTCGTCCGGTCTCGTCGGAAAATTCGATGCCAGCGCGACTGCGTTGCAGCAGCATGCGGATCAACTGAGTCATCGGTCCGACCAGGCTACGGCGCAAGCCGACCGCATGCGGGATGTCCTCTCGCGCGAAACCCAAGAGCTCGATCGCGTCGCCCGCCTTCTGGCAGACCGCGCTTCGGCGATCGTTGTCGATCTCGAGCGTCCGACCAAGGCTCTCGGCGAAACCTCGGAAACCGTGTCGACGCGCGTTCGGGAGATGACGTCGAGCCTGCAGGGCGCCTCGCGGGACCTTGTTTCGGCGACCGAGCAGGCGCTCGATCGTGTGCGTCAGTCCGGCGACGAGATGCACCAGCAGACCAAGGACATTCATGCGTTGGCCGAATCGGCCGCCTCTCGCGTGGATACCGTCGGCGACTCGCTCAGGAAAAGCTCGCACGACCTCGGTGCCGTTTCTGACCTCGTCTTATCCAAGGTTGACCGCGTGAGTGACGCTCTGAAGGCCCGTACGGGGGACCTCGAAGGCGTCTCCAGCCGCTCCGTCGACAGCATCGCCGCGGTCAGCCAGTCATTGGTGGCGGAGGCAAACGCACTCGCCACGCTGTGCAACGAGAGCCTGCTTCGGATTCAGACCGTCGGCGAGACGCTGCGGGCGCGCGGCGAGGATGCCGACCAGGTTTCCGACCGTGCCGGTGACCGGATGCATGTGCTTGCCGATGCTCTCCAACAACGGGCGGAAGAGGTCGCGCGTGCCTCCCATCGGTGCATCGACCTGATTGGGTCCGCGTCGCAGGCCCTGCGAGCGGGACGGTCGGATCTCGACGCGGCAGCCGAGCGTACGGACGAGCTTGCCTCGGCGTTCGAGCTCCGGCTCTCCGACCTCACGAGGACTTCGGAAACTGCAAGCGGCAGCCTCAAGGAAATCGGGGCGATGGTGGCCCAGCGGGTTCAAGAGCTCGCCACGGCCTCCCGGACGGCCCAGGAGAACATCCAGACCGTCGGGACCGATTTGCAGAAGCGCTCAAACGATCTCGAGGCCCTCTCGGACACAGTGCTTTCCAAGGTCGAGCGCGTCAACGAGGTCCTGATGGCGCGCACCGCCGATCTTGAAGGCGCCTCCGGCCGCTCGGTCGGCAGTATCGGGGATGTCGGCCGCCTCTTGTTGGCGCAGGCGGACGCGCTCGCGAAGCTTTGCACCGAGAGCGTGCAGCGAGTCCAGACCGTGAGCGAGACTCTTCGGACGCACGGAGAGGAAGCAGGACAGGTGTCCGACCGCGCGGGCGACCGCATGCATGTCCTTGCCGACGCCCTTCACCAGCGGGCCGAAGAGGTTGCACGGGCATCCAATCGTTGCATCGACGTGATCGAAGCCGCGACCCAAGCCCTGCGAACGGGACGGTCCGACCTCGACTCAGCAGCCGATCGCACGGGAGAGCTCGCGTCTGCGTTCCATGCCCAGCTCTCCGATCTCACGAAAACCTCGGAATCCGCGAGCGGCAGCCTCAAGGGTCTCGGGGACGCCGTGGGCCAGCGCGTGCAAGATCTCGCGGTAGCGTCCCGGCAAGCTCATGAAAACATCCAGAGCGTCGGCGACGTGTTGAAAAAGAATTCGGACGATCTTGGCGCCGCGTCCGATGCGGTTTTGTCCAAGGTCGAGCGCGTGAGCGAAGTCCTGACGGCCCGTGCGGCCGACCTGGCGGGTGTCTCCGGTCGCTCGGTGGACAGCATCGCCACGGTCAGCAAATCGTTGCTGACAGAGGCCGATGGGCTCGCCAAGCTTTGCGGCGAAAGCCTGCTTCGGATCCAGAGCGTCAGCGAAATGCTGCGAGCCCGAGGCGAAGAAGCGGGCCAGGTCTCCGACGACGCCGGCGGGCGCATGCGCGCTCTTGCGGACGCTCTCCACGCGCGGGCGGAGGAGGTCGCAAGTGCTTCCCATCGGTGCATGGATGTCATCGGGGCGGCGGCGCAGGCGTTACGCACGGGACGGTCCGATCTCGATTCGGCGGCGGATCGCGCGGGCGAAATCGCATCCACGTTCCAGTCCCGGCTCTCGGACCTCCGTCACGTTTCCGAAACCGCGACCGGAAGCCTTCGGGACCTCGGATCCGTCGTCGACGAACGTGTTAACGACCTCGCGGTTGCCTCCCGGCATGCGCACGAGAACATCCAGACGGTCGGCGAATCGTTGCAAAAACGCTCGGACGATCTCGGCACCCTCTCGGATACCGTCCTTTCCAAGATCGAACGCGTCAACGAGGTCCTGACAATCCGCACGACGGACCTGGAAGGTCTCTCCGGCCGATCCGTCGGCAATATCGCGGCGGTCAGCCAGACATTGTTTGCGCAGGCCGATGCGATCGCCAGGCTCTGCACCGAAACCCTGACTCATATTCAAACGGTCGGCGATACGCTCCGCGCGCGCGGCGAGGAAGCAGGCCAGGTTTCCGAGCAGGCCGGCGGCCGAATGAACGTTCTTGCCGACGTTCTGCATCAGCGGGCCGAGGAGGTCGCGCGCGCCTCCCATCGGTGCATCGATGTGATCGGCGCCGCGACCCAGGCGTTACGCACGGGACGCTCCGATCTCGATGTGGCGGCCGAGCGCACGGGCGAGCTCGCATCCGAATTCCAAACCCGAATGGTCGACCTCCGGCAGGTCTCCGAGTCCGCGAGCGCGAGCCTCACGGACTTGGGCGCCGTCGTGGGTGAACGGGTGCACGATCTGGCGAGGACCTCGGGCCACGCGCACGAGAATATCCAACGGGTCGAGCGGCTGCTCGGCGAACAGGAAGCAAAGCTCGCGCAGACCTCCGATCACGCGCACCGCTTGCTGTCGGGCGTGGCGGATACCGTCCTGCAGCGGGCCGAAGGCGTGGAAGCGGCAGCGACACGCGTCGAGGGGCGGTTCGTCGCCGTCAACGACGAGATGCGCCGCGGCCTCCTCGACCTCGTTTCGGCTTCGGACGAGGCCGCCCTGCGCCTCCGGCAAGCGGCCGAGTCCCTGCACAAGAATGCGGACGGCCTCCAGATTGTCTCGGGCGTGGCGGTCGATGAGATGCAAAAGGCGTCCGGTGCCTTCAACGAAGGCTCGAACGATATGGGCCAGGCAACGGGGCGCGCGGCCAAGCTGATGACGTCGGTGAGCGATGCGCTTCGCCGGTATGTGGAACAGATTCAAGAGACCTCGAACGAATCGACGGAGCGCCTGTCCGGAATCGGCGCGCTGCTCGACCAGCGGTCTCTTGCGTTGCAGACGTTGGCCGTCGATACCACGCTCCGGCTTACGGACGTCGGGGACGTGTTGCTCGCGCGCTCCCAGGAGGTCTCCGCAATCTCGGCGGATGCAACCGATCGGGTCACCCAGTTGACCGACGCGATGATGAAGAGCACGGACAATCTCGGGCAGGCTTCGACCACGGCCGTCGCGAAGATCGAGGGCGTCGGCCGGACCATGAGCGATCATATCCGCGAAGCCATCGCCACGTCCGACGGCGCGAGCGCCCGCTTCGAGGGTATCGCGGGCTCGGTGCTCGGTCACGCAAAGGGTCTGAGCGTGGCGCTCAAGGTGGTGGAAGGACGGCTGGCGGAAGTCGGTGAAATTCTCCGCAAGCGCTCGGATGATCTCACGACCGCCTACCATCAAGCGACCACCCACGTTCGGACGTTCTCGGACTCGCTCAATCAAGAGACCGGCGCGCTAACGGTCGCGTCGGAAGAGGCGGCTGCCCGTCTCGAGCGCGTCGGCGACGCAATGCATGGCCGCTCGCAGGACGTCGAAAGCACGGTCGACCGGGCGGCGACGCTGCTGAACCTCGTCACGAGCGCGCTCCAGCGTCAATCGCAGGACCTGGCGGTCATGACCGATCGTGCCTCCGAGCGGGTGGGGGCCGTCATCGAGGACCTGCGCGGCCGCGGCCAGGAGATGGACGGCCTCTCGATACAGGCGATGGACAGGATGCGCGAAGTCGGCCAGACCATGCGCGCCCGCCTTCAGGAACTGCATGCGATCTCAAAGCGGGCGGCTTCCGAAATCGCGGCCGTCGCCGACTCGCTCCGCAATCAATCGCAGGATCTGGTCGTCGTCACCGACGATGCGACATCGCGCCTCGGCACGGTCGGCAACGCGCTGTCGACGCGGGCCGATCAAGCGAACGCCACGTTCGATACGAATGCGGCGAAACTCGCCGAGATCGGCAAGCTGCTTGGCGAAAGAGCCGCTCAGGTCGACGATCTCGCCGATCGTCTCGCGGGCAAGGTCGGATCCGTCAACGCAGCTCTTAACCGCCAGCTCCAGAGCCTCACGTCCTCTTACGGCAATGCCGAGACGGCGATGCAAACGCTCGGCACTTCACTCGATCGCCGGGCCAAGGAGGTCCGTACCGTCGCCGACGAGTCGCTGGCCAAGATCCAGGGGTGGGATCAAGCGGTCCGTACGCATCTCGAGGCCGTCACCTTCGGCACCGACAAGGTTGCCCACCAGGCCCATCAGATGGTCCAAAGCCTCGACCGGCAAGCCAAGGAGCTGCGCGATGTCGCCAGCGACGCATCGCAGCTTGTCGACGACATGAGCGCCCGGGTGAAAGAGGCCGGTGCGAACGACTTCCTCCGCCACGCGACCTTCATCATGGAACGGCTGCAGTCGCTCGCCGTCGACATGAACCGGCTGCTCGAGATCGAGGTCAGCGAGGACGACTGGCGCCGCTTCAATCGCGGCGAGAAGGGCATCTTCGTCACCAAGATGCTGGGCTTCCGGGAAAAGACCAGGCTTGCTGCGATCCGGCAGCGCTACGAGTCCGACACGACCTTCCGCGACTACGTGAGCCGCTATCTCGGCCAGTTCTCCGGACTGCTGGGCGACGCGCGAAAACGCGATCCCGAGAACATGCTCAGCACGACGTTCCTGTCGTCCGACATGGGCAAGCTCTACATGCTGCTGATGCGCGCCCTCGGCCGCGACATTTAAGGCGACTAGCTTCGGGCTTTCGCTTCGCCACCGGCGGCGTCCGCAAACCAGGCGAGCGTCTCGGTGAGCGAGGCGACCTTCCCGATGATCATGAGCGTAGGGCCGGAAAGATCGGCGCGTTCGATCGTCTCGGCGATGGTCTCGAGCGTCGCGAGGAGAACGCGCTGCTCGGGCGTCGTGCCCTTGTTGATGGCTGCCGTCGGCGTCGTGGGATCGAGGCCCGCGCGGATCAGCTCGCCCGCGATTCGCCGAACGTTCGTTCGTCCCATGTAGACGACGAGGGTGGTGGCGGGATCGGCGAGGCTCTTCCAATCGAGCCCGACGAAATCGCCGTCTTGGGTATGGCCGGTGACGAACCGCACGCTGTGCGCCAGGTCCCGGTGGGTGAGGGGAATGCCGGCGTAGGCGGCGCAGCCGGCGGACGATGTAATGCCCGGCACCACTTCGAAGGGGATGCCGTGCTTCACAAGGTAGACGGCCTCTTCGCCGCCGCGCCCGAACAGGAAGGGATCTCCGCCTTTGAGGCGCATGACCCGGCGCCCATTGCGTGCGAGGCTCACCAGGAGCTCATTGATCTCCTGCTGGGGCATGTAATGGTTCTTCGCGGTTTTCCCGGCGAAGATGCGCGTCGTGCCGGCCGGGATGAGGTCGAGGATCGGCCGCGAGACGAGCTTGTCGTAAACGACGGCGTCCACCTGCTGCATAAGCCGGAGCGCCTTGACCGTGAGAAGGTCCGGGTCGCCCGGCCCCGCTCCCACAAGATAGACAGGCGGAATGGCTCCCACGGGGGCACCTCGTTCACGCGCACGATCGACGCTTATACCCTAATACCGACGGCTGGCCACCACTTTTAGCGCGCGCTGAGGGACCAGCGGAGCGGCTTGGCGCTGGGGCCGGCCTCGGCAGCCGGCTGATAGGCGCGGGAGATCGCCTGGAGGGCGGCGGCCCAGCCGCGGGCCGAGCGTTCATTCGCCACCTCGAAGGAATCGAATCCGCAGCGGTGCATGAACAGGAACTGATCGCGAAGCACGTTGCCGACTGCGCGCAATTCGCCTTTGAAGCCGTGCCGTTCGCGGAGCAAGCGCGCGTAGGAATAGGCCCGCCCGTCCGTGAACTTCGGAAATTCCAGGGCAACGAGCTGGAATCGGTGGAGGTCGTCGGCGATGAGGGCGGGCGACTGCGCCGACGAAAGCCGGATGCCCAGTTGGCCGTTGCGGCCGGCGAGCGCGTCACGGTCCTTCTGCCAGCGGGCAAAACTGATGATCACGGGGTCGCTCGGAGGAAGCGGAGCGTCGTCGGCGACCGTCCGCCAGGAATCCGGGACGATGGTTCCGTCTTTAATGAGTGGCATAGAGCCTCTCCTTGAACGGCTTTTCGCCGACGCGGCGATAGGTATCGAGAAACCGCTCGTCGCCGTCGCGCAAGCCGAGATAGGTATCGACCAGGGTTTCCACCGCGTCGACCACTTGGGCGCTCGAGAACGCAGGCCCGATGATCTTTCCGATCGAAGCGTTTTCGTCGCCGCTGCCGCCGAGGGTGATCTGATAGTACTCTTCTCCCTTGCGGTCGACGCCGAGGATGCCGATGTGGCCGGCGTGGTGATGCCCGCACGCGTTGATGCAACCGGATATCTTGATCTTGAGCTCGCCGATGTCGTGCTGGCGCTTGAGATCGGCGAAGCGGCGGCTGATCCGCTGGGCGATGGGGATCGAGCGGGCGTTCGCGAGGTTGCAGTAATCGAGGCCCGGGCATGAGATGATATCGGAGATGAGCCCGACGTTCGGGGACTCGAGCGCGGCAGCTTTCAGCGCCTCCCACACCTGGTAAAGATCGGTAAGGCGGACATCGGGCAGAACGAGGTTCTGCTCGTACGTCACCCGGATTTCGTCGTAGCTGAACTGCTCGCCAAGATCGGCGACGACTTCCATCTGCTCCGCCGTGGCATCGCCGGGGATTCCGCCATCCGGCTTCAACGAGATGTTCACGATCGCATAACCCGCTTGTTTGTGGGCCACCACGTTCTGGCGGACCCAACGGTCGAAAGCTGTGTCGGCCCGCCGCTTTTCGATATAAGCGAGCGGAAGCGGCTCGAGACTCTCGTACGCCGGCGGCGCGAAGAAGGCTTTGATGCGGGCGATCTCGGCTTCGGGAAGGGTCAGGGCGCCGTCCTTGATGTGGGCCCATTCCTCTTCGACCAAGGCCGTGAACTTCTCGATGCCCGTCTCGTGCACCAGGATCTTGATCCGCGCCTTGAAGGCGTTGTCGCGCCGGCCAAGCTGGTTGTAGACGCGCAGAATCGCTTCCAGGTAGGAGAGGAGATGCTGCTTCGGCAAGCCTTTTCGGATGGTCTTCGCGACCATCGGCGTCCGGCCCTGGCCGCCGCCCACCATCACGTCGAAACCGATGTCGCCGTCGTCGAGGCGTGTCAGCGCGACACCGATATCGTGGAAGCGAAGCGCCGTGCGATCACGCGGTGACGCGGTCACCGCGATCTTGAATTTACGGGGCAGAAACGAGAACTCGGGATGCAGCGTCGACCACTGGCGGATGATCTCGGCATAGATGCGCGAATCATCGATCTCGTCCGCCACGGCCCCGGCAAACGGGTCGGCCGTCACGTTCCGAATCGCGTTCCCGCTGGTCTGGATCGCGTGCATCTCAACCGCGGCCAGGTCTTCGAGAATGTCCGGAACATCTGAGAGCGTCGGCCAGTTGTACTGAATGTTCTGGCGCGTCGTGAAATGGCCGTATCCCCGGTCATAGCGGCGGGCGATGGCGGCAAGCGCGCGGAGTTGCGTCGGCGACATGGTGCCGTAGGGAATCGCAACGCGGAGCATGTAAGCATGAAGCTGAAGGTAAAGGCCGTTCGTAAGGCGGAGCGGCCGAAATTCATCTTCGCTGAGCTCGCCCGACAGGCGACGTTGGACCTGCTCGCGAAACTGGCGAACCCGCTCGCGAACGAACGTATGGTCGAACGTGTCGTACCGGTACATGCCGCGCTCCCCTCAGGCAGCCGCCCGTTCCGGTTCGGTCGCGAATTCCGGGTGGACCGTCGGGCCCTGAGCGCGAATCCACTCGCGAGTTCCGACCGGGCGGACGACCCCGCCCTCGAGGGAGACCTCGATGAGGTATGGCCCGACGATCTGACAGGCGGTGACAGCGGCGTTTGCCGTTGCGAGGATCTCTTCGGCTTCGCGTTCCGAGTTGGCGACGAGGCTCCGGCCGATAGACCGCGTCCAGTTGCCGTCACCAGCGAGGTAGACGATCGCGCCATCGGTGAGGCGATTGGCCGTGACGATCTGGGGTTTCCACACGTTCTTCATGGGCGGTTCCTTTTTAAGACAGTTCGAAAATGTTAAACTACATATTATCCTTTATAAGCAAGTGAATTATATATAATAACTTAATTAATTTGTATAATTGTCTCGCGGTCGCGTCCGGGTAGCTGGAGGGGCTTGAAGCCCCTTCCGGATTCGGCATTCCCGCCCTACTTATGGCGGCGATGCGAACGTCGGCAATCCTAGCTGCCCATCGAAACGCCGACCCCCTTCGGCCGCGTGCCATGGCATTCTGGCTTTTCACGATTGCCGGGATGATTTTTTTCGCCGTCGTGCTCGGGGGTCTTACCCGCCTCACGCACTCCGGCCTCTCCATGGTCGAGTGGAAACCGCTGACCGGGTGGATTCCTCCCATTACCGAAGCCGATTGGCAGGACGCCTTCGGCCGCTATCGGCAATTCCCGGAATACCGGAAGCTGAACCAGGGGATGACTCTGGCCGAGTTCAAGGCGATCTTCTGGCTCGAATACCTTCATCGATTGTGGGGGCGATTGCTTGCGCTTGCGTTCCTGGTCCCGTTCGGCGTGTTTCTCTTCAAAGGTTGGGTCGGTCGCAGGCTTGGTCTCAAGCTTGGGTTGCTGTTTGTCCTGGGCGCGCTTCAGGGGGCTCTCGGCTGGTATATGGTCGCGAGCGGCCTCGTCGATCATCCGGACGTGAGCCAATACCGCCTGGCCGCCCATCTCGCCCTGGCCCTGGTCATCTACGGCTTCGCGCTTTGGCTGGCGCTCGATCTCTGGTCGGCTGGGCGGGAAAGCGGCGAATCCGGCGCCGGCCTCCGCGCGATGGCCGTTGCGGCGCTTGGCCTCGTTCTTGCGACAGCGATCGCCGGCGCGTTCGTGGCCGGCCTGGACGCGGGCCTCATTTACAATACTTTCCCATTGATGGATGGCGCCCTCGTCCCGGATGGCCTTTATGGCATGGAGCCGCCGATCCTCAGCGCGTTCGAGGACGTGAAGACCGTTCAATTCAATCATCGGGTACTGGCCCTCCTTGCTCTCTTGCTCAGCCTCGCCCTCGGGGTGAAGGCGGCCCGGACCGCGGGTTTGAAGCGGCGTCAGTGGTATGCGGTTCTTGCCGTTCCGGCGCTCGCCACTGGGCAGGCGGGACTCGGAGTGGCGACACTGCTCGCGACCGCTCCCTTGCCTTTGGCGGCGGCCCACCAGGCCGGTTCTGTCGTATTGCTGACGGGCGTCGTTTGGTGTCTGCACGAGCTCCGGCGCCGCCCGCAGTGATCCCGCGCCGGGGATGCGCAAGCCTCTTGCAAACGAAAGCCGCCGGCTCTATCCCCTTGCGCGAAGGATACTTCTTGATCTTGAATAGGCCGCGCGAGGCGTTCGGCCGAACATTTGGGCGTAGGAAAAGGGGCTGAGACCATGGCTAAAGAAAAATTCCGTCTGGTCACACGCAGCGATTTCGACGGGCTGGTGTGCGCAGTCTTGCTGAAAGAGCTCGACCTGATCGACGAGATCAAATTTGTCCATCCGAAGGACATGCAAGACGGAACGATCCTGATCTCCGACCGCGACATTACGACCAACTTGCCGTACGTGAAGGGCGTAAAGATGGCGTTCGACCATCACGCAAGCGAGACCGTTCGCGTGACCGAGAAGGTCGATAACCACATAATCGATCCACACGCCCCGTCGGCGGCCCGCGTCGTCTACGATTACTACGGCGGCAAGGAGAAGTTTCCGCGCATCTCCACCGAGATGATGGACGCCGTCGACAAAGGCGACGCGGCCCAGTTCAATAAGGACGAGGTTCTCAACCCGACGGGATGGGTCCTGCTCAATTTCATCATGGACGCCCGCACGGGGTTGGGCCGCTTTCGCGAATTCCGGATCTCGAACTATTAATTGATGATGCAGCTCATCGACTTCTGCCGCGAGCACTCGGTCGAGGAAATTTTGAGGTTGCCGGACGTTAAGGAACGCGCCGATCTGTACATGGAGCATGGCGACAAGTTCAGAGACCAGATCAAGCGGTGCACCACCGTGCAGAAGAACGTCGCCGTGATCGATCTTCGCAAGGAGCAAACGATCTATGCGGGGAATCGTTTCCTCGTCTACGCGCTCTATCCGGAGATCAACATTTCGATCCACATTCTCTGGGGCCTGAACAAGCTGAATACCGTTTACGCCGTCGGAAAATCGGTGCTCAACCGGACCTCAAAGACCAACATCGGCGAGTTGATGCTGAAATACGGCGGCGGCGGGCACGAGAATGCGGGAACCTGCCAGGTCGAGAACGACCAAGCGGATCGGGTGTTGGGCGAGCTCACGGTCAAGATCAAGGCTGATGGCTAATGGCGGTGCTGCGATAATGCATCGATCGCGGCGTTTGCAGGCACGCGTTCTCGCATCTGCCTTTCTGCTCGCGCTGGGTCTCCTTGCGGGGCTCGGCGCTTGCGGCAGTGGCGATTCCTCGCTCTCCCGTGTTCTCGGTGCCATCGGTGTCGACCCGTACCCGATCTCGGAACAGGGATCGCAAGAGCTTCAACGGTTTTACGCGGTGTATCGCGAATTTGCGACTGCCGACGATTCCAATGCATACCGTCACTTTCGCGATGCGTTCCGCCGCGTCCGCGCAAGCTACGTCTACGAGGTTTCGGATGCGGCCCTCGTCGATGCGGCCATCAAGGGCGTGCGCGACAAGAAACCGGCCCCGCGGTCGCTCCCGCCGTCCGACCTGGTGGAAGCGGCCCTCGATTCGATGGTGACGTCGCTCGACGCCCATTCCGCCTATCTCAATGCGCAAGCGTTTCAAGAAACCAGGCGCTCCATGAGCAACGAATTCGGCGGGCTCGGCATCGAAGTGACGATGGAGAACGAGCTGGTGAAGGTCGTATCACCGATCGAAGACACCCCGGCCGCCCGTGCCGGCATCAAGACCGGCGATATCATCACCCATGTCGACAACGAAAGCATGCAGGGCAGGGGGTTGATGTACGCGGTCGAGCGCATGCGCGGCCGAATCGGAAGCGAAATCGCCATCACCATCAGCCGCGAAGGCCGGGCGCCGTTTACGGTCACGCTCATGCGAGCAACGATCAAAGTGCAATCGGTTCGCTGGCGCACGGAGGGCGACGTCGGATATATCCGAATTGCCCGGTTCACGGAGAAGACCGACTCTGCCCTCGAGGAGGCGCTCAACGGAATCCATAGTTCGCTGGGACGCCGGCTTCGGGGCATCGTGCTGGACATGCGCAATAATCCGGGTGGCCTGCTCGACCAATCGCTGACCGTCGCAGACTCATTCCTCGATCGCGGGCCCATCGTTTCCGTTAAAGGCCGATTGCCGGAAAGCAATCGCACCTATGCGGCGGAGAAGGGAGATCTCGCCCGCGGCGCGCCGATTGTTGTTCTGATCAACGGCGGCTCGGCATCGGCTTCCGAGATCGTCGCGAGCGCGTTGCAGGATCACGGGCGCGCGGTGGTCATGGGAACGCGTTCGTTCGGCAAGGGCTCCGTGCAGAGCATTACGCCGCTTCCCATTCAGGGCGGGCTTCGCCTGACCACGGCAATCTACTACTCGCCGTCCGGGCGTCCCCTCCAGGCCCTCGGCGTCGAGCCCGACATCATTCTCGCGGAAGGGCCGTCGGCGGAGGCGGAGCTCAAGCGCGAGGCCGATCTGCCGCGTGCAATTCGCCCGCTCGGCGGGGCGGACGGGCATGTCCACCGCAAGGTCAGAGAGCAGGAATGCCCGGCGGTCGGCGAAAAGCAAGACCGCCCTCTCGGGTGCGCTCTTGCGCTTCTTAAGGCCGGCTCCGTCGAGAGCTTTCTCGCCGGTCACGGCCGCCAGGGCGCGATGTAACCGGTGATCGGCCCTGCTCTGCTCGGTCTGCCGTAGATCGCCAGACGTGTCTCCCTCAGAACGCGGAGGTCATTGATGCCCGCGCTCGTTCGCCCTCATGGTGGAGACGCGCTCGTCCCTCTGCTGGTGTCGGCGGCGGAGCGCGAGCTGGTGCTGCGGCGCGCGCGCACGATGGTTCGCGTGCCGATGACCAGCCGGGAGACCTCCGATGTCATCATGATGGCGATGGGCGCCTACACGCCGCTATCCGGCTTCATGGGGAAGGCGGACTGGTCCGCTGTCGTGTCCAGTATGAAGACGTCCGACGGGCTCTTCTGGCCGATCCCGATCACGCTGTCCGTCGACGAGGCGCTGGCCGCGCGAATCGCCGTCGGCGATGAGGTCGCCCTCGTCGACGACGAGAACGGAGAGACGATGGGGACGCTCGGGGTGACCGAGACGTACACGATCGACAAAGCGCTCGAGTGCCGGAACGTGTTCTTGACCGAGGACGCCAAGCACCCCGGCGTTGCCAAGGTCATCGCCCAGGGGCCCATCAACCTCGCGGGGCCGGTCAAGGCCGCGAGCGAGGGTGGGTATGCCGCGCGTTACCCGAAGCTCTTTCTGCGTCCGGCCGAAAGCCGTGCGTTGTTTCAGAAGAAGGGGTGGTCGCGCGTGGCCGCTTTTCAGACCCGCAACCCGATGCACCGCAGCCACGAGCACCTGGTGAAGATCGCGATCGAGGTCACCGACGGCGTCTTCATCCACCAGGTCCTCGGCAAGCTGAAGGAGGGCGACATCCCGGCCGAGGTGAGAGCCGAGGCCATCGACGCGCTGGTCGAAAAGTACTTCGTGCCTGGGACCGCGGTTCAGGCCGGATACCCGATCGAGATGCGCTATGCCGGCCCACGCGAGGCGCTCCTTCATGCTCTCATCCGGCAGAATTTCGGCTGTTCGCACATGATCGTCGGTCGTGACCACGCGGGCGTCGGGAGCTACTACGGCCCGTTCGACGCCCAGAAGATATTCGATACGCTTTGGCCCGGGGCGCTCGAAATCCAAGCGATGAAGCTGGACGTCACTTTTTTTTGCCGGCTTTGCGACGGCATGGCGACCGGGCGGACCTGTCCGCATGGGCCCGAGCACCAGATCTCGATTTCGGGCACCCGGCAGCGAGAAATACTTTCACAGGGAGGCGAAGTTCCGCCCGAATTCAGCCGTCCGGAGGTGGTCGCGGTGCTTCGCGCCTATTATTCCAGAAAGCATTGATACAGAACAGTTTTTCACAAGAAAAAGAGAATCGTCCACGAATCGGTAAGGAATATGTCTTGATCTTATAAGGCAGCTCCATGGGGGTTTCGTTGACTTCCGGTTCGGCAGCGCCCTATAACCTGGTCCCATAAAAGAAGAACAATAACGCGGCTGCTCAAGTCTGAGTGGCTCTTGATAAAAGAGTCGCGCGAGTGAGGATCGGGCCATGGTTGCTATTGCCGATTCCGCCGGGCGCTTGGAATTATCAGAAGGCTCCGCGCCAACCTTCGTTCTCGAAGGGTCCGGTGACGGGGCCGTTAATTTGCCCGAAGGTCTGTCTCTTGCCAATGCGACGTTCACGCCCGCCGGCGACAACCTAGTCGCGACGTGGCCGGACGGATCGCAAGTCGTCGTCCGCGATTACTTCTCGCAGCCCGATCCGCCCGCGCTCGTGGGCGCCGATGGCGCGCAAGTCTCCGGCACCGTGGTGTCGCAGCTGGCCGGCGCCGACGGACCGGGGCAGGTTGCGCAGGAGTCGGTGCCGAGCGTCGGCGCGGATTCGATCATGGGCCGCGCGGTGGGCGGCACCGACGGCGAGCCCATCGGGCAAGTCGAGCACCTCGCCGGCACAGTCTGGGCGACCCGCGCGGACGGCACGCGCGTTCAGCTCAAGATGGGCGATTCCGTTTTCCAGGGCGACGCTCTCGAATCGGGCGCGGACAGCGCCGTCGGCATCATGCTCGCCGACGAAACGACCTTCTCCATGGCCGAGAACGGCAAAATGGTCCTCGACGAGATGGTCTTCGACCCGAGCACGCAGGACGGCAAAGTCTCGCTGTCCGTGTTGCAGGGCGTGTTCACCTTCGTCAGCGGCCAGGTCGCCAAGACCGATCCCGACGCCATGACCTTGAACACGCCGGTCGCCACGATCGGTATCCGCGGCACCCAGGTCGGCCTCGATCTCTCCGACGGCCAGAACTTGAACATCGTGCTGATGCAGGAGCGCGACGGCTTCATCGGCGAAGTGACCGTCGTCAACCAGGGCGGCTCCAGTGTGCTGAACGGCGCCAACTCCTTCACGATGGTGAACTCGTTTACCGCGGCGCCGGCGGCCGTCACCACGATCAGCACCGACCGCATGGTGCAGCAGTTTGGCGATTCGCTGAAGTCCCTGCCGATGAAGCACGGCAACCAGAACGACTTCGGCATGCAAAAGGACACAACTCAGAAGGCCGCCGAGGCTGCCGCCCAGGCCGCCGCCGCCGCGGCTGCCGCCCAGGCCGCCGTCGAAGCAGCCGCCGCCCAAGCCGCCGCCGCCTCCGCTGCCGCAGCCGCGGCGGCCGCGGCGGAAGCCGCGCGCCAGGCCGCCGCCGAAGCGGCCGCGCAGGCCGCGTTCCAGGCCAACCCGCTGTCCAACACGACCCGTACTTTGACCCAGAATTTCTCGACGTCCGCCACCGGCGTGAACCTCGAATATGGAGCGGCCGTTCGTCCCCTTAACATCACGGGCTCGGCCTTCGACGATACCATCACGACCGGCAGCGGCAACGACAAGGTGGACGGCGGCGCCGGCGATGACGTTCTCAACGGCGGAACCGGCGACGACAGGCTCGTCGGCGGTGTCGGCAACGACACGCTGATCGGCGGCGCGGGACAGGACACGGCCGTCTTCGGCGGCAACCGTGACGACTATGCGGTCACCATCGACCAGGCGACGGGCAAGGTGACGATCGCCAACACTGTGACCATCGGCATCGACGAGGTGACGGGCGAGATCACCGTCACCGACGACGACGCCACCCGGGACGGCACCGACGTCCTCTTGGGGATCGAGCGGATCAGCTTCGACGATGGCGACATCGTTCTGGGCGGCGCCGGCTCCGATACTCTCGTCGGCAGCGACGGCAATGACCTCGTGATCGGCGGCGCCGGCAGTGACGTCCTGTTTGGCGGCTCTGGCGACGACACCATCATCGGTGGCGCCGGCAATGACATCATAACCGGCGGCGCCGGCAACGACGTGATCGTGGGCGGGTCGGGTTCCGACACGGCCGTGTTTACCGGAACGATGTTGGGCTACAAGCTCGACATCGACAAGACGACGGGCGAGATCATTCTCAAGAATCCGAACGGCGAAATCGACACCCTGGTCGATGTGGAGGCGTTGCAGTTCGGCGACGCCGAAGTGGCCGTGGGCGCTCCCCCGACCGCGACGGCCGCCGACGTGGCAGGTAACGAGGATACGGCAATCGCCCTTGACATTACGGCGGCCGGTGCCACCACGCTGACGGATATCGATTACGTCACCATCAGCGGCATTCCCGCCGGTGCGATGCTCTCGGCGGGCACGGACTCGATCACGGTCGGCGCCGACGGCGTCGCGAAGGTCGACCCGGCCCAGCTCGCCAACCTCGCGATCACGCCGCCTCTCAACTCCAGCGCCGACTTCACCCTCACGGTCACCGCGACCAATTCGATCGGCGTCGTCAGTGCATCGGACACGGTCCTTGTGGATGTGGCGGCGGTATCGGATGCCTTCATAACTGCAACCGTAACCCCGGAAGTAAAATACGAAGACACCAGGATTCCGCTCAACATCACTGCCGGAACAGACGATCCTTCGGAGAATCTCGGGCCGGTCCAGGTGAGCGGCATCCCGGCCGGCGCGAAGATCCACGTCAGTATTGATGGCGTGACGTTCATTCAGCTTCCCGTCGTCAACGGCACGGTGAGCATCCCGCAATCGCTTAGCCATCACGTCACCGTGACACCGCCTGCTAACTCCAACGTGGATATGAACCTTACCGTGAGCGTCACCTCGAGCGACGCCGGCCCGCCGGCCACCCAGGCGTTGTTCGTGGACGTGAAGGGCGTCGCCGAAACGCCGGCCCTCAACGTCGCCGACGTCACGGGGCTCGAGGACACGGGCATCCGCCTCAACATCGGGGCTGCCACGGCCGACCACGACGGCTCGGAAACACTCACGGTCAATATCCAGGGCGTGCCGGCTGGGGGAACCCTCAACTACGGCACCCACAATGCGGACGGGTCGTGGACGCTGACGTCGGCAGACCTCGCCGCCGCGGCCGCGAGCCCGACCGGTCTCACGGTGACGCCGGCGGCCAACAGCTCCGCCGACTTCAATCTCGTCGTGACCGCGACCACCACAGAGAACGACGGCGACACGAAGTCCGTCACCGGCAACGTCCACGTGGACGTGACGGCCGTCGCCGACACGCCCACGCTCACGCTTGTCGATGTGACGGGTAACGAGGATGCGCGCACGTCGTTCCATATCGACGCTGGCGTGACCGATCCTTCGGAAACGATGACGATCCAGATTAGCGGCGTTCCCGACGGCGCGAAAATCTTCGGCGGCACCGATGACGGCGCGATGGTTCAGCTCCCCGTCATCGGCGGCGTCGTCCAGGTCCCGGCGGCGTTCATCCACAACCTGGCGATTCAACCGCCCCTCAACTCCGACGTCGACATCCCGTTGACCGTGACGGTCACGTCCCACGACGAGGGCCAGGCGACCTCCGTTTCCAGCACGCTCAATATCGACGTAACCGCCGTCGCGGATGCGCCGACGCTCAATGTGGGTCCGGCCTCCGGTCTTGAGGATACGGGCATCCGCCTCAACATCGGGGCGGCCTTGACCGACACCGACGGATTGGAAGTTCTGTCCGTGACCATCAGCGGAATTCCGGCCGGAGCGTCGATCCACGCCGGCACCGACACGATCCCGGTGGTCAATGGATCCGTCCTGCTGACGCCGGCCCAGTTGCAGGGATTGACGATCACGCCGCCCGCGAACTCGGACGCCGACTTCAACCTGACGGTCACCGCCTTGTCGCGCGAAGCGGAT
>SHVQ01000031.1 GCA_009694195.1 Rhodospirillales bacterium
TGCTTCTGAGGAGTGTTACGGTCCCCGACGATCCGTTCGAGACGGACGCGATCCTTCGGGGTGACTTCGACAACGATGCCTGTTCTCATGCCCACAGCATGGCCCAAGTCGGCGCATTCGGGAATCCTCCGAATGCGTCAATCCACTAGCCTAGCTGCTAGCTGAGCATGGAGTATAATGCAATTCCCTTCGGTTGGAAAGGGTTTAGATGCCGCGTGCGACCCGCCGTGGCGGCCCGTAGCGCATTGAAGGCATTGCCTTTTGAAAGATTTTAATCGACTGCCATGGCCGCTCCGATTCGTCTCGTCCTGTTCGAGCCCGACATCCCCCAGAACACCGGAAATCTGCTGCGCACGGCGACTTGCATGTCCGTTCCCGTGGAGATCATCGGCCCCTGCGGGTTCGTATTCAGCGACCGCCGGTTCAAGCGCGCCGGCCTCGACTACCTCGACCGTGCGGCCGTCAGCCATCACGCCTCCTGGCGCGCTTTTTCCGAAGCGAGGAGGAGCGCGCCGAGGAAAGGCCGCCTCGTGCTGCTGACGACGAAGGGGAGCATCCGCCACAGCGATTTTCGTTTCGAGGCGGGCGATGCGCTGATGGTCGGCAGCGAAGAACGGGGTGTCCCCGATTTCGTTCACGCGGCGGCCGATGCGCGCATCCGAATTCCGATCGCGCCGGAGCTCCGTTCGCTCAACGTGGCCGTCGCGGGAGCGATCGTCATCGCCGAGGCGCTCCGCCAGCTCGACGCCTTTCCCAAGGAGGCCGCGTGAACGAGGCGCCGTCCGCCGGCTACGGCACGGAAACCCAAAAGGCGCGGGCGGCCTCCTGGTTCGGGAGCCTGCGCGACCGCATTTGCGGCGCGCTTGAAACCCTTGAGGACGCCGTCGCCGGGCCCAACCCGGCCAGCGGCGCACCGCCCGGACGCTTCGAACGCAAAGCCTGGACGCGCGAAGGGGGCGGTGGCGGCGTGACGGCGATCCTCAGGGGCCGCGTGTTCGAGAAGGCGGGCGTCAACGTCTCGACCGTCTGGGGCGAGTTCTCGCCCGAGTTCCGCAAGAACATGCCGGGCGCGGAGGCCGACGGCCGCTTCTGGGCGTCGGGAATCTCCGTCGTGATCCATCCGCGCTCGCCGCACGTGCCGGCCGTGCACCTGAACACGCGCATGATCGTGACGAGCAAGGGCTGGTTCGGGGGCGGCGGCGATCTCACGCCGGTGGTCCCGGATCCCGGAGACACGGCGACGTTCCACGACGCCTTCCGGCGCGCGTGCGACGCTCACGATCCGGCTTACTACCCGCGCTTCAAGCAATGGTGCGACGAATACTTTTATCTGCCGCACCGGGGCGAGGCGCGGGGCGTCGGCGGCATCTTCTATGACAATCTCAACACCGGCGACTGGGAAAAGGACTTTGCGTTCACGGCGGACGTGGGCCGCGCGTTTCTCGACGCCTATCCGGCGATCGCGCGCCGATCGATGAACGGGACCTGGACCGACGAGGACCGCCGGCGGCAGCGCATCAAGCGCGGGCGCTACGTCGAGTTCAACCTGCTCTACGACCGGGGAACGCTGTTCGGCCTCAAGACCGGCGGCAACACGGATGCGATCTTGATGTCGCTGCCGCCCGACGTTGCGTGGCCGTGAGATGGGATCGCCGATACTTCGTCGTCATGCCCGGCTTTGTGCCGGGCATCCACGACTTTAAGACGTGGATCGCCGGGACAAGCCCGGCGATGACGCTCATCCTGCTTTCGCAATTAGCTCCTTGAGCTTCGCCACGCATGCCGCGCGGTCGGCGGCGTAGTTGCCTTCTTCCCACCACGCCTCCACCGCGGAGAGAAGCTCGCCCACGCGCGGCCCGGAAGGAATTCCGAGGGCCGTCACGTCGCGCCCCTTGATCGGAAGCTCTTTTGCCTGCCACGCGCCGGCCGCCGCGATCAATCCGATCCACCCTTGGGTCCGCGCGTGCGGCAGGTGCGAGGTCTCGGAAACCTCGCCCGCCCACGCGAGCAGGAGGTGGTCGCGAAAAAGCTCAGGCCCGAGACGGCGGAGCGCCTTGTCCCGCGCCGCCGTTGCCATATCGGGCGCGACGGCGGCGGGCTCGGCGAGCGCCAAGAGACGTTCCTTCTGCAGGCGCGAGAGACGGAACCGGTCGGCCACGGCCGCGGCCTTGTCGGGATGGGGCCCGATCAGCGCGGCGAGGGCGCGGATCGGGTCGGGTATTACCGATTCGACCTTGATCGCCCGCGTCGCCAGCCAATGCACGGCGCGGAGCCGCCCGATGTCCGTCGCCTCCGGCAACACGTGCTCGAGGACGCGCTCGCCCCGCATCAGCACGATGGCGGCGGCGGGTTCCGGTGACGCCAGGACGCGCTTCATCTCGCCCCACACGCGTTCGCCCGAAAGCTCGGCCACGCGCGGCGCGAGCGCGCGGCAGGCGGCAAGCGCATCCCGGTCGGGCGGCGGCCGACCATATGTCGCATAGAAGCGGAAGAAGCGAAGAAGCCGGAGCACGTCCTCCTCGATGCGGTCGCGCGGCCGCCCGACAAAACGGATGCGGCCGTGGGCGAGATCGCCCAACCCGTCGAAGGGATCGAACACGTCGCCGGCGGGCGTGCTCGACATCGCGTTGATGGTGAAATCGCGCCGGTGGGCGTCGGCGACCCAATCGGCCGTGTATTCGACCTTGGCGTGGCGCCCATCCGTTTCGACGTCGACGCGGAGCGTGGTGATCTCGAACGCGCGGCCGCCGGCCACGGCGGTCACGGTGCCGTGGGCGAGCCCGGTCGGCACGGCCCGGATGCCGGCGGCCTCGAGCAACTGGATGACGTTCTCCGGCGGGTCCGGCGTCGCGATGTCGATATCCTTGACCGGCCAGTGGGCGAGCGCGTCGCGAACGCAGCCGCCGACGAAACGTACCTCCTGCCCGTCTCGCGTCAGCGCCTGGAGCACGGCTTTCGTCTCGGGCGCAGTCAGCCACGGCTGTGGCGCGATCTTGCCGGGCGCCTCGTTGGCGCCGACTTCCAGGATGACGTGGTCTTTCGTTGGCATGGCCGGATGGTTGCCGTTATTTGAAGTGGCCGGGGATGATGCGGTCGCCCTCAAGCCGGGGCGGATGATAGACGCCCGTGCCGGGCGGCGTCCCGGTGGTGAGAGCCGTGTACGCCAGGCTCGCCACGAGGAGGACGAACGCGATGACCGTCAACCAGAACAGCGTTCCCTTCGTGAAGTCAGGCGGCTCGGCGCCGGCCTTTTCCGCGCGCCGGACGGCGTACGCCCGCCATGCGAAGTAGACGGCGAACGGCAGCAGGATCGGCAGCAGATACTCGATGATGATGCGACTCATCGGCCCATCACGATCTCGTAAAAATTCCGGAGCATCCCCGCGGTGGCGCCCCAGATATAGCGCTCGCCGTAGGGCATCGCGAAAAAGTGCCGTTCCTTGCCTTCGAAAAGTCGCGTGTGCCGTTGATGATTGGCGGGGTCGAGGAAAAAAGCGAGGGGAACTTCGAACACGCTCTCGACCTCATGGGGATCGAGGGCGAGATCGAACGGCGGCTCGATCACCGCGACCACCGGAGTGACCGAAAACCCCGTGCGCGTGACGTATTGGTCGAGCCGTCCGATCACTTCCACGTGCCGCCGCGGAAGGCCGATCTCCTCCTCGGTCTCGCGGAGGGCCGTGTCCTCAGGGGTGGCATCGGCCGGTTCCATGTGACCGCCGGGAAAGCTGATCTGGCCGGGATGGTGGGCCAAGTGGGCGGTCCGCTGGGTGAAGAGCGCCGTCAGCCCGTTCGCGTGGTTCACGAGCGGCACCAGCACGGCCGCCGAGGTGAGCTGGCGCAACGGCCGAAGATCGGGGTTGAGATCGTGGTCCCCGCAGGGCCGGCCGAAGCCCGCTCGCACGCGGTCGAAACGGGCAAGCGCCCAGGCCCGGTCGAACACTTCTTTGCCGGCATTGGGCTCACCGCCGTTCGGGCTCATCGTCCTCGGCCTTGCCCAAGGGAAAGAAGGTGCCGCTGCTCCACACGCCGAACAGCGTTTCGCGGGAGACCCGGCGTTCGACGCCCAGCGACACCACTTCGTAATACACGGAGCGCGCGAGACGGGCCTCGAGGCCGTCGCGCACCAGGACGTAGGGCGAGGGCTCGCCGGTCACAAGATCGTGAGCGACGCGGAGAGGATGGGCCGCCTCGACAGTGACCATATCGTCCACATTCGTTCGCAAGCGTAACACCTGATCGCGTCCGGAGCCCGAAGCCATGAGCTCTACCGCTAAAAACGGGACGTCCTCGACTGCGATCCGGCCCTTTTCGGCCGGCGTCATCAGCCAATATTCCCCGGCTTCGTCGCGCCTGAGGACTCGCGAGAACAAACGGACGAGCTCTTTGCGACCGATGGGCGAGCCGTGGTAATACCAATGACCGTCGCGGTCGATTCGCATCTGGAGGTCGCCGCAGAGCACCGGGCCCTTCGCGTTCGCCACATTGTGGCCGGATTCGCTGGGATATGATGCTTTCCTCCCGCCGCCTTCCGGAGTGGCCGGACGCGGCCGTTCTACGCGTGAATCCCTGCCTTGCTTCATGTGCCGCTTTCGGCAATTCAACGTGGGAGATGTTTTAGTGACCGCCCCTATCAAAGATAAGCCAAAATTCGACGATTCCCAGCATCTGATCGAGGCCCTCGAGCGCCTGGGCGGCGACGTCACGCGGGTGCGCGAGGTCATCGGCCGCGTCATCTTCGGCCAGGCGCAGGTGATAGAGGAAACCCTGATCACGCTGCTTGCGGGCGGCCACCTGTTGCTGATCGGCGTGCCCGGGCTCGGCAAGACCAAGCTCGTCGAGACGCTCGGAACCGTGTTCGGCCTCGAAGCGCGGCGCGTGCAGTTCACGCCGGACCTGATGCCGGCGGACATTCTCGGGTCCGAAGTCCTCGAGGAATCGGAAACCGGCCGGCGCTCATTCCGGTTCATCAAGGGCCCCGTGTTCTGCCAGTTGCTGATGGCGGACGAGATCAACCGGGCGAGCCCGCGGACGCAGTCCGCTCTTCTGCAAGCGATGCAGGAGCACCGCGTTTCCGTCGCCGGCCAGTATCACGACCTGCCGCGCCCGTTTCATGTGCTTGCGACCCAGAACCCGCTCGAGCTCGAAGGCACGTATCCCTTGCCCGAGGCGCAACTCGACCGCTTCTTCATGCAAGTGGACGTGGATTATCCGGAGATCGAGGCCGAGCGGCAGATCCTCTTCAAGACCACGGGCGTCGTCGAAGATACGCCCGTCCGGGTCATGTCCGGCGAGACCTTGATGGAAGCGCAGCGGCTGGTGCGGCACGTCCCCGTCGGCGAAAGCGTCGCCGAATCGATCCTCAAGATGGTGCGCGCCGGGCGCCCGGAAACCTCCGACATCGCGGACGTGAAGAAGCACGTCTCGTGGGGCCCGGGTCCGCGCGCCAGTCAGGCGCTCATGCTCGGCGCGCGCTCGCGCGCCGTCATCGAGGGGAGGCTCTCGCCCAGCATCGACGACGTGCTCGCGCTCGCCCACCCGATTCTCCGCCATCGCATGGCGCTCACGTTCGCCGCGCGGAGCGAGGGCGTCACCCTGAAAGCCGTCATCGACCGCTTGTGCGCGCGGATCGCCTGACGAAACGGACGCTCCACCGGAACGTCGAAATGGACGCCAACCGCGGCGATCTCCACCACAAGGCCGAGGAACTCGCGGCCGCGCTGCCGCCGTTGCTGGTCGCCGCCGAGCGCGTGGCGATGACCGTTTCGCAAGGCGTGCACGGGCGCCGTCGCGTCGGGCAGGGGGAGACCTTCTGGCAGTTCCGGCGATACGAGCCCGGCGATTCGACTCAGCGGATCGACTGGCGCCAGTCAGCCAAATCGGATCGCGTCTACATTCGTGAAACGGAGTGGGAGGCAGCGCAAAGCGTATGGCTGTGGCGCGACGCCTCGCCCTCCATGCACTACCAATCGGCGGCCGCGCTTCCGTCCAAGCTCGGCCGCGCCAACCTTCTCCTGCTGGCGCTGACGGTGCTGCTGGTCCGCGGCGGCGAGCGCGTTGCCATGCTGGGGACCGGGGTTCCGCCCTCGGCGAGCCGGGCCGCGCTGATCCGCATTGCGCGCGGGCTCGAGAACGGCCGGGCCGCCGAGACCGACGACGCGCCGAGCCTCCCCGGTTTCGAGCCGCTTCCGCGCTATGGCCGGCTCGTGCTGTTCGGCGACTTCCTTTCGCCGCTCGACGAGGTGCGTACGGCGGTTGCCGCGTTCGCCAATCGCGGAGTCCGCGGCCACCTCATCCAGGTCTTCGACCCGGCCGAGGAGACGCTGCCGTTCGCCGGCCGCGTGCGCTTCGACGGCATGGAGCGCGAAGGCGAGATCCTGTTCGGCCGTGTGGAAACGGTGCGGGAGCGCTACCGCGGCGAGCTTGCGGCCCACCGGAGCGCTCTCGCGGAGATCGTCCGCGCGGCCGGGTGGACAGGATCGGTGCACCACACCGACCGTTCTCCCGTCGCCGCGTTGCTCGAGCTCTACCTCGCCCTTTCCGAAGTCTGGGATCGTTGACGCCGTGTGGTCGATCAGCGCGCTCTCGTTCGCGGCTCCCTGGGTTCTGGGCGCGCTTGCGTTGCTGCCGGTTCTCTGGTGGCTGCTCAAGCTGACGCCGCCGCTTCCGAAGCGAATTCCGTTTCCGCCGATTCGGCTCCTGTTCAAGCTCGCCACCCGCGAGGAAACCGCCGCGAAATCGCCGCTCTGGCTCCTGCTCCTCCGGCTCGCGCTCGCGACGGCCGTGATTCTCGGCGCGGCGCAGCCGATCTTGAACGCCGAGCCCGCCTTTCGCGCGAGCGGGCCGTTGATCATCGTCGTCGACGACGGTTGGGCTGCCGCGGCCAACTGGAGCAGCCGCAAGGCCTTGCTGAAAGCGCTGATCGATCGCGCTGAGCGGGCCGAGCGGACGGTCGTCCTGGTGACGACGGCGCCGGCGGCGCCGGGCGCTCAGGCGTCGCCCTTGAATCTGTTGCGGCCGGCCGACGCCCGCAGCGTGGTCGAGGCGTTGCAGCCGAAGCCCTGGAAGACGGATCGCCGGGCGGCCGTCGGCGAAATGACGGGCGCGCGCGGACTGTCGGTCGCCAAGGCCGGCGAGGTCGCATGGTTGAGCGACGGGCTCGCCGAGGGCGGCTTGGGATCGCTGCTCCTCGACCTCCAGCATTTGGGACCGGTGACCGTGTACGGCGATCCGCCGGAGCGTCTGGCGCTCGCCTTGCTCCCGCCGGTTCCGGACGGGGATGCGCTGCGGGTTTCGGCAGTCCGGGCCGTCGCGTTCGCGCCGCTTGCGGTCGGCGTCCGGGCGATCGCGGACGACGGCAAGGCCGTGGGGCGCGAAACGATCCAGTTCGCGGCGGACGAGCGCCAGGCGGAGGTCCGCCTCAAGCTGCCGACCGAGCTTCGCAACCGGCTCGCGCGCATCGAGATCGAAGGACAGGACACGGCCGCCTCGGTGGTGCTGCTGGACGAGCGGTGGCGCCGGCGGCCCGTCGGGCTGGTTTCCGGCGGCGGCGCGCTCGGCAACCAGCCGCTGTTGAGCGACCTTTATTATCTCGAACGGGCGCTTGAGCCCTTCACGGAAGTTCGGCGCGGACGGATCGGCGAGCTTCTGGCGCGCGAGCTGGCGGTGCTCATCCTCGCCGATCCCGGGCATATCGATGCGGCGGAGCAGCGGACCCTCGACAAATGGCTTCGCGACGGCGGCCTTATCTTGCGCTTTGCCGGCCCGAAGCTCGCCGACAATCCGGAGGACCCGGAAGCCGCGTCCGACGGCCTCGCGCCGTTGCTGCCGGTCAAGATCCGGCGAGGCGACCGCGTGATCGGGGGAACGCTGTCCTGGAGCCGGCCGGCGCAGCTCGCGCCCTTCGAGGAGGGAAGCCCGTTCTTCGGCCTCACGGTTCCCACCGACGTCAGCATTCGCCGCCAAGTGCTGGCCCAGCCTTCGCTCGATCTCGCGGAGAAAACGTGGGCACGGCTTGTCGACGGAACGCCGTTGGTGACGGCGGAAAAGCGCGGCAAGGGCACCCTCGTTCTCGTGCACGTGACCGCCAACGCCCAATGGTCCTCATTGCCGCTCTCCGGTCTCTTCGTCGAGATGTTGCAGCGGCTCACCGCCCTCAGCCAGGGGACCGTGACGAAGAGCGGCGGCCCACCGCTGGAGCCGCTTGAAAGCGTCAACGGCTTCGGCCGCCTCGGCAGCCCGCCCGCCGGTGCGCTCGCCATTCCGGCCGAGGCGTTCGATGCCGCGGTCGTGAAGCCGCAGCATCCTCCCGGTTTCTACGGGACGCCCGCGGCGCGCCGTGCGCTCAACTTGTCGGCGGAATTGCGCGAGCTCCAGCCGCTCGGAGCGCTGCCGGCGGGAATCGCGCGCGACGTTTACGGGAAATCGACCGAGCTCGACCTCCGCGGCTGGCTGCTCGGGTTCGCGTTCCTGCTTGTCATCATCGATCTCATCGTCAGTCTCGCGATCCGCGGACTCTTTTCGCTGCGCCGTTACGCGGCGGCGGCCGGCGTGGCGCTCCTCGCCATCGTGCTTTCGACGCCCGGTTGGGCGCAATCCGGCCAGCCGCGGCGGGGAATGCTCGAGCGGGGAGACGCGTTCGCGCTCGGGGCAAGCTTGGAAACGAACTTGGCCTACGTGGTCACCGGCAATCCCCAGATTGACGATATCAGCCGGTCCGGTCTTACGGGATTGAGCACGGTGGTCCGCCGGCGAACCGCCGCCGAGCTCGGCGATCCGGTCGGCATCAACCCGGAAACGGACGAGCTCGCGTTCTTCCCGCTGATCTATTGGCCCCTCGCCGAAGGAACCGCGACGCCATCGGCGTGGGCCGCGGGCCGCCTCAATACCTATCTGCGGAACGGCGGCACGATTCTCTTCGACACCCGCGATCAATCGGGGGGTCCCGGTTTCGCGAGCTTGCGCGCGTTTTCGCGCGCGCTCGATATCCCGCCCCTGGTTCCCGTGCCGGCCGATCACGTGCTCACGCGCTCGTTCTATCTGTTGCAGGAATTTCCCGGGCGGTGGACCGGCGGCCAAGTCTGGGTCGAGCGGTCGGGCGACCGCGTGAATGACGGGGTTTCGCCGATCATCGTCGGCGGGCACGACTGGGCGGCCGCGTGGGCGATGGACGATGCGCAGCGGCCCCTCTTTCCCGTCGTGCCGGGCGGCGAGCGCCAACGCGAGCTCGCGCTCAGGTTCGGGATCAACCTGGTGATGTACACGCTCACCGGCAATTACAAGTCGGATCAGGTCCACGTGCCCGAGATTTTGAAGAGGCTCCAGCGATGAATTTGGCGTTGACGTTTTCGCCGCTCGTTCCTTGGCCGTTCATCTACGTTTCGCTCGCCGCCGGCTTGCTGTTGGTCATCGTCGCGCTGGTCCGGCGCTCGGGGCGCGGTATGGCGCTTCGCGTGGGCGCCCTCCTCGTGCTCGCGCTCGCGCTCGCCAATCCGTTGGCCGTTCGCGAGGAGCGCGAGGCACAACCCGACGTCGCCGTCATCGTGGTCGACCGCTCGCCGAGCCAGGAGGTGGGCGACCGCAAGCGGCAAACCGAAAGCGCGCTGCAAGCGGTGCAATCGGCGATGGCGCGCTTCCCCGATCTTGAAGTGCGGACGGTCACGGTGAATGCCGACAGCGAAGGCGCGGAGGAGGGGACGTATCTGTTCCAGGCCCTGTCGCGGGCGCTGGCGGAGATCCCGCGCCAGCGCTTTGCGGGCGCGGTCCTGATCACCGACGGACAGGTCCACGATGTTCCGCCGGTCCCCCCGAAGACGCCGCCCGCCGGCAGCCGGAGTGCGGCCGAGGGCGCGGCGGACCCGAAAACACCGACGCTTTTCGGCGGACCCGTGCATACGCTTCTCACCGGCCGGCGCGGAGAGATCGACCGTCGAATCGTCATCGAGCAGGCGCCGAGCTACGGCATCGTCGGCCGCAATGTCACCGTCTCTTATCGAATCGAAGACCGGGCGCCGCAGTCCGAAACGCGCCGGTCCACGCTCGTCCGGGTCACGCTTCGCCGCATCGATGGAGCCGAATCAACCGCGCTGGTGCCGATCGGCCGGAGCGACCGCTTCGAGTTTCAGCTCGATCACGCGGGGCCGAACGTGTTGGAGCTCGAGGTGGAGCCTGCCCAGGGCGAGCTTTCGACGGCCAACAACCGCGCGCTCGTCAGCATCAACGGCGTACGGGACCGGCTTCGCGTGCTGCTCGTTTCGGGGCAGCCGCACGCGGGCGAGCGCACCTGGCGCAATCTCCTGAAGTCCGACCCGTCGGTTGACTTGGTTCATTTCACCATTCTCAGGCCGCCGGAAAAGGACGACTTCACGCCGCTCCGCGAGCTCGCGCTGATCGCATTTCCGGTGCAGGAGCTGTTCGAAGCGAAGCTGAAGGAGTTCGACCTCATCGTCTTCGATCGTTACGTCGTGCGCGACGTGCTGCCGAACTCCTATCTCCGCAACATCGGGCAATATGTGCGCGAGGGCGGAGCGCTTTTGTTTGCGGTCGGGCCGGAGTTCGCGGGTCTTCGGAGCCTTTACCAGACGCCGCTCGGTGACATAATGCCGGGAACCCCGACCGGCAAGGTGTTGGAGCAAGGCTTCCATCCGATGTCGACGGAGGCCGGGCGCCGACACCCGGTCACGGCCGCGCTTCCGGGCGACATCATCCTGGAGAAAGGGAAGTCGGCAGCCGACAGCCCGATCAAGCCGGCCTGGGGCCGCTGGTTCCGGCAGATCGAAGCCAACCCCCGCGCCGGCGTCGTGGTGATGGAGGGCCCGGGCGAACGCCCGCTCCTGTTGCTCGACCGCGTGGGCAAGGGCCGCGTCGCGCAAGTGATGAGCGACCACATCTGGCTGTGGGCGCGGGGATTCGAAGGCGGAGGCCCGCAGGCGGAGCTTTTGCGCCGGCTCGCTCATTGGCTCATGAAGGAGCCGGACCTCGAAGAAGAAAGACTTGCGGCGCGTGCCGCCGGCGGGAAACTGACGATCGAGCGCCGGAGCCTCTCCGATGCCCCCGCGCAGGTCACGGTGACGGCGCCCTCGGGCGCGGCGCAGACGGTCGACCTCGAAGCCGACGCGAGCGGTCTCTCCCGCGCGACGGTCCCGGCGCCTGAAATGGGTCTCTACAGGCTGAGCGACGGGAAGAACACCGCGCTGGCGCCCGCCGGCAGCCTCAATGCTCTTGAAATGGCGGATCTCCGAACCACCGCGGACGCGCTCGCCCCGATCGCGGAGGCGACGGGCGGCGGGATCCAATGGCTCGTCGACGGCGTTCCGGACGTGCGCCGCGTCAGGCCCGAGCGGTCCGCCGCCGGCCGCGGCTGGGTCGGGCTCAGGCAGAACGAATCCTTCGCGGTCACGGGGGTAACGCAGATTTCGCTGCTTCCCGGCCTTCTCGTCCTCACCCTCGTGCTCGGCGCTCTGATGGGCGCTTGGTGGCGCGCCGGACGCTAGCTCTTTCGGGCGAGGCCGCGCGGTCGCGTTGTCACCGCCGGCTGTCCATCGCCGTTCGTCTCGGCGCGCCGCCAGGGATTTTGAAATTCTTTGCGTCGGGACGGTCGCGCCGGTATATTTGAGTCGCTGCTTTTGCGGCCCGCTTTATAGGGGGGCGGACTTTGGTGCGTCGCGAGCGGTCTCGACGAGGAGGGCTCCACGTGCTGCGCGGCATTGCCGTCGCGGCCGTCATTGCCGCGGTGGGAAGCGCTCCGGCGTTTGCCACGTGCGTGCGTCCCAACGAGGAAGCCGCACTCACCGCTCGCATCCTGCAAACCGAATTGATGGTTGCGGCGCTCGCCTGCGGGCAGCAGTCCCAATACAACGCGTTCGTCATCAAGTTCCGCGACGATCTCGTCTCCCACGGCCACGCGCTCAAGAGCTTGTTCAAGCGCGTGCACGGCGCCCAAGCCGACCGCCGTCTTGCCACCTTCGTGACGCGGCTCGCGAACGACGCCTCCGTCAAGAGCCGGGAGGTCGCCAACTTCTGTTCGGAAGCATTTACCTTCTTCACCACGGCGATGGAAACGGCCTCGGCCGACCTCGAAAAGCTGGCCGAGACCCACAATGCGTCCGTCGACCACGGGTTTGCCGTCTGCACGGCCGAGCTGATCTCCTCGCGTACGGCCGTCTCCGAATAACCACTGATCGATGAAAGTGCGGCGCCGGTGCCCGGCTCGGGCACACGGGTCTTCGTTGCGTCACTCGCGCGGGGCGCGTCGCCGAACTCTGCCGCCCGGCGGGCGACAAGCCTTATTTGAAGACGATCTCGACGCGCCGGTTCTGCGGCTCGCGGGCGCCGTCCGGCGTCGCGACCAGCGGTTGGCTCTCGCCTTTCCACTGAACGGCGATTTCGTTCGCCTTGACACCCTGGCGGATCAGCTCGGCCCGGACGGCCTCGGCGCGGCGCTTGGAGAGCGCCATGTTGTAGGGATCGGAGCCGGCGCGGTCGGCATGGCCGGTCGCCTCGATGCGGGCAACGCGGCCGGCCTTCGCGTCCGTTGCGGCCTGTTGCACGATCCGTTGCGCTTCCGGCGTCAGGATCGATTTATCGAAATCGAAGAACACGAGGTAGTTCTTCGGCACCATCGGCGCGGGAGCGGGCGCCGGGGCAGGAGCCGCGGCGGCGGGAGGGGCCGGGCGGGGCGCCGGAGCCGGGGCCGGAGCGGCGGCGGGAGCGGGTGCCGGTGTCACGACGGGCGTCGGCTTCGGCACGCCGAAGCTCCAGCGCAAGCCGAGCATGACCGAGTGGCCGTTGTAATCGGCGTCGACGCTGCGGTTGTTGTCGAGGGTGAAGCCCGGGTCGAACGCATGGTAGTACCGGTAGTCCGCGAAGACCTGCAGGTTGTTGTTGACGTTATAGCTGACGCCGGCAATGGCCTGGACCACGGGCGTCCACTCCGAATCGTCGAGCCGACTGTTGCTCACGCGTTCGACGCCGTCGGCCATGATGTGCGCGACGCCGAAGCCGCCGCCGATGTAGGGGGTGAAGCCGGTGGAATTCTGGAAGTCGTAGAGCAGGTTGGCCATGAAGGCGAACGAGCTGGCGTCGCCGCTGCCGGTGCCGGAGGAAAGCGAATCCACGTCGTTGGTCCGGTAGTTGAGCTCGAACTCCGGACGCAGGCCGACCGGGAAGCGGTAGCCGAGCGCGATCGCACCGCCCCACCCGTGGTCGAAGTCGACCGTCGTGTTCGTCACTCCCGTCCCGGAAATATCGGAATCGTTCAAGATATTCCACATTCCGCCGAGGCTGACGTAATAGCCTTCCGGATCGGCCATCGCCGCTGTCGGGAGCCCGAGGACGAGGGCAGCAACCGCCAGGCTTTTACGAGATGACATCCCGTTCCGCTCCGTAAGATTCGAAAAGCCAAGTGTCACGCATGACACCCGGTCCAGCACGGGCGACCAAGCCTTTTTCGAGGGTCCCTCGCCAACGCGAATCGGAAAATTAACTATATTGCAAACGCGTATTCGGTTTCTAATCCTCCCCGGTTTGTTGGCGGGATGACACAGGGGGTGTATCCAGAAAGTCACACTGGAAGCGCAGGTCGGCGGCACCCCCAATCGCCTTGTATATGGGCGCCGAGCCGCGCACATTAGGGGTCTCGCGCTCAGGGGGCACTGAAACTGCCGCCCCCAATCGGATGAGTGCCCGGCGATGCGCCAAAACCTGTTCCGCTCCAGTGTGTTTCGTCTCGCGAGCCGTCCCTCTCGGGCGCGCTGGCTCCCGCTTCTGTTTGCGCTCGTGTTCGGTGCGGCGCTTGCACTCTCCTTGTGCCGGGGGGCGGCGGCGCAAGCGACTCTCGTCGACCTCGAGCTCGTCCTCGCCATCGATATCTCCGGCAGCATCGATGACGAGGAAGCGCGGCTGCAGCGGGAGGGCTACCTCGCCGCCTTTCAGCACCCGGACATTCTCAAAGCCATTCGGACGGGCGCCCACGGGCGCATTGCGGTGACGTACGTGGAGTGGGCCGGCGATCATACCCGTCGCACCGTCGCCGACTGGACGGTGTTGCACGACGACGCGAGCGCGAAAGCGCTCGTCGCGACCGTTTCCGAGTCGCCGCTCACGATCGGAATGTGGACGTCGATCAGCGGCGCGATCGAATACGGCCGCGAGAAGTTCCGTCAAAGCCCGTACAAGGGCAAGCGGCGGGTCATCGACATCTCGGGCGACGGGCCCAACAACCACGGCGAATTCGTGCTCACCGCCCGCGACCGGGCAATCAAGGAAGGCATCGTCATCAACGGCCTTCCGATCGTCAACAACAAGCCGAGCCGCTGGGGGACGCCGCAGCTCCCCCATCTCGATCTCTACTATGAAGACTGCGTCATCGGCGGCAACGCGGCCTTCATCATCGTCGCCAACACGTTCCACGATTTCGCCCGCGCCGTCAGGCAGAAGCTCGTGCTCGAAATCGCAAGCCGCACGCCGGAGAAGCCTCTCATCGAGTTCGCCAAGAACGCCGCCCGCTTGCCGGCCTGGCGCACGGCGTTCGTCACGCCCCGGCCCTGGGATCAACGGACGCTTCTCGTCCCGGTGGACGCACCGAAGCGCCCGGATTGCCTGCAGGGCGAACGCCAGATGCGGACGTGGCGTGATCGCTAAGACGCCGCCTTCCGGACTTCGGGTGCTTGTCGGTCGCTGTCCCCACATGCGTCGCGCCTTCGAAGCCGTGGGCGCGCCTGAAGTCCGGCGCCGCGCGTTCGGATTCCATGGGCTGCTCCGCACCATCGTCGGCCAACAGGTCTCGACGGCGGCGGGCAACGCGATCTGGCGCAAGATCGAAGCCGCGCTCGACCCGATCGCACCCGCCGCCGTTCTCGCCGCGAGCGACGACGCGCTCCGCGCCCTCGGATTCAGCCGGGCCAAGGCACGTTATGCGAAGGCGCTCGCCCACGCGGTGCAGACGGGCGCTCTCGACATCGAAAGTCTTGCGACGCTCGGCGACGATGAAGCACGAGCCCTGCTCATGCAGCTTCCGGGCATCGGCCGGTGGACGGCCGATATCTACCTGATGTTCTCGCTCGGACGCCCGGACGTCTGGCCGGCGGGCGATCTCGCGCTCGCCATCGCGGCCCAGCGCCTGCTCAAGCTCCGCAAACGACCGAGCCCGGACCGCCTCGACGTCATCGGGGCGCAATGGCGGCCGTGGCGGTCGGCTGCGGCGCAGCTTCTTTGGCGCTATTACGGCAACGCTTGATCCGTCGAGGCGGCTACCGTCTCACCCGGCGATCTCGATCTCGGCGAAGATCGGCTGGTGATCCGAGCCGACGGCGGCCGAGCCGATCGCGGCCGACCTCACGCCCCCTGCGAGTTCCGGCGTGACGAAGATGTAATCGATGCGCACCGGCGCGCCGTCGCGCCTGAATGTGGTCCCGGCGCCCACGTCGTTGCCCGCGGCGACCCACGCGTCTACGAGCCCCTCGATGGTCGTGAGACGGCCGTGCCGGGGATCGACCGCGCCGCACAGAATCTCATACTCGCGCGTGTCGGACGTCGCATTGAAATCGCCCATGACCACGGCCGAGCACGGCATCGGCGGCGGTGCGGCGCCGCTGAGCCAGGCCGGTTTGACGTCGCGGCCGGAGATCACGCCGCCCGCCGACGGCGCGCCCATGAGAATTTCCTTCAAGCGCTCCACTTGCCTGACGCGCTCGGGGGCCGACGCATGAGCGAGGTGCACGGAGTAGACGCGGATCGGCCCGCCGGGTGGAGCAATTACGCCTTCGATCGCGGACCGCTGCAGGCTCACCTGCCGGACCAATCCGTCCTTCGGCAGCAGGTGGTTCCGGCTCGAGAGGATCGGCCAGCGCGCGAGCAGCATGTTGCCGAACCGGCGGCGGCGATGGACGAGCCTGCCGCTCGCATCGCTGAGGCTCGCGTCCACGTCGAGGCCGGCGCCGAAGACCCAATGATGTTCCGGGAACAGTGCGGCGAAGGCGCGCGCTTGATCCACGTTGCCGGAGCGCTCAAAGAAGCAGTCCACTTCCTGCAAGGCGATCACGTCCGCGTCGCCGATTTCCGCCGCGATGCGCGCGAGATCGACGCGGCCGTCCTTGCCGGTGCCGTATTGAACGTTGTAGCTCGCGAAACGCATGGACGTTGGACTCGTGTTGCGGGCGAAGGTTAGCATGGCCGCTCTCGCTTCGTGAGGCCTTGGAGGGCACGGGATGAACGACACGTCGCGCGGGATGACACGATCGTACGTGACCCACCTGGAATGCAGCGCGACCGGAGAGCGCCATGACGCCGGCCGATTGCACGGTCTCTCGCGCGCCCGGATGCCGCTGCTCGTCCGCTACGACTTGGAGGCGGTGCGAAGCGCGGTCAGCCGTGACGCGCTCGCCAAACGGCCTCTCGACATGTGGCGCTTCCGCGAGCTCCTGCCCGTGATGCCGGGCGCCGACATCGCAAGCCTCGGCGAGCCCGCGACCCCGCTCGTCCGGCTTTCCAATCTTCAGGGGATCGCGGGCGTCGAGGTCTTGGTCAAGGACGAAGGCCGGCTGCCGACCGGCACGTTCAAGGCGCGCGGGCTTGCCATGGCGATCACCATGGCGAAGGCGTTCGGCGTGAAGCGCGTCGCCGTGCCCACCTCCGGGAACGCCGGATCGGCCGCCGCAGCCTATGCCGCGCGCGCCGGGATCGAGGCGTTCGTGTTCACGCCCGACGACACGGACGACATCACGCTGCGCGAGATCGGATACCACGGGGCCAAGGTCTATCGGGTCAACGGCTTCATCAATCACTGCGCGAAGATCGTCCGCGAGGGCGCGGCCACGATGGGCTGGCACGACCTTTCCACGCTGGAAGAGCCGTACCGGGTCGAGGGGAAGAAGACGATGGGGCTCGAGCTCGCCGAGCAGCTCGGCTGGGACGTGCCGGACGCGATCTTCTATCCGACCGGCGGCGGCACCGGGGTGGTCGGGATGTGGAAGGCGTTCGCCGAGCTGGAAGCGATCGGCTTCATCGGAAGCAAGCGCCCGCGCATGGTGTGCGTCCAGTCGACGGGCTGCGCGCCCATCGTGCGCGCGGCCGAGGCCGGGAAGGATCGGCTGGAGGCGCCCTGGGAGAACCCGACGACGACCATTCACGGGTTCCGCTCGCCGGGGCCGATCGGCGCCCCGCTCGTCCTGCAGGCGGTCCACGCGAGCGGCGGGTTCGGCGTCGCCGTCGACGACGCGGCGGCCTATGCCGCGCGGGCCGAGGCCGCGGCGAAGACGGGCCTCAACCTCTGCCCGGAAGGCGGCGCGCTTCTCGTCGCCTGCCGCCAGGCGATCGCCCAAGGCCGCATCAAGAGAGGCGAGCGCGTCGTGCTGTTCAACACGGCGAGCGGGCTCAAGTATCCGATGCCGCCCGTGACCCGCCGGCTCGACCACGCGAAGGCCGTTGACTACGAGGGGCTGTGAACATGCCCGTCAATCTTTCGATCAAGAATGCACCCGATGACGTCGTCCGTCGCCTCAAACGGCGGGCCAAGAAGAACCGGCGCCCGCTCCACGAGGAGGTGCTGGCAATTTTGGCGAAGGCGGTCCGCTCGCGGGATATATTGACACCGGGGCAGGTTCTCGCGGAGGTCCGGCGACAGGGGGAACCGCGTCAGGTGATCAATGAGCGGCTTCACCCTCGGGGCCGGTGATTAGCCCCCATACGCCGCATTTGCGTCCTGTTCGGTAAATATAGAGGCGCTGCGCCGTTCGCCGGGCAACTCAACGCTGCGCGGCGTGAGCCTAGCGACACGCGTTGGTTCCCCGCGAACAATCTCGCCAGCGTATTGGGACGGCATGTTCGATGGAGCCAGAGGGAACGCGTCAGCAGCAAGGTAGTCGAGAATCAAAAACCGCCGCGGACGTCGGGACCGATTAGGTGCGGAGCCGTGCACGGACCAGCTATCCAGTAGGCACACGTCACCCACCCGACCAATGATGGGCACAACCTTCCGATCGAACTCCGGATGCAAATCCTCCGCAACAGTGCTGGCAAAAACCCCGTCATGAAAGTGGGTGTGCTGGGTGCGATGCGAGCCAGGCACGACCTTCAAGCATCCGTTCTCCTCGTCCATATCGTCGAGGAACAGGAGGCACGTCATCCAATCGTCATTGGTGTGCGGCTGGAACGGATGATCCTGGTGGTAAGGGGCGCGAGCGACCATACCCGGCATCTTGATATTGATCCGGCAGTTCAGGAACTTGACGTTGGGCCCGAATACATCCGCCACCATGTCGGGGAGGCGGCCGTTCCACGCGAAGTTTTTGTAGACGTCTGAGATATCGGTGGGATTGCATACGCGACGAACGCGTGGCGTCTCCGCCGAGTGTCCCGGCTCGAGGTCGAATCGGGGCCAGCCATTGGAAAGCTCGCCGTAGCTCTTGGCGTGACCTCGGCTTTCCTCTATCCAGTGGTCGAGCTGGCGTAGCAAAGGCTCGATTTCGGTCGGTCCTGCGGCTCCGCTTACCAGTACATAGCCTTGGTCGCGATACTGTTTGAGTTGGGTCTCCGTGAGCATTTAGATCGTCTCCTTCACGTGCTCTGCTGCCACCAATCTTCCCGCACCTCGGTCCTTTTACCCCCAATCGACTCGCCGCCCGCCTTGGGCGTGTGCTGCCAGCATTACTTCAAGAGAGGTACAATTTCTGTTTCAAACTTCTTCGCCATCTCGCTTGCGACCGAGGAGAGGTAGACGTAATCGATCACTTTGATTTTACCCGCCCGCTCCTCCTTGCTCTTGAAAACCAGGTTTTGAGCGACCTTTCCCGCCTTGGCTTTCGCATGGACAGGAGCGTTTGAAATTCCTTCATTGTAGGCAGAATTGATTTCCGGGCTTAAAAACCAGTCCACGAACTGTTTAGCAGCGGCCTTGTTGGGTGCGTTGCTGAGAATCGTAATGCCCTCCGAGTAGAACGCCGCCTGGAAGCCGGGCGCCTCTTTCTTGTCAAAAAGCAGGAACTCGACCGGAAAATTCTTCGCGACCGCTCCCCAGCCGGGCAGGTTCCACATGCCGAAGGCGCACTCGCCTGTGGTCAGCGAGTTGATGAAATCGGACTCGGAGGCACCGACCCGGCCAATGTTCCCGCTCTTGGCAAGTTTCTTCAGAAAGTCCCAGCCTGGCTCCAGATTG
The DNA here is from genome assembly GCA_009694195.1 of Rhodospirillales bacterium. Lineage (GTDB taxonomy): Bacteria > Pseudomonadota > Alphaproteobacteria > Rhodospirillales > SHVQ01 > SHVQ01. Next base: position 19,151 of record SHVQ01000031.1, read on the forward strand.
CGCTCGTCACCGCCGAACGCGTGCGCGTACATGACGACATTATTGTTCGAGCCTGTCACGGCGTCCCGCTGGAAGATTTTTCCCTTCAGCCGGGGGTCGAGCATGTCCTCGATCTTGCGGATGGGAAAGGGGATCAGGTCCTTCCGGTAGCCGAAGAAATGCGCTCCGAAGCTGACCGGGATGTGAATCATCTGGCCCTTGTCGTTCTTAGGGATGATGTCCTCCGGCACATGGCGAAGATTGGGTATCTCGTCATACGTGACCGGCTCGGGCCAGCCCTCGCGGGTCATCGTATGGAACACGGGGTCAAACGACACGACGAAGTCGTAAAACGGCTTCGGCCATAAGTTCTTGATTTTGGGCACGATGGCCATGGCCCCGCCCGCGTGAAGCTCCCATTTGACGTCGAACTTATCCTGTTTCCCCATGACGGCCTTGGTCGAGTCGATGTAAGCGCCACCCCACTGCACGCCGACGAGATTGAGCTTGGCTGCTAGCGCCTCGTACGACCACGGCAGCGCCGCAGCCAGACCCGCCGCTCCTATGCCTGAACCCGTTCCTTTGAGGAATTTGCGACGCGTGAGATCGTGGTCCATTGGCTTCCCCCCTTCTTGGATTCCGCGTGTTGATGCATTTCGCCCCCAATTGGAGGCGTACCCGCCTGCTTTATTTATTCGCCGTTTCTTGTGCCGAGCCGAAGCCCATCCAAGTGAAGCCCCTCATCTCTGACACACCGACATAATACAGGAAAATTGGGTGTAGGGTGTGGACTCAATTGATCCAATGGGCAGCACGCTGGCGAGGCAGAGACCCGCGAGGAAATTTCGTGCGGCCGTTAATCACCCGTTCACGGTCTTGGCCGAAATCGGCAGGGCCGTTCGATAGGCGACCTGCTTCAATGCGAAGCTCGAGCGGATATTGGCGACGCCGGGGAAGCGCGTCAGGTGATCCATGAGGAATTTCTCGTAGGCGTGAAGGTCGGCGGTGATGACGCGGAGCATGTAGTCGCAGTCGCCGGTCATCAAGTAGCACTCCATCACCTCCGGGCACTTCCGCACCCGCGCCTCGAAGGCTTCGAGCACCGGCTCCACCTGCTTTTCGAGCGAGACGCTGACGAACACGCTGACGGGCAGATCGACGACGTCCTGATCGACGAGCGCGACATAACGCCGGATCACGCCCTCTTTTTCCAGGCGCTGAACCCGCCGGAGGCACGGCGAAGGCGAGAGCCCGACCGCGCGGGCGAGCTCGGCGTTGCTCACGCGGGCGTCTTCCTGCAGCTTTTGCAGTATTTTGTGATCGATCCTGTCGAGGTCTATTTTTGGCACAATCAGCCTCCTAAAAACCCTTTATCAGCGAATTCTTGCTCAGTCGGCGTGAATCGCCAAGCGGTTCGCAAGCACTGCCCTCGACGGTCCGGCCTAGAATGGCGACTCGGCTGGAACCGCTTGGGAGGATGACACATGGCCGCGCTTGCAACGGACGACCGGATGCCGGGCCATGCTGCCGACGTCGTCGCGTCGCTCGCGGCGCTCGAGAAAAAAGTGCTCTGGCTTTCGACCTGGATGGTGCACAACGCCAATCATCTTCGTGCCCACCCGGACGGCCTGAAGGTCGGCGGCCACCAGGCGTCCTGCGCGTCCGCCGCGTCGCTGATGACGGCGCTCTACTTCCACGTCCTCCGGCCGGAGGACCGGGTGGCGGTGAAGCCGCACGCGAGCCCGGTCTTTCACGCGATCCAGTACCTGCTCGGCAACCAGTCCCTCGAGAATCTCCAAAACTTCCGCGGCTTCGGCGGGGCGCAGAGCTACCCGTCGCGCACCAAGGACGCGGACGACGTGGATTTCTCGACCGGATCCGTCGGGCTCGGGCCCGCGATCACCGTCTTCGCGTCGCTGGCGCAGGATTACGTCCGGAGCCGCCGCCCGGCGGACTCCAACGCGAACGGCCGCATGATCGCGGTCGTCGGCGACGCCGAGATGGACGAAGGCACCATTTATGAGTCCCTGGTCGAGAGTTGGAAGCACGGGGTGCGCAATTGCTGGTGGATCATCGACTACAACCGCCAGAGCCTCGACGGCGTGGTCACCGACAACCTGTTCCGCCTGATCGACCGCATGTTCCGGGCGACCGGGTGGCGCGTGCTGACGCTCAAGTACGGGAAGCGTCTGATGGAGGCCTTCGCGCGCCCCGGCGGGAGCCAGCTCAAGCGCTGGATCAACGATTGCCCCAACTCGCTTTACGCGGCGCTCACCTTTCAAGGCGGCGCCGCGTGGCGGCGTCGGCTGCTGGCCGACATCGGGAGCGCGCCCGGCGTCGAGCCGCTGCTGGCCGCCCACACCGACGATGCGCTGCAGGCGCTGATGGCGAACCTCGGAGGCCACTGCCTGGAGACCATTCTCGATGCCTTCGCCGGCATCGACGACGGTCAACCGACGTGCATCCTCGCCTACACCATCAAAGGCTACGGGTTGCCCCTCGCCGGCCACAAGGACAATCACGCGGGACTGATGACTCCGGAGCAAGTCGCGCGGCTGCGCATGGAGCTGGGAATTCCCGAAGGCGCCGAATGGTCGCCGACCGCCGGGCTGGGCGAGGAAGAAGGGGCAATCCGAAGCTTCCTGGCGCGCGTTCCGTTCCGTGGGCGCGCGAGCCTGCGTGCGGCAGGGGACCGGGTTCCGGTCCCCGAGCGTCTCCCGCTGACACCCGCTCGCGAGCGCTCAACCCAGGAGGCCTTCGGGCGCATTCTATACGAGATCGCGGGCGCGGGCGGTGCGCTCGCCGACCGCATCGTCACGACGTCCCCCGATGTCACGGTGTCGACCAACCTCGGCGGCTGGGTCAACCGCCGCGGCCTCTTCGCGGCGAAGCGCCAGGAGGATGTTTTTCACCTCATGCAGGTGGCGTCCCACCAGAAATGGGAAGCGAGCGAAACGGGACAGCACATCGAGCTCGGTATCGCCGAGAACAACCTGTTCCTGATGCTGGGCGCCCTCGGCCTTTCCCATGAGCTCTTCGGCCATCGCCTGTTTCCCATCGGGACGCTCTACGATCCCTTCATCGCCCGCGGCCTCGACGCGCTCAACTACGGGCTTTACCAGGATTCCAGGTTCATGGTGGTGGCGACGCCATCGGGGGTGACGCTGGCGCCGGAAGGCGGCGCGCACCAGTCGATCTCCGAGCCGCTGATCGGGCTCGGGCAGCCCGGCCTAACATCGTTCGAGCCCGCGTTCGGCGACGAGCTCGCCGAAATCATGCGGTGGTCGTTCGAGCACATGCAGGCGCCGGGCGGGGGCTCGGTCTATCTCCGCCTCTCAACCCGGAAGATCGCGCAGCCCGAGCGCGCGATGACCGCGGCGCTCGCCCGCGACATCGCCGCCGGGGCCTACTGGCGGGAACGCCCGCGGGACGATGCGCCGGCCGCGATCGTGTACCAGGGCGCGATCGCGCCGGAGGCCCAGGCCGCGTTCGAGCGTCTCAAGGCTGCAAACACGGAGGTCGGCCTCCTCGCCGTCACCTCGTCCGATCGGCTCTTTCAGGATTGGCGCGAGCGCGGGAGCGAGTCCCACGTGGCCGCTATTCTCGGCGCTCTCCCCCGCACAACGCGCCTCGTCACCGTGCTCGACGGCCACCCGGCGACGCTCGCCTGGCTCGGTTCGGTCGGCGGGCATGCGGTCGTTCCGCTCGGCGTCGACCGCTTCGGCCAGTGCGGAACGATCGCCGAGCTCTATCGCGCATTCGGGATCGATTCGCAGGCCATCGCGACGGCGATTCGCTGATTCTCGCGCAATAAGCGGCCGCGCTGCGTCTCGCCTTTCGCCGCTTGTTGCTGGTAGACTGCGCTATCGGCTTCAGTGCCGGGAAAGGCGGTCCCATGCCCTACATCATCCGCGATACGAATGGGGACATCGCGGCGGTCTACAACCAGCCCGTTCAAGGCGGCGAAGAAGTCGCGCCCAACGACCCCGCGCTGAAGGAGTTCATTCTCAAGAACGTCCCGGGCGCGGCCGGCAAGACCGACGAATGGGTGCAGGCGGACCTCGCCCGCGTCATCGAGGATTTGATCGACATCTTGATCGCGAAGAAGCTAGTCCTGTTCACCGATTTCCCGGCAGGCGCTCAGAAGAAGCTGATCGAGCGCCGGGGCTTGCGGAAAGAGTTCTCCTACGTCGAGAATTTGTTCGCCGAAGACACCTTTCCGCCCGAAGGCGGCCAGGGCGGCGGATATCTCTGATGGCGGATCGGCCAAACACTCGGATCGTCATTCCCGCGTAAGCGGGAATCCAGAGCCGCCGCATCTCACCTGCCCTGGACCCCCGCAGAAGGGGGCCTCTGGCGGGGGATTCCCCCGCAGACCCTTGGCGCGGGGGTGACGCAGAGACCTTGGACCTACTCGGCTGCGGTCTTGTAGGCCTCCATCGGCGGGCACGTGCAGATGAAGTTGCGGTCGCCGTAGACGTTGTCGATGCGCCCGACCGGCGGCCAATACTTCGCCTGGCGTAGGCCGGGCACCGGGAACACCGCCTCCTCGCGCGTGTACGCGTGCTTCCAGTCCTGGGCGACTGCCTCTTCGGCCGTATGCGGGCTGTTGTGGAGAGGGTTGTCGTCCTTCGGCCAATCGCCGCGCTCGACCCGCTTCACCTCGCCGTGCATGGCGATCATCGCCTCGCAGAAACGATCGAGCTCCGCCTTGGATTCCGATTCCGTCGGCTCGACCATCAGCGTTCCCGGCACCGGGAACGACATGGTCGGCGCATGGAAGCCGTAGTCGATCAGGCGCTTGGCGAAATCCTCGACGGTGACGCCGGCGGCATCCTTGATCGGCCGAACGTCCAGGATGCACTCGTGCGCAATGAGGCCGTTCGGCCCCGTGTAGAGGACGGGATAATGGTCCTTGAGCCGGGCGGCAACGTAATTGGCGTTCAGGATCGCGACCTGGGTCGCTTTCTTGAGGCCTTCCCATCCCATCATCGCGATGTACGTCCAGGAAATCGGAAGAATGGCGGCCGAGCCCCAGGGCGTCGCCGAGACGGGGCCGACGCCTTTCTTCGGTCCGGCCTCCGGCACCAGCGGGTGATTGGGAAGGAACGGCGCCAGATGCTTGGCGACGCCGATGGGCCCGACGCCGGGCCCGCCGCCGCCGTGCGGAATGCAGAAGGTCTTGTGCAGGTTCATGTGGGCGACGTCGGGGCCGAACTCGCCCGGCCGGCAGATGCCGACGAGCGCGTTCAGGTTGGCGCCGTCCATGTACACCTGGCCGCCATGCTCGTGCACGATCCGGCAGATGTCGCGGATGCCCTCTTCGAAGACGCCGTGGGTCGAGGGGTACGTCACCATGAGCGCGGCCAGGTTCCTCGCGTTCTGCTTGGCCTTGGCGCGAAGGTCGTTCAGGTCGACGTTACCTTGCGTATCGCAGCCGACCACCACGACGGTCATATTCGCCATGCTGGCGCTCGCCGGATTGGTGCCGTGCGCGGAGGACGGGATCAGGCAGACGTTGCGGTGACCCTCGCCACGGCTCCGGTGATATTTCCGGATCGCGAGAAGGCCCGCGTATTCGCCCTGTGACCCCGCGTTCGGTTGCACGGAGACGGCCGCGAAACCCGTCAGCTTCTTCAGCATCGCCTCGAGCCCGTGGATCAGCTCGAGATAGCCTTGCGCCTGGTCGAGGGGCGCGAACGGATGCATGCGGGCGAACTCGGGCCAGGTCACCGGGATCATCTCGGTCGCGGCGTTGAGCTTCATCGTGCAGGAGCCGAGCGGGATCATCGCCCGGTTGAGGGCGACGTCGCGGTCCTCGAGCCGCTTCAAGTAGCGCATCATCTCCGTTTCGGAGTGGTAGCTGTTGAAGACGGGGTGGGTGAGGAACGCGCTCCGGCGCTGCAGGCGCGCGGGAATGAAGCCGCCGGCCGCGCGGTCGAGGGCGTCGATCGAAACGCGGACCGATTTCTTGCCGCTGAACGCGAGCCAAAGGGCCTTCACGTCCTCGCGTGTCGTCGCTTCGTCGCAGGAGACCCCGATGCGCCCCCCGTCGAGCGGCCGGACGTTGATTCCGGCCCTCGCCGCGCGCTTGACGATGGCGCCCGCGGTCTTTCCCGTGTTCACCGCGATCGTATCGAAGAAAGCCGTGCTCTCGACCGAGAAGCCGAGCTTGCGAAGCCCAAGCGCCAGCAGGACGGCCAGCCGATGGACGCGCGCCGCAATGGTCTTGAGGCCCTGGGGCCCGTGGTAGACGGCATAGAACGCCGCCATGTTGGCAAGCAGGACTTGCGCAGTGCAGATATTGCTGGTCGCTTTTTCGCGCCGGATGTGCTGCTCCCGCGTCTGCAGCGCGAGACGCATGGCGGGCTTTCCGTGGCGGTCGACGGAGACGCCGATCAGGCGGCCGGGCATGTGGCGCTTGAAGTCGTCCGTGGTCGCCATGAAGGCGGCGTGGGGACCGCCGAACCCGAGCGGCACGCCGAACCGCTGCGCGCTCCCGATCACCACGTCGGCGCCCCATTCGCCGGGCGGCGTGAGCAGCACCAGCGACAGAAGGTCGGTTGCGACGGTGACGTGCGCCCCGGCCGCATGCGCCTTTTGCACGAGCTGGGCGTAGTCGCGGGCATCGCCGGTGGTGGTCGGATACTGGAGGATGATGCCAAAGACGCGGGCGGGATCGAGGTCGCCGAGCGCGTCGCCGATTTCGACCTTGAGGCCGAGCGGCTCGGCGCGCGTCGCGACGACGGCGATCGTCTGCGGGTGGCAGCCCGAGTCGACGAACAACACGTCGCTCTCGGACTTGGCGAGGCGCTTCATCATGGTCATGGCTTCCGCCGCCGCTGTCGCCTCATCGAGGAGCGACGCGTTGGCGACGGGCAGGCCCGTGAGATCGATCACCATCTGCTGGAACGAGAGCAGCGCTTCCAGACGGCCTTGCGAGATTTCCGCCTGATAGGGCGTGTACGCCGTGTACCAACCCGGGTTCTCGAGCACGTTGCGCAGGATGACCGAGGGTGTGTGGCAGTCGTAGTAGCCCATCCCGATCATCGACTTCAGCACCTTGTTGCGGGATGCGATGCGGCGAATCTCGGCCAGCACTTGCGATTCCGACCGGCTCGGGAGCTTGGCGGCGTTGCGGGTCCGGATCGAGGCCGGCACGGCTTTGTCGATGAGCGCGTCCAGCGACGCGATCCCGAGCGCCTTCAGCATGGCCTGAATATCGCCGTCGCTCGGGCCGATGTGGCGGCGGATGAAGTCGGTCGACTGTTCGAGGTCTTCGAGCGGCGCGGGCATCAGTGCAGCTCCTTCACGTAGGCGTCGTACGCCGCCTTGTCCATGAGCCCGTCGAGCTGCTTCTTGTCCGCGACCTTCATCCGGAAGATCCAGCCCTGCCCGGTGGCGTCGGCGTTGATCTTCTGCGGCTCCTTGGACAAGACGTTGTTGACTTCCGTCACTTCGCCGCTTACGGGCGCGTAAATCTCGCTCGCGGCCTTGACGGACTCGACGACGCACGCCTCCTTGCCTTGCTCGACTTTCTTGCCCACGTCGGGCAGGTCGACGAAAACCACGTCCCCAAGCTGGCCTTGCGCGTAATCGGTGATGCCGACGACGGCGGTATCGCCTTCCAGCCGGACCCACTCGTGTTCTTTCGTGTACTTGACGGACATGGATGATCCCCTTTGGCTTTTTTACGGACGCTGCGGCCGACGCCCTTGGGGCGCGCCCGCGATATTGTTAGCGCGTGAAATAGCGATGAGCAACGAAGGGCAACGCCGCCACCTTGCCCGGCAGCGCCCTGCCCCGAACCATGAGGTTGACGGGGGTGCCCACTTTGGAAAAGGCGGTTTTCACATAGCCCATCGCGATCGGTCCGCCGACGGTCGGCCCATAGCCGCCGCTGGTCACCTCGCCGATCGTCTCGCCTCCAGCGTCTTGGATCGGAGTATGCGCCCGGGCCGGCGCCTTCCCCTCCGGCAGGAGACCCACGCGGAGACGCGGAGCCCCATCCCGGATCCGGCCGAGAATGATACTGGCGCCCGGAAAGCCGCCGTCCTTTTGGCGCCGCTTCGAAATCGTCCAAGTCAGGGCCGCCTCGATCGGCGTGCTCGTCTCGTCGATGTCGTTGCCGTAGAGGCAGAGGCCGGCTTCCAGCCGGAGCGAGTCGCGGGCGCCCAAGCCCGCCGGCTTGACCTCCGGCTCGTGCAGCAGGAGCCGCACGAGTTCTTCGACGTCGTCATTTTCGACCGAGATCTCGTAGCCGTCCTCGCCCGTGTACCCGGATCGGGTCACGAAGCAGGGGAAGTCGGCGATACGAAGCGCTTCGCTGGTCATGAACAGCATGTGGCGGGCGGGCGGCGCCAGACGTCCGAGCACGGCCGCCGCCTGCGGCCCCTGCAACGCGATGAGCGCCCGCTGTTTCTGCTCTTCGACCCGGCAGCGGCCGCCGATGTGCTTCCGAATGTGCACGAGGTCCTTTTCCTTGCAGGACGCGTTGACGATGACAAAGAGATGGTCGCTTTGCCGGGAGACCATCAGGTCATCGATGATGCCGCCCGCCTCATTCGTGAAGAGCGTGTAGCGGGTCTTGCCGACGGCCAGGTTCTGGATATCGCCCGGCACCAGGGTCTCGAAAGCTTGCACCGCCTGGTCGCCGTCGATGCGGACTTGGCCCATATGGGAGACGTCGAACAGGGATGCCTGCGTCCGGGTATGCTGGTGCTCCGCGATGATACCGGCCGGATATTGGACGGGCATCGAATAGCCCGCGAACGGGACCATCTTGGCCCCGAACTCCCGATGGATCTTGTCGAGCGGCGTGGTCTTCAGCGTTTGGCCGTGGTCGTCGGTCACTTGTCCTCCACTTCGGTATTCACCGGCCGACTGCGGGTCGGGCTGGCCGGCGTCGTGTACAGCTTGAAGATCCGTGAACGCATGCCTCAACTCCGGTCGCTCCGGCGACGGCCGAATGATGAACGCCACGGCCGCTGACGCGAAGGCGATCCTCTGGCAACGTTCCGGTTTCTCCGATCTCCCCTCGAGTTATTCGCAACCGCGAGGCCTCGCGCGTTCCGGCGCAGGCTCGCCCCTCCCGGACCGCTTAGTTTAAGACCTCTCCGGCGGAGGTCAATAACCACCC
>SHVQ01000008.1 GCA_009694195.1 Rhodospirillales bacterium
GAACAGCGCCGCTTGCTTCATCGCAAGCTCGCTGCCTAAGATCAACCAACCAGATGAGGCCAACCCTCCACTAATTTACAACCCAATCTGTCCCAAATGTTCTGACGACGCACAGCCCTTGTTTCTAATGGTGGGCGCGGCTGGGATCGAACCAGCGACCCCTACGATGTCACCGTAGTGCTCTCCCGCTGAGCTACGCGCCCGAATGCCGGGACCGGATGTCGCCCGCGCGCGACGTGAACGCGGAATTGACGGGCGGGCGACCGCGAGACCGAGAAGGGTTCTAAAGCCCGGCCGCGCCCTTGGCAAGCCTCGCGGGGCGGGAACCCCGGCCTCAAATTAAGCGTTGCGCCCAGGCGCCGCCTCCGATAACACCGAGGCCGGTTCCGGGCGAAGGCCGAGACGGACGCGCCTGCGTCACGCCCGCGGCCATGGCTCGACCAAAAGGAGCGATGGGCCTGCCTCCGCTGAACGAAAGTCTGCAACAGTCTGACGTGCCCCTCGACGTCGAGTTCGCGCCGTACAGCATTCTTGCGCCGCTCAAGCAGCGGGCGCCGCTCGTTTTCTCCTCGCCCCACAGCGGCCGCGCATACCCCCCCGACTTTCTCGCGCTCACGCGGCTTCAACCTGCCGCCATGCGGCGCTCGGAGGACGCGTTCATCGACGACGTCTTCGGCGCGGCGCCCGAGCTCGGCGCGCCCCTTCTTCGCGCCCACTTCCCGCGCGCGTACGTGGACGTCAACCGGGAAGCTTATGAGCTCGATCCCACCATGTTCGCGGACCCGTTGCCGCCCCACGCCAACACGACGTCGCCCCGCGTCGCGGCGGGTCTTGGAACCATTCCCCGCGTCGTCGCCACGGGGGAGGAGATTTACGGCCGCCCCTTGAGCCTCGCCGACGCCGAGCGGCGCATCGAGAACTACTACATCCCCTATCACGAGGCGCTGAAAGGCCTGATCGACCGGACGGTCGCCCGCTTCGGCTGCTGCCTTCTCGTCGATTGTCATTCGATGCCGTCGATCGGCGGCCCGATGGATACGGATTCCGGGTTGAAGCGATTGGACGCCGTTCTCGGCGATTGCCATGGATCTTCGTGCGCGCCGTTCGTCACGGATACCGCGGAGCGTGCCATGGCGGCACTCGGTTTCCGGGTCGCACGCAACAATCCCTATGCCGGCGGGTTCACCACCCGCCACTACGGCCGTCCGCAACGCGGCACGCACGCGCTCCAGATCGAATTCAACCGTGTCCTCTATATGGACGAGATCAAGATCGAGCCCAAAAGCGGACTGGACGAGCTCAAGTCCCGCGTGCGTCGGCTGATCGAGGCGCTGATGGCGATGGACACCCGGCGCCTGCTTCCCCTATGACGGCCTCGACGTCCGGCCGGCGCCTGGATCCTGCCCAGATCACCATTCGGGATGTGGAGGACGGGGACTTGCCGGCTGTTCAGGCGATCTATGCGGGTCACGTTCTGAACGGGCTCGCGAGCTTCGAGGAGACGCCGCCCGATCTTGCGGAAATGCGTCGCCGCTATGCCGCGATCCGGTCGGGGGGCTATCCGTATCGCGCGGCGATTCTCGGCGGTGCTCTAAAAGGCTACGCCTATGCGGCGGCCTATCGGGCCCGACCGGCGTACCGCAATACGGTCGAAGATTCCATCTATGTCGCGCCAGAGGCCGTCGGCCGCGGGATCGGCCGCCTTCTGCTTGCCGACCTGATCGACCGCTGCACGGAGCGCGATTTCCGTCAGATCGTGGCGATCATCGGGGATTCGGCCAATCGGCCGTCCATCGACCTGCATGCCAAGCTGGGCTTCCGCAACATCGGCACGCTCCAAAGCTGCGGCTTCAAGTTCGGCCGCTGGGTCGACAGCGTCATCATGCAGCGGGACCTGGGCGCCGGCGACAGGACCCTCCCCTCGCGGCCATAAAAGAAAAGGGCCGCTAAGAATGCGGCCCGAGTTTTGGGAGGAAACATCCAAGAAACGCAGTCTGAAAACGAAAAACCATCTCCATGCTGCGTTGTACACTCTAACGCGAAAACAGCAAGGATTCAACGGAAAGCTCCAAAATCAGTCATGTGTGTGCGCTTAAGGACACACTCGTGGCGGTTCTGATCCAGAGGGCTTCAGTGAGCGGATTGGCCCGCCCCTTGCATGATAGTGCTTGGGTTTGGGAACGGAGGCTTGGCGAAAGTTATGCGGTATTGGGGGCTGTGGGCTGCGGCGCTGCTTGCCACCTGGGGCGGCGACGCTCTCGGCGCGCCGACGCAAGTTACTGAAAGTCCTTGGAGTTTGTGCCGGAAGGAAACGTCCAAGCTGGAGCGGTCCGAGGGCATTCCGATGCACTTGCTGACCGCCATCTCGCTCGCCGAATCGGGCCGCTGGGACGAGACCAGCCGGGCAAGCGCTGCCTGGCCGTGGACCGTCATGGCCGAAGGCGAGGGGCGCTTCTATGACACCAAGGAACAAGCGGTAGCCGAAGTGCGCAAGCTGCAGCGGCGCGGCGTCTCCAACATCGACGTCGGTTGCATGCAGATCAACCTTGGCTACCACGGGCAGCACTTTGCCAACCTGGAGCAGGCCTTCGACCCTGCCGCCAATACCCGCTACGCGGCCCAGTACCTGAAGCAGATGTACGGGACGGCCAAGGACTGGAATCAGGCCGCCGGCTTCTACCACTCGACGACCCCCGAACGGACCGAGCACTACAAGACGAAGGTCGCGAAAATCTGGGACAACGAGCGCCGGACGCCGACCGAGCAGCGGAGCGCGCCGGTCCAGACGACCGCCGAGCTGATCGGCCGCAATTTCATCGACACCGCGAGGACCGCTTGGCTCAACCAGCAGTTCCGCACCGCCCGCGAGGCGGAACGGAAGACGGCGACAACGGCGGACCCCTCCGAAATCAGACGGAAGCAGATGAGCGCTTTCCGCGACGCCCGCACGAGCCTCGTCGCCGCCGCCGACCTCGCGGCCCGCCGCCGCGCAGAAGTGGAAAGCGAGCGGAAGCAAGTGCTCGATGCTCGCCTGCGGACGGAGGCTCAGAACCGTGTCGCGCAGCGCCGGCAAGTCGACCTTGAAAACTGGCGCCGCCGTGTGCAGGTAAGCGCGAGCGCCGCCGGAGAATCCTGACGCTCCGCCTCTAAATCACTCCCGATTGGCGCAGCCGATCAATCTCCGCCTGCGGCAAGCCAAGCAAATCCCGAAGCACCGTATCGGTCGCGTTCCCGAGCGGAGGACCGAGGTTTGTAACCCGCCCTGGCGTCTGTGAGAGCTTCGGCAGCACGTTCGGGATCACCACGTCGCCCAAATCCTTGTCGTTGACCTCGACGAGAACCTCACGCGCGCGAAAGTGGGGATCGGCGAAGATATCGGCAATCGTATTGAGCGGCCCGCACGGGACCTCGTTGGCGAGACAGATCTCCATCACGCGGTCGCGCGAGAGCGAGCCCGTCCATTCGCCGACCAGGCGATCGACCTCCGCCCGCGCCGCGAGCCGCTTCCGTTGAGGCCCGAACGCCTCCGGGCCCGCGAGCGACGGACGCCCCATCGCTTCCGCCAGACGCTGGAACATCTTGTCGGACGTGCAGGCGATCGCGATCCATTTGCCGTCCTCCGTGGAAAAATGGCCGTGCGGGCAAGCGTTCCGGGTGCCGATGCCTTCGCGCTCGCGGACGATGCCGTTCCTCGCGTAGGCGGGGGCGATCTCGTCGAGCACGCGGAAGATCGATTCGTAGAGCCCAACGTCGATCACCTGGCCGACGCCTGTCCGGTCGCGATGCCGGAGCGCCAGCATGACGCCGAAGGCGCCGTGCAGGCCCGCGATGTAATCCGCGAGCGACGTCGAGCCGGGCGTCACCGGAGCCTCGCCGGGCATGCCCGCGAGATGGCTGAGGCCGCCGACCGCGTGCGCGATGCGGGCGAAGCCGGGACGGTCCTTGTAAGGGCCGGTCTGGCCATATCCGGAGATGCGGAGCAGGACGAGCCCCGGGTTGACCGCGCTCAGTTCCTCCCAGCCGAGCCCCCATTTCTCGAGCGTGCCGGGCCGGAAGTTTTCGCAAACGACGTCGCTTTTCCGGACCAGATTCTTGAACAGAGCGGCTCCCTCAGGGACCCGCAAATTCAGCGTCACGGAGACCTTGTTTCGCCCTTCCGACAGCCACGCGAGTGTCGAATCCTTTCGCTCGGTCGGCGTTCCGAATTGACGGAACGGATCGCCCGTGCCCGGCTGCTCGATCTTGATCACCTCCGCGCCGAACTCGCCCAACATCCCGGCGGCATACGGGGCGGCGATGAAGGTCGCGGCGTCGAGCACGCGGATGCCCTGCAACGGCAAGGGCGACGGTTTCGCGGGCGACGTCACGGCGCCGCTTCCGCAACGGGACGCGCGCGGCTGCTCATCGCGGGCCCGCAAACCGCGCGTTCGCCGACATGGCGAGCGCCCCGTCCGGCCCCGCCGCCCACAGCTCCGCGCCATCGTCCTTCGGCGTCCCCGAGAGCGTGAACGGCTCCCCCGCGATCAAGGGACTGAGACCGCGGAACTCGAAATGCGTGAGCGCCCGCCCGCCCTCCCGCCGGCAGAGATCCATCAGAAGCGTTGCAATCAACGGGCCGTGGACGAGCAGTCCCCGATAGCCTTCGGTCCCGACCGCGTAAGGATGGTCGTAGTGGATGCGGTGGCCGTTCATCGTGAGCGCGGAATAGCGGAACAAGAGCACGGAGTCCGGACGAACCGTTCGCCGCCAGAGTCCGAATGACGGCGCCGGCTTCGGTGGCGGGAGCGCCGCGCCCGGCTGCGGCGCTTCGCGGTAGACGATGTCGTGTTCTTCGACCAGCGCGACGCCATCCGTCCCCGCGACCTCGTGACGGACGACGACGAAAATCATGGCGCCCGTCCGGCCCTCTTTCAACGTCACGTCGCGAATTTCGCTCGTCCGCGTCACCGCCTCGCCGATGCGGAGCGGGCGCGCGAATTCAAGCCTGCCGCCGGCCCACATACGGCGCGGCAGCGGCACGGGCGGAAGAAAGCCGCCACGCTTCGGGTGCCCGTCGGGCCCCAGCTCCGATTGGCGCGCGGGTTCGAGGAAATAGAGCCAATGCGCGCCCGGCGGCAGGGGATCGCCCGGAGCAGGAACCGAGGGCTCGTCATCGAGCAACGCGGAAAAGGCCCGCAAGGGCGCCGGAGTCAGGCTATCCGCGGATATCGATCGGCGGCCGATCCATGGGCGCAATTGATCGATGTCGACGTTCATATGCTAAGAATTTGCGCACATCTTGGGTGCGTTATTCCTTCAGAACCTGCGGGTGCACTCGCGCCAGAACGATCCCATACAGCGATTTCGAAAGCCATCTGAAAGAGGGCCGCGGCACCGAGATCAAAGTGTACAAACGGGCGATTTTTTCGGCTCCGTGCTACCATTCCGTTCGATGGCTATTTCTTCGGGCATGCTCGCCAACGCGCTCCTCGTGCTGCACGTCGGCATCGTTTTTTTCATCGTCGCCGGGCAGGCGATGATCCTTATCGGCTGGGCCGCGGGCTGGCGGTGGACCCGCAATGTCGCCTTCCGCCTGGCCCACCTCGGCACGATCGCAGTCGTCGTCGCGCAGACGTGGCTCGGACAGCTTTGCCCGCTCACCCTTTGGGAAAACGAGCTCCGCCGTGACGCAGGCGCGGAAGGCTACGGCGAGAGTTTTATCGCCTACTGGCTTGCCCGCGGGCTCTACTGGTCCGTTCCCCATTGGATGTTCGTCGCCGCCTACAGCGCCTTCGGCGCGCTCGTGCTGCTGACGATGGTCGCCTATCCCGCGGGGAAAACGCGCCGTCAGTAGGAGCGCGGTAGCTCGAGCACGTGCTCGGCGAGGTAGGCGAGGATCAGGTTGGTGGAGATCGGCGCCACCTGGTAAAGGCGCGTTTCGCGGAACTTGCGCTCGACGTCGAATTCCTCGGCGAACCCGAAGCCGCCGTGGGTCTGCAGGCACATATCGGCCGCCTGCCATGAGGCGTCCGCCGCCAGCAGCTTCGCCATGTTGGCCTCGGCCCCGCACGGCTCGTCCCGGTCGAACATTTGGGCCGCCTTCGCGACCATGAGCGCCGCCGCCTCGGATGCCGCGTAGGCCCGCGCGATCGGAAACTGAACGCCCTGGTTCTGCCCGATCGGGCGGCCGAACACGTTGCGCTCGCGCGCGTAGTCGCGGGCCTTCCGGATGAACCAACGCGCATCGCCGATGCACTCGGCCGCGATCAGGATGCGCTCGGCGTTCATCCCGTCGAGGACGTGACGGAACCCGCTGCCCTCCTCGCCGATCAGGCTCGTGGCGGGGATGCGCAGATCGTCGAAGAACACCTCCGTCGTCGCGTGATTGATCATCGCGCGGATCGGCTTGATGGTGAGGCCGCGGCCTTTCGCCGCCTGCATGTCGACGAGAAAGACGGACATCCCGAGGTGCGGCTTCTCCACCTGCTCGCGCGGCGTCGTGCGCGCAAGCAGGAGCATCAGGTCGGAGTGCTCGGCCCGCGACATCCACACCTTCTGGCCGCGGATGACGTACGCATCGCCGTCGCGCCGGGCGGTCGTGCGGATGCGGCTGGTATCGGTGCCGCTCGTCGGCTCGGTGACGCCGAATGCCTGGAGCCTCAGCTTGCCCGCCGCGATCTTCGGGAGAACGCTTTTCTTCTGCGCCTCGCTGCCGTGCCGCAGCAAGGTTCCCATCGTATACATCTGCGCGTGGCAGGCGGCGCCGTTTCCGCCGCTCTTGTGGACCTCCTCGAGGATCGCCGCAGCGGCCTCGACGCCGAGCCCGCTGCCGCCGTAGGCCTCCGGGATCAGCACCGCGAGAAAACCGGCTTCCGTCAGCGCCTGGACGAAGGCCTCGGGATAGGCGCGGTCGCGATCGAGCGCACGCCAGTATTCACCCGGAAATTTCGCGCACAGCGCGCGGACGGAATCGCGGATTTCGGGGAAGCTCTCGGCCATGGCGGCCCTTTCCGAAGCAAGCGGCCTGAGCCCGACGTTGTAGCCGACCGGGAGCGGGGTTGGCCAGCACGGGATGCGACACCGCCCCTCGGTTGCCGTGCGGCACGGAGTGGGGCATCATCCGGCCGCGGCGCACACGACACTCTCTACGAAAGGTCCATTCCCATGGCGCACGTGATCTCCACTCCGCCCGTCCCGACGGCCGCCGTTGCCGGCACGAAGGACGTCTTCCCCGTCCGCCGCATTTACTGTGTCGGGCGCAACTACGCGGAGCACGCGCGCGAGATGGGCCACGACGTGCGAGAGCCGCCTTTTTTCTTCCAGAAGCCCGCCGACGTCATCATTCCGGACGGCTCCGATTTTCCCTATCCGCCCCGCTCGTCCGACGTGCAGCACGAAATCGAGCTGGTGGCGGCGTTGAAATCCGGCGGCACCAATATCCCGATCGATCGCGCCCTCGATCACGTCTTCGGCTACGCGGTCGGGCTCGACATGACCAGGCGTGATCTCCAGGGCCAGGCGAAGAAAATGGGCCGGCCTTGGGAAGTCGGCAAAGGCTTCGAGCGCTCGGCGCCCTTGGGCATCATCCAGCCGGCGTCGAAGATCGGCCACCCCGCGAAGGGAACCGTCTGGCTCAAGCTGAACGGGAAGGAGCGTCAGAAGGGCGACCTCACGGAGATGATCTGGTCGCTTCCCGAGATCATTGCAGAGCTCTCGACGTTGTTCACGCTCGCGGCGGGCGACCTGATCTTCACCGGCACGCCGGCCGGCGTCGGCCCCGTCGCCAAGGGCGACGCTCTGGAAGGCGGCGTCGACGGCGTCGGAACCCTCAAGGTGCGGGTGGTTTAGCCCCGTCGTCACCCGACCACGAGCCCTGCCCCGCCCCGCTCGCGCAAGAACCGGAGCGCCTGCACGAACTCGAGTCCCGTGCGCGTCGCTTCCGCCGGCGGCGCCTCGCCGAACGCGAGGTAGTCGGCGCGGTTCGACGTGCGGAATGAAAGAGTATGCCGGTCGGAGAACGCGCGGCTCACGTTCTGCTTCCGGACCTGCAGCATCATGATGCGGTCGGAGATCGCGTGCAGCTTCGGGGGGATCAGCGCCCACAGCGACGCCAGGTGAAACGCCGGCCGGAACAGGATCATGCTGCTGACGGCGGCAAAATTCTCGCCGTCCGCATCCTTGCAGCGCCCGAGCGGCGTCCCGTCGAGCCGGTGGAGATACCGGTGCGAGAAGCAGATCGCCGCCCCGGTCTCCCGGCGCAGCGCGACCAGCGATGCGAGGTGATCGGGCGCGTACCAGTGATCCGCATCGAGGTAGGCGATCGCATCGTACCCTTGCCCGATGGCGCTCAAGGACCCGATGGCGCGCGGCGTGTTGCCGTAATCGGCGTGGCGAACCGGGAGGCGGATATGCTGCGCCGTCCAGCGGTCGACCTCGGCCATGGGCCGGCCGTCCGCCACCAACACGTGGGTTGCCGGGTGGGTCTGCGCTTGCACGCTCGCGTGGCATTGGCGCAGCCATTCCGGCGTGGTCGCGTAATAGGGCGTGACCACGGCGATGCATGCGTCGGACGTCTCTCCCCCTTCTGCCATCGGGCCCCCTGGCCGCGCCTTTTGTCGTGAGGGTAAGGACAGGCTAAGCCGGAGTCGATATGCCGGCGAATTCATCCCGATTCACCGGCCGTTAACTCCTGCAGCCTATGATCGAGCGTGGGACCTGTGCTTGCGGCTCGCTCGGGCGGGCCAACGGAGCGAAGAAATGACCTTCCTCAAAGCCTTGGCGGTGGCGATTCCGCTGATGTTGCTGTCTATCGCATTGATGGCGCCGCACGGCGTCTGGATGCCTTTCGCATTCTGATCGCGTCCCCGGCGGCGGCATGCGCCATTTGCGCTGCCCCTGCCGGCGTTCCAAGCTAAAGTAGCCTCGCCCGCAACGCGGCGTAACGTTGCCGCGAAAGGGGGAGGGCTCGGTTGCGCCATCTCCATGTTCCCGTCTGGCTCGACACCTCGAGCAAGTCCCGCGCCGCATTTGCCATCCTGTTCATGCTGGATGGGTTTACGCGGGCGGCCGTCGTCACGGTCATCCCGATCGAGGCGTACGCGCAGCTCCAGGACGTCCAGAAGGTAAGCCTGCTGTTCTTCGGCGCGAGCTGCATGGGCCTGATCGCGAGCCTTGGCGTCCCTTCCCTCGTCCATTACCTCACGCGCCGCTGGGTCTACAGCCTGGGCAACCTTCTGATGGTTGCGGCCGCGGCGTTCTTTTCGCTGGGAACGCTTCCCGGCCTGGCGACCGGCATGGTTCTCCAGGTCGTTGCCACGGCCTGTGTCGAGATTCCGCTCAACCTCTACCTGATGGACCACGTTCGCCGGCAGGACATGGGCCGATTTGAGCCCGTGCGCGTGTTCTACGCCGCGTTCGTGTGGGTGCTCGGTCCCGCGCTCGGCGTATTCCTGAAGACCCACGTCGCGCCGTGGGCCCCGTTCATCCTCGTGGCCGCGATGGCGATCTTCGCCGTCGGCTACTTTTGGTTCCTCCGGCTGACGGACGATCCCGGCGTCACGTCGAAGCGGAGGCCGGCGCCCAACCCGCTCCGCTATCTCCCCCGCTATTTCACCCAGCCGCGCCTCAGGCTCGCCTGGATACTGGCCATGGGGCGCAACGGCTGGTGGACCATGTTTTTCATCTACGGGCCGCTCTACGTCGTGACGTCCGGGCTCGGCGAGCTCATGAGCGGGGCGATCATATCGATCGCCAACTGCTCCTATTTCCTGGTCCCTTTGTGGGGCTGGATCGGAAAGCGGTTCGGCATCCGCGCGCTTCTGATAGGCGGATTCGGGATCGGAGGGGCGCTCACGCTCGCGGTGGCGGTTGTTGCCGGCGCGCCGTGGGCCGGGATCGCCGTTCTGATCTTCGCGGCCGTCGGTGCGAGCGCCGTCGACGGCGCCGGGAACGTGCCGTTTCTCCGCGCCGTTCACCCGTTCGAGCGGGGCGAGATGACGGCTGTCTTCACGACATACCGGCACATCGGGCAACTTGGTGTTCCGGCGCTCTACTCGGCAATCCTGCAGGTATTCCATTTGCCGGCGGTCTTCGTGGCAAGCGGACTTTCCATGGTGGTACTCGCGTTCTATTCCCATTACATTCCCCGCCGCATGTAGCTGAGCGTCGCCCCGTTCCCCCGGAGGCTCCGAAAAGATCCCGTGCGCCAACTTCACTCACCCGTGTGGCTCGACGTCGCGAGTCCGCCACAGACCTACCCGCTGGTGATCCTCTACGCGCTCGAGACGTTCTCCCGCACGATCCTGATGGCAGTCATCCCCGTGGAAGCGCTGGCGCTCCTGGGGCATGCGCAAGCCGTCAGTGTGCTGTTTTTTATGGGCGGCTTCGTCGGGCTGGTGTCCAACTTCGCCATCCCGCCTCTCGTCCGCCGCTTCAATCGCCGAGCCGTTTTCAGCCTCGGCGTGCTCTGCGCGCTCCTTGCGCAGATACTCTACCTGCAACACACGGCTCTGTTTCTCATGGCGGCGCTTCTCCTGCACGCATTCGCCGTCGCCTGCACGGACATCACGTTCAGCCTGTACACCATGGCGGCCATCCGAAGGCAGGACATGGGCCGATTCGAGCCGATCCGCATCTTCTTCGCCGCGATCGCGTTCATCATCGGCCCGTGGCTTGGGTCTTGGATGCGGGTGCAATTCACGCCGGAGCTGCCGTTTTGGGTGAGCGCGGGCACGCTCATCCTTCTCTGCGCGCCGTTCTGGTATTTCCGCTTGACCGATAACCCGGCCGTGTACGCAGGCCCAAGGAAGCCGCCAAACCCCCTGTCATCGGTTCCCCGGTTTTTTAGCCAGCCGCGCATGCGCCTCGCGTGGATGCTGGCGTTCGGGCGCAACTTCTGGTGGACCGTCCTCTTCATCTACGGCCCGATCTATGCCGTCACCTCCGGTCTCGGCGAAGTGGTCGGCGGCCTGATCGTTTCGCTCGCCAACATCTTCCTCCTGACGGTTCCGCTGTGGGGCCAGGTGGGACGCCGGTATGGGCTCCGACGGCTGTTGATCGTCGGGTACATCCTCACGGGGGTAACGGCGGTCGGCGCCGCGTTCGTTGCCGGCGTGCCGTGGCTCGCGGCGACGCTCCTGGTCTTCACGGCGGTGGGCGGCGCCGTCATCGACGGCGCGGGCAACGTGCCCTTCCTGCGCGCCGTGCGGCCCCTCGAGCGCGCCGAAATGACGGCGGTCTACGCCAGTTGGCGCCACGCAGGCCAGCTCGCCGCGCCGGGAATTTTCGCCGGCGTCCTCATGCTCTTCGAGCTTCCGGCCGTGTTCGTGATCGGGGGCGCGGTCGCGCTTGCGATGGCCTTCGTCTCGCGCTACGTGCCGAAACGGATGTAGCGCTCACAGCATCATGGCATTTCCAGCATTGCCGGCATGGCTCGGGGCCCCCGGCCGCATCTCGATCGCCGCCTTCCTCATTCTCTTCTCGCTCGAGTCCGGCTGTCGCGCGATCGCCATCGCGGTCGTTCCCATCGAAGCCCTGAGCCGCCTCGGCGACGCACAGAAAGTGAGCCTTCTTTATTTCTGCGTCAGCTCCGGCGCCCTTTTTACCAGCTTGCTCACGTCGGCGTTCGTCCGCTGGATCGGCCGGCGCGGACTATTCAGCCTCGGCACCGTGAGCTTCATGGCGTCCGGTTTCCTTTACACCGTTCCCGGGGTCGCGCCCTTCGCAGCCGCCCTCGCTCTCCAGGTCTTCGCGACCCTTGCCATCGAGATGACCCTCAACCTGTTTCTCCTGGACAACGTGCGGCGCCAGGAGATGGGCCGGTTCGAGCCCTTGCGAATCTTCTGGATCGGGAGCTCGTGGATTGCCTGCCCCTGGCTCGGCATCTATTTGCAGAAAAACGTTCATGCGCTGGCGCCCTATGCAATTATCGGCGCCTCCGCGCTGCTGCTCCTCGCATTCTTTTGGATGTTGCGGCCGACCGAGAGCACCGTTCTCCCGGCCGAGGCACGCCCTCCCGTCAATCCGATCGTCAACCTTCCCAGGTTCATCCGCCAGCCCCGCCTGGTTCTCGCCTGGGTGCTGGCCGTCGGCCGTCACGCTTTTTGGATCATGTTCTTCGTTTACGCGCCGATTTACGCGGTCACGTCCGGCCTCGGCGAGCTTGCGGGCGGGCTCATCGTCTCGCTCGGGACGGCTTGGCTTGTGACCGTCCCCTTTCTCGGACGGCTCGGCCGCAAACACGGCTTTCGCCGGCTCCTGATGCTGGGCTTCGTTCTGGCGGGAGTCTTCTCGATCGTCGCGGCGGCCGTCGCCGGACTGCCGTGGCTCGGGGCCGCGGCGCTCGTGGTGGCCGCGCTCGGCGGCATCATAATCGACTCCGGCGGCAACGTGCACTTCCTGCGCGCGGTGCACGCGCGCGAACGGGCGGAGATGACGGCGGTGTTCGCCACGTTCCGTTATACGGCGCAACTGCTGCCACCCGGGCTCTTCTCGCTCATTCTTTTTGTCTATGAGCTTCCGGCGGTGTTCGTGCTCGGCGGGGTTTTGATGCTGGTCATGGCGTTCTATTGCCGCTACCTCCCGCGCCGGCTTTGAGCAGGACCGTGCCCGTCCAGCCCAAACAGACGTCCATCGATGGCGGCATCCGGCCGGTCATGGTCGGGTTCGCTGTCCTGCATTCGGCCGAAGCCTTCTGCCGTGCGCTTCTGCTCGCGGTCCTGCCGGTGCAAGCCCTGGCGCTCCTTGGCGACGCGCAACAGGTGAGCGTGCTCTTCTTCGCGACCAGCGCGCTCGGCATGCTCTTCAACTTCGCCGTCCCCACGGCCATTCACCGCGTCGGGCGCCGCTGGGTTTACACGTTCGGCGGACTCGCGAGCGTCGTGACGGCCTACCTCTTGTATCTGGAAATGCTGCCGGCGCTCGTGCTCGGCCTGATCCTCCAGGTCCTGGTGACCGCCGCGACGGAGATACCGCTCAATCTTTACGTGATGGATCACGTGCGTCGGCACGAGTTCGCGCGCTTCGAACCGCTTCGCGTGTTCTTCGTCGGCATGGCGTGGATCGTCGGCCCCGTGCTCGGGCCCTACCTGCGGACGAGCCTTGGCCACTCGGTTCCGTTCGCGCTCGTCGCTTTGAGCTCGGTCATTCTCCTCCTGCTGTTCTGGTTGCTGCGCCTTCGCGAGAGCCCGGCCGCCGTATCGACGCGGCCGCCGCTCAATCCCATCCGATACATTCCGCGCTTCGTCGCGCAGCCGCGCCTGCGGCTTGCCTGGCTGCTCGCGCTTGGGCGCAACTGCTTCTGGAACGTCTTCTTCGTTTACGCCCCGATCTACGCGGTGACCTCGGGCCTCGGCGAAGTCATGAGCGGCGCCATCGTTTCCATGGGCACCGCGTTTCTCATGCTCATCCCGCTTTGGGGCTGGTTCGGCAGGCGGTACGGATTCCGGCGGATCCTGATGTGGGCCATCGTCGGGGCGGGGCTCTTCAACATCGCGGCCGCCACCTTCGCGGCATCGGCGTGGCTCGGGGCCGGCCTTCTGGTCGGAGCCGCGTTTTGCGGCAGCCTGATCGATGCGTCCGGCAACGCGCACTTCCTCCGCGCCGTTCGCGCCTATGAACGGCCGGAGATGACGGCCGTCTTCTGGACTCACCGCTACCTTGCCAATCTGGCGCCGCCCGGCGTGTTCGCGCTCGTTTTGAAGGCGTTCGAGCTTCCCGCCGTGTTCCTGGGCATGGGAGCTGCGCTTATCGTCGTCGGCTATTTCGCCCGCTACTTGCCGCGACGATTCTAAGGGGGCGCCCCAAGCAGGGCTCTTCACCCGGCCTGGAGGGGCGGTCATAATGCCGGGGCAACGGCCCGCAATACCGGGCGGCAGCAACAGGGAGAATCCCATGTCGGCAATCCTGCGCTCCATCGGCCTCGCGTGCGTTCTGACGCTCGCCGCGCTCAGTGGCGAGGCGTTCGCACAACCAAAGTCCATGACCATCGGGACCGCCTCGGTCGGCGGCACGTATTTCATCTACGGCAGCGTCGTGGCTAACTTGCTCACCGAGAAGCTCGGCTTCAACGTCTCGACCCAGCAGACCCAGGGGCCGAACCAGAACATCATCCTCGTCGACGACAAGCGGGTCGAGCTCGGGATGACCACGATGGGAATCGCGCTGCAGGCGTGGAACGGAACCGGCGATTGGACCAAGGGGAAGAAGTTCACGAACGTCCGCGCGCTGTTCCCGATGTACGACACCCCCTTCCACTTCATAGCAGCCGAGAAGAGCGGCATCACATCGGTCGCCCAGCTCAACGGCAAGACGGTCGGCGTCGGACCCAAGGCGGGAACGCCCGGAACCTATTTTCCGCTCATGTTCGAGGCGCTCGGGCTAAAAGTGACCGTCCGCAACGGCAGCGCCAACGACATGGCGGGCCAGCTCGGCGACGGGCTCATCGACAGCTTCCCCTTCGCGGCCGGGCTTCCGATCGCGGCTTACACCGAGATAGAGGCCCAGCGGCCGGTGAAGTTCTTCACGTTCACCGACGCTCAGATCAAAACCCTGCAGGCCAAGATGCCGGAGCTTTCCAACTCCCTCATCCCAAAAGGCACGTACAAGTCGATGACTGCGGATCACAAGACGGTCGGGGTCTACAACTTCGCGATCGCGCACAAGGATATGTCGGTCGAGGACGCCTACAAGGTCACGAAGGCGATCCTGGAGAACAACGACTTCATGGTCAAAGGCCACGCCGCCGCGAAGGAAACGGTGCTCGCCAATTGGGACCGCAATACGTTCCTGCCGTTCCATCCGGGGGCGGTGAAATACCTGAAGGAAAAGGGCATCAACGTCCCGGCGAACCTCAGCCAATAGCGGCGGGCAGCGTCAAACAAGAAACAACGACGGGGACGCATGACGTCGCCACCGCCCCAGCCGCCATCGGTCGGCACGGTCGACTCGGACGCGCTTGAATTCCAAGGCCTGCGCCGGACGCTCGGTCCCTTCGAGAGGACGCTCTTCTATTGGGTGGGCGCGGCGTTCACGGCCTTCCATCTATTCATCCTGAACGTTCATCCGATCGACTCGATTCTGTTCCGTTCCATTCACCTGGCGTGGGGCAGCGTCCTCGGTTTCGCGTTGTTCGCCGTCGCCGCCGGACGGTCGGTTCACAAGATCCCCATCTACGACTGGGCGTTGATGGCGGCGGCGATCGCCTGCGCCATCTACATCGGCATCAACATCGACGAGCTTCAGTTCCGCGCGGGCGCGCTCTACGAGCCAGGCGACGTGATCGCCGGCGTGGTCGGGACGATTCTCGTCCTCGAGTTCTCGCGCCGCACGGCCGGGCTCGCGCTCACGATCGTCGCCTTCGTTTTCCTTCTCTACGCCGTCGTCGGGCCATGGCTTCCGGGCGTGCTTTACCATAAGGGCTACAATCTCGCGTTCATCTTCACGTACATCTTCAGCGACCAGGGGGTCTTCGGGCCGACCCTGGAAGTGTCCTCCACGTTCATCGTGATGTTCACCGCCTTCGCCGCGTTCCTCACGATGTCGAAAGCGGGCGACTACTTCAACGATCTCTCCATGTCGCTCATTGGCTGGGCGCGAGGTGGGCCGGCCAAAGGCGCCGTGCTCTCGGGCATCATGTTCGGCTCGATCAGCGGGTCCTCCGTCGCCAACGTGGTGGCATCGGGCTCCGTTACCATCCCGATGATGCGCCGCGTCGGCTACGACAGGCCGACCGCGGCCGCCATCGAGGCGACGTCCTCGACCGGCGGTCAGATCACGCCGCCGGTGATGGGGGCCGGCGCCTTCATCATGGCCGAAGTGACCGGCATCCCTTACGGCGACATCGCCTTCGCCGCGATCATCCCGTGCCTGCTGTTCTACATCGCGTGCTACGCCCACTGCGATCTGCACGCCGTGCGCAGCGGGCTTCGCGGTTACCCGCGCTCGGAGCTGCCGGCGCTCCGGCCGATGCTGTTCAAGCTCTACCTGTTGCTCCCGATCGTCGTGCTGGTGTGGGCGTTCGTCGAAGGTTACTCGGGCTTCCGCGCCGCCGGCCTCGGCATCGTTGCCTGCATTGCCGTGAGCTGGCTCGCGCGCGAGCATCGCATGGGCCCGCGCCGGGTGATCGACGCCCTCGACATGGCCGCCCGCGACTGCATCCAGCTCGTCGCAGTGTGCGCGGCCGCCGGCATCATTGTCGGCGTCATCGCGCTGACCGGCATCGGCGGCCGGTTCTCCTCCCTCGTCCTCGCCATCGCCGGCAACAGCCAGATTCTCGCCATGCTGTTCACCATGGTCATCGTGACCATTCTCGGCATGGGAATGCCGACGACGGCCGCCTATGCGATCGCGGCGGCCGTGGTGGCGCCGGGATTGATCCGCATGGGAATCGCGCCGCTCGTCGCCCACATGTTCATCTTTTATTTTGCCGTCCTCTCCGCGATCACGCCGCCGGTCGCCGTCGCGTCCTTCGCGGCGGCCGCCATGGCCCAGGCGGATCCGTGGAAGACATCGTGGATCGCGGTCAAGCTCGGCCTTGCGACCTTTATCGTGCCGTTCATGTTCTTCGCCTCGCCGCTCCTGCTCGGCCAGGGCCCGCTTCTCGACGTTCTCGTTGTCTTCGTGACCGCATCGATCGGCGTCGTTCTGCTCGCCGCCTCGACCGAAGGCTGGCTGCATGGCCCTCTAGCCATGCCGCCCCGCGCGATCCTTTTTGTCGCGGCCATTTTGCTGGTGGCGCCGGAGCCGATCACCGACGGGATCGGCCTTGCCCTCGCGATTGCGGTCTGGCTCTGGCAGCGCCGCCAGCATGGGAGCGACCCCGCGTCCAAGGTCCCCGCCCGCCAAGCGGCGGCATCATTGTCGTCTAGTTAGGGCCGCGCTGCCTTAAGCGGGCGGGCCGTGTTCGACGATGGGTGCGTTGTCGACGACGCGCCGGTACGAGAAGCGGGAAAGATCGAGGGAGGCGAAGCGGCCTTCGAGCAGCAGCTCCGCCATCCCCCGCCCGACCGCCGGAGCGTGTTGGAGTCCGTGGCCCGAGAATCCGGCCGCGATGTGGAAGTTCTCGAGCCCGCCGACCCAGGGCCCGAGGATGGGCTGACTGTCGAGCTCGTTCTGATCGTAGTGGCCGGACCAGCTCCGTATCACCTTGAGCGCTTCGAACGCCTTCACCCGGTGGGCGAGCTTCGGCCACACGACCTCGTCGAACCACTCGTGATCCACGTCCCAATTGAAGCCGCGAGGCTCGTCCAACCGGGTCACGCCCGCGACGTAGCCCTGGCCTTCCGTGCGAAAGCTCAGGCCCCCGAAATCCCGGGTGACGCCGAAGGGGTGAAGCGTTTCGCGCACCTCGAAATAAAAGGTTTGCCGGCGCATGACCGCGATCGGGACCTTCATCCCGACCATCGCACAAACGTCGGGCGCCCAGCAGTTGGCGCAGTTGACCACGATCTTGGGAGTGAGCCTTTTCCCGGACTCGAGGAGAACCGTGCTAACGCGTTTTCCGCTCGTCTCCAGGTTCACCACACGGTCCTGGATGTATTCGACCCCCAGGCTCCGGGCCTTGCGCCGGAATCCCATCAGCGCGGCGTGGGGATCGATCCAGCCGTCGTTCGGTGAATACAAGGCCGCGTCGACCTCGTCCACGTTGAGCGACGGGAAAAGCTGCCGGAGCCGCGCCCGATCCACGAGCTCGACGCCGGCGCCGAGCGACGTCTGCATGCGCCAATTGGCCTCGGCGTGGGCGACCGCATCCTTGCCCCAGACCATGAATGTGTAGCCGCCCTTGCGGAAGTCCATGCCCGCGGGCTCGCCGTTGACCGCCATATGCGTCGGAAACGCGCTGTAGAACGCGTGCCCGTAGCTGGACATCAGCACGTTCTCGGGCGTGCCGTGGACGTGGCGCACCGTGCCGACCGCCCGCGGCGTTGCCGCCCAGGCGTACGTGGGATCGGGTTCGATGACGGCAACATCACCCGCGCGTCCCGCGACCGCCAGGTGGTAGGCGATGCTGGAGCCGATGACGCCGCCGCCGATGACGATGATGTCTGGCATTGGAACGGCTTCCTAGTGCGTGAGGATCTGGCTCATGAAGGCCTTGGTGCGCTCGTTCTTCGGTGCATCGAAGAATGTCGCGGTCGGCGCCTCCTCCACGATCTCGCCCCCGTCCATGAAGACGATCTTATCCGCCACCTGCCTCGCGAAGCCCATCTCGTGGGTGACGACGACCATCGTCATGCCGTCGCGCGCAAGCTCCGCCATCACGTCCAGGACTTCCTTGATCATTTCTGGGTCGAGAGCGCTGGTCGGCTCGTCGAACAGCATGATTTTCGGGCGCATGCAAAGCGATCGCGCGATCGCGACCCGCTGCTGCTGGCCGCCCGAAAGCTCGCTTGGATATTTATCGGCCTGTTCGGGGATGCGGACCCGCGCGAGGTAAAGGCGGGCAAGCTCTTCGGCCTCTTTCTTCGGCATCTTGCGGACGAGCAGAAGGGCGAGCGTGAGATTTTCGATCACCTTCAAGTGCGGGAACAGGTTGAAGGACTGGAATACCATTCCGACTTCGCTGCGGACCGTCTCGATGTTACGGGTGTCGTCGTTGAGCTCGATCCCGTCGACGACGATCGTGCCCTGCTGATGGGTCTCCAGGCGGTTGATGCAGCGGATCATCGTCGACTTGCCGGACCCGGAGGGGCCGCACACCACGACTTTCTCGCCGCGGCCGACCGCGAAGTTCACATCCTTCAGCGCCTGGAATTCGCCGTACCACTTGTTGACGCCCACGAGGCGGATGATGGGCGCGGTCGACTCCTGGCCCGGGCTCGACATCCGTTCGCCTCAGTGTTCGGCGCCGCTGCGGAAATGGAACTGGGCGCCGGTTCGAATGCCCGAAGGCCAGCGCGTCGTCACCGTCTTGAGCTTCGTATAGAAGCGCACGCCTTCCATGCCGTGCATGTGGTGATCGCCGAACAACGAGCGCTTCCAGCCGCCGAAGCTGTGATAGGCCACGGGCACGGGGATCGGAACGTTGACGCCGACCATGCCGATCTTCGCGCGACTGGCGAAATCGCGCGCCGCGTCGCCGTCGCGCGTGAAAATGGCCGTGCCGTTTCCGTACTCATGGTCGTTCACGAGCGTCAGCGCTTCTTCATAGTTCTTCGCGCGAACCACGCTGAGCACGGGGCCGAAGATCTCGTCCTTGTAGATGCTCATCCGCGGCTCGACCCGGTCGAACAGGCAGCCGCCGACGTAAAAGCCCTTCTCGTACCCCTGGAGCTTCACGCCGCGGCCGTCGACCACGAGCTCGGCTCCTTCGGCAACTCCCTTGTCGATGTAGCCGAGGATTTTCTTGTGCGCCTCGGGCGTCACGATCGGTCCCATCTCGGCCGCCGCGTCCGTGTAGGGGCCGATCTTCAAAGACCGCACGCGCGGAGCCAGACGCTTCACGAACGCATTGCCCGTCTCTTCGCCGACCGCAACGGCGACCGAGATGGCCATGCAGCGCTCGCCTGCCGATCCGTAGGCCGCGCCGACGGCTGCGTCCACGGCCTGGTCCATGTCGGCGTCCGGCATCACGACCATATGGTTCTTGGCGCCGCAGAGCGCCTGCACGCGTTTCCCATGCGCGCAGCCGGTCGAATAGATGTAGTGCCCGATCGCGGTCGAGCCGACGAAGCTGACGGCGCCGACGCGGGGATCGGTGAGCAGCGTATCCACCGCGACCTTGTCGCCGTTGACGACGTTGAGCACGCCCGCCGGCAGCCCGGCCTCGATCATGAGTTCGCCGAGGCGAAGCCCGCACGACGGGTCCTTCTCCGACGGCTTCAAGACGAACGTGTTGCCGCAGGCGAGCGCCATCGGGAACATCCACATCGGCACCATGGCCGGGAAATTGAACGGCGTGATCCCGGCGCAGACGCCAACCGGCTGGCGCGTGGCGAACGTGTCGATGCCGCCGGCGACATTTTCAGAGAATTCGCCCTTAAGGAGCTGCGGAATGCCGCAGGCGAACTCGACAACCTCGAGCCCGCGGGTGACGGAGCCCTTGGCATCGGCGAGGGTCTTCCCGTGCTCGGAGGAGACAAGCTCGGCGAGCTCGTCCAAGTTCCGATAAATGAGGTCGCGAAACTTGAACAGGACTTGCGCGCGCTTGGCAGGCGGCGTCGCGGCCCAAGCCGGGAGCGCCGCGTCGGCCGCCGCGATGGCGGCTTCAACCTCGCCTTTGCTCGCCAACGGGACCTTCTTCGTGACCTCGCCCGTCGCCGGGTTGTAGACGTCGCCGAACCGGCCGCTCGCGCCCTTGATCTTTTTTCCACCGACGAAGTGTTGCAGTTCCTTCGTCATCGCGATTACAGGTCCTTCAGCACGTTCCGCACGATCGAAACCATTTCGTCGATGTGTTTCTTCTCGGAGATCAAAGGCGGCGAGAACATGCCGGCGTCGCCGGTAAATTTCAGGTGCACGCCGGCCCAGAAGAGCTTCTTCTGCACCTCGGTCCCCCGAACGCCTGGACCGCCTGTAGGCGCCAGTTCGATCGCCGCGATCAGGCCATAGCCGCGAATGTCGGTGATGATCTTGAGGTCGCGGAGAGCGAAAACCGCGTCGAGGAAGTAGGGCGAGAGCGCGGCCGCCTTCTCGAACACCTTTTCCTTCTCATAGATATCGAGAGTTGCGAGTGCCGCCGCGCATGCCGCCGGATGCGCCGAATAGGTGTAGCCGTGGAAGAACTCGATCGCCTTCTCGCTGGCCGCGGCATTGGTAACGGTGTCGTAGATCTCTTCTTTCACCGCCACCGCGCCCATCGGCTGGGCCGCATTGGTGATCGCCTTCGCCATGGTCATGATGTCGGGCGTTACGTTGAAGGCTTGCGCGGCGAACGCCTTCCCGAGCCGCCCGAACCCGCAGATCACCTCATCGAACACGAGAAGAATGCCGTGCTTCGTGCAGGTTTCGCGCAGCCGTTCGAGGTAGCCCTTGGGCGGCACGAGAATGCCCGTCGAGCCCGCGATCGGCTCGACGAAACAGGCCGCGATGGTGCCGGCGCCGTAGAGATCGCAAAGGCGTTGCAGATCGTCCGCAAGCTCCGCCCCCTTCTCCGGCTGGCCTCTCACGAACCGGTTCTCCGGCAGCCACGTGTGCCGCATGTGCACGACGTTCGGGATGATCGCACCGAACGCCTCACGGTTCCGCATGAGGCCGCTGAGCGACGTTCCGCCGATCCCGACGCCATGATAGGCGCGCTCGCGTGAGACGAAACGCGTCCGCTGCCCTTCGCCGCGCGCGCGGTGATAGGCCATGGCGATTTTGAGCGCGGTATCGACGGCCTCGGAGCCGGAATTGGCGAAAAAGACGCGGTTGAGGCCCTCCGGCGTGAGTTGCGCAACCCGGCGCGCGAGCTCGAAGGACGACGGATGTCCCATCTGGAAGTGGGGCGTGTAGTCGACCTCCATGAGCTGGCGGCCGACGGCATCGGCGATTTCCTTCCGACCGTGACCGAGGGCCGAGCAGAAGAGACCGGCGGTCGCGTCGATTACCTTCCCGCCCTTGTGATCCCAGTAATAGACCCCTTCCGCACGCACGATCAGGCGGGGGTCCGCCTTGAAATCGCGGTTGGCGGTGAACGGCATCCAGTGATGCTCGAGGGTGTTGCCTTGATATTTCATGGGGGTTGCTCCGTTCCGGTCAGCCGCGTGCGCGCCCGCAGAGGGGCGTCATCCCTTGTCCGCTTTGGCGAAACACCGTAATCTCTCGCGCACGCTCACTCCAGAGCCAATTTACGGATTTCGCCGGGCCAAGCCCCAATGCGCGACGCCCTCTTCCACCTGCGCCGGGAAGAGACCGAGAGCATCCAATCCCAAATCCGCAAGATGCTCGTCTCGGCCATCCTCGACGGCCAGCTTCCGACGGGCGATCCGCTTCCGTCGAGCCGCCAACTCGCGCGCTCGCTCGGCGTCTCCCGCAACACCGTCGTCCTCGCTTACCAGGGCCTCGTTGACGACGGCTACCTCACGGCCCGCGAGCGGAGCGGGTTCTTCGTCAACAGCGAGATTCTCGCCGGACGCGTGCACTCCGGAGACGCCTTCAACGAGGCGCCCGCGCGAGGGCCGGCCCCGGCACCCGATTGGGCAAAGCTCTTCAAGCTGACGCCCTCCCGCCAGCGCAACATCCGAAAACCTCCGAACTGGCACACCTACCCCTACCCGTTCATTTACGGTCAGGTGGACCGGGATCTGTTCCCGATCGCGGAATGGCGCGAGTGCTCGCGTCAGGCCCTCGTCAAGAAGGCGATGGACTCATGGACCGGCGATACGCTCGGCCGCGACGATCCCATGCTGGTCGAGCAGATCCGCACGCGCCTTCTACCGCGCCGCGGAATTCGCGCGGGCGATGACGAGATTCTGATCACGCTCGGCGCTCAGAACGCGCTCTATCTCGTCGCCAGCCTGCTCATCGACGAGAGCACCCGCATCGCGATCGAGGACCCGGGCTACCCGGACGTGCGCAATATCGCCTTGCTGAAGACCCGGCGGGTGGATCCGATTGCGGTGGACGAAGGCGGACTTCCCGTGGACGGACGCCTCGACGGTTGCGATCTCGTCTTCGTGACGCCCTCGCATCAGTTTCCGACGACCGTCACCATGCCGATCGAACGCCGCCAGGCGCTTCTCGATCGGGCCGCCGCGAGCCGGCTCCTCATCATCGAAGACGATTACGAGTGCGAGACAAACTACGTGCGCGAGCCGACGCCGGCGCTGAAGTCCCTCGATACCGAGAATCGGGTGATCTACGTCGGCAGCCTTTCCAAGACCTTGTTCCCGGGGCTTCGGCTGGGTTACTTGGTGGGATCGCGCGAGCTTATCCGGGAGGCGCGCGCGCTCCGGCGCCTCATGCTGCGCCACCCGGCCTCCAACAATCAGCGCACGACCGCGCTCTTTCTCGCGCTCGGCCACCACGACGCGCTCGTCCACCGCCTGCATCGCGCCTACCGGGCCCGTTGGGAGCAGATGGGCGAGTCCCTCGCGCGGCATCTGCCCTATTCGTTCCAGGTGCCGACGTTCGGCGGCACCAGCTACTGGGTCGAGGGACCGGAGGCTCTGGACGCCGATCGGCTGGCTGAGGAAGCGCTCAAGGACGGCGTCGTCATCGAGCCCGGACGCGTGCACTTCGCCGCCGAGGATGGGCCGTCCAACTGCTTCCGTCTCGGGTTTTCATCGATCGCCGTCGAGAAGATCGATCCGGGCATCAAGCGTCTCGCCGCCCTCATCGAGCGGCACATGGTGGGGCGGAGCTAAGGCTTCGGCTTCGAAAGACTCTGGATCGCCCGCGCCCGCTGCTCGATGGGCTCGGCTTCCTTGCCTCGCCCCTGACCGCGGTAGACATCTGCGAGAGCGATGAGCGGCCGCACCAGCTCCGGGTGATCCGGCCCTAGAACCTTCTCCCAGATCGCAACGGTGCGGCGTTGCGGCGCTTCGGCGTCTGCATAGCGGCCTTGCTCGCGGTAGAAACCTGCCAGCGCAGCAAGCTCACTTGCGACCTCCGGGCTGTCGCGCCCGAGGGCCTTCTCCCAAATCGCGAGCGCCCGCATATAGAGCGGCTCGGCGTCCTTATAGCGGCGCTGCTCGTGGTAGATGCGGGCCAGTCCCTCGGCGACCCGCGCGACAAACGGATGTTCTCGTCCGAAGGCGCGCTCGCCGGTCGGAAGCGCACGTGCGTAGAACGTCTCGGCGTCCCGATTGCGCTCTTTCTCCTGGTAGAAGCCGGCGAGGTCGGCAAGAGCGACCGCGACGTCCGGATGATCCGGGCCGCCGGTCCGTTCCGCCGCTTCAAGCGCCCGCTTGTAGGATTCTTCGGTGTGAACAGCGGGGACGGCCGCCGCGAGGAGAAATACTGCCGCCGCAAGCGAGAACAGCCGCAAAAATACTTGCACGTCCGCTCTCCCGTCCTACTGTGATCCGGTTCGAATCACGCTCAAGGTCCATCCTATCACATCGGCTGACGGCGCTTTGCCTGGCATACCGAAATCGCCTGATCTGGACCTAGTAATTTGCGAATCAACCGCCTAATCAACGACTTGGTGCAAAAACCGCAGCTTGATAAACGAGCGGCGGACAAAACCAATTCTACCGGAGGAAAATTGAAATGCACGTTGGCGTTCCGAAGGAGATCAAGACCGACGAGAACCGTGTCGGCATGGTGCCGTCGAGCGTGCGGGAATTCGTCCACCATGGCCACACCGTCTTCGTGGAAACAAACGCAGGTGCCGGCATCGGCGTCTCTGACGCCGACTACGAGAACGCCGGCGCAAAAATCGCGATGTCGGCGAAGGACGTTTTCGCCGACGCCGAGATGATCGTGAAGGTCAAGGAGCCCCAGGCCCAGGAGCGCGCTTGGTTGAAGCCTGGCCAAATCCTATTCACGTATCTCCACCTCGCACCCGATCCCGACCAGACGCGCGACCTGGTCAAGAGCGGCGCCGTTTGCATCGCCTACGAGACGGTGACCTCGCCCCACGGCGGGCTCCCGCTGCTGGCGCCGATGTCGGAAGTCGCCGGCCGCATGTCGATCCAGGCCGGCGCCCATTGCCTGGAAAAAAAGGCGGGCGGGCGTGGCGTGCTGCTGAGCGGCGTCACCGGCGTTCCGCCGGCCAAGGTCGTCGTGCTGGGCGGCGGGGTCGTCGGCACCAACGCCGTCTTCGTCGCCCTCGGCATGGGCGCCGACGTGGTCGTTCTCGACCGCAACGTGGGCGTGCTGCGCCGCCTGGGCGAGCAGTTCGGCGCCGCCCTCAAGACTGAATTCTCGACCCGCGAGTCGGTGACCGAGCACGTCCTGCAGGCCGATCTCGTCATTGGCGGGGTGCTTATCCCCGGTGCGGCCGCACCGCGACTCGTCACCAAGGATATGTTGAAACGCATGAAACCGGGCGCGGTGCTGGTGGATGTGTCGATCGACCAGGGCGGATGCTTTGAGACCTCGCGCGCGACCACGCATTCGAAGCCGACCTATATCGTCGACGGCATCGTTCACTACTGCGTCGCCAACATGCCGGGCGGAGTTCCCAGGACCTCGACCTTCGCGCTCAACAACGTGACGTTGCCGTTCGCGCTCGCCATCGCCGGCAAGGGATACGCGAAGGCGCTCAAGGATGACGCGCACCTGCGCGCCGGGCTCAACGTCTGTCGGGGCAAGGTGACCAACAAGCCGGTGGCGGACGCGCTCGGGTATCCTTTCGTCGAGCCGAACGAGACGCTCGCGGCCTGAGAGCCGTCGCTTCATTAAGGAAGGACTCAACGCCATGACCCGGATGACCCCCAGCGAGGCGTTCGTCGAAACGCTGGTCGCCCAGGGCGTAACGCACGTCTTCGGCATCGTCGGCTCGGCCTACATGGACGCGCTCGATCTCTTCCCGGCGGCGGGCATCCGCTTCGTCTCGGTCGCCCACGAGCAGGGCGGCGGGCACATGGCCGACGGCTATTCGCGCGTCAGCGGCCGCGCGGGCGTCTGCATCGCGCAGAACGGACCCGGGATCACCAATTTCGTCACCGCGATCGCGGCCGCCTATTGGGCCCATTCGCCGGTTGTCTGCATCACGCCGGAGACGGGATCGGGCACCCAGGGCTTGGGCGGCTTTCAGGAGACGGAGCAGCTCCCGTTCTTCGAGAAGATCACAAAGTACCAGGCCCACGTGAACCGGCCCGACCGCTTGGCGGAGTTCACCTCCCGTTGCTTCGATCTCGCCCTCGCCGAACGCGGTCCGACCCAGCTCAACATCCCACGCGACTACTTTTACGGCGACATCGACGTGGAGATCCCGAAGCCCAACCGGATCGAGCGCGCGCCCGGCTCGCCCCGGAGCCTCGACGAGGCGGCGGCGGCGCTCGCGGGTGCCCAGTTCCCGGTTATCATCGCGGGCGGCGGCGTCGTGATGTCGGGCGGCGTCGCCGAGGCGGCGGCGCTTGCCGAACACCTGTCGGCGCCGGTGGTCGCAAGCTACCTCCACAACGACGCCTTTCCGGCGAGCCATCCGCTGGCCTGCGGGCCGCTCGGCTATCAGGGCTCCAAGGCGGCGATGAAGATCATCGCCCAGGCGGACGTGGTGCTCGCGCTCGGCACGCGCCTCGGCCCCTTCGGGACGCTGCCCCAGCACGGGATCGAATATTGGCCGAAGAACGCCAAGATCATCCAGGTGGACAGCGACCACCGGATGCTCGGCCTGGTGAAACGGATCGACGTCGGCGTCTGCGGCGATGCCAAGGGTGCCGCCGCCGAAATTCTCACGCGACTCCGCACCATGAATATCAAAGTCGCGGCCCACGCGAACCGGGAGAAGCGCCTCGCCGAAGTCAAAAGGCAGAAGGACGCGTGGGAAGCCGAGCTCAATACCTGGGGCCAGGGCAACGGAACCCCCATCGCGCCCCGGCGGGCGCTCCGCGAGCTCGAAAAGGCGATGCCGAAGAACGCCATGGTGACGACCGACATCGGCAACATCTGCTCGGTCGCCAACAGCTATCTCCGCTTCGAGAAACCCAACAGCTTCTTCGCGGCGATGAGCTTCGGCAACTGCGGGTACGCGTTCCCGACCGCGATCGGGGCCAAGGTCGCTTCCCCCGACCGGCCGGCGGTCGCCTACGTCGGCGACGGCGCCTGGGGCATGAGCTTCGGCGAGACGCTGACCTGTGTGCGCGAGAACATCCCCGTCACGGCGGTCGTCTTCAACAACCAGCAATGGGGCGCCGAGAAGAAGAACCAGGTCGACTTCTACAGCGACCGCTACGTCGGCACCAACCTCACGAACCCGAGCTTCGCGGCGATTGCCAAGGCCATGGGCGCCGACGGCATCCGCGTCGATCATCCGGACCAGGTCGGCGACGCCCTCGGCAAGGCGACGCGCTCCGGCAAAGTGACGGTCATCGAGATCATGGTGACGCAGGAGCTCGGCGATCCCTTCCGCCGCGACGCCCTCAAGAAGCCCGTCCGCACGCTCGCCAAGTACAAGGATTACGTTTAACCGCCCTCAGCCCACGGAGGTCCCGATGAAGCTCTATTACACTCCCGGCGCCTGCTCGCTCTCCCCGCACATCGTGCTGCGCGAGGCCGGCCTGACGTTCGATCTGGAGAAGGTCGACCTCGGCACCAAAAAAACCCAGGACGGCGGCGATTACCTCAAGATCAATCCCAAGGGCCAGGTGCCCGCGCTCAAGCTGGACGACGGCTCGGTTCTGACGGAAGGACCCGCGATCGTCCAATACATCGCGGACAAGAACCCCGGCTCCGGTCTCGCGCCGGCCAACGGCTCGATCGGGCGCTATCGCCTGCAGGAGCTATTGAATTTCATTTCGACGGAAATACACAAAGGCTTCAGCCCGCTGTTCAAGCCGAACACCCCCGACGCCTATAAGGCGATCGCCAAGGAGAATCTTGCCGCACGGTTCGCCCTCGTCGATGCGCAGCTTTCGGGCAAGCAGTACCTGATGGGCGACAAATTCACCGCCGCCGACGCCTACCTGTTCACGGTGGTCAACTGGACGAGGTTTCACAAGATCGACCTCGCGCCGTGGCCCAACCTCAAGGCCTTCATGGAGCGGGTCAAGGCCCGCCCGAAGGTGCAGGAGGCGATGAAGGCCGAGGGCCTCCTCAAGTAGGCTTCCGATCACGCGCGCGCGAGGGCGATGGCGGCGGAGGCCACGATGTCGTCCACCGTGGCGCCGCGCGAAAGATCGCTGATCGGTTTTGCGAAACCCTGCAGAACGGGGCCGATCGCCTGCGCGCCCGCCAGGTACTGCGTCAGCTTGTAGCCGATGTTGCCGGCGTCGAGGTCGGGGAAGATCAAGACGTTCGCCCGCCCGGCGACCGTGCTTTCGCCCTTCACCTTGCGCGCAGCCACGCTCGCGACGAGCGCCGAGTCGGCCTGGAGCTCGCCGTCAAACGCGATCTCGGGCGCCCGCTCCCGCGCGATGGCGAGCGCGCGTGTAACTTTGTCGACGCGGGGGTGTTGGGCGCTGCCCCGCGTCGAGAACGAAAGAAACGCCACGCGCGGCTCATCTTCGAGGAGCTTCCGGGCGCTCGCCGCCGACGCAAGCGCGATGTCGGCAAGCGCCTCCGCCGTCGGCTCCACGTTGACCGCGCAGTCGGCGAAGATGAGCGGCACGTCGCGTTGGCTCTGAAACTCCGGGATCACCATCAAGAAGAAGCTCGACGGCGTGTTGATGCCGGGGGCGAGCCCGACCGTCAGAAGGCCGGCCTCGATCACGCGACGGGTCGGGTTGGCGGCGCCGCCGATCATGGCCGCGGCCTCTCCCTGTCGCACCATCATGCCGCCGAAATAAAGGGGCTTTTGGACGAGCCGCCGCGCGACCTTCGCGTCCACGCGCTCGCGCCCGGCCGCATAGGACGCGGCGTACGAGTCGATGCGCGCGTCGGTCTGGGGGTCGATAAGCGTAAGTCCGTCGAGCGACACGCCCGCGCGCGCCGCGGCCGCGGATATGCTTTCTTCCGAGCCGAGAAGGATCGGCTCTGCGATGCCCCCGTCTTGGAGCCGGCGCGCCGCGAGGAGAATGCGCGCTTCGGTGCCTTCCGGAAGCACGACGGGCAAGCGGCGGCGAGCTGCCGCGGTCACGATCCGATCGACAATACTCTCCACGCTCACGGCGCAACCCTAGTGACAGCATTTCCGGTTGTAAATGCGTTCCCCGTCTTGCCAGTCGGGAGGCGCTTTGAGACGATGACCGCCGCGCCGATAGGGAGACCCGAGCCATGGAGAACGAAGGCGAGCCGATCAAGATCCACCGCGGCCTGATGGGCGTCTATTTCGACCGCTCGCCCACCACCTTCATCGACGGCAAGGCAGGCGAGTTGCGTTACCGCGGCTACTCGATCCACGACCTGGCCCAGCACTCGAGCTTCGAAGAGA
This sequence comes from Rhodospirillales bacterium, assembly GCA_009694195.1. Lineage (GTDB taxonomy): Bacteria > Pseudomonadota > Alphaproteobacteria > Rhodospirillales > SHVQ01 > SHVQ01. Next base: position 28,880 of record SHVQ01000008.1, read on the forward strand.
CGGCTTACCTGCTGCTCCGGGACGAGCTTCCGACCCGCGCGCAACTGGACACGTTCACGGGCGAGCTGAGCGCCGCCCGCGCGCTGCCGCCGGCGATCTACGACCTCATCGGCGCGATCGGGAACGCGCATCCCATGGACGTGTTGCGCACGGCTGTTTCCGCCCTCTCTGCCTTCGATCCGGAAACGGCCGACAATTCCCGCGCGGCGACGATCCGCAAAGGCATCCGCCTGACGGCGCAAGTGCCGGGGATCGTGACGGCCCACCATCACATCCGGCAGGGCCGGGCGCCGGTTCGGCCCCGCCCGGACCTCGGCCACGCCGCCAACTTTCTCTACATGCTGACAGGCGAGGCGCCGAGCGCCGGGGCCGCGCGTCTTTTCGATACCGACATGCTGCTCCACGCCGAGCACGGCTCGAATGCGTCGGCCTTCGCGGCCCGCGTGGTCACTGGGACGCAGGCGAACCTGCATGCCGCCGTGACGGCCGCGGTCGCCGCGCTCTCGGGACCCGCCCACGGGGGCGCCGCCGAGGACGTGATGCGCATGGCCGAAGAGATCGGCGATGCCGCCAACGCGGCCGACTACGTGAAACGGAAGCGCAAGGCGGGTGAGCCGATCACCGGCTTCGGCCACCGCGTCTACCGGACGGAGGACCCGCGCGCGCGCCACATGCGGGACGGCGTGAAGCGCCTCTCCCGGGAGATGGGCGAGCCCAGGTGGTTCGCGATCCTGGAGGCCGTCGTCGAAGCGATGAAACCCTACGCCCGCCACGGCGTGAGCGTGAACGTCGATTTCTATTCGGGCGTCATTTACTACCTGCACGGCATCCCGCGCGATCTGTTCGTGCCGATTTTCGCCGTCGGGCGGGTCCCCGGCTGGACCGTGCAGATACTGGAGCAGTCCGAGAACAACATTCTGATCCGCCCCCTCCTGCAATACACGGGGCCGGACCTCCGCCCGTACCTCCCGATCGACCGGCGAGCGTGACGGCCGGTCTCCGTCCTCCCGGCAGTCGCGTCTCGCAATTGGCGGGCCGCTTGTGTATCCTCCGGCGCTCTGAACGTGAGAGCGTCGCGTGACCCGCTATTCGATCTTCAGCCTTGCCCGCAATGCGTTGAGCCATCACGAGCGCTGGCCGCTCGCTTGGCGGAGCCCCGAGCCGAAACCCGCTTACGACGTCGTCATCATCGGCGGCGGCGGCCACGGTCTGGCGACCGCCTATTACCTCGCGAAGGAGCACGGCATCACCAACGTCGCCGTGCTGGAGAAAAGCTGGCTCGGGCTCGGAAACACCGGCCGCAACACGACGATCGTGCGCTCGAACTACATGATCGAGCCGAACGCACACTTCTACGAGCATTCGCTCAAGCTCTGGGAAGGCTTGAGCCAGGACCTCAACTACAACGTGATGTTCAGCCAGCGCGGCGTCATCAACCTCGCCCAATCGGACGCCCAGGTCGATGCCATGCAGCGGCGCGGAAACGCCATGCGCCTCAACGGAATCGACGCCGTATGGCTCAGCCGCGACCAACTGAAGGCGATGGTGCCGCTCCTCGACTGTTCCGACCATCCGCGATACCCGATCCTGGGCGCTCTCCTGCAGCCCCGCGGCGGCACGGCCCGGCACGACGCGGTCGCCTGGGGTTACGCGCGGGCGGCGGATGCGCGCGGGGTCGATATCATCCAGGACTGCGAGGTCACCGGGTTCCGCATCGATCGCGGCCGCGTTACGGCCGTCGAGACGACGAAGGGCCTGATCGCCGCCGGGAAGATCGGCGTCGCGGTCGCCGGCCATTCGGGCCACGTGATGGCGCTTGCCGGCCTTCGGCTTCCGATCGAAACCCACCTCCTGCAGGCGATGGTCTCGGAGCCGGTGAAGCCGTGTTTCGATACGGTCATCTCGTCCGGCGCGACCCACTGTTACGTCAGCCAGTCGGACAAAGGCGAGCTTGTTTTCGGCGGCAGCCTCGACGGGTACAACTCCTATGCCCAGCGCGGCAATTTCCCGGCGATCAGCCACGCCGCGACCGGGCTGATTTCTCTGTTCCCGAGCTTCAGCCGCTTGAAGCTGATGCGCACCTGGGGCGGCGTCATGGACATGACGATGGACGGGAGCCCGATCATCGGGAGGACGCCGATCGACGGCCTCTATCTCGACGGCGGATGGTGCTATGGCGGATTCAAGGCGACCCCGGGCTCCGGATGGGTGTTCGCCTACACGATCGCCCGCGACCGCCCGCATGCGCTCAACGAAGCCTTCTCGCTCGACCGCTTCCAGCGCGGCTTTGCGCTCGACGAGAAAGGCATGGGCCCGACGACGGGCCTGCATTGAGGAGCCGGCGATGATGTTGATTCCCTGCCCCTGGTGCGGCGAGCGCGCGCAAGTCGAGTTCGCTTACGGCGGCGACGCGACGGTGAAGCGCCCCGCCGATCCTGCCTCGGCGAGCGACCGGGAGTGGCACGACTACGTGTTCGTTCGCGACAATCCCAAAGGGCCGCTCGACGAGCTTTGGTATCACGCCGCAGGCTGCCGCCGGTACTTCAGGGTCCGGCGCGACACCGTCACGCACGCGATCCTCGCTTCCACGCCCCTTCCGGAGATAACGTGATGGCGGGCCAGCCATTCCGCGGCGACGAAGGCGGCCTCATCGACCGCGAGCGGCCGATCGCTTTCACCTTCAACGGCGAGCGCCTTCAGGGGTATGCCGGCGACACGCTCGCCTCCGCCCTTCTCGCGAACGGCATCCGGCTCGTCGGCCGCAGCTTCAAGTACCACCGCCCGCGCGGCATCGTCTCGGCCGGCGCCGAGGAACCGAACGCCCTGGTCCAGCTTGCGGTCGGCGCCCGCACCGAGCCCAACGCGCGGGCGACCCAGGTCGAGCTGTTCGAGGGGCTGGAGGCGGAGAGCCAGAACTGCTGGCCGGGGGTCGGGTTCGACGTCGGCGCCCTCAACGGCGTCTTCTCGAGCTTGTTCCCCGCAGGCTTCTACTACAAGACATTCATGTGGCCGGCCAGTCTCTGGATGACCTACGAGCACTGGATCCGCAAGATGGCCGGGCTGGGCCGCGCCCCCGTGCAGCCCGACCCCGACCGTTACGAGCACCGCTTTGCCCACTGCGACGTGCTGGTCGCGGGCGGCGGGCCGGCGGGGCTCGCGGCGGCACTCGCGGCGGCGCGCTCGGGCGCGCGCGTGATCCTGGCCGACGAAGGCGCCGACTTCGGCGGCGCATTGCGGGGGCTGCGGGCCACGATCGAGGGACGGCCGGCGATGAACTGGGTTCGGGCCGCGGTCGCCGAGCTCGCCGCGATGCCCGATGTCGTCCTCCTCCGCCGGGCGACGGTCGCCGGATACTATGACCACAATTCGTTCGTCGTCAGCGAGCGGCCGGCCGAGCATATGGCGGTGCCGGCACCCTTCCAAGCACGCGGCCGCCTCTGGTCCGTGCGCGCGAAGGAAGCCGTACTGGCGACGGGGGCCATCGAACGGCCGCTGGTGTTCGGCAACAACGACCGCCCGGGTGTCATGCTCGCCTCGGCCGCGCAGGCTTACGCGAACCGATTCGCCGTCCGTCCGGGCTCACGCGCCGTCGTCTTCACCAACAATGATTCGGCCTACGAAGCCGCGCTCGATTTGGCGCGCGCGGGCGTCTCGGTCGCCGCCGTGATCGACGCGCGCGAGGACCCCGGGCCCGCCGCCCGCCGCGTGCGCGAAGCCGGAATTGAATCCATTCCAGGCCATGCCGTCATCAATGTCCAAGGGGGCCGGAAGCTGAAAGCGGCCGAAGTGATGGCGATCAACGGCGACGGAACGGCGTGCGCCGGCGGCGATTGGCGCGCGATCCCGTGCGATCTGCTGGCCGTATCCGGCGGCTGGAACCCGGCCGTGCATCTCTTTTCCCAGTCTCGAGGCAAGCTCCGCTTCGACGATCGGATTGCCGCGCTGGTGCCGGGCGAGTCCTTCCAACGCGAGCGTTCCGCCGGCGCGGCGCGGGGGACGTTCACGCTCAGAGGATGTCTCGCGGAGGGCTTCCGCGCGGGCGCCGTCGCCGCGCGCGCGGCCGGCTTCGATAAAGCCGGGGAGCCACCGGTCCCGGATTGCGACACGCAGGCGGAAACTCCCCTCCGGCCCCTGTGGGTCGTCCCGCTGCCCAAACACACCCGGCTCAAGCGTTTCGTCGACCTCCAGAACGACGTGACCGCCGAGGATGTCGCGCTCGCCTTGCGCGAGGGATACGACAACGTCGAACACTTGAAGCGCTACACGACGCTCGGCATGGGCACGGATCAGGGGCGGACGTCCAACGTGAGCGGGCTCGGCATCCTCGCGGGCTTGCGCGGCAAGAGCATCCCGAGTCTCGGCACCACCACGTTCCGCCCGCCCTACACGGCGATTCCGTTCGGCACCATCGCGGGGCGCGAGATCGGCCATCACTTCGCGCCGACCCGGCGCTCGGCCATGCACGCCTGGCACGAACAGGCGGGCGCCTCTTTCATCCCCGCCGGGCTGTGGTTCCGCCCGCAGGTCTATCGCCGCCCGGGCGAAGGGATGATGGACGCCATCTACCGCGAGACCAAGAGCGTTCGCACCACCGTCGGCATGATCGACGTCTCCACCCTCGGCAAGATCGACATCCAGGGGCGCGACGCCGCTCTTTTCCTCGACCGCGTCTACACCAATAATTTCCGCAAGCTCCCGGTCGGCAAAGCCCGCTACGGCCTCATGTTGCGCGAGGATGGAATGGTGTTCGACGACGGCACCACGACGCGCATCGGCGAGAGCCGCTACCTCATGACGACGACGACCGCGCGCGCGGGCGAAGTCATGCGGCACCTGGAATATTGCTTGCAAGTTTTGTGGCCGGAGCTCGACGCCTACGCCGTCTCCGTCACCGAGGAGTGGGCGGCGATCGCTCTCGCCGGTCCCGCAAGCCGCAGCGTGCTCGAGCGCGTGGTCGGCGGCGTCGACGTGAGCAACGAAGGCCTGCCCTACATGGGCTACCGCGAGGGCACGGTCGCGGAAGTCCCGGCCCGCATCTTCCGCATCAGCTTCTCCGGCGAGCTCGCTTACGAGATCAACGTGCCGGCGGACTACGGGGCCGCCGTGTGGGAGGCGATTCACACCGCCGGCCGGTCGTTCGACATCATCCCCTACGGCACCGAAGCGCTCTCCATCCTCCGGATCGAGAAGGGGCACGTAGTATCGGGCGAGCTCAACGGCCGCACCACGGCGGATGACCTCGGGTTTTCCGCCTTCCTCAGCAAGGAGAAAGATTTCATCGGCAAGCGCTCGCTCGCCCGCGAGGGCCTGTGGCGGCCGGACCGGAAGCAACTCGTCGGCCTGATCCCGGTCGACAAAAAGACGCGGGTTCCGCGCGGGGCCCAGATCGTCGAAGACCCGGACCGCGAGACGCCCGTCCCCATGCTCGGCGAGATCACATCCCAGTGCTACAGCCCAAATCTCGGCCATCCCATCGCGCTTGGCATCGTCGCGGGCGGCCGCGCGCTGCATGGCCGGACGCTGCACGCCCTTTCGCCCGTGACGGGCGAGCGGGTGCCGGTGACGGTGACACCCAACGTCTTCATCGATCCGAAGGGAGAGCGCCTCCGTGGCTAAGCCCGCCGAACGACGCTCGGCCTTGGCCGAGGTCTATTCGCCCGGCACCTACGGAGCCGCAACTCCGGACGGGCCCGGCGTCACGCTGGCCGAGCGCCGAGGGCTCACGCTCGTTCACCTCGCGGGCGAGGCGGCCACCCTCAACGAGGGGGTGCGAAAGGCGACGGGTCACGATCTCCCGATCACGCCCAACACCGTCATCGGGGACGACCGGGGCGGCGCTCTTTGGCTTGCCCCCGACCGCTGGCTCATCGTCTCCGCACGCGAGGAGTCGGAGCGCCTGGAGCGGCGGCTGGCGGCCGGGATCGGTTCGGCGGGCGCCGCGACTGACGTGAGCTCGGGTCGCACGGTCGTCCGCATCGGCGGCGCCAATGCGCGCGACCTCCTCGCCAAAGGATGCCCGCTCGATTTGCACCCGCGCGCGTTCGCGGCCGGCCATTGCGCGCAAAGCCTGATCGCCCAGGTGAACGTCCTTCTCCACGCGGTCGACGAGTCCCGCGTCGATCTCTACGTCGCGCGCGGATTCGGGCTCACCATGTGGGAGTGGCTCACCGACGCGGCGGCCGAATTCGGCTGCCGAATCAACGCGCCGGAAGGGTAAAGCGCGGGGCTTGAGGCCTAGATCACGCCGCCCTTGGCCGGATCGCCGCAATTTGCGATCCGATCTCACGCCGCCGCTCCATCAGGTCGTAATCGACCTGTAGGCCCATAAAAAACCCCTCGGAAACGCCGAAGTACCGGGCTAGCCGGAGATCGGTGTCCGCCGTGACTGCACGCTTGCCGTGAACCAGTTCGTTGACCCGCCTCGGCGGCACCTGAATGGCACGTGCGAGGGCATTCTGGCTGATGCCGAGGGGCTTCATGAAGTCTTCCCACAGGATTTCGCCCGGATGGGGATTGGGAAGACGCCTACGCTTCAGTCCCATTCTCACCATGGTATCAATAAACTTTCTGTAATCGTCATGGCCGTGCTTGTCCAAGGGGGCCTTCTTGCGGGGGAGTCCCCCGCAGACCCCTGTGCCATCCACGTCTCTGACCTCGTTGAAGGCGTGGATGCCCGGCATAAAGCCGGGCATGACGTACTCGGTTATGTCCTTCCGTACAAATCTTCCAGGCGGACGATGTCGTCCTCGCCGAGGTAATCGCCCGACTGCACTTCGATCAGGTGCAGCGGCGTCTTGCCGACGTTCTGCAGCCGGTGCTTGGCGCGGACCGGGATGAACGTCGATTGGTTCTCTTCCAGGACGAACTGTTCGTCGTCGCGCCACACCTTCGCCCGGCCGGCGACGATGATCCAGTGCTCGGCACGGCGGCGGTGATATTGCAGGCTCAGCGCGGCGCCCGGCTTCACGGTGATCTGCTTCACCTGAAAGCGGTCGCCCCGCTTGAGCGTGCGGTAGCTGCCCCACGGCCGGTGCACGGTGACGGCGGAGAAGACGGCGCCGGCCTCGTCCTTCTCGGCAAGCTCGGCGACCCGGCGCACCTCTTCGGCGCGGGCGCGGGGCGCCACGAGCACCGCGTCCTCGGTCGCGACCACGACCATGTCGTCGAGCCCGACGACGGCCAGTGTGAGTGCGTCGCTGTGGAGATAGGAGCCCTTCACGTCGTGGGTCTTCACGTTGCCGACGCGGACGTTGCCGGCGGCGTCCTTGCGGCCGGATTCCCAGATGGTCACCCAGGAGCCCGCGTCGGTCCAATCCATATCCACCGGCACCACGGCCGCGCGGCTCGTGCGCTCCATCACGAGCACGTCGATGGAGCCGGACGGGCAGCGCTGAAACGCCTTCTTGTCGAGCCGGAAGAAGTCCAGGTCCCGCGCGCCCTTGGAGAAGGCCTTGCGGCAGGCCGCGAGCACCGCCGGCGCATGGCGAGCCAGTTCCTCGAGGTAACTGGGCGCCCGGAAGAGAAAGATGCTGGCGTTCCAAAAATATTTGCCGCCGGCGACGTAGGCCATAGCTTTCTTCAAGCTCGGCTTCTCGACGAACGCGGCGGCGCGGAAACAGCCGTCAGCGTGGGCAACTGCTTTTCCCTTGCGGATGTAGCCGTAGCCGGTATGCGGCCCGTTCGGCGCCACACCGAGGCAGACGAGAAAATCCCGCTCGGCGGCCGCCCGCGCGCGCCGGACGGCGGCGAGGAAACGAGCGGGGCGCTTCACGATGTGATCGGAGGCCAAGAGCAGCATGAGCGCGCCGGGTTCTTTCTCCACGATCGCGAGCGCGGCGACAGTGGCGGCGGCGGCCGTGTTGCGCCCGACGGGCTCCAGGATCACAGCGCGCGGGCGCACGCCAATCTCGCGGAGTTGCTCGGCGACGAGAAAGCGGTGCTCCTGATTGCAGATGATGATGGGAGCCGCAAAGCCGGGGCCCGACACCCGGCGGATCGTGTCCTGAAACAAGCTCCGTTCGCCGCCGAGCGGCAGAAATTGCTTCGGCCGCGCCGGCCGCGACATCGGCCAGAGACGCGTACCGGAACCACCGGAAAGAATAACGGGGACGATGAGGGACGGTTTTTTCACGCGCCGGACCCTAGCACGGGAAGGCCGCGTGTCAACGCGGGGCTACCCTACGCAGCCGACTCTTTGACCAACGTCTGGCCGGGTCGCACGCGGGCAAACTGCACGCTTTCGGTCGCGACGCAAGCAAGGTCGCCGTCCATCCGAACGCGGGTCGAGTAGGCCGGATCCTTGGCCGCCGGGTTCGAGAAGTCGGAGCGGAAATGGGCGCCGCAGGAATCCCGGCGCGCGGCCGACGACGCGACAATGGCGCGGCTCACCAGGATCAAATTCTTGAGGTTGAGCCAGTCGTGCCAAGTGAGGTTATAGGCGAGGTTGTCGGCGGAAACCCCCACTTGATCCAGCTCCCGCTCCAGGGCTTCGAGACCCGTCTCCGCCCGGTGGAGAGAATGGGAGTCGCGGATGATGCCCGCGTCCTCCCACATGAGCTCGTAAAGGCGCTCGCGGACGGATTCCAGGTTAGCCGGCGGCCGCTTGAGGGGCGCCCGGCATCGTTCGAGGGCGCTCTCGATCGCGGCCTCGTCGGGCTCGCGCACGGCGCCCTGCTCCGCGACCCAGCGGGCCATGGTGTCGCCGGCGATGCCGCCGAACACGGTCGAGTTGGCGACCCCGTTGCCGCCGAGCCGATTCGCCCCGTGGACGCCACCCGTGTCCTCGCCCGCCGCGAACAAGCCCGTCAAGGCGGTCGCGCAGTCCGGCTGGAAGACCAAGCCGCCCATCATGTAATGCGCCGTCGGCACCACTTCGACCAAGCCGTGCACCAGATCGAACCCGTAGTCCGCGCAGCGCTCGACCATGCCTTTGAAGTTCATCCGCACCTGGTCGTGGTCGAGGTGGCGCATGGTGAAGTAGACGCCGCCGTTGGCACTCGTGTTGCCCTTCCGCATCTCCTGGAACATGGCGCGACTCACGATGTCGCGGGTCGCGCGGTCGGCGCGCGGATCGTAGTCGAGCATGAAGCGGCGCTCCTCGCCGTCGAGCAGGTAGCCGCCGAATCCGCGAAGGCCCTCTTCGATGACCGTGCCGGTGATGCGGGTCTCCGGGCCGGCGAGCAGGCCGGTCGGGTGGAACTGCACCATCTCCATATCGCGCAAGGTCAACCCGGCCCGGAGCGCCATGGCGAGCCCGTCGCAGCTCTTGTCGCCGGAGGGCGTGTGATACCTGTACATGGTCGGGCCGCCGCCGGTCGCCAGCAACACCGCCTTCGCCCGGACGAATAGGAATTCTCCCGTGCTCATCTCCATCATGAGGACACCGGCGACGGCGTCTCCGGACGGCGTCTTGATCAGGTCGACCGCGCGGGTGTCTTCGAGGCGATGGATGTCGCGGACCCACACCTGCTCGGCGAGCCGGTTGATGATCTCGATCCCCGTGAGATCGCCCTTGTGGACCGTGCGGTCGAAGGTCTGACCGGCGAATGCCTTCTGGTGGATGCTGCCGTCCGGATTGCGGTCGAAGAAGCAGCCGAGCTCGTTTTCGAGCTCGCGCACCCGCTCGGGCGCGGTCGCGACCAGGGTCCAGGCGAGGTCCTGGTCGTTGATCCAGGCGCCGCCTTCGATCGTGTCCATGAAGTGGCGCTCGACCGAGTCGCCCTTGACGAGGGCGACGTTGTAGCCCCCCTGCACCATGCGCGTGCATCCGCACTTTCCGAGCAGGCCTTTGACGGCGATGGTGATGGAAAGGCTGGAATTGGCCGCGTGGGCGTGGAGGGCCGCAAACAGGCCGGCGCCGCCGGCGCCGAGAATCAGGATATCGGTGTCGAGCCCCCTCACCCGCGGACCCCGATGGATTTGAGCGCAGCCGCCCGGCGATCGGCCGCCCGGCCCTGCACGTCGGCGTAGAGGCTCGCCCCGTGCGAATCCATGCCGACAAGGAGCGGCCCGAACCCCCGGACCCTGAACTTCCAGAGGCTCTCCGGGTTGAGATCGTCGAGATCGACGTCCTCGATCCGCTCGATCCACGTGGTTTCGAGCGCGGCCGTGCCGCCGATCACGGCGAGGTAGGCGCCGCCCAAGTCGCGGAAAGCTTTCGAAGTCTCCGGCCCGAGGCCGCCCTTGCCGATGATGAGCCGGACGCCGTGACGCTCCATCAGCGGGCGGGTGAACCGCTCCATGCGGGCGCTCGTCGTCGTGCCGATGCAAAGGGGGGCGTAGCCGGCCGGGTGCTCGGCCGACGGCGGGACCTTTTTCGCGCCCGGCGCCGTGTGAAGCACGGCATGGTCCCGGAGATCGAAACGGGTCGTGCGGCCGCGGTCGAACATGTGGATGAGCGTCGCGTCCCGGATGCCGAACAGCGTCCCTTCCAACGTAACGCGATCGCCGACGCGGAGCTTGCGAACGTCCGCTTCGGAACAGGGCAGGCGAAGCGTAAGCTCCGTCATGGCCTACTCCCGGAGAGCCCGCATGACTGCTTTGGGATCGCGATCAATCGCCACCAGCAAGGCACGCGCAGGACCCTCTGGTACGCGGCGGCCCTGTTCCCAATTCCGCAATGTGTGAGCGCTGATGCGGAAGGCGCGCGCGAACCGATCCTGCGAGAGCCCGGTCTTTCCCCGAATCGCCGCAACGTCCAGCGGCTTAACGACGCGCAGCGTGCCGTCTTTTAGGGCAGCCCTAAGATCAATGGATGCCGTCGAGGTGTCATCCTCCGCCGCGTGCCGAGCAATATCCGATTCTGTGGTCCTCGCCACGATCCTGCGCCGGACGCGCGCCTTCCAGCGTGCCCGATCAACCGAATACTTCATGATAAACCTCGCGCGCGAAGATTGGCCTCGCTCTTCGTGTCGTCCCACTCAAACATGGTTGACTATAAGCCATTGACTTATATAGGTCAATGGCTTATGTCGCCTAAAATCCCAGCTCCACGCCCTTCGGTGTGAAGGTGGCGGTCGCGCGCCTGGCCGAGTGGCATTGAATGTTGACGGCGACCGGGTTCATGGTGATGTGGGTCGCCGCCGTCTCCACATGCACGGCGAAGGCGGTCGCGTTGCCGCCCAAGCCCTGCGGCCCGATGCCGAGGCTGTTGACGGCCCGGCTCAGCTCCTGTTCCAGCTTCGCCCCTTCGGCGTCCGCGCAGCGGGACCCGAGTGCCCGCGTCGCCGCGATCTTGGCCAGGTGCATGCAGAGGTCCGCCGTGCCGCCGACCCCGACGCCGACGATGGTCGGCGGGCACACGCGGCCGCCCGCCTCGATCACCTTGTCGACGACGAAGGTCTTGATGGCGTCGACGCCCTCGGCCGGGATCGCCATCTTGAGGAAGGAGCCGTTCTCCGAGCCCGATCCCTTCGGGATCATCTCGATCGTGAGCGTCTCATCCTCGGCCGAGAAGTCGATGTTGATGACGGGGATGCGCTCACCCGAGGACGTATGCGCGTTCACCCGCGTGATCGGATGCACGATCGAGGAGCGGAGCGGATGCTCCCGCGTCGCGCGCTCGCAGCCCTTGATGATCGCTTCCTTGAGGGCATGACCGTCCACCTGCACGCGCCTCCCGATGGTCACGTTGTAAATGGGAATTCCGGTATCCTGGCAGAGGAGATTGTTGGTCTTCTCGGCGACCCCGATGTTCTCGATCATCGTCTTGAGGATGCTCTTGCCGGTCGGATCGGTCTCGGCCGCATCGAGGCGCTTGAAGCCCTCCTTGATATCCGGCGGCAATATCTTCAGCGCCCGGATGTAGAGAAGCTTCGCGGTTTCCTCGACGGCAGCGAGATCGACGATCATGCTAGGTTTCCCTCTGCTGTAGGCCCCATCCGTGGGCAGGTCGAAGCTCAGGATGCGACGAGAAAGAACGCGAGTCCGACGAGCACGCTCAGCCCCCCGGCGGCGGCGACGAGGGTCTTCTGCCAGTCGCGCCAGGGAAGAAATTCAACGGCGAGCACGCGGAGGCCCCCCGTCAGGTGCGCGGCAAGCAGCACGATCAGGAGCGCCTCGGCGATCTTGACCGGCGGCTGAGCCGACCACCGGAGAAAGCCGTCGAGCGCGGCCTCGCCCTCGATGGCGAACGCGAGGACATAGAAATGCACGGGCAAAAAGAGAGCGAGCGCGAGGCCGGAGACGCGGTGAAGGACGAACGCCCAATAGGTCGGGTGGTTGCGGTGCCCGCTCGCCATCAGGCTGCCCCGTAAAGGCCCCACGCGGCCCGGAATCCCAGCGCCAAAATCAACCCGGCGGTGGCAACGGCGAGTCCGTCCACGACGCCCCGCCGGAGCGCAGTCATTTCGTGGAGGATCGTACGAATTCCGATCGGCCCGTGCACCGCGACGGCGGCGACGAACAGGCTGTAGAACGCCAGCCAAGCGCCGCTGCCGCGGACGCGCGCGAGAATCTCGGCGCCGGTCAATCCGCCTTGCACCGCGACGATAATGGTCGCGAGATGGACGATGACGCAAAGCCCAAGCACGGCGGCGCTTCCCCGCTGGGCGACCCACAGCAGAACTTGGCCGCGCGGCGTCATATCTGGCCCTTGAGAGCCGCCCAGGCCGCCGCCCGCTTGAGGCCGGCGATCGAGGCCGTCGGGTTCAAATGCTTCGGGCAGTGCTCCTGGCAGCTTTGGTGCGAGTGGCAGGCGTGGCAGCCCGCGTCGCCGGCGACCGCGGCGAGGCGCGTCGCCTGCCCGCCGTCGCGCGTGTCGCTAAAGAGCGTCCACGCGCGATTGAGCGCGGCGGGGCCGAGGTAGTCCCGGTTCCATGCGACCACGTCGCACGCCGCATGGCAAACCCCGCAGCCGATGCATTCGATCCCGGCGTCGGCCTGCTTGCGCGCAGCCGAGTCGGGGCGCACCACGGCAAAGCCGTCCCGCCGGCTCGCGGTCGGCTGGAACTGCCCCTTCGCACGCGCCCATTTGTCGAAGAACTCCCGCATGTCGACGGCGAGATCCTTGATCACCGGAAGATTTCGAAGCGGCGCAATGGTGAGGTCGCCGTTTTTCGCGACGCGGTCGACGTGGGTGCGGCAGGTCCAGCGCGGCCGGCCGTTCACCGTCATCGCGCAGGAACCGCACATGCCGACCCGGCAGGCGAACCGATAGCTCAAGGAGGCATCGATCCTTCGCTGGATGTGGGTCACCACGTCGAGCACGGTTTGGCTCGCGCGGCGCGGCACCGAATAGGCGACGAACGCGCCCCGCTCGCTGCCCCGCCAGACTTGCACGCTCAACGTCTCGGTCATGTCGGGATCATAGGCGGTCGAGCGCCGGGCTGCCACGCCCGCCGTCTTCACGGCGCAGCGCCGGCAGCATGAACATCACCATGCCGATCGCAGCGGCAGCAAAAACGTGCTTCAGCGTGTGGCCGCTCACGACACCGCCGAGCGCGGCGAACACGGCGTGGTCGCCAACTTCGAGCAGCTTGGCGACACCGTAGAGGACGAAGACCCAAATGATGTAAGGGACTTTCGTGTACCGCGCGCGCGGGAACAGCCAGCAGATCACCGGCATCCCGAGCATCGGGAGAAACTGGACGATGCCGTAGGGGCGGAGATCGCCGCGCCCGTTGTGTTCGGTCCATGCCCAATAGCCGACGCTCGCGACGCCGATGAGCACGAAGCCGGCGAGCACATGGGCCGCGGCCTGCCGATCGATACGGTCGGTCACGATGGCGGCGAGAAAGGACATGAAGGCAACCGTCATCGGCAGCCGGTCCCAGATGAGCGTCCCGTTGCCGGGAGCCCAGTGATAGTACGCGGATCCGAGGCCTATTCCGATCGCGGCCAGGAAAAAGAGCGCGTAGGGAGCCGCCTCCTCAGGCGTGTCGAAACCACCGCCTCGGAGCGAGCGCCGGACGGCCAGGAGGCCGAGCGCGCCGGCCGCGGCGAACGCCACATTCGACAATACGTTCGCCGCGTTGGGAACGCCGAGCCAGCCGCGGGCGTCGGCGAATTCGTGGTACGCGGGCGGCTGCGGGACGGGCGGGAACATTGCGAAAACGGCCGCGGCCGCGACCACGAAGTAGCCGACGACGGCGCCGATTCGAGTGTGGAAGGTCATCGGCGTCCTTCAGGCCAAGGCTTCGGCGAGCGCGGCGCCGACATCGTTCGGCGTCGCCAGCACGCGGACTCCGGCGCGCTCAAGGGCGCGGCGCTTGGACGCATAGCTTCCCTTGTCGCCGACCACGATCGCGCCGGCATGACCCATCTTGCGGCCTTCGGGCGCGGCACCGCCGGCGATCAGCGCGACGACGGGCTTCTTCATCGTGACCGCGTATTCGGCCGCTTCCTCTTCCATGGTGCCGCCGATCTCGCCGACTATGACGACAGCTCGCGTGCCCGGGAACGTGTCCAAGGCTTCGAGCGCTTCGCGCGTGGTGGTGCCGATGACCGGATCGCCGCCGATCCCGACGAACGCCGATTGGCCGAAGCCCGCCTGGCAGATGCTGAGGCAGACGAGCGTGCCCAAGCTGCCGCTCCGGGAGACGACGCCGACCGCGCCCGGGCGGACGATCTTCGCGTTGAAGGCGGGCATGAAGCCTGCGAAACATTCGCCCGGCGTGACCGTACCGGCCGTGTTGGGTCCGAGCACGCGCGTCCCGGCCTCCTTCGCCGCGGCGAGGATATACATGGTGTCCTGCACCGGCACGTGTTCGGTTAACACGACAAGTCCCTTGGCGCCTGCTTCGATGGCGTCGAGCGCAGCCTCCTTGACGCCGAGCGGCGGAATGAACAGTACGGAGACATCGAAGCCGTTTCCTTTCATGGCGGCCTTGGCGCTCGCGTAAACCGGGAGGCCCAAGTGCGTCTCGCCCCCTCGCTTCGGATTGACGCCGCCCATGATGGCCGTGCCGTACTCCCGCATGCGTTCGGCCCAGAACGTTCCTTGTTTTCCGGTGATTCCCTGGATCAGCACGCGATCGGGTCGCCTGAGAATCATCGCGCCGCCTCCACCGCGGCCTTGCAGGCGAGCGCCATGGTCGGGAAGGGATCGAGGCCGAGGCGCTTCTTCAGAATGGCGATCGCCTCCACGTCGCCGGTGCCGTCGATCGAGAAGAAGATCGGGACCGAAGGCTTCAGCTCCTGCCACGCCGCCGCGACGCCTTCCATCATCACGTCGCAGCGCGCGAAGGCGCCGCAGAAGTTGACGACCAGGCTTTTGACGTGCGGATTGGCGAGCACGAGCTCGAGCGCGGGCTTGGCGCGCGTATACGACTCGCCGCCGATCTCGAGAAAGTTGGCGGGCCGCCCGCCCCAGTGACGGACCATGTCCATGGTCGCCATGGTGAGCCCGGCGCCGTTGGCGAGCACGCCGACGTTGCCGTCGAGCTCGATGAATTTGAGCGCAAGGTCCTTGCCCCGCTGTTCGAGCGGCGACAGCGTCTCCGGCGTGCCGCGGGCGGCAAGCTCGGCGTGCCGGGGAGCGGCAGAATCGTCCATGACGAACTTGCAGTCGAGCGCGACCGGGCCGGACGCCGTCAACGCGAGCGGGTTCACTTCCAGGAGCTCGGCGTCGTGGCGGCGATAGACGCTGTAGAGGCTTACGAGAAACTTGGCGACGGCCGGCTCGTGATCTCCCAGATCCAGTCCCCGCACCAGCGCGCGGGCCGCTTCATCGGCAAGGCCTGATCGGATGTCAACATGGTGTCGCCGCACGCGCTCGGGTCTGGCGGCGGCGATCTCCTCGATATCCATCCCGCCTTCGGTGGAGAAGAGGACGAGCGGTTGGCGGGCGGCGGCGTCGTTGAGAACCGCCGCGTAAAGCTCGCGCTCGATCGCGACCTGCTCTTCGACGAGCACGCGCGCGACCGCGTGGCCGCCGATCGCCATGCCGAGAATCCCGCGCGCCGCAGATTCGGCCTCTTCCGGCGTCTGGGCCCGCCGGATGCCGCCCGCCTTGCCGCGCTTTCCTGCCGGCACCTGCGCCTTGACCACCACCGGCCCAAGCGCGCGGGCGGCGGCGGCGGCTTCCTCGGACGTCGTTGCGAGGCGGCTGCGGGGGACCGCGATCCCCGCTTCCGCGAGCAGCGGCTTCGCCGCGCATTCCTCGAAATTCATGCAGCTTACTTGCCGTATTTCGCCCAGTAGGCGCCGAACAGCGCCTCCTCGGACGGCTTGTCCTCGGGGATGACGGTCACGAGATGGGTCACGTTGATGAAGTGCCGGTAGTTGAGATTTTCGCTGATCGAGTTTCCGCCCCAGGTGCCGCACCCCATGCTGAGGGTGAAGTTGAGGCCGTTGTCGAAGCTGCCGCCGTTGCCGAACGCGTGGGCCTGGTTGACGAGCACGCGGACGACGTCGAGCTCCTCGGCGAGCCGCCTCGCGTTGGCCATGGCCTTCGTATGGATGCCGACGGAGTGTCCGCGGCCGACGAAATCGAGCACGGCCCGCACCTGGGCGACCGCGGCGTCGAAGTCTTTCGCTTTGTAGAGGGTGAGCACGAGCGCGAGCTTCTCGTCGGAAAACGGACGATCGGGCCCGGCGCCTTCGTCCTCGACCATGAAGAACTTGGCGTTCCCCGCGGCCTCGGGGAGCCCGGCCTCGCGGGCGAACACGGGCGCATCCTTGGCGATGACCCGCCGGTTGAGCTTGCCGCCGACCCAGAGCGTCTGCTCGACCTTTTTCTTCTCCTCCGGCGAGCAGAGATAGCCGCCCGCCGCCTGCAAGGCCCCGAGCGCCCGGTCGTACACATCCGCAAGGATGGTGACCGAGTTCTCGGACGAGCACGAGGTCGCGTTGTCGAAAATCTTGGACGCGCAAATCTTATCGGCCGCGTCCTTGACGTCCGCCGTCGAATCGACGATGACGGGCACGTTGCCGGTGCCGACGCCGATCGCGGGCGTGCCGCTCGAATAGGCCCGGCGCACGTTGTCCTGGGAGCCCGTCACCACCACGAGATCGGCGGCCTCCATCAGCGCCTGGGTGAGCGCCTTGTCCACCGGCTCCGGCAACACTTGCACCAGGTCCTCGGGGGCGCCGATCCGCCGGAGCTCGCTTTGCATGTGCTCGACCGTGCGGGCGGTCGTCCGGTACCCCGCGGGCGAGGGCGCAACGACAATCGCGTTGCGGCCCTTGACCGCCATCATCGCCTTGTTGACCGGCGTGGCGGCGGGGTTGGTCGCGGGCACGACGGCGGCGACGACGCCGACCGGCTTCGCGTACTTGACGATGCCCCGCGCCCGGTCCTCCTCGATCACGCCGACGGTCTTGACGCGCAACAAGTCGCGCAGCGTGCCGAACGTCTTCCGCTGGTTCTTGACGATCTTGCTCGCGACGTTCCCGAGACCGGTGTCGGCGGCGGCAAGCTCGGCCAGCTCACGCGCGCGCTCCGGCTTGTAGATCGACCAGGCGAGCGCGGTCACCGCCTCGTCGACCCGCGCCTGGTCGGCATTCGCGAACGCTGCCATGGCGGCGCGCGCCCGCGCGATCAGTCCGGGGATGGCGGCGGCGGGACCGGTTTCCGGCTCCGCGCGCGAGATGGCGGTCATCGGTCGGGGCTCTCCATGGTTTTGGCGGCGGTTGCCGCCACTATAACACCGGAGCCTCCGTCGTGGAGATGGCCGGTTAGCGCGGGAGACTGTCGAGGTGCCGTTTGACCGTGCGGTGAAAGTCGATGACCGTCGTCATGGCATTCTCCGGCGGCTCTTTCCGGATGCACGTGTAGGTCCTCACGCAAAAAACACCCCAGTCCGTCGTTTGGAGAGCCTTGTCGAAGACGCCGGTCAGCGCGCGAATGCGATCTCCAGGCGTTCCCGCCCGCACGACGAGAGCGCGGAAATTATAGAGGTTGCCGACGTCGATCCCGAGCTCCTGCGACGTGGTCACGGTCGGAAACGCATAGTGGCGTACGTCGTCGAACACGACGAGGGGCCTAAGTTGGCGCGCCGAGACGTACCGGGTGACGTCGCCCGGCTCCTCATACAGAGCATCGGTCTCGAGATCGACCGTCGATCGATAACGCTCGACCGGATTTGGGAACGGGATGTTGACCATCGGATAGCCGAGCGACGCCAGCGACCGGAGGGCAACGTCGTCGTCGGTCCCGAATCCTGAAGTCGCGACCTTGAGGGCCCGCGGGTTCGCCTTGGCATGCCCGAGCAGGTCCTGGATGGTGGCGAACGGGCTTTGTCTCGGGACGAACAGCATCGAGGGCGAATTCTGCGCCCAGGCCACGATGGCAAAATCGTCGGGCTTTGCGGCACCGAGACCGGCCGCCCAGGACGCGACCGAGAGCCCCACCAGGGTTGCCACCGTGTAGCCGTCGGGGGGCCGCCCGGTGAGCTTCCCGAGGCCTTCGTTGCCGGAGGCGCCGGCGACGTTCGAAACACGGATCGGAACACCCAGCAGAGGCTCGGCCAGTCTCGCCAGCGTCCGCGCCATCAAGTCGGCGCCGCCCCCCGGCCCGAAGGTGACGATCAGATCGATCGGCCGCGCGGGAAACGGCTCCTGGGCTTCGACCGGCCCGGCGGCGAGCCACCCGGCGAGAATCCCGGCGACGATGCGGAGCATGCCCCCTCCCGTGCTGCCGGGATCAGCATATGCCGCCGCGCGTTCTCAGGAAATAGACTGGCCGGGGACCCTGGGTGCAAGCATAAGATGGGCGGGGACCCATGGCAGACACCGCGCCCGTCCAGCCGTTTGCGAGCGAGGCCGATGCCTTTCGTCACGGCCTCCGGGACGCGCTCGGGCTCCCCGCGCTCGTGCTCCTCGCGAGCATGACCGGGTTCGGTTCGCTCGCGCGCGAAAGCGGCTTCACGGCGCTGATCGCGGTTCTGTCATCGGCGGCCGTGTGGGCGCTGCCGGGGCAAGTCGTGATGGCCGAGCTCTACGCGGCGGGCGCGCCGCTCCTCGCGATCGCCGTGGCCGTGGCCGGCGCGAATGCGCGCTTCCTCCCGATGACGGTCGCGTTGATCCCGCAGTTCCAACAGGCCCGCACGAGCTGGCGCTGGCGTTATCTCCTGGCCCAGATGATCTCCGTCAACACGTGGGCCTTGGCGATGCGCCGAGGGCCGTCGCTGCCGCCGGAGCAGCGCGCGCCTTACTTCTCGGGCGTCTCGCTCGTGTGCATGGGGTCGGGCGTGATCGGAACCGCCTGCGGCTTCGTGCTGGCCGGCGCGCTTCCCCGCGTCGTCACCCTCGGCCTCGTGTTCCTCAACCCGGTCTACTTCGCGCTTCTGTTCGCGGGCGTCCGCCACCGCGCGGGCGTGCTCGCCCTCCTGATCGGCGCCGCGCTCGGGCCCACCATCCACCTCGCGTGGCCGCGCTGGGGATTGCCGATGACCGGCCTCCTCGCCGGCACCATCGCCGTCCTCCTCGACCGGGCTTGGGAGAAGCGCCGTGGATGAGCCGTCGCTCTGGATCGTGCTCGCGGTCGCGACGGGCGCAACCTATCTCTGGCGCGGGCTCGGCGTCGCGGTCGCGAGCCGCATCAGCCCCGAAGGCGACTTTGCGAGTTGGATGTCCTGCGTCGCCTACGCGATGCTGGCGGGCCTGATCGCGCGGATGATTCTCTTTCCCGCCGGAGTCCTCGGCGAAACCCTGCTCGAAGACCGCCTGGCCGCGACCGCGGCCGGCCTCTCCATCTTCTTCATATTCAAGAGAAATCTACTTCTTTCGACGGTTGCGGCGACGGTGCTTTTCATCGCGATCATTGCCGTCCGCGGGGCCTAGAGGCGCACGCCCGGTTTGTACGTTTTGTACAATTTGTTACCGGATTCAAAAACGATATGTTTTACGTACCACGCCGTACCGTCAGGCAGCGCCGAGAACGTACACCGCGGCGTCGACCGGATCGCCCTTCTCGAAGCGGAGCACGCAATCCCGGCGCGCCCGCACAGCGAAGCCGGCGCGCGAGGCCTCGGCCGCCACATAGGCGGCGCCGTGCCGGTAGTGCCCGGACGGCGCGAGGCCGTACCCCGGCCCCGGACCCCGCTCGACCGTGAACGCGAAATGGCCGGGCGGGCGGAGCACGCGGCGGACCGCCGCATAGAGCGGCGCAAGGTCGCCGATATAGATCAGCACGTCGCCCGCAAGGACGAGGTCGTAGCGCGCGCTCATGCGCGCCAGCGTCTCCGCCACCTCGCCGACCGTGAGCGCGGCGTAGATTGCCTTCTCGCGCGCCTTGGCAATCATGCCCGGCGACAAATCGACGCCGTCGATGCGGCGCGCGAGCGGGTGGAACGCGGCGCCGCAGAGCCCGGTGCCGCAACCGGCATCCAGGATGTCGAGGTTCTGCGCGCGCTGGCCGAGGACGCCCTGCACCGCGTCGAGAAGAAACCCGGGGCCCCCGTACTTGAGGCTCTGAACGAGGTCGGCTTCGAATTTTTCCGCATAGACGTCGAAAAGCTCGACGACGAGCTGCCGGGGCGCCTGCGCCGGCACCTCGGCCGCGCCGAGAGCGCTCAGGTAATAGCGGGCGCCGCGCGCGCCCGGATCGAGATCGACACATTTCTGGTACTCGACGATCGCGGCCGCGTGATCGCCGCGCTGCTGGAGCGCGTGGGCCAGCGCGAAACGGGCCGCGGCCGACCGAGGCTCCGCGGCCACCTTGCGGCGCGCTTCCGAGACGGCCTTGTCGAGCTTCTCGTTGAGCTTCGCTCGTTCCAAGGCGCGTCGCAGGGTGCCGGCGCCCGGGGCGCCGCTATCGAGCTCGGCCGTTATTCTGGTGAAATCGGGCGCGACCGGCGCGACCTCGCCCGCATGGGCCATGAGCGCCGCGCTCACGCTCGCCGGCCGGCCCGGCCGGGGGCCGGAGAGACCGGACCTGCGGCCACGCGGGCCGGACGGTGGCTTGTTGCGCGATTTCGCCATGGCCATGCATATTTTACCGGACCGCTTCGGCGTTTAACACCCTGCCCCCCGGCCGCACGAACGCCGCCCGCCGGGGGCCGTCCGGATTGAGATAGAGCCACTCCAGGCGCTCGACCGCAACCTCGATGACGGTGAACTTGCGGAAGGCGGGACCGCTTTCCATGCGGCGCACCGGCTATCGATGCGCTCCAAGATATTCCGCGAGGACCAGTGCCTGATTGTGCGCCACATCGCGCGCCGAGTAGAGCAATGTGACCGGCCCGCGTACGCATATGGCGCGTAGCTTTGCAATTGCATCGGGATTGCGGTCGAGCTCTGCCGCGTAGCGAGCGCAGAATTGCTTCCAGCGCTCGGGGCGATGATTGAACCATTTCCGCAATTCCGTGCTTGGGGCGACGTCCTTGAACCAAACTACGTCGCCGAGCTTCTCCTTGCTGATCCCGCGCGGCCAAACACGGTCTACCAGAACGCACAGCCCGTCGTCCGAGGAGCGCCGCTCATAAACTCGCTTGATCTGCGGATTTGCCATGCCTCTTCGTGCATTTTTTACGGTGTCCCGTTTGCGACGCATCTTCGTCATCGCACGCACATGATCGCAAGGCGCTGGTCATACGCCAAGACGGCGCAGTCGGGCCAATCCGGCCGGCGGCCGGAGCCTGGAGGACCGGACCTGCGGCCACGCGGGGCGGACGGAGGCTTGTTGCGCGATTTCGCCATGGCCGCGCAGATTCTACCGGACCGCCTCGGCGTTTAACACCCTTCCCCCAGGGCAACGGCGAAGTCCTGGAACGCGGGATCGCTTTCCTCCGCGCTCGGCAACCGCCCGATGTACGCGGCCGGAAATCCCCCGGTCGGCACAGCCGACGGCGTTCCCGGCACGTCTTCGCCCATGTAGGCCCGGCGGACGGGCGGCACGGTCGCGGCCCAGGCGGCGCGGTCGCGCGCGTCGCCGCGGCGCACCGTTGCCGTGCCGGTCGCGCGGATTTGCACGTTCTCTTGCGGGTGATGGAAGACGACCTGCACGCGGGGCTCGGCCGTGATCTCCTGGACCTTGGCCGAGCGCGCGTCGGTGTGGACCTGGAGCGTCCGGCGCTCCGCGTCGACCGCGCGGAGGATGACGGTGCGCACGGCGGGCGCACCGTCCAGGCCCGTCGTCGCCAGCACGGGCGTGCGCAAGGGCGACTCCCGCTTCGCCTGGCCGTCCTGCATCAACGCCCACGCGTGGGCGGCCTCCAGGTCCGCGTAGTGGTCGGGCTTCGGCCCGGCCATCAGATCTTCGGCAACGGCACGAGGGCGCAGCCGTCGATCCGCCAGCTTCCGTCCGGCATCCGCATCATCGGATAGAGCGCCATGAAGGCGTCGCCGTCGGCACCGACGATGGTCGCGCGCTGGATCAGGCGGCCGTCGTCCTCGACCAGCTCGAGAAAGGTGACGCTCTTCGGCCTGTACACCGGCGGGTAACCGGAGATCACCATCTGCATGAAGATCTCCGGCGAGCGGAATTGGGTCTGGATGTTGGGCGAGGCAAAGGAGAAGGCGAGCTTGCCGTCGTCCTTCTTGAAGGCGTCGAGCTGCCGCTCGATCACCTGGACAATCTGGGCCCGCTGCTCGGCGCGCGGATCGGCGCGGGCCGGCAGGGGGAACAGGAGTGCGGCGAACAGGAGTGCGGCGAGGACGAGAGCAACGGCGCGCATGAGATGTCTCCCTTAGTTGCGGCGCGAACGGGTTCGGCGCGCACGCGCGGGCCGCGCCGGTCTGCGGGTGGAGGGGACGCGCTTCTTGCGCTTTTTGGGCGCATCGACCTTGGCCGCCCACGCCTCGATCTCGACCAGGTACTCAGGGTGCGGCAGCGCGGTGACCGTGATGAGCGTGCTTGCCGGCTTCTCGCCGCCGAGCATGCGGTTGCGCGCCGCCTGGAAACCCGCGCGGTCCTCAGCTCTCGGCATGAAGATGGTGACGGCGACCAGGTCCTCCGCGCTCATGCCCGCGTGCGCGAGCACGGCGAAGATGTTGAGCCACACGCGCTCGGCCTGGGCCTCGATGCCCTTGGGAATGGTGCCGTCCGGATTGACCGGGACTTGGCCGGAGAGGCGGAGCCAGCGCGCGTTCGGCGGGATCTCGACCGCGGCGGAGAAATGCGCGCCGGGCGCGGCGATGGTGGGCACGTTGAAGCGCTTGATCATGATGAAGCTCCCCCGTCCGTCATGCCCGCACTTGTTGCGGGCATCCACGACTTGGCTCACAGCATCAAGAGCGTGGATCGCCGGGTCAAGCCCGGCGATGACGCAAGAAGGATATCAATGGCCGGAGAGTACCGCGACGCCGCCGAAGATCAGCGCCATCCCGCCCCATTGGGCCGGCGTGATCGTCTCCTTGAGGAAACCGCGGGCCCAAAGAGCGGCGACGGCGCCGAATCCGGAGGCGATCACCGCGGCGATCTCGCCCCCGTCGCCGTGCCCGGCCGTGAAAAGCGCGAGGTAGGCGCCGGCGTCCAGCAATCCCTGCAACAGCAGGGCGGGGACCAGGGATGCGGAAAACCGGAGCTTGTAGCGCGGGAGGAGAAAGAGCGGCAGGAGCGCGAGAAGGCCCACGATGCGCGAGGCCCAGACCGTCTGAACCTCGCCGAACATCGGCGTGGCCGCCTGGCCGGCGACGATGCTCAGGGCAAAGAAGAACGCCGCCGCGCCGGCATAGAGGAGCGTCCGCCGGATGCCGCCCGGCGGCTCCGGCTCTCCTTCCGCGTCCTCGGCCTTGGCCGCGCGGCCGACCACCGCGACGCCCGCCATGACGACAGCCATGGCGATCCATTGGAGCCAGCCCGGCCGGGCGCCGAGAGCGACCGCGATGAGAAGGACGAGCGCCGGATAGGCGCCGACGACCGGCGCGACCACGCTCACGGGGCCGCGCGCGAGCGCGTTGTAGAGAAAGAGCGTCGGCACCATCACCAGGACGCCGGTCGCCAGCAGAAGCCAGGCGCCCGGCCACTGCCAGACCAAGGGCTCGCCGGCGGCGAACATCCATGCGGTGAGCGCGACCGAGCCGACGGCGAGCATGCCGAAGAGGGAGCTGGCGGAACCGATCCCGCGGCTCGTGAAGCGGGCGACGAAGTCGGCGGTGCCCCAGGCGAAGGCCGCCGCGATTCCGAGCAATACGGGGTTCATCATGGGCGGCGATCATGCTCCGCCGGCCGCCGCCCGGCAACCGCCGAGCCTTTCGACAGGCTCACCCTTCGACAGGCTCACCCTTCGACAGGCTCAGGGTGAGGCGCGCGCGTGTGATACGATGCGAGCGCCGTTCGGGGGACCGTTCCGATGAAAAAGCGTTCCAAGCCGCGCCGCACGCCGCCCAAGTTCCAGGACCCCCACGCCCTCGCGGGGAGCCGCGACGGCTCGCTCGAAGTCGCGATCGGCGCCGAGGTGCGCGCGTTCCGCCGGAAGCAGAACATGACCGTCGCCGAACTCGCGAAGCGGGCGGCGCTCTCGACGGGGATGCTGTCGAAGATCGAGAACGGCGTCACGTCGCCCTCCCTCGACACGCTGCGGTCTCTCTCGAAGGCGCTGCACGTGCCGGTGACGGCCTTCTTCCGCCGTTACGAAGAAGAGCGCGACGCGACGTTCGTCCACGCCGGACACGGCCTCAAGATCGAGCGGCGCGGCACGCGCGCCGGGCACCAGTACCAGCTCCTCGGCCACACGACGGGGAAGCGCCTGGTGGTCGAGCCGTATCTCATCACGCTCACCGAGGAGTCGGACGTCTTCCCCCTCTTCCAGCACTCCGGCGTCGAGTTCCTGTACATGCTGGAGGGCGAGGTCGAGTACCGGCACAGCAACAAGACCTATCGCCTGACGCCCGGCGACTCGCTCTTTTTCGACGCCGACGCGCCGCACGGGCCGGAAGAGCTGACGCGGCTCCCCATCCGCTTCATTTCCGTCATTTGCTACCCGCGGGCGGACGAGGACTAGGGCCTTTCCTTTCCGTTTCCCTTGGGGAAAATAAGTTTACCCGGGCCTTGAACCCCATCAGCCGATCCGATACGGTCGCGACAACGATCCGATCCCCGGAGGACATGATCCATGTGCGGCATCGTCGGCCTCTACCTGAAGAACAAGAAGCTCGAAAAACACTTGGGCAAGCACCTGACGGCCATGCTGGTCGGGATGAGCGACCGCGGGCCGGACTCGGCAGGGATGGCCGTCTATCGGAACCCGGCACCCAAGGGCTCGGTCAAGCTTTCGCTCTTCCATCCGGACCCCACGTTCGCTTGGAAGAAGCTCGCATCCCAGGTGCGGAAGGCGTTCGGCGGCAAGGCCAAAGGCGAGGTGCGCGGGAGCCACTACGTGCTCGTCGCCAAGGGGTCGCCTGAGCGCCTCAGGAAATGGATTCCCGAGCACTTCCCGACCGTCCGCATCATGGGCATCGGCGACATCATCGAGATTTATAAGGAGAAGGGCCGGCCCGAGCAGGTGGCCCAGCGCTTCCGGCTGCACGAGCTCACGGGCACCCACGCCATCGGCCACACGCGGATGGCAACGGAGAGCGCGGTGACGACCGAGCACTCGCACCCCTTCTCCACCGGCCAGGACCTCTGCCTCGTCCACAACGGCTCGCTCTCCAACTACAATCGCCTCCGCCAGTGGCTGCAGCGCCATGGCATCCAGTTCCAGACCGACAACGACACGGAAGTGGCGGCCGGCTATTTCGCCTTTCGCCTGCAGCAAGGCGACAGCCTGAAGGAGGCGTTGAAGGCCGGGCTCGTCGACCTCGACGGCTTCTTCACCTTCGCCGTCGGGACCCGCGACGGGTTCGCGGTGGTCCGCGACGGGATCGCCTGCAAGCCCGCCGTGCTGGCGGAAAACGACGACTGGGTCGCGATGGCGTCCGAGTATCGATCGATCGCGCATCTGCCCGGCGCGGAGAAGGCGAAGATTTGGGAGCCCGCCCCCGCCACCATCTACACCTGGGGCAACGCTTAAAGGTCCAGCCATGATCACCGTCGATTTGGAGACCGCGGGCGGCGTGCGCGCGCTGAATGACCGCCTGCACAAGCTGCCGCACGATACCAACGAAACCGCCTGGAAGGTTCTCAACCCGATGGGGGCGCACGCGGTCGCCGTCGGCGTGAACGCGCCGATCCAGGTCGAGATCGACGGCCACGTCGGCTACTACTGCGGCGGCATGAACACGGACGCGACCATCACCGTCAACGGCCACGCCGGCCCCGGGCTGGGCGAGAACATCATGTCCGGCACGATCCGCGTGAAGGGAAACGCCTCCCAGTCCGCGGCCGCCACCGGGCGCGGCGGCCTCGTGGTGATCGAAGGGAGCGCGAGCTCGCGCTGCGGGATCGCCATGAAGGGCGTCGACATCGTGGTCGGCGGCGACGTCGGCCACATGAGCGCCTTCATGGCGCAGGCCGGGCATTTGGTCGTCTGCGGCGACGCGGGCTCGAGCTTGGGCGACTCGATTTATGAAGCGATCCTCTACGTGCGCGGCCAGGTCGAGAGCCTCGGCGCCGATTGCATCGAGAAAGAGATGACTCCCGAGCACCTGAAGACGGTCGAAAGCCTGCTCAAGCGGGCGGGCGTGAAGGCCGATCCGAAGGCGTTCAAGCGCTACGGCTCGGCCCGCAAGCTCTACAATTTCAAGATCGACAACGCGGCGAATTACTAGATGACAGCGCGCTGGCCGGAACACGTTTCCACGGACATCGAAGCCCCTCTCGCGCGCGAGCGGGAGAGGGTGGCGAACCCGCGGGATTGGCCTGCGGGGAGCCGGGTGAGGGCTATTCCGTCAGCCCCGACGAGGGCGACTCAGGACGCGCAAGATGGTCCCTTGCACCGCATCAATGTTGGTCAGAATGTCGGTGTTCCAAAAGCGCAGCACCTTCCAGCCATGGCGCTTGAGCCAAGCGGTTCGGCGTTGGTCGTCGGTGCATCCGGAGTGCTGACCGCCGTCGGCCTCGATCACAAGGCAGTATTCAATACAGGCAAAATCGACCACGAACGGCCCCAGCGGATGCTGACGGCGAAATTTGTATCCTCGCAGCCGCTGTCCACGCAGCGCCGACCACAGCCGGCGTTCGGCATCTGTCATTGTCGCCCGCAAGCGGAGTGCCGTGCGGTTGGGCATCGTCGGCAGGATAGCACGAGTGTAAATCACCCTCACCTTCCCGGCCCTGAAGGGCCGGGTCCCTCCCTCTCCCGCTCGCGCGGGAGAGGGGCTGTTCCGGAGTGAAAGCACAATGTCGGTCGATCCGCGCAATCTCAGGGACTCGTACACGTACTCGCCCGATGTCATCGGCGAGATCCAGCGGGCGGCAAAGGAAGGGATCTATTCGATCCGCGGCGCCGGGGCCAAACGCAGGCTGCCGACGTTCGACGATCTCGTGTTTCTGGGCGCCTCGGTCTCCCGCTATCCGCTCGAAGGCTACCGCGAAAAGTGCGCGACCGATGTCGTGCTCGGCACGCGCTTTGCGAAGAAACCCGTCCACCTGAAAATCCCGATCACCATCGCCGGCATGAGCTTCGGCGCGCTCGGGGTGAACGCGAAGCAGGCGCTCGGCATGGCCGCCTCGCAAATGGGAACGTCCACCACGACGGGCGACGGCGGCATGGTCGAGGAGGAACGGCAGGCCTCGAAGACCCTCGTCTACCAGATCCTGCCCTCCCGCTACGGCGTCAATCCGGATCACTTGAGACGCTCGGACGCGGTCGAGGTCGTCATCGGCCAGGGAGCCAAGCCCGGCGGCGGCGGCATGCTGCTCGGCCAGAAGATCACCAAGCGGGTCGCCGGCATGCGCACGCTGCCGGAGGGCATCGACCAGCGGAGCGCGTCCCGCCACCCCGACTGGACGGGGCCCGACGATCTGGAGATCAAGATCAATGAGCTCCGCGAGCTCACGGATTGGGAGAAGCCGATCTACGTCAAGGTCGGCGCGACGCGCACGTATTACGACACCGCGCTTGCCGTGAAAGCGGGCGCCGACGTGGTCGTGGTCGACGGCATGCAGGGCGGCACGGGTGCCACCCAGGACGTGTTCATCGAGAACGTCGGAATCCCGACGCTTGCGGCGGTTCGCTTGGCCGTAAAGGCACTGCAGGAGCTGGACATGCACCGGAAGGTGCAACTGATCGTGTCCGGCGGCATCCGCTCAGGCGCGGACGTGGCGAAAGCAATTGCCATGGGGGCGGACGCCGTTTCCATCGGCATGGCATCGCTCATCGCGCTCAATTGCAACGCGCCGCTCTATCTCGAAGACTACGAGAAGCTCGGGACGGCTCCCGGCTTCTGCCACCATTGCAACACCGGGCGCTGTCCGGTCGGCGTGACGACCCAGGACCCGGAGCTGGAAAAGCGCCTGGATCCCGAGCAGGGTGCCCGGCGCGTCCGCAATTATCTCTCCACGCTGGTGATGGAAGCGCAGACCCTGGCCCGCGCCTGCGGCAAGTCGCACATACACAATTTGGAGCCCGAGGACATGGTGGCGCTCACCATCGAGGCCGCCGCGATGGCGGGAATTCCGCTCGCCGGCACCGACTGGATTCCCGGAAGGAATCCGCTGTAGGCTTTGCCGCCACGTAAAAACAGGGGGGATCAGGGATGAGCACGGACCTGGAAAAAATCGCCAAAAGCCGGAAGATCAAATACTTCCTGATAAGCTTCGTCGACATGTTCGGCGTGCTCCGGGCGAAGCTCGTGCCCGCCCGCGCGATCGGCATGATGCAGCGGGACGGCGCCGCGTTCGCAGGCTTCGCCACCTGGCTGGACATGACGCCCGCACACCCCGATATGTTCGCCAAGCCCGATCCCGATAGCCTCATCGTGCTCCCGTGGAAGCCCGAGGTCGCCTGGCTCGCGGCCGACCTCTGGATGGACGGCAAGGAAGTGGAGGCCTCGCCCCGCGTCCTCTTGAAGCGCCAGCTCGAGCGGGCGGCGAAGCTCGGCTACCGGATGAAGACGGGCGTCGAGTGCGAATACTTCCTCATCAACCCGGACGGCACCGCGATCTCGGATGCGCGCGACGTGCAGCCGAAGCCCTGTTACGACCAGACGGCCTTGATGCGCCGCTACGATGTGATCTCGGAAATCTGCGACGCCATGAACCTGCTCGGCTGGTGCCCTTATCAGAACGACCACGAGGACGCCAACGGCCAGTTCGAAATGAACTGGGACTATGACGACGCGCTCCGGACCGCCGACAAGCACGCGTTCTTCAAGTACATGACCCGCACGATCGCCGAGATGCACGGGCTCCGCGCGACGTTCATGCCGAAGCCTTTCCTCGGCCTCACGGGCAACGGCTGCCATGCGCACGTTTCGGTCTGGGATTCCGCGGGGAAGAAAAACCTGTTCCTCGATGCGAAGGGCGAGCTCGGCCTTTCCAAGCTCGCCTACAGCTTCCTCGGCGGCATCATCCACAACGCGGAATCGCTCTGCGCGTTCTTCAATCCCACGATCAACAGCTTCAAGCGGATCAACGCCCCGGTGACGGCTTCCGGCGCCACGTGGTCGCCCAACACGATCACTTACAGCGGCAACAACCGCACGCACATGATCCGCATCCCGGAGGCCGGCCGGTTCGAGCTCCGGCTGATGGACGGCGCGGTCAACCCCTACCTCGGGCAGGCGGGCGTGCTCGCCGCCGGCTTGGACGGCGTCAAAAACAAGCGCGATCCGGGGAAGCGCCTGGACATCGACATGTACGCCCTCGGGCACACGGTGAAGGGCGCGAAGAAGCTGCCCTTGAACATGCTCGATTCCGTTCGCTTCGCCGACCAGAGCAAGGTGCTCCGCGACGCCTTCGGGAACGCGTTCATGGACAGCTACGTGAAGCTAAAAATGCGCGAGTGGGCCAGCTTCAACAGCGCGCTCACGCCGTGGGAGCGCGACAACACGTTGGATTGCTGAAGGGCGGGAATCCAGCCCCTCACCCTTCCCTCTCCCCCAGATGGGGGAGAGGGTTGCTCAGGGTCTGCGGGGAATCCCCGCAAGTGTCCCCTTGGGTTGGCGCGGCGTCAGCCGCGCCTTACCCGCCTGCGGGGCCGAAGCCCCTGCGGCGCGGCGAAGGCCCGGAGCTGGGTGAGGGGGTGACGATGGGCGTCGGCCGTTACCGCTTCAGATAATCGTAGGCGGTCATCGCGATCGTGCGGAACACGCGATGCACGTCCTCGACTGCGACCGCCTCGTCGGGGCCGCCCAGGTTGTGGGCGTTCGGCCCGCAAAGGATCGCCGGCATTCCCGCCCGGCGGTAGAACCGGCAATCGGAATAGCCGAGCCGGTAGTTGAGGTGGACGTCCTCGCCCGATGCCTCGGCGGCGTTCTTCAGCGCCAGCCGCACGATCGGATGATCGGGATCGGTCCACGCCGGCTCGAACGACGACATGATCGTGAAGGAGACCCCGGAAACGCTCGTGAGCCGGCCCGCGATCCGCTTCTGCATTTCGGCGACCGAGAGCCCGGCCGGAATGCGGACGTCGAGGCGGGCCAGCGCCCGGCCGGCGACCAGGTTGAAGGCCTCGCCGCCTTCGATGACGCCGACGTTCACGGTGACGGCGGTGAGATTGCGGATTTCACCCGAGTCCGCGCCCGCGCGCGCGCCCGCCGCATCGACGGCCGCGCGAACCTGCGCCGGCACCTCCGGAGCGGGCCCCTCCAACGTTTTGATCGCGGTGATCGCCCGGATCAACGCATCGATCGCGCTGACGCCCTTGTGCGGGTGCGCGCCGTGACTTGCGCGTCCTTCCGCCTGGAGCTCGATCCAGAGATAGCCCTTCTCGCCGAAGCGGAGCACGGTCGGCGAGCCCGCATCGGCGTTGAGCACGGCATCGCCGCGGGCCTCCGGCACGTTCGCCACCAGATAGCCGGTGCCGAAGCTGCCCCCGGTTTCCTCGTCGCCGACGAGGGAGAGCACGATCCGGCCGCCGAGCTGCCCCCGCGCCGCGGCGAGGGCCCGCACCGCGAGGATCTCGCAGGCGACCCCGGATTTCATGTCGGCGACGCCGCGCCCCAACAGGCGGCCGTCCTTCAAGGTGCCTTCGAGGGGCGGCACCGTCCACGTCCCTTCGTCGCCGACGGGGAACGTGTCGAGATGGCCGTTGAACACGAGGGTCGGGCCGGGCGCGCCCAAGTCGATGATACAGTTGAGATTGATGCAGTCGGGCTTGGGCTCGATGCGCGCGACCCGGAGCCCCTCGATGCCGTCCAGCTGCTTGAGACAAAAGGCGGCGGCGGCAACCGTGTTCCCGGGGGGATTGATCGACGGAATCCGGAGGAGAGCCTGAACGAGCGGGATCAAATTCTTTTCGTCGGCCGCGAGCCGTTTCTTGAATGCAGACCGTGCATCGCTCTCCGCCGACACCGTCCACCTCAGGCAGTCGCCGGACGCAGGCGTCCGGCGCGGGTCATCTGGACGAGCATCGCGATGATCGTGAGGTTGGTGATGTTGAACGCGATCCCGATGGCAAATGCATATGTGTAGCCCCCCGTGAGGTCGAAGGCGTAGCCGCCGACCCAGCCGCCGAGCGCCATGCCGAGGCCGGCGAACAGGTCGATCTGCGCGTAGCGGCGGCCGACCTCGTGGACCGGCATGTATTCGCGGGCGATGGCGATGTTGCTGGGTCCGATGCCGCCCCACCCGAGCCCGAACAGAACGGCGACGACGTAGAAGGTCCAGAGACTATCGATCGCCATGAACAGGCAAAGACCGATCACCTGCGCGGCCGAAAACATGAGCAGCGTCGGCAGCCCGCCGAACCGCTCGACGACGGGCCCGAAGACGAGCAGGCGCGTGACCAGGCTCGCGGCCAGCATCAGCGAGAGGACTTCGGCGGCCCTGACGGCCGGATACCCGATGTCCGTCGCGTAGGCCACCACATGAGCGTGCGGGATCGCCATGGCGACGCAACACCCGATGACCCCGAGGGAGAGCGCGACCTGCAGGACCGGCGTCGAGAGGACGGGCCCGGTCGCGGCCTCGACCTGGCGGCGGGGGGTTTCGCCTGAGCGGACGTACGTTTCCCCGCGACCCGCCTCAGCCGCGGGCGTCCTCCGCATGAGGATGAAGCTCAGCGGCACCATGGTCGCAAGCGCGAAGACGCCGTACCAGAAGAACGTCTCCCGCCACCCGATGGTGTCGTTGAGGTAGCGGAAGATCGGCGGCAAAATGATTCCGCCCAGGCTCTGGCCGCTTGAAACGATGCCGATGGCAAGACCGCGGCGGCGGTCGAACCAATGCGTCACGTTGGCGCTGAGCGGCGCATAGAGGCTGGCGACCCCGAGCAAGCCCATCATCACGCCGAACGCGACATAAAACTCCCATTGGCTCGTGGCCGTGCTGGCGAAGATCGCGCCGGAGCCGATCATCACCGCACCGATCAAGGACGGCCCGAACATCCGGCGCGAACGGTCCATCCAGGCGCCCATCGCGATCGCGCCGAACCCGCCGCCGATGAAACTGAGCGCATAGGCCGTCGAGGGAACTGTCCGCGGCCAGTCGAAGTCCTGGGAAATGCTCTTCAGCATCACGACGAGAGCGAACTGACCGCCGAGCCCGATCAAGAGAAGCGCGACCGAAGCGAAGAGCACGGCAAACCGGTAGTTGCGGTCGATGCTGTCGCGGACGGATCGCAACACTGAAGGCCTCCCGGGTCGATCCTGCGAGAGTACCCTCGAACGCTTCGCGCCGTCAGCTTATTGAATCACCCCCTCACCCAGCTTCGGGTAGAGCGCGGCTGACGCCGCGCCAACCCTACACAACCCTCTCCCCCGTATAGGGGGAGAGGGAAGGGTGAGGGGGCGTACACTATTCCGCCGGTTGCGGATGCTTCTGCGCGGCCCCGGCGGGAAGCGGCTTCGGCTTGCGGCCGCGGATGACCGTGTAGACGCTCGGAATGACGAAGAGCGTAAAGAAGGTTCCGACCAGCAGGCCGCCGACGATCACCCAGCCGATCTGCTTCCGGCTCTCCGCTCCGGCGCCCGTCGAGAGCGCCAGCGGGATGGCGCCGAGGACCATCGCGCCCGTGGTCATCAGGATCGGGCGAAGCCGGAGGACGGTCGCCTCGATGACGGCCTCGACCGGCGACTTCCCGGCCTCCCGCATCTGGTTCGAGAACTCGACGATGAGAATGCCGTGCTTGGTGATCAGGCCGATGAGCGTGACGAGGCCGACCTTGCTGTAGACATTGAGCGTGCCGCCCGTGAGATGGAGCAGCAGAAGCGCTCCCGCCATCGAGAGCGGCACCGTCAGCATGATGATGAAGGGGTCGATGAAGCTTTCGAACTGGGCGGCGAGCACCAGGTAGATGAACGCGAGCGCGAGCAGGAACATGACGAAGATGTCGGCGCTCGACGTCTTGAACTCCCGGGAGGGGCCCGCGTAGTCCGTGCGCGCCCACGCCGGCAGCACCTCCTTGGCGGCGGCCTCGACGGCCTGAAGGGCGTCGCCGAGGGCGTAGCCCGGCGCCACGTTGGCCGTGAGGGTGACGGAGCGAAGCTGGTTGAAGTGATTGAGCTCCCGCGGCGCCACGGTCTCCGTCACCCGGATCAGGTTGGCGAGCGGAATCATTTCGCCCCCTGGGGCGCGCACATAGATCTTGTGAAGGTCGTCGGGGTTGCGCCGGTCGACGTCGCCGATCTGGACCACCACGTCGTATTGCTTGCCCTCGCGCTTGAAGCGGGTGACCTCGCGGCCGCCCAACATCGTCTCAAGCGCCCGGCCGAGGGTCTCGACCTCGAGCCCGAGCGTCGCCATCTTGTCGCGGTCGACGGCCACCTTGAGCTGCGGCGTATTCAGCTTGAGGTCGGTTTCGATGTTGAGGAGCGTCGGGTTCCCGTCGAGCTTGGCGATCAGCCGATCAGCCATCTGCTGAAGCTCGAGATAGGGGTGCGACGTGAGCACCACGAACTGCAGCGGCTTGTCGCGGACGCTCTGGCCGAGCGGCGGCGGGTTGACGGGGAAGGCCAGGATGCCCGGGATCTTGAACATCTCCGGCGCGATCGAAGCGGCGATCTCCTGCTGCGTCCGCGTGCGCTCGCCCCACGGCTTGACGCGGACGAAGGAAATCCCCTGCGCCACGGTCGGGAACCCGGAGACGACGAAGTATTTGTTCACCTCCGGCACGGCGGCGAAGATCTTTTCCAGTTCGCGCGCGTAGCTGTCCGTATAGGTGATCGTCGAGCCTTCCGGCGCGATGAAGATGCCGACGATGACGCCCTGGTCCTCGAAGGGCGCGAGCTCCGACTTCAAGAGCTTGAAGAAATAGACGCTGCTGCCGGCGACCGCGAGGCCGAGGAGGATGACGAGGACGCGCGCCCGCAACGCGCGGGTGAGCACGAACCGGTAGCCCTGGGTCAACCGGTCGAGACCCCAGCCGACGGCGCGGGAGAGCGGGTTCGGGCGCGCGTGATGGCGGAGCATCTTCGAGCACATCATCGGCGAGAGGGAGAGCGCGACGAATCCGGAGACCAGCACCGCACCGGCGAGCGTCCAGGCGAATTCGGCGAACAGCCGCCCGGTGCCGCCGGTCATGAACCCGATCGGCGCATAGACGGCAGCCAGCGTCAGCGTCATCGCGACCACCGCGAAGCCGATCTCGCGGCTACCGCGCTTGGCGGCCTCCATCGGCGGCATCCCGGCCTCCACGTGCCGGTGAATGTTCTCCAGCATCACGATCGCGTCGTCGACGACGAGCCCGATCGCGAGCACGAGAGCCAGGAGCGTCAGCGTGTTGATCGTGAACCCGCAGACGTACATCAGCGCGAACGCGCCGATCAGGGAGACCGGGATGGTGACGAGCGGGATCATCGTCGCCCGCACCGAGCGCAGGAAGATGAAGATGATCAGCACGACCAGCCCGGTCGCCTCGAAGATCGTGCGGTTCACGTTCTTGATCGATTCCTCGATGAAGACGGACTTGTCGTAAGCGACCTCGGAATTCATTCCCTGCGGCAGGCCCTCGATGATGCGCGGCAGCTCCTCGCGGATGGCGCGCGAGACCTCGAGCGGGTTCGCCGTCGCCTGCTTGACGATGCCGAGCGCGATCGCGTTGCGCCCCCGGTAGCGGGCGATCCGGCGCTCGTCGCGGGCGGCGAGCTCGGCGTGACCGACGTCCGAGAGCCGCACCAGGTAGCCTTTGTCATCCTTGAGGATGAGGCGGTTGAAATCCTCGGGCGTGCGCATATCGGTTTCCGAGAGCACCGTGAACTCGCGGCGCGCACTTTCGATGCGCCCCGACGGCACCTCGACGTTCTGGCGCCGCAACGCCGCTTCGATGTCCTGCGGCGTGAGGGCGAACGCCGCGAGCTTCGAGGGGTCGAGCCAGATCCGCATGGAGTAGCGGCGCTCGCCGAAGATGCGCACTTCGGCGACGCCCGAGAGCGTCTGCAACTGGTCCTTCACGTAGCGGTCGGCGTAGTCGGAGATCTCGAGCGGGCTGTGGCGGTCGCTGAAGAAGGCGAGGTAGAGGATGGGCTGGGCGTCCGCCTCCACTTTCTGGATCACCGGCTCGTCGATCTCGTCGGGGAGCTTGCCGCGCACCCGGCTCACCCGGTCGCGCACGTCGGCGGCGGCGCCGTCGGGAGCGCGCTTCAGCTTGAAGACGACGGCGATCTGGCTGCTCTCCTGGCGGCTGACGGAGCTCATGATCTCCACGCCTTCGATGCCGGCGAGGGATTCTTCGATCACCTGGGTCACCTGGGTCTCGACGATCTCGGCGCTGGCGCCCCGGTAGGTCGTCTGCACCGTCACCACCGGCGGGTCGACGTTCGGGTACTCGCGGACCGAGAGACGGTCGAAGGAGACGAGGCCGATGAGGACGATGACGAGGCTCATCACCGTCGCGAACACGGGCCGCCGGATGCAGAGATCGGAAATCGTCATCGGCCCCCCGTCCTAGCTCGCGCCGGCCGGCGCCACCGCGCTGCCGTCGCGGATCTTCAGGTGCCCGGCCTTGACGATCACGTCGTCGGGGCCGAGGCCTTCGACGATCTCGATGACGCCGGCGCGGTAGAGACCGGTCTTCACCTTGGTGAGGACGGCTTTCCCGTCGACGACCTTGAAGACGTACTGGGAGTCGCCGCGCGGGAAGACCGTCTGCTCGGACACCAGGATCGCGTTCTCGCGCTGGTCCAGCATCAGCGTCACGCGCGCATAGAGGCCGGGCCGCAACACCTTGTCCTGGTTCGGGATGCGGGCGCGGATGCCGATGCTGCGGCCGGCCTCGCTGATGTGCGGATCGATGGCATAGACGGTGCCGTCGAAGGCGCGGGTGGGGAAGGCGTCGAGCTGGATGCGGATTTGCTGGCCTTCCTTGAGGGCACCCAGATTGCGCTCGGGGATGCGGAAATCGACCTTGATGGTCTCGATGTCTTCCAGATTGACCAGGTCCTGGCCGGGCGAAATGTAGTCGCCCGGGCTCACCTTGCGGAGCCCGATGATCCCGCGAAAGGGCGCGACGATCTTCGTCGTCTCAAGCCGCGCGCGAGCCAGATGGACCGACGCTTCGCCGCGTTCGACCGCGGCCCGCGCCTCGTCGCGCGCACGCTCGGTGCCGGCGCCTTTCTGGGCCAGCTCTTCGGCGCGGGCGAAATTGCGCTTGCTCAGGTTGAGGTTGGCCTGGGCCTCGGCGAGCTCGGCCTTGAAGACCGCGTCCTCGATATTGAAGAGCCGCGCACCCTTGTCCACGAACTCGCCCTCCGAGAAGGCGATCGTCGTGATGCGGCCCGGAATCTCCGGGCGGATGATGACGGACTCGTTCGAGCGGAGCGAACCGACCGCGAGGACCTCGGCGGCGATGGTTCCCAAGTCGACCTTGGCCATCTCGACGGGGACCGCCGGCGGCGCCGGCTGGCTTTGGAGCGCGGCGTTCGCCGCCGTACCGCCGCGCCGGCTGTCGGTGAAGTAGACATAGCCGGCCCCGGCGGCAGCGGCCAGCATCAAGAGCGCCAGAGCGGTCATGACCGGTTTGGTCATCGTGCTTTCTTGGCGCGGGCCGCACCCGCGCCAATTCCCCGGGTCAACAATCTAGACTAGACCGTCCAGTCTAGTGACGGTGGTCCGCCCAGTCAACGGCTCTTCGCGCCGTGCCGTCCCCCCCCCCCGTGCGTTCGAATCCTCCTCAGCGCTTCTTCTTCGGATTTTTCCCCGGAAATATCGTCCCCAGCGATTCGATGATGACGTGGGTCGCGGTCAGCGCCGTGATGAAACTCGGGTCGTAGAGGGGATTCACCTCCATCAGGTCGAACCCGACGATGTGGTTCTTGCTGCAGACGAGGTCGAGGAACTTGCGCGCCTGAAGGAAGGTAAGCCCACCCGGCTCGGGCGTCCCCGTCCCCGGCACGATCGAGGCGTCGAGGGCGTCGATGTCGAAGGTGATGTAGACGTCCTTCCCCTTCGGCAACAGCTTGGCGAAGTGGTCGACGCCCTTCTCGTGAACCTCCCAGGCGCAGATCATCCGGTTTCCGTCCCGCTTGTGGTCCGCGAGGTCGCTCGGCTGCTGGCGGAAGCTGTTGATCCCGATCGAGACGATCCGCTCGACGAACGGGAGCTCGCGCACGCGGCGCAGCACGTTGCCGTGCCCGAAGCGGACGCCGTAGACCTCGTCCCGGTAGTCGGCGTGGGCGTCGAACTGCACCACCGTGATCGGCTTCCGCCAGCCTTCGTAGGCGCGCATGACCGGAAACGTGATGGAGTGATCGCCGCCGAGGACGACCGGCATCGCCTTATGATCGAGGATGTTTTTGACGGCGTCGGTCGTGCGCTGGAAGTTGTCCTCCCAGACGAGCGGAAGGATCTCGACGTCCGCGCAGTCGACGATCTTGCACTCGCCCCGCCAGCAGTTTCTCCGCATGTCCCAATAGCCGGGGCGCTCCGCCGAGAGCGACGTGTAGCGGACCGACCAGTCGCGGATGTGCTTGGGCCCGTGCCGGGTGCCCGAGCGGAAGCCCGTGCCTTGATCGAACGGCACCCCGAGGACGGCGACGTCCGCGGTCCATTTTCCGTCCGTCGTGACTTGCGGCGCCTTCCCGAACGTCGGGATGCCGAACATCGATAGTCCGAGTTGCTTGAAACTCATGGAACGACCCCTTTCTTAAAAATTTGCATTAGCGATTTCGATGGATGCCGCGCAGTTGCGCGATAGTTCGGTCGGTGGTGATCAATTCGGGCTCGACCCGCAGCTCGAGGACGGCCGGCCGCCCCGACTTCCGCGCGCGCGCGAACGCGGGCGCGAACTCCTTCGTCGTCCGCACCGTCTCGCCGTGGGCGCCGAAGCTTTTCGCCCACGCGGCGAAGTCCGGATTGACGAGGTCCGTCCCGACCACCCGGCGCGGGTAGTCGCGCTCCTGGTGCACGCGGATGGAGCCGTACATGTTGTTGTTGACGACGATGATGATCGGCTTCACGCCGTACTGGACGGCCGTCGCGATCTCCTGCCCCGTCATGAGGGCCCCACCGTCGCCGCAGAACCCGATGACCGGGCGATCGGGGTGGGCGAGGCTCGCGCCGACGGCGGCCGGAACGGCGTACCCCATGCTGCCGCTGGTCGGCCCGAGATGGGTGGGGAAGCGGCGGAACCGATGGAAGCGCTGGACCCAGCCGGAGAACGTGCCGGCATCGGTCGTGATGATCGCCTCGGGCGGCAGCACCTCTCCGAGATGCTTCATGACGGCCGTCATGTCGAGCCGCCGCCCGACCATTCCCTTCGTCGGCTGTAGGCGGCTCACATAGACCTGGCGAAGACGCTTCGTCCACGCGGCCCAGCGCGCGCTGTCCACCGGCTTCAAGGCCGTCGCGGCGCGCAAGAAATTCCCGACGCCGGCGCAGATGGGAAGGGTCGGGTGAATGGCGCGGCCGATCTCATCGGGATCGGGAAAGACCTGGATCAACTTTTGCTTCGGAACCGGTACTTCGAGCAAGGCGTACTGATCCGTCGTGTCGTCGTCGAGCCTGGTGCCGATGGCGAGCACAAGGTCCGCCGTCTTCAAAAGATCGTTCGTCTCCTTCGGACCGCTCCCCGCGATGGGGCCGATGTAGCAGTCGCTTGCATTGTCGATCCGGTCCTGGCAGCGAAACCCCGCCCCGACCGGGAGCCGGTTTGCGGCTGCGAATTTTTCCAAGTCCGCGCACGCCTCGGGCGTCCAGCCGCCGCCGCCCGCGATGACGAACGGACGCTTCGCGCGCGACAAGAGGGCCTGCATCTCGCGGAGCGCCCGCGGCTCCGCCCCCGGCTCAACCGCGACGTAAGGACCCGTGTCCGCCACATCGGTCCGCTCGGTCTGCATGTCTTCGGGCAGCGCGACGGCGACCGGGCCCGCGCGTCCGGCACAGGCCCTTTGGAAGGCCTGCTTCATGAGCTCGGGAATGCGGTTCGGCCGCTCGACCTGGACCACCCATTTGCAAAGCGGCGCCAGAAACTTCCGGTAATCCATTTCCTGGATCGGGTCCCGATATTCCTGGTAGCGCGGGACTTGACCGACCAGGAGGACGAGCGGCGTCGAATCCTCTTGAGCGTTGTGCAAGCCGATCGTCGCGTGGCAGGCGCCGGGGCCGCGCGAGACGAAGATCACGCCGGGCTTCCCCGTGACGCGCGCATACGCCGACGCCATGTGGACGGCACCGCCTTCGTGGCGGCAGGTGATCACGCGGATGTCGTTGCGCCCGTAAAGCGCGTCGAGCACGCCGAGGAAGCTCTCGCCGGGAACGGAGAAGACCGTTTCGATGCCGTGGATGCGGAGCGCATCGACGACGATCTCGCCGCCCGTCCGCCGGCGGCCTGCGGTGCGCTTTTTCATTCCTCTCCCCAGGCTTCGGTCGCCTCCCGGCGGCCAGAGGGCGACAAAACTACAAGACGCCAAGGGCAGGGTCGAGTATCATCGTTCCACCTAGAGATTCCTCGTTTTTGGGGCGTGGAGTCCCGCCGGCGGATGGTTTCGTTTTCCAGTACGCGCCTTCGCGGCGCAGCCACCCGGGTACCGCCGATCGTTTTCCTCTTCGCGTTCCACATCCTCCTCCAACTCGCGGCACTCGCGAGCGCGCCTTCGCCCGCAGAAGCCCAGCAGATGTTCATGGGCGTCGTGGTCACGCCCGCGTCCGGCACCTATGTCATCCTGCAGGACATCAACGTCAGGGCCGAGCCCGCGACGAAGAGCAACAAGGTCGCCAACCTGAAGACGGGCGACCGCGTGGAGGCCGCCGGCCGCGTGACCGGAGGCTGGGTCGCCGTCAGGAAAGGCGACAACGACATCGGCTTCGTCTACGCGCCTTCGATGATGCCGTTGATCGACGGCGTGCTGACCGAAGACATTCGCGCCAACATCGCGATCGAAAAGGACATCAAGTGCAACTACACGGTCCGCTTCGAAGGGAAGAACGCGATCGAGGGCGAGGACTACGACATTGCCGACTACGAGGTCGCCTATGTCTGCCAGGTCGGCGCCAAAAAGGTCGAGTTTCTCGCCTCCATGTAC
The DNA here is from genome assembly GCA_009694195.1 of Rhodospirillales bacterium. Classification (GTDB taxonomy): domain Bacteria; phylum Pseudomonadota; class Alphaproteobacteria; order Rhodospirillales; family SHVQ01; genus SHVQ01. Next base: position 69,203 of record SHVQ01000008.1, read on the forward strand.
ATGAGCGAAGCGTCCTACCAATTGTCCCAGAACGCCGTCTTCCAAATCAATATCGACGTTCTCGACATGAATCGCAGCTTCGACAATGTGTTTTCGACCGTGCTTTTGTACGACCGCGAGAAAGAGCACGTCGTGCTCGACTCGATCAGCATCGAGGATTATCGCGGCACGCCGGGGACGAAAGAAAAGCCGGCGAAAACGGTCGCCGAGGCGCTCCGCGTCGCAGTCGAGCTGGCACTCGGGGCCTGGAGCCGGAAGGCGTGGACGGGGCTCGCCGAACCCCGGCGGTAGATCGCCCGCCGCGGCCTTTCTCGGCCACCCCATTGCGCGCGGTCTCAATAGAGACTATATTCGGTCTCACATGAGATAAGGAGATTCCATGACCACGCTCTTCGACGCGGCAAGGTTCCTCAAGGTTCCGGCCGCATCGGCCGTCCAATATATCGAGCGCGTGAACAGGGGGCTTCCCGTGCGTACGCTCGCAAGGATCGCGGACGCCATCGCGCCGGCGGACGTCGAGTTTCGATACCGCATCATACCGAAGGCAACGCTCGCGCGGTTCAAATTGACGCGCCGCCTGAACAAGGTTCAGGGCGAGCTTGTGACGCGCCTCGCCGAAGTGTGGACGGATGCGATTCGCGTTTGGAAGTCCGACGAAGCCGCCCGGAATTTTCTGAATCGCAAGCACCCCTTGCTGGAAAACAAACGTCCGATAGACATCGTTCTGCAAAGCGAGATCGGCGCGCAGCTCGTGCGCGACGTGCTTGGCCGACTTGAGCACGGGTCTGCCGTGTGACGGCACAAATTCTCGACCGGATTCTTACGAGTTACAGGATCGGCGACCCGCGCGGCCAATACCCCATCTTTGACGCCAGGGGCTCCACCGTCAGTCCCGGTCGGTGGAACTCGGCGTCATGTCCGATGATTTACACGAGCGAGCACTATTCGACCGCGATGCTCGAAAAGCTCGTACACGGTAGCGGCCATATACCGCCGAACCAGCACTTCGTAAAAATCACGATCCCAAATGGCGTCAGCTATGAAGTGCTCAATACCGCCATGCTGCCCAATTGGCATTTAGGATCATTCGCGGGCAGCCGGCCGTTCGGCGATGCGTGGCAGCAAAGCAAGCGAACGCTGTTGCTGATCGTTCCGAGTGTTGTCGCGCGCGAAGAGCGGAACATTCTTATCAATCCGCAGCACCCCGAATTTCCAACCGTCACATGCAGCCTAGCCACTCCCGTGTGGTGGGATTCGCGGCTGTTCGTGCCATAGGCGCTAAGCCAAGGTTCAGTGCCCCACCGCCTTGGTATACCAAGCGCAATGTGGCATATTTCGGCGAGCCCGCGAGGACTAAGGGGGAAGCCGCGCGGGCCTGAAACCAGCGGAGGATCACGATGAAAAAGCATCTCGGGACGAAATCGTTCTTTGTCATTGCCGCAGTCTTCACCCTTGCAACGCTCGCAGGCGACGCGCTTGCGCAAACGAAGACCACCAAGATCCGCTACGCGCTCGGCGATATCGTCACCCACGATGACCTCAATCTCCTGATCGCGCTCGACCGTGCGAAAGCGCGCGGCGTCGAGGTGGAGATCACGCCGTTCAAGTCCGAGGACCTGGCGACCCAGGCGGTGATCAACGGCCAGGCCGACATCGGCCAGGGGACGCCCTATGCCGTCATCCAGAAGCTGAAGGCGCCGGTCCGCTTCTTCTATCAGCTGAGCGCGCTGCAGTTCTTCCCCGTTGTCGATAAGTCGCTCTACAAGACCTGGAAGGACCTGGACGGCCAGGACATCGTCGTCCATTCGCGCGGCTCCGGCACCGAAGCGATCATGAGCATGATGGCGAAGCACCACGGCATTAAATACAAGAGCGTGAGTTACGTGCCGGGCTCGGAAGTGCGGGCGCTGGCCATGCTGAAGGGCAACATCAAGGCCTCCATCGTCGACAACACGAACAAGAACCTGCTGATGAAGGAGGCGCCGGACAAGTTCCTGGTGCTGCCCTTGGGCGAGATCAAGGCCAGCGACGAAGCATTGTTCGCCACCAACGCCTTCCTCGACGCCAATAAAGCGGCCGTCGGCATCCTGCTCGAAGAGCTGTTGAAGGTGTGGCGCGAGATCAACAAGGACCCCGCCTTCGCCGTCCGCGAGCGCCAGCGCCTGGGGCTCCTCAAGGACCTGCCCGCCAAGCTCGAGGGCGAAGTCGAGCCCTACTTCAAGCAGGCCGTCGCCGGCGGCATTTTCCCCAACGACGGCGGCCTCGCCGGCGCGGTCAAGAACGACTTCGAGTTCTTCACCGCCTCCGGCGCGCTCCAGGGCACGCCGCAGGAGCTAAAGGCCGACGACTTCTGGAACCTTGCGCCCTTGAAAGCGGCGCTGGCCAAGGTCGGCGGCTGAGTTTAACCCCCTCACCCTCCCCTCTCCCCCGCTAAACGGGGGAGAGGGTTGAGAAGGGTTGACGCGGCGCCAGCCGCGGTTACCCGAAGCTGGGTGAGGGGGCGAAATCCTCTTCGATGATGCTTCACGACAGGTCTCCAGCGCTCTCACGCCATCCCTGGCGGGCGGTGTCGTTCGTGCTCGTCTTCGGCGCGTGGGAGATCGCGGGCCGGATTCCGATCAGTCTCGCTTTTCCGACGTTCGGCGAAACGGTCGCGGCGCTTCTCGCACTCATCGCCGATGGCTCGTTGATCAAGGCCTACGCATCGACCTTGCAACCGCTCCTCATCGGCATTGCGGTCTCGGCCGTGGTCGGCGTGGCCGCGGGCGTCGGCATGGGCCTCTCGCGGTCGCTCGAGTGGCTGGCGCTTCCGATCTTCATCATTCTGCAGGCGGCTCCGCTCGCCGCGATCATTCCGCTGATCACGTACATCTACGGCATCGGGCTGACGGCGAAGTCGCTCGCCGTCATCCTGCTGGCGACGCCCGTGGTGGTGATGAACGCCTACAAGGGCATCCGCAACACCGACCCCTCCCTCATCGCCATGGGCCGGTCCTTCCTCGGCACGCGCACGCAACAGATTTTGAAGATCATGATCCCGCACGCGCGCGGGCTGATCTTCGCCGGCCTCCGGCTCGGGCTCGCCATGGGGTTCGTGGGCGTCGTCGTCGCCGAGCTTCTGATCACGCCGACCGGCATCGGCGATCTCATCACCTATCACGGCTCCGTCGCCAATTACGCGGAGATGTACGCATCCATCGTCTCCATCGTGGCGCTCGCCGCCGTCACCATCGGCGCCCTCGAGCGCGTCGAGCGGCGGCTGTTTCGCGCGACCGGCGCGGCGGCCTAGGAGAACGGCCCCTTGGACGGGAAAATCATCGTCGACGTGAAGGGTGTCTCGAAGACCTATGAGGGCGGCGTCGAGGCGTTGCAGGACGTCCACCTCGCCGTCCCGCCCGGCCGCCTTACGACGTTTCTCGGGCCCAGCGGGTGCGGCAAGACGACGCTTCTCAAGATCATCGCCGGCCTGATCGAGCCGACGGCGGGGGACGTGCTGGTCAAGGGGCGCCGCATCTCCGGGCCGGGCCCGGAGCGGGCCTTCGTGTTCCAGGATTTCGCGCTGCTGCCGTGGGCGAACGTGCTTCGCAACGTCGCCTTCGGGCTCGAGCTTCGCGGCATGCCGGTGCCCGAGCGGCACGCGGTCGCGCGGACGTACATCGCCGAGGTCGGTCTCGCGGGCTTCGAGGAGAGCTACCCGAGCCAGCTTTCCGGCGGCATGCGCCAGCGGGTAGGGCTCGCCCGCGCGCTCGCCGTCGACGCCGATATCCTGCTGATGGACGAGCCCTTCTCGTCCGTCGACGAGCAGACGCGCCGCAAGTTCCAGGAGGATCTGCTCGCCTTGCTCGGCCACCAGCGGAAGACGGTGATTTTCGTCACCCACTCGATCGAAGAGGCGGTCTATCTCTCCGACCGGATCGTGCTCCTCTCCCGACGGCCGGGAAAAGTATCCCGCGTGATCGAGTCGAACATCGACCGTTCGGGCTCGCCCGACGACATCCGGCGCGACCGGAACTATCTCGACGCCGTCGACGAGATTTGGCGGACGCTGAAAGCGTATCTCCCATGACGATCTTCGGCTGGAGAATTCCCCTCGCCGCCTCGCTCGCCGTCTGGTTCCTCGCGTGGGAAGCGGTCGGGCAGGCGAAGCTGTCGATGATCGTGCCGCCGGTCTCCGCCGTCGTCGTCGCCGGAATGGAGCTTATGCCCACGCAGAAGTTTCTCTCGGCCGCCTGGATCACGCTCACAGCCTTCGGCACCGGTCTCGGGCTCGCAATCGTGGTGGGGATCGCTCTCGGCGTCCTGATGGCGCGCGTCCCAAGGGTCGGGGACATCCTCGGCCTCTGGGTCAACATCTTCGTCAGCGCGCCCATCTCGGCCCTCGTTCCCATGCTGATGGCGATCGTCGGCATCGGCCAGGCGACGGTGGTGGTGACGGTCTTCCTGTTCGCCGTGTTCGTGATCATCCTGGACACCGAGGTCGGCGTCCGCCAGGCGAGCCCGTCGCTCCTCGAAATGGCGCGCTCGTTCGGGGCCAGCCGCCGCCAGCTCTACGCCAAGGTGCTGATCCTGGCGGCGCTGCCGGAGATCCTCGCCGGCGTCAGGCTCGGCGTGATCCGCGGCGTCAAGGGCGTGGTCATCGGCCAGCTCCTGATCTCCATTATCGGCATCGGCGAGATGTTCGAGCTCTACTCCCGCAACTTCCTGATGGAGGAGTTCTGGGCGCTCGTCATTCTCGTCTTCCTGTTCGCGTTCGCCGTCTCCGAATCCGTTGCCTGGCTCGAGCGCCGCATCGAGTACTACGCCGGCGCGCGCTGACGCTCCCCTCGGTTGCAGGGCCGGGGAGCGGGTGCTAACGTCCGCGCCCTTGAACGCCCAAGAGGACCCCCATGGCGCTCGACCGCGCGACCGTGAAGAAGATCGCCCTTCTCGCCCGCATCAAAGTGCCGGAGTCCGAGCTCGATTCGCTCGCGGGCGAGCTCTCGAGCATTCTCACCTGGGTCGAGCAGCTCAATAAAATCGACACGGGGAACGTCCAGCCCATGGCGGGCGGCGGCCACCTTGCGCTGCCCAAGCGCGCCGATGCCGTCACCGACGGCGGCGCGCCTGAGAAGGTGCTCGCCAACGCGCCCGAGCGCGTGGAGACCTACTACGCCGTGCCGAAGGTGGTGGAATGACCCTCACCGATCTCACGCTCGCGGAGGCGCGGGACGGCCTCACGAAAGGGTCGTTCTCCGCGGTCGAGCTCGCGAAAGCCCATCTCGCTGCAATCGAGGCCGCGCGCGGTCTCAACGCCTTCATCACGCCGACGGCCGAGCTCGCGATCGCGCGCGCCAAGGCCGCCGACGAGCGCCTGGCGAAGAAGACCGCGCGGCCGATGGAGGGAATCCCCGTGGCGGTGAAGGACCTCTTCTGCACGGAGGGCGTCCTCACCACGGCGGGATCGCACATCCTCGACGGATTCAAGCCGACCTACGAATCGACGGTCACGCGGAAGCTGATCGAGGCGGGCACGGTCATGGTCGGCAAGACCAACCTGGACGAGTTCGCCATGGGCTCATCCAACATCACCAGCCACTACGGCCCCGTGAAAAACCCGTGGGCACCTCCGGGAGACAAGGACCTGGTGCCCGGCGGCTCGTCCGGCGGCTCTGCGGCGGCGGTCGCGGCACGGCTCTGTCTCGGCGCGACGGGCACGGACACCGGCGGCTCGATCCGCCAGCCGGCGGCGTTTTGCGGGATCGTCGGCCTGAAGCCCACGTATGGACGCTGCTCGCGTTGGGGCATCGTCGCGTTCGCCTCTTCCCTCGACCAGGCGGGGCCGATGACGCGGACGGTCGGGGACTCGGCGATCATGCTCAACGCCATGGCCGGGCACGACCCGAAGGATTCGACGTCGGCGCCCGTGCCGGTCCCCGACTTTGAGGCCGCCGTCGAGCGCGGCGTCAAGGGGCTGCGCGTCGGAATCCCCCGCGAATACACCATGGACGGGATGCCGGCCGAGATCGCCGATCTCTGGCGGCAGGGGGCGGCCTGGCTGAAAGAGGCGGGCGCGACGACCGTCGAGGTCTCGCTCCCGCACACCAGTTATGCGCTCCCGACTTATTATATTATCGCGCCGGCGGAGGCCTCCTCCAACCTCGCCCGCTACGACGGCGTGCGCTACGGGCTTCGCGTCCCGGGCGAAACCTTGGACGAAATGTACGAGAACACGCGCGGCGAGGGCTTCGGCAAGGAGGTCCGCCGCCGCGTCCTGATCGGCACGTACGTGTTGTCGGCCGGCTACTACGACGCCTATTACCTGAAAGCGCAGCGGGTCCGGACGCTGATCGCGCGCGACTTCAGCCAAGCGTTCGAGAAGATCGACGCGCTGCTGACGCCGACCGCCCCCAACGCGGCGTTTGCAATCGGGGAAAAAATGGACGATCCGGTGGCGATGTACCTGAACGACGTGTTCACGGTGCCGGTCAACCTGGCGGGCCTCCCCGGAATCTCCGTGCCGGCGGGCTTGAGCGCGCGCGGGCTTCCCTTGGGCCTGCAAGTCATCGGCCGCGCGTTCGACGAGGAAACGGTGTTCGCCACGGCGCGCGTGATCGAGAAGGCGGCCAAGTTCGACACGCGGCCGCCGTGTCTGAAAAAATGAAACACCTCATCCTGAGCTTGTCGAAGGATGAGATAAGAGAGTAGCGACCCATGAGTTACGTGATCCACGGCAAAACGGGCGATTGGGAAGTGGTGATCGGCCTCGAGATCCACGCCCAGATCATCTCGAAATCGAAGCTCTTCTCGGGCGCCGCCACCGATTTCGGGTCCGAGCCGAACAGCCAAGTCTCGATCGTCGACGCCGCCATGCCGGGCATGCTTCCGGTCATCAACGAATATTGCATCGAGCAGGCGGTGCGCACGGGCCTCGGCCTGAAAGCGCGCATCAATCTGCACTCGGTGTTCGAGCGGAAGAACTATTTTTACGCCGACTTGCCGCAGGGCTATCAGATTTCTCAGTACCAGCACCCGGTCGTCGGCGGGGGCAAGGTCATTCTCGATCTCCCGGACGGGACGACCCGCGAGATCGGCATCGAGCGCCTGCACATGGAGCAGGACGCGGGCAAGTCCCTCCACGACCAGGACCCGCGCCGTTCCTTCATCGACCTCAACCGCTCGGGCGTGGCGCTCATGGAAATCGTCTCCAAGCCGGACATGCGAGGCCCCGAGGACGCGGGCCTTTACCTCAAAAAACTGCGCTCGATCCTCCGCTATCTCGGCACCTGCGACGGCAACATGGAGCAGGGCAGCCTGCGCGCGGACGTGAACGTGTCCGTTCGCAAGCCGGGCGAGAAATTGCGCACGCGCACGGAAACGAAGAACGTGAACTCGGTCCGCTTCGTCATGCAGGCGATCGAGCACGAGGCCCAGCGACAGGTGGACGCCTACGAGAGCGGCGGCACGGTCGTGCAGGAGACGCGCCTTTACGACGCCGGCAAGGGCGAGACACGGCCGATGCGGGCCAAGGAGTTTGCCCACGACTACCGCTACTTCCCCGACCCGGACCTGCTGCCGCTCGAATTGACGGATGCGTATGTCGAGGGTATCCGGAAATCGCTGCCCGAGCTTCCGGACGACAAGAAGCTTCGTTTCATTGGCGACTTCGGGCTCATCCCCTACAACGCGAGTGTGCTCGTCAGCGAAAAAGACATCGCCGACTACTACGAGAAATTCGTCGCGGAGGTCTTGGTGCGAACGAAGCTTCCCAAGGAACGCATCGGAACGGAATGCGCGAACGTGGTTATCAACGATCTTCTCGGCCACCTCAATAAGGCGGGTCTGGACATCGCGAAGTCGCCCGTGACTCCTCAAATGCTCGCGAACCTGCAGGCGCTCAAACACGACAACACGATTTCCGGCCGCATCGCGAAGGACGTCTTCGAGATCATGGTCGAAACCGGCAAGGACCCGGCCGACATCGTCGCCGAGAAAGGCCTGAAGCAGATCACCGACACCGGCGCGATCGAGGCCGCCGTGGACAAGGCGATCGCCGCCAATCCGACCCAGGCCGCCCAGTACAAGGCCGGCAACGAGAAGGTCGCCGGCTGGTTCGTGGGCCAGGTGATGAAGGCGACGCAGGGCAAGGCCAACCCCGGTCTCGTCAACGAGCTTCTCAAGAAAAAGCTTAAGGATTAAGAGCTCGTCGTGGACAGCTCTGCCGGGTCAGCGGCGGCCACCGCCGCACGCGAGTCCTATCGGCGCGGCATTCTCTGGATGCTGGTCGCGACCGCGTTGTTCGTCGTCACCGACGGGATGGCGAAGTACACGGTGAACCTGGGCATCCCGGTCCCGCAACTCATGTGGGGGTACTTCACATTCCAGGCGGTGCTGGTCCTGCTGGTGAAGGGCAAGAACATCGTCGCCATCGCCGCGGCCCAGCGTCCGAGCATGCAGATTTTCCGCGCCTTCACGCTGCTCGGCTCGACCGCGTTCTTCTTCATCGGCCTCCGGTTCATCCCGCTCGCGGACGCAGGCGCGGTCTTCTATCTCGCGCCGGTGATCGTCACGGCCCTCTCGCTGCCGATCCTGGGAGAGCGGGTCGGGCCCCGCCGATGGCTCGGCGTCGTCGTCGCCTTCATCGGCACCCTCATCATCGTCCGTCCCGGCAGCGCGGCCATGCAGGGGGGGGCGCTATTCCCGTTGGCGGGAGCGTTCTTCTCGGCCCTTTTTCACCTGATGACCCGGCTCGTCGGGAAAAGCGACGGGCCGTTCACCACGCTTTTTTATACGGCCTTCGTGGGCATGGTCGTCACCGGCATGGTGACACCCTTTTACTGGGTCCCCCTGGATGCCGAGGGATGGGTTTTGCTCATCGGACAGGGCCTGATCGTCGGTCTCGGCCACCTCGCCATGATCCGCGCCTACGGTTCGGCACCCGCCGCGACCATCGCTCCCTTTGCATACAGCTACCTGGTCTGGGTGACGCTCGTGAGCGTCCTCGTGTTCGGAGACGTGCCGGATGTGTGGACGATCGGCGGAACGGCGTTGATCGGTTTCAGCGGCCTCTACATTCTTCACCGCGAGAAGGTGCGGGCGGCTGCGAGCGTCATCTGACGTTCATTTGACCGTCGCCAGCCGACGCCGATGTGTTAGGCTTACCGCCGATTGCATTTCTTTGTCAGCTTGGGGGGCTGGCGCGGATGCCAGGGAAGAGCGAGCAGGTCACCAATCTCGAGGAATGCAAGGCGGCGCTGCGCGACGCTGAGAAGGCGCTGGCCGCCGCGCTCAAGCGAGAATCGAAGCAGGAAGACGCACATCGCAAGGAAACGGCGGAGCTGGTTCACGAGCTGCGGACGCCGCTGACGGCGATCGCCGGGTTTTGCGAGATCATGAAGGACGAAACGTTCGGCCCGCTCGGCAACGACGCCTACCGCGAGCCTGCCCGCATTGTGCATGAGGCCGCCTTGCAGCTTTTGGAGATGTGCGAGCGCGTGCTGCCCGCCGCTGCCGACGACATCGTGCTGCCGCCTCCGACGGTCGCGGACGTCGACGTCGGCGATCTCGCCGGGCAAGTCGTCGAGCTCTTCTCCGCCATGGCACTCCAGCGCGGGGTGCACATCGTGGCGGAGGTCGTGCCAGACTTCCCGATCCTCAAGACCGACCCCCTGCGGCTCCGCCAAGTGCTCGCCAACCTTGTCTCCAACGCGATCAAATTCACGCCCGCGGGCGGCCGCGTCACCGTCAAATCCCGGGTCGATTCGCAGGAAGGCGTGGCCATCCTGATCGTCCAGGACCAGGGCCGCGGAATTCCGGCCGAGAAGATCGTGAGCATCCTTCGCGGGATGTCCATGCTGATGCCGACGGCGAAGGACGCGGGCGCGTCGCCCCACGGGGACCGCGGCTCCGGCCTCGGCCTGCAGATTGCGTACCGCCTGGTCCAAGAGCTCGGCGGCAGACTGGAGATCGTAAGCAAGGAGACCGTCGGCACCATTGTCTCCATTAAGTTCCCGCTCTCGATGACCACCCCCAAGCGGCGGTAAGATCGCTTCCCCATCTCACGCAAGGGAGGAAAATCCCATGGCGGAAGAAAAAGCCACGTTCGCGGCCGGGTGTTTTTGGGGCGTCGAGGCGACGTTCCGCAAGGTTCCGGGAGTGCTGTCGGCGTCCGTCGGCTACACCGGCGGCCATGTGAAAAATCCGACCTACGAGGCGGTCTGCACCGATCGCACCGGGCACGCGGAAGCGGTCGAGGTCGTCTACGACCCGGCCAAAGTGACCTATGACCGGCTTCTCGACGTTTTCTGGTCCCTCCACGACCCGACCCAACTCAACCGGCAGGGGCCGGACATGGGCTCGCAATACCGCTCGGCCATCTTCTTTCACAACGCCGACCAGGAAGCGCGGGCGAAGGCGTCGAAGGAGAAGCTCGAAAAATCGGAGCGGTTCCGGCGCCCCGTCGTGACCCAGATCGCTCCGGTCGAGGACTACTGGCGGGCCGAGGAGCATCATCAGCAATACGAAGAGAAGCACGCGCGCCGGCGGTTTTGGTAGCGCGTCTTATCCCTGCGTCTTCGGAGCGGAAGCGGCGGGGCGCGTCTGCTCGCCGCGAAAGACCCAGAGCCCGCTCGCGACGATGAGGACCGCGCCGGAGATCGTCCAAATGTCCGGCAGATCGCCGAAGATCAGAAAGCCGTAGCCCGTCGCCCACAGCAGGTTCGCGTAGAAAAAGGGCGCGACCGCGGCGGCTTCGGATTGCTGATACGCCTTGATGAGCGCGAACTGGCCGGAGCCGGCGAGAAATCCGATCGCAGCCATTAGGAGCCACCCTTCCGTGTCCGGCATGACCCAGCCGAACGGCGCGAACAGGCTCGAGGCCGCGGTACCGAAGACCGCGGTATAGAAGAGCGTCGTCAAGGGGATGTCGTAGCGGGCGAGGGCGCGCGTCGTCATCTGGTTGGCCGCCGAAAAGACGGCGCCCGCGAGCACGAGAAGCGCGCCCGCGTGCATCATGCCGGTTCCCGGGCGGATGATGATGAGCGCGCCCGCGAATCCCGCGACCACGCCGATCCAGCGTCGGACGCCGACCGCTTCGCCGAGCAGCGGCGCCGAGAACACGGTCACGAGAAGCGGCGAGACGAACAGGATCGCGCTGGCTTCCGCGAGGCCGATGAACCGGAGCCCCAGGATGAAGAGACCGTTGGATACGGCCAGCGAGAGGCCGCGAACCATTTGCAGGTCCCAGCGGTGGCTTTTGACGATCACCGGCAGCCGCCGCCAGAACACGGCCGTCATCAGGAGAAGGTGGAACAGAAACCGCGCCCACAGCACCTCCAGCGCCGGATACGTGCGGACGAGGTGCTTGATGATCGTGTCCGAGCTCACGAGGAGAACGGTCGCCAGCAGCATCCAGAGGATCCCGCGACGACCGGGCGCGAAGACCCGAGCCGAGTCCGTCATCGAAGCGCCATCCCGGTTCCTACGCGATACATCTTACCGGCGGCCCGGAGGCCGTTCCAATCGTCACGTATTTTCGGGCCTCACCCTGAGCTTGTCGAAGCATGAGAGCAAACTGACCCATTACCGGCGCGGGCCACGGCTTGACGGCATGCGAGCCGCGCGCGAAAATCGCGGCTCGGGCCCGACGCGCCCGCAAGATCATCAAGGAGACATCCATGCCCATCCCCAATCAATGGTTCGCCTGGTTCAACGGCAAGATCATGCCGGAACAGGACGTGCGCGTCCCGTTCCGCGATCGCGGGTTTCTCTACGGCGACGCCGTGTTCGACACCACGCGCACCTTCAATCACCGGCTGTTCAAGGTGAAGGAGCACGTGGACCGGCTCTACAAGTCGTTGGCCTACGTGCGCATGGACCCCGGCATTTCGCCGAAGGAGTTCATCGACGCGAGCGAAGAAGTGGCCGCGCTGAACCTCAAACACATGCCGAAGAACGAAGACATCTGGGTGACCCAGCGCGTCTCGCGCGGGCTCGACGAATACGCGCGCGAGATGTGGCCGGATTACCGCTCGCCGATGGTCATGGTCGAGTGCCGGGTGCTCCCGTTCCGCGAGCGCGCGCGGTTCTTCCGCGACGGGCTCCCGGTCGTCATCCCGTCGATCCGGCGGCCCGGTCCCGACGTCCTGAGCCCGCGCGCGAAGGCGAACCAGTATCTCAATTTCATCCTCGCCGACCTCGAGGCGAAATCGATGCAACCGGACGCCGTCTCGGTCCTGCTCGACACCAACGGCAATCTCGCCGAGGGCCGCGGCAACAACATTTTCATCGTCAAGGACGGCACCCTCTACACGCCGAAGGAGCAATTCGTGCTGCCGGGCATCAGCCGGGCGACGGCGATGATGCTCGCGCAGGGCCTCAAGATCCCGGTCGTCGAGAAGGACCTGGATGTCTACGACGCGATGACCGCCGACGAGGCGTTCCTGACGTCCACCAGTTGGTGCATCTGCCCGATCTCCACCGTGAACGGCGCCAAGATCGGCCGCTTCGGCGACGGCAAGATTCCCGGTCCCGTCACCAAGAAGCTCACGGACGCCTACGTGAAGCTCGTCGACTTCGACTGGGTCGGACAATACCTACGGTATCTGAACTAAGGAGGGACCGATGACCGACGGACAGACCTCGCAAACGCCGAAGCGGATCATTCCCGCCCTCGGCTCTATCTACGACTCGTTTTCCTGCTATTCGTATCCCCTCATCCGCTTCACGTGCGGGATCTTGCTGGTGCCGCACGGCTACAGGAAGCTGTTCCAGGGGGGTATTCCGAACACCGCCAAGGGCATGGCCGCCATGGGCCTGGAGCCCGCCACGTTCTTCGCCTGGTACATCGGTTCCCTCGAATTCTTCGGCGGAATCATGCTGGCGATCGGGCTGTTGACCCGGCCCGTGGCCGCCCTCGTCGTCGGGTTCATGGCCGTCGCCGCGTTCCATGTCCACTGGGCAAACGGCTTTTACTGGATCAACAAAGGCTACGAGGTCCCGCTCTTCTGGGGTCTGGTGACGCTGGCAATCCTCATCCGCGGCGGCGGCAATCTCTCCCTCGACAAGCGGATCGGCAAGGAGCTCTGACCGCCGTCAGTCGGGCGGTGCGGCGGATTTCCGCACGCGCTCCCGGTGGAAGATGTAGAGACCGCTGCCCGCGATCACCGCGATGCCGAGCGACGACCAGGCGTCCGGCCATTGCCCGAACAGAACCGCGCCCAGCACGATCGCCCACGCCATCCCCGTATAATAATAAGGTGTGACGACCGAGGCCGGCGCCGCCTCGAACGACTTGATCATCGTGTACGTGGCGGCAAATCCGAACACAGCCAGCGTCACGAGGCCGAGCCACCCCTCCGCGCTCGGCGTCACCCAATAGAGCGGCAGCGTCAGGTTGAACAGCACGAATCCGACGAGGGTGGTATAGGCGAGCGTCGTGAGCGGCCCGTCGGTCCGGCTCGTAAGCCGCGTGGTGATCTGGAGCACCGCGGCGGAGAGCGACGCGCCGAGCGCGAGCAGGGCGCCGGCCTGCATGATGTCGGTTCCCGGCCGGATGATCAAAAGCGCGCCGAGGAAGCCGACGCCGACGCCGATCCACCGGCGGGGGCCGACGGTCTCGCCCAGGAACGGGACGGCGAGCGCGGTGGTGAAGATGGGCGACGCCAGGTAGATCGCGCTCGCGTCCGCCAGCGAAATGTAGCGCAGACTCCAGAACATGAAGCCGACCGCGAGCACCTGCATCACGGAGCGCACGAGGTGCAGCCGGAGATTCCGGGTGACCATGACGCGGGGCAGCCGGGGGCCGAGGAGGAGGACGAGAAAGAGCACGTGGAAGGTGATCCGGGCCCACAGCAGCATGAGCACGGGATGGTCCCGCACGAGGTACATGGCGGTCGCGTCCATCCCGGCGCCGAGCAGCGTGGTCAGTATCATCCAGAAGATGCCGCGCCGGGCATCGGACGACTCAGGCCGCGGGGTCATTCCGCCCGCCGGTCTGCGCTCTCGGCCGCCCGCCTCCGGGCGCGCAGCCGCACTTCCCGTCTGAGGATGTAAAGGCCGCTCCCGATGACGAGGACGGCGCCGCCGGCCACCCACTGGTCCGGGATATCACCCCAGACGACGTAGCCGATGATCACCGCCCAGACCATGAACATGTACAGGAACGGCGCGACCACCGCGGCCTCGGCCCAGCGAAACGTCTCGATCAGCAGATAATGACCGACGCCCAGCAGCAATCCCGCGCACGCCATGAGCGCGAGATCGAATGCTGAGATGGAGAGCCAGCCGAACGGGAGGGTGGCGAGGCCGGTCAGCGCGGTCGCAAGGGTGGAGTAAAGGAGCGTCGCAACCGAGCTGTCGGCGAGCGTGTTGCGCCGCGTCACCAGATCGCGGAGAGCGGCGAGCAAGGCGGCGCCGAGCGGCCACAGGGCGGCCCAGGCGATGGCGTCACCCGTCGGGCGAATCATCACGACGACGCCGGCGAATCCGATCGCGACCGCGAGCCATCGCCGCCACCCCACGTGCTCGCGAAGCAGCAGCGGCGCGAGCGCGGTGACGAAGAGCGGCTGCGTGAGCGTGACGGCCGTCGCGTCGGCGAGCGCCATCTGGCGCAGGCCCTCCATGAACATGAAGATCGAGATCACGGTGAGAAGGGCGCGCCACGCCTGGCCGCCCTTGCTCTTGACGCGGAGAATGGCAAAGCCCCCCTCGCGCCGTATCAGCAACAGGATCGGAGCGATGAAGAAGACGCCGCGCACGGAGAGGATCTCGCCGATGGGGTAGCCTGCGCTGAGCCACTTCATGATGGCATCGCTCATGGACGCGAGCGCGACGCCGCCGATCATGCAAACGATGCCGCGGGTCGGCGAAAGCGAACTGGCGGTGCCTGCGCCGACGGACGGCCGCGCGCCGTCCGTCCCCGGCGCGTCGAGCGGGACCCGCGGAGGCGCGGACGGCAGAGGAACGCGGTTCATGGAGCGGTGTCCGATTCGGACGCGGAAACGAGCTCGTCCAAGGCACCGGGGGATTAAAGTATGGAGACCCCCGGAATTCAACCGGCCATTTCCCGGCAACGACAGGGCGGCTGCTTGAGCCCCACGGGACATGCCTGTACAGTCGGCGCGCTTTGGGGTCTGCGGGGGTGTCCCCCCGCAAACGGCCCCCTTGGGGTCTGCGGGGGTGTCCCCCGCAATCGGCCCGCTTGAGGGCAACGAGCAGGAACGCCGATGATCGACCTCTACACCTGGGCGACGCCGAACGGCCGCAAAGTCTCCGTCATGCTCGAGGAACTGGGGCTTCCCTACAAGGTGCATCCCATCGACATCGGCAAGGGCGAGCAGTTCAGGCCGGAGTTTCTCGCGATCAGCCCCAACAACAAAATTCCGGCGATCGTGGATGAGGACGGGCCGGACGGCCGGCCGATTTCCGTGTTCGAATCGGGAGCGATCCTGATCTATCTCGCGGACAAGGCGAGAAGCCCCCTCTACCCCATGGACAATCCGCGCGCCCGCATCGTCACGCTGCAGTGGCTGATGTTCCAGATGGGCGGCGTCGGGCCCATGTTCGGTCAGGCGCATCACTTCCTCTTTCAACCGAAGGAGGACGTGCCATACGGGAAGAAGCGCTACCACGACGAGACCGTTCGCCTGTACGGCGTGATGAACAAGCGGCTCGGCGGCGAGGCACACCTGGCCGGCGAGAGTTATTCCATTGCCGACATCGCCACGTATCCCTGGGTGTCCCGCTTCGAGCGCCATCAGGTCGATCTCGCCCGTTTTCCGAACGTGAAACGCTGGCACGAAGCCATTTCGAAGCGGCCGGCCGTGCAACGGGGAATGAAGGTGCCGTCATGAACGTCTTCGAACACCCGTCCGTGAAACGCGTGGCGGAGGTGCTGGGCGCGGCCGGGCTCGCAGATCGGCTGATCGCGCTCGCCGAGACGGCGCGCACGGCCGAGGATGCGGCCCGCGCCGTCGGCGCCCCGCTCGGCGCCATCGTGAAATCCCTCGTCTTTTCCATCGACCGGCGCATGGTGATGGCGCTCGTGGCGGGGGATCATCGTTGCCTGCCGGAGAACCTGCCGGCGGCGCTCTTCATGAAGGGCGAAGCGCGCCAGGCCAACGCGAGCGAAGTGAAGGCGGTGACCGGGTTCACCATCGGCGGCGTGGCGCCGGTGGGCGCGCTGCACGCGCTGCCGATGGTGATGGACCGCTCGCTCAAGCGGTTCCCCGATCTTTACGCGGCGGCCGGCCATCCCCACTGCGTCTTTCGCGTGACGGTGGACGAGCTCAAGCGCCTCACCGGCGCGATCGTTTCCTACAACATCGCGGCGCCGATCGCGGGGAAAGCCGCCGACTCCGGCTTCGCCCCCTCGGCTCCCGCGCACTGGCCGCTCGGCGCCGACGGGAGACGCCTGCCCCCCCGCCCGCGCACACCCGAGCCCGCGGCCGGAAGCGGCGGCCCGCGGAAGAAGCGGCGGGCCGTGCTTCCCGCCGGCAAGCGCAAACGCCCGTAACCGTCGCCGTAACCATCTCGTTCGTCGGAGGCGCGGATTTTCGCGCGACCTTGCGTTGACAGGAGCGCGCTCACAGCCTAGAACCGGCGGCGCATACGCCGTGGCGATAGCCGCCTCCCGGCGGAGGGATGGCCGAGCGGCTGAAGGCGGCGGTTTGCTAAGCCTTCTAGAACGTTCCCGTCCCTCCCCTTCCTCTCCCTAGAATCTCGGTTTTCTGCGCTTTTCACAGCGCCCACCAAGGATTCCTTCCCGCCCATTCCCGGCGGTTCCTTTTCCTTTGATACCAATTCGGATACCAATAGATGGCTTAAGCAGGGGCGAACATGGTCGACAAGGATGCCAAAGACGGCGTGGACGCGCTCCTGGCCCATGTCCAGATTGACCGGCCCCCACTGGGTGGTCCAAGCTGAATGTTAGTGCATTGTGTCCTCCTTCGCCATTGCCGGCTGTAGGTGGAGCGTAGCGGAGCCGGAAGGCGGCAATGGCGGTATCGCGGTTTCCGGGGCCGGCGGTCGGTAGCCGAGGCT
>SHVQ01000032.1 GCA_009694195.1 Rhodospirillales bacterium
CGGCGGGTCATGGGGCGGCACTGGTGCGGCTACCGCTTTCCGGACCACCTCAACTATTTCACGCCGGCGTCGCTCCACCGGATGGTCATCGGCACCGGCTACCGCGTGCACCGCTTCGGCCTCATCGACCATCTGCCGACCAGCGACAACATGTGGATGATCGCGGCCAGGCCGGAGTGAGGGCTGCTGCCGGCGTTGGTGGTGCTGGTAGCTCCTGAAAATTCCTGGCAGGCCATGGCAAAGCGCGCTAGCGTCCGGGCACCGTGAATATCGAGACAATTCTCAGCGCCGCCGTTCTCGGCGTCATCGAGGGAGCAACAGAGTACCTGCCGGTGTCCTCAACCGGCCACCTGATCATCTTCGTTGATTTGCTCGGGTTTGTCGGCCCTCCCGGACGGGTGTTCGAAATCGTCATTCAATTCGGCGCGGTTCTTGCCGTCTGCGTTCTCTATTTTCAAAAGCTCTGGGCCGTGCTTTTCGGGCTCGCGAGCGACCGCCAGGCGCGCCGCTTCGCAGCGACGATCCTTCTCGCATTCGCGCCGGCCGTGGTCCTCGGCGTTCTGCTCCACGGCTTCATCAAGGCCGTCCTGTTTTCGCCGTATGTCGTTTGCTGGTCGCTGATCTTGGGAGGGATTGCGATCTTGCTGATCGAACGCTGGAAGCCCGCGCCGAGAATCCACGCGGTCGAGCAGTTTCCTTTCGGACTCGCATTCGGCATCGGCCTGATCCAATGCCTGGCGATGATTCCCGGCGTCTCGCGCTCGGGGGCGACGATCCTCGGCGCGATGGTGTTCGGCGTCGATCGCAAAACAGCGACGGAATTTTCCTTCTTCCTGGCCATTCCGACGATCTTCGGGGCGGCGGCCTACGATCTCTGGAAGAACCGCGAGGGGCTGACCGCCGAAGGGGGGCTGCTCCTCGCCGTCGGGTTCGTCGTCGCCTTTGCCACGGCCATGCTCACGGTGCGGTGGCTGATCGGCTTCGTCGGGCGTCACAGCTTCGCACCCTTCGCGTGGTATCGAATCGCCCTCGGCGCCCTGTTGATTGCCGCATTGTCGCTGCGCCCAGCGTAGCTCCTGCCTCGGTAACGCTTTCGCGTCGACGATCTCCTGATGGCCCGTCGCGAGGCCGGGCTTTCTCCATCGCTTCCGCGGGCCTAAGCTCTGCCCACAACCAGCCAAGGAGAGGCGATGACCCCGACGTCCGACGCAAAGGACGCCGTCCGGGGGATTCTCTGCATGCTGTTGTCGGTGATGATCGGCATCGTCACCGACAGCGTGGTGAAGCAGTTAACCCTCGGCTATTCCATTCTGATGATCGTGTGGGCACGCTACACGTTCCACATGGCGATGATGGTGGGCGTGCTGGGCCGCCGGTTCCCGGCGACGCTCAAGACCCGACGGCCGGGCCTCCAGGCGTTCCGCTCGATCGCGCAAATGACGGCCGTGGTCACCTTCGTCGGCGCCCTCAGCCTGCTTCCGCTTGCTCAGTGCATCGCCATCCAATTCCTGACGCCGATCCTGATCACGGCGCTCTCCGTTCCCGTCCTCGGAGAACGGGTGGGCTTGCGCCGGTGGGCGAGCGTGCTTGCGGGGTTCGTCGGCGTGCTCATCATCATTCGGCCCGGCGCCGGCGGCCTGTCGTGGGCGGCCCTGCTTCCGCTGTCGGCGGCGCTTTGTTCCGCCGTCTACCAGCTGACGACGCGCCTTGTCGGTCGCACGGACACGCCGATGACGTCCTTGACGTACGCGGCGCTCGCCGGGACGGCCCTCGCGAACGTCCTTGTCCCGTTCGCGTGGATTACCCCCGATGCGACCGGCTGGGTGTTGATGGGCCTCCTCGGCCTTCTCGGTGCGACGTCCCACTACGCCCAGATCCGTGCCTACGGGTTCGCCGCGGCGGCCGTCGTCGCTCCTTACATCTACACCAGCCTTCTCTGGGCGGTTGCCTTCGGGTTCCTCTTCTTCGGGGAAATCCCCGACCGGTGGACGATCGCGGGCGCTCTCGTCATTGCGGCGAGCGGACTCTATATCTTTCACCGGGAGCGCGTCGCCGCCCGCACCCGGGAGGTCGGGGGGTAGACTTAGGCTGTGCGGGTGCCTACGTGTGCCAGCCGCGGGCGCGCTTGAACAGGTCGGCAACCCAGTAGGCCTGGGCGCCGACCGCCGCCGCCGGCAGCAGAACCCAGGTGATGTCCGCCAGCGCAAGGCCGAGGACGATGAAGCAGAAATCCGCGCGGCTCAGCTTATGGAATACATAGATCAGCCAGTCAGCCGCGTCCTCGGGTTTCCGCGCTACGGTCGATTGCTCTTCCCGCGACACGCCTGTCTCCTCCGCCTTGGCGTGCAGGACAAGATCGACCGCGTAGTCGATCGTGGCGCCCGCCGTTGCGGCGAGGCCAAGCCAGAGCCAAGCGATCTCGCCCGAATCCGTCCACACGCCATACCCCAGCGCGGCGAAGAACGTTCCGTCGATGAGCCAGTCGGCAAGATCGTCGAATTTGGCGCCCCATTCGGAGGACAGGCCCTTGAGGCGCGCGATTTCCCCATCGCAGTTGTCCAACGCATACGACAGGACGAGCAGTATCGCGCCCCCGACGCGCCATGCCCACGGCCCGAGCGCGAAGCACGCGGCGCCGGCAAGACCTGCGGCGAGCGAAAGCCCGGTAATCTGGTTAGGCGTCAGCGGCGTGGCAGCCAAAATCGGCGTCAGCCTGTACGAGATGTGACGCGTGAGCGGGAAGAGCTGCGCCGGCGCGGGGCGGGGCGAGATCGGGGTGGGCGGCGGCGAACCGGCTGACACTGGGGATCCTTTTGCGGGCCGACGATCGCCGCTCTCTAGCGAACCTGCCGGCTCACGGCAAGCCCGATGGAGGGGCGATGGTCAAAGTTGCACTAGCCCTGAGGGCCCGGGTTCCATTAGAAGGTGCACTTGGCGGCGTGCAAGCGGGCGATCATGGCGGCCGGCCCGCGTTTTCCCAAGTGCAGGCATGAAAATCGCTTCGTACATCGGGCTGATCGTTGGCCTTGCCGTGCTTACGGCTCTGATCGCTTGGCAGGGGATCAGGGAAGTGGGCGGCATCCTGGTGGATTCGGGCTGGCCGATCCTATTCGTTCCGATGATCTGGCTGCCGACGGTCTTTCTCGCTGCTCGCGCTTGGCAACTGACGTTCCGTCCCGATCATGCGCCCCGCTACGGGCACGTCTTCTACGCCCAATGGATGGGGCGGGCCGTGAACACGCTTTTGCCCGTGGCGACCATCGGCGGCGAGGTCGTGAAGACCCGGATGGTGATCCTCTGGGGCGCTGACCCTCTACAGGCGAGTGCGTCGGCGGTGGTCGACAAGACAGTGCAGGTGGTCGGGGTCATTCTGTGGGGAGTTACCGGCATCCTGGTGCTGTCATGGCTCGCCCTCGATGACACGCTCGTGGCCGCGGCAGCTGGCGGGCTCGCGATCCTCGGCGCCGCGGCAGCCGGATTCTTCGTCGTGCAGAACGCCGGAATGTTCGGCTTCATGGCCCGTTCCGCTCATAAGATCACCCAAGCCGACTACTTTGGCCGTCTGATCGAGGGGGCGGGCGAGATCGACCAGGTGATCCGCGATCTCTACCGCCGGCGCGCCAGGATGGCGGCATCGACGATATGGCGTCTCCTGGCGCTCGCCTTGCAGACGGGCGAGGTGTGGCTTGCCGCCGTCCTCCTGGGCCACCCGATAGGCCTGCTCGAGGCCGTGATGCTGAAAAGCCTGAGCAGCACGCTGAGCGATGTGGCGTTTGTCGTCCCGAACAGCTATGGAGTGCAGGAGGGGGCCTATATAGTCCTTGGTTCTCTGGTCGGAATCGGGCCCGACGTGGCGTTGGCGCTATCGCTGGCGACGCGTTTCCGCGAGTTATTGTTCGATGTGCCGGGGCTGGTTTTCTGGCAATATGGGGAAGGGCGGTCGCTGATTCGCCGACGCCGCACGGGCAAGGCGAGTGAAAAAGAAAATAGCGCGGCCGATTGTTCGCGCTGAAATCACTGCACGAGGGGTGAGGGTTTGATTGAGTATTCGGAAGCGTCCGCGTCCTTGCCGACGCTGGTCTTCGCGGTTGTCGCGCTGGGGCTCCTGGCGGCGTCGACAGTTTACGTCGTTCTCGCCACGTTTTGCGTCCTCTGCTTTCGGCGGCGGTTGAGCCGACTCCCCGTCGGTGCACGGGCAGAGACCGGGATCACCGTCCTCAAGCCCCTTTGCGGGATGGAGGAGGGACTCGCCGACAATCTTCGCACGTTCTGCCGCCAAGATTACGGCCGGTTTCAGATTGTCTTCGGCGTGCGTGACCCCAAGGACCCGGCAGCCGGCGTGGTCGAAGCCCTGCAACGGGAATTTCCCGACCGCGATCTTGTCCTGGTGGTGGACAGCCGCGTGATCGGCCATAACCTCAAGGTGAGCAATCTCGCCAATATGCTGCCCGCCGCGCGCCATGACCTTCTGGTGATTGCCGACAGCGATATGCGGGTTCGGCCGGACTATCTGCGCGCGGTGGCGGCATCCTTCGACCGCCACGAGGTCGGGGCCGCCACTTGTCTCTATTCCGCCAGTGCTCGCCACGATTTGGCCTCGCGTCTTGGCGCGATCTTCATCAACGACTGGTTCTTGCCCTCGGCGCTGATCCCGGCAACGTTCGGCAAGCTCTCGTTCTGCTTCGGAGCGACCATGGCGGTCCGCCGTGACGTGCTGGCTGCGATGGGGGGATTTGAGGCGTTGGCCGGCTTCGTCGCCGACGATTATATGCTGGGACAACTCGTCACCCGGCAGAAACGCACGATCGCGCTGGTGCCGTACATCGTCGAGAATACAGTGGCCGAAGAGGATCTGCCGAGCCTGTTCCAGCACGAGATCCGATGGTCCCGCACCGTCCGATCGGTCCAGCCGTATGGCTATGCGCTGTCGTTTATCACGGAGCTCCTGCCGCTCGCCTTGCTCGCGGGCGTGGCAGTCCACGCAGCAACGGCATCGGCTGCCCTGGCGGCGGGACCCATCGTCGGCGCGCTGTTCCTACGGCTCGGTCTGCATTACGCCGTGCGCGCGACTGTTCCACATCGCGGTCGTCATGTTGCTTGGCTGGTGCCGGTTCGCGATCTCCTTTCGCTGGCGGTACGGGTCGCCAGCTATGGGGGAAATACAGTAAAGTGGCGCGAGCAGATGCTGACGATGCGGGCGAACAGCCGTATCAGGGATGCGCACTGACGGATTGAGGGGATGGCGTGGTGTCGCTTATGAAGAAGACGTTGTTTCTAAGCCCTCCGACATACGACGGATACGACGGTGGGGCCGGCTCGCGCTACCAATGCAAGCGCGAAGTCAAGTCCTTCTGGTATCCGACGTGGCTTGCTCAGCTTGCCGCGCTTGTCCCGGGAAGCCGGCTGATCGATGCGCCCGCTCGGGGACTGAGCCTGCAGGACCTCCTGCCGCTCGCCCGCGATTACGAGTTTCTCGTTCTCTATACCAGCACGCCGAGCTTCCGGAACGACGTGCGCACGGCCGAGGCGTTCAAGGCGGCTAATCCCGGATTGTTGATCGGCTTCTGCGGCGCCCATGTCGCCGTGAACAACGAGGCGTCGATCATGGCGTCGCCGGCGATCGACTTCGTTTGTGACAACGAGTTCGATTTCGCCGTGAAGGAGATCGCCGAGGGCCGCCCCCCGGAGCAAGTCCCGGGCGTCACCGTCCGCAAGGACGGCAAGCCGTTTTTCACCGGCAAGCGCCCGTTGATCGAAGACATGGACACGCTCCCGTGGGTGACGCCGATCTACAAAGAGAACCTTGTCGTCGCGGACTACTACAACGGCTACATGCTGCACCCCTACATGTCCCTCTACACAGGCCGCGGGTGCAAGTCGCGATGCACGTTCTGCCTATGGCCGCAGACCATTGCCGGCCACCGCTACCGCACGCGGTCGGTGAAGAACGTCGCGGACGAAATCGCCTGGGCGCGGGACAACTTTCCGGAGGTGAGGGAATTCTTCTTTGACGACGACACGCTCACCGACAACATCCCAAACGTCGAGGCGCTCGCCCGCGAGCTCGGCAAGCTCGGGGTCACGTGGTCGTGCAACGCCAAGGCCAACGTGCCGCGCAAAACGCTGGAGATCATGAAGGCCAACGGTCTCCGGCTGCTTCTCGTCGGCTACGAGTCGGGCAACCAGAAGATCCTGCACAACATCAAGAAGGGAATTCTCGTCGACCGCGCGAAGCAGTTCACGCGCGACTGCCACGAGCTCGGCATCCTGATTCACGGAACCTTTATCGTCGGCCTTCCGGGCGAGACGCACGAGACCATCGAGGAGACCATCCGCTACGCCCAGGCGCTCGACCCGAAGACAATCCAGGTTTCGCTGCCCGCCGCTTACCCGGGCACGTTCCTCTACCGGCAAGCGGTGGAGAACGGCTGGCTCGCGGATGCGGGCACGGAGAAGCTTGTCAATGAGCAGGGTGTGCAGAACAGCGTGCTGAATTATCCGCACCTCTCGGGCGAGGAGATTTACGAGGCGGTCGAACGCTTCTACAAGCGATTCTATTTCCGCCCGCGCAAGATGGCGTCCTTGTTCTACGACATGTGCCGCGACTGGAACGTCATGAAGCGTCAGACCCGGGAAGGAATAGAGTTCTTCCGCTTCTTGTGGGGGCGGGAAAACGCCGCCTGAAGCGCCTGATCATCACGGGCGACGACTTCGGCCTTTCACGTCCCGTCAACGAAGCCAAGGGGCTTTTTGCGGGGATTCCCCGCAGACCCGTCGAATCGGCCCGGCGCGACGCCAATCGCCTTCCGTGATCTCCGCTGAGCCCCAACGATCGAGCCGCCCGGCATGGTAGGCGATTCCTGGACCCATAAGATCGCGCGGCGCAGCATCCTCCCGCTCGTCGGCACCCCGGTGACGCCGAACCACCTCACGACGTTGCGCTTGCTGACGGGCATCGCGGCCTGCGTCGCCTTCGCGATCGGCGACAGGACATGGGACATCTGGGGCGGATGGCTGTGGCTTGTGTCGGCGTTTCTCGATCGCGCCGATGGCGAGCTTGCCCGCGTGAGCGGCACGACCAGCCCGTGGGGCCACACTTACGACTTCGTGTGCGACCTCGCGGTGACCGCGCTCTTCTTTCTCGGCGCCGGCATCGGACTCCGCGACAGCTGGGCCGGCGGCTGGGCAATCGTCGCCGGCATTGCAGGTGCTCTCGGCGTCCTTGCGGCGGAGGTGCTCGCCGAGCGTATCGACCGGGTGAAGCGGGACACCGGCCGGAAGGCGTACCCGGGTTTCGCCGGTTTCGATTTCGACGACGTGCTCTATCTCTTCGCCCCGGTGGTCTGGCTGGGATGGCAATTGCCCTTCGTGCTCGGTGCCGCGGTCGGTGCTCCGGCCTTCGCGCTGCTGACCTGGTGCAAATTGCGCCGTCTCCGCGGCACGGGAGGAGGGACACGATGAAAGAGACGCTGCCGTTTGCGCCCGAGGTTTTCGAACGCCGTCTGGCGGTGGCTCGCGAGGCCGTTGCCAAGCGCGGCCTCGATGCCATGCTGGTCACGCTCCCGGCCAACATCTATTACCTGTCGGCATTCCATACGCCCGCCTACGATTACTGCCAGTTCGTGCTCGTTCCGGCGAGCGGCGAGCCGACGACATTCAACATCCTGCACGAGTCGGAATATCTCGTCGTCCAGCGCTCCTACATCCAAAAGCGTTTCACCTACGCGGGCTTCAACCAGCATCTCGACGCGGCGCGGGACCTTCTCGTGCGAGAGGGGTTGGCCAAGGGGCGCATCGGCATCGACAAGGCATCGTTCTTCTTCACGATCCGCGACCTCGAGGGATTGGCGGAGCGGCTTCCGGGTGCTCGTTTCGAGGACACGTCCGGCCTCGTCGAAGCCTTCCGCAAGGTGAAGTCGCCGGAAGAGATCGCCTACATCCGCCAGGCGGCCCGCGTGTGCGAGGCGGGAATGCGGGCCGGCATCGAAGCCTGCCGGGAAGGCGCGAGCGGCTGCGACATCTCGGCCGCGACCCATCACGCTCTTATCTCGGCCGGCGGCGACTATACGTCGTACCCGGCCTTCATCAATGTCGGCTGGGGTTCGAGCCTGGTGCACAACACCTGGGACGCGACCAAGGCCGCGCGCGGCGATCTCGTTTTCCTCGAGCTTTCTGGCGTGATCCGCCGTTACGGCGCGGCTCTCATGCGCTCGGTCGCGATCGGCCCGATTCCGGACGAGATGGAACAGCGCAACACGGTCGTCCACGACGTGCTGCAGCGCACGATGGATGCCGTCCGCCCGGGCGTCACCTCGGGCCACGTCAACCAGGCCTGCCTCGATGCCTTCGCGAAGCACGGGTACAAGAACCTGAAGCGTGCCGGCTATTCGATGGGCATCAACTTTCCACCCGGATGGAGCGAGGGGAACTTTCTCGACATCAGCCACGGCAATCCGACGGTGCTCGAGCCCGGCATGGTCTTCCACCTGCCGCAGCCGTTCCGCGTCCCGAATCAGCAGACCGTATCGACCTCGGAGACGGTGCTGGTTACCAAGGATGGGTGCGAGCCGATCACCAACTTCCCCCGCGAGCTGTTCCGCAAATAGAGGCAGCGGACCGGCTCCATTTCCGTTGAGGCAAATTCGTCCGAAGAGGGAACCCTGAGATGACCAGTCGCATGCTGGACGGTCAAGTCGCTCTCGTCACCGGCGGAGGGCGCGGGCTTGGCCGCGCTTTTGCCGAGAAGCTCGCTACCCTCGGATGCAACATCGGCCTGCACGGCATGCGAGAGCACGGTCCCGCCGAGTATGGCGAGGGCACGACGCTTACGGCGACGGCGGAAGAGATCGCCCGCACTTTCGGCGTGCGGGTGGCCAAGGTGTTGGGCGATCTGACGCGGGTGCCGGACGTGGAGAGGGTTGTCGCCACGGTGACCGAGGAGCTAGGGCCGAT
Source organism: Rhodospirillales bacterium (assembly GCA_009694195.1). GTDB lineage: Bacteria > Pseudomonadota > Alphaproteobacteria > Rhodospirillales > SHVQ01 > SHVQ01. Next base: position 8,953 of record SHVQ01000032.1, read on the forward strand.
CGATGTTCTTGTCCACAACGCCGGCGGCGACATCGCGGCCAAGGGCGGCAAGCCAGATCCCAACGACGTGGTGAATATCCGGGAAGAAGACGTACGCGCGGTGATCGACCGCAACCTTCTCACCACCATCTTCATTTGCCAGCGGGTGGCCCGCCAGATGATGGAGCGGCGGCGCGGCCGCATCCTGACGGTCAGCTCCATCGCCGCGTTGGTCGGCCGCACGGAGGCCTCCCTCTATGGGACCTCCAAGGCCGCCGTCACGCATTTCACGCGCTGCCTCGCGAGCCAGCTTCGCGCCTATGACGTCACCGTTAACAGCATCGCCCCGGGCTCGGTCCGTACCGCCCGCTTCCTGGCCACGCGAACGCTCGATCCGAAGCTGCTGGCGACCGAGGGGACCCTCGACCGCATCGCCACCGTGGATGAGGTCGCCCGGGTCGTCGAATTTTTCGCCGGTCCCATGGGCGCGTTCGTTTCCGGCCAGGTGCTCCGCATCGACGGCGGTGGACAATTATGGCCAGCGTGAGCATGGCAGCCGGGCCAATTGCACCCTGGCGCCGATAAACCAGCGCGACTAGGCTCTGGCGGTCCACAGGCGGGCAGCTATGGCCGATTTTCCGACACAGGCGCGAGTGGTGGTCATCGGCGGGGGGGCCGTCGGATGCAGCGCGCTCTATCACCTTGCCCGCATGGGGTGGACCGACACTGTCCTTCTTGAAGGAAACGAGCTGACCTCGGGCTCCACGTGGCACGCGGCCGGCAACTGCCCGAATTTCTCGACGAGTTGGAGCATCATGAAGCTCCAGCGCTACTCCACCCGGCTCTACCAGCGCCTCGGCGCCGAGACCAATTATCCCATCAATTATCACGTGACCGGCGCCATCCGGCTTGCCCATACGAAATCCCGCATGGAGGAGTTTCTGCACGTCACGGAAATGGCGCGGCATCAAGGAATCGTGTTTGAGATGCTGTCGCCCGCCGACATCAAAGACCGCTACCCGTTCATCACGCTCGACGATCTGCGAGGGGGCCAATGGGACCCGGATGACGGCGACATCGACCCGGCGCAATTGACCCAAGCGCTGGCGCGGGGCGCAACTTCTCTTGGCGCGAAAATCGTGCGCTTCTGTCCGGTCACCGGCATTCACCGGAAGAGCAGCGGCGAGTGGCAGGTCCAAACCGGGAAGGGCGACATCACGGCCGAGATCGTCGTCAACGCGGGCGGCTACCGGGCGGCTGAGGTCGGCGCCATGGTCGGCCGCGACGTGCCGTGCGTTACGCTCTGCCATCAGTACCTGGTGACGGAGCAAATTCCGGATCTTGCCAGCCGCAAGAGCAAGCTGCCGCTGCTCCGGGACCCGGACGACAGCTACTACCTGCGCCAGGAGCGCTCGGGCCTCATCGTAGGGCCGTACGAGAGAAATCCCGAGGCCCGATGGCTCGATGGCGTGCCGGACGACTTCGCGTTCCAGCTTTTCCCCGACGACCTGGAGCGGCTCGCGTGGCACCTGGATTCGGCGACGCGCCGGGTTCCGCTCCTCGCCTCCGCCGGGATTCAGAAAGTGATCAACGGGCCGATCCCCTATACGCCGGACGGAAACCCGTTGATCGGGCCGGCCCCCGGGCTCCAAAACTTCTACGAATGCTGCGTGTTCTCATTCGGCATCGTGCAAGCCGGCGGAGCCGGCAAGGCTCTCGCCGAGTGGGTCGTCGAGGGCGAGACGGAGTGGGATTTGTGGTCGCTCGACCCGCGCCGGTTTACCGGCCACGTCGGCAAGCAATATACAAAAGAGAAGGCGCTCGAGCTTTACCGATACGAATACGCCATCGGCTTTCCCTACGAGGAGCGTCCCGCCGGCAGGCCCGCCAAAGTGTCGCCGCTTTACGAGCGTCTGAAGGCCAAGGGGGCGCAGTTCGGCGCCCGCAACGGGTGGGAGCGGGCGACCTGGTTCCCGCGCGATCCGGAGCAAGCGAATGCGGACCTGACGTTCCACCGGCCGAGCTGGCTCGGCCGCATGGCGGAGGAATGTCAGGCGGCGGCCGAAGGCGTCGCCGTGCTTGAGCTGCCGGGATTCAGCCGCTTCGAAATCACGGGGCGCGGCGCCGCCGAGTGGCTTGAGACCTTAATATGCGGAAACCTGCCGAGACCGGGGCGCGTCTCGCTCGCCTACGCGTGTACGCCGAAGGGAGGCCTGCTCAGCGAGTTCACGATCACCCGCCTCGATGACGACCGATTCTGGTTGCTCGGCGCCAGCACGGCCGAGTGGCATGATCGTGATTGGCTGGTTCAACGGCTGCCCGCCGACGGCAGCGTCCACATCGAAAACGTGACGGCCCGGTACAGCACGCTGGTCGTGACCGGCCCCAAGGCGCGCGAGGTGCTCGGCCAGGTCACGGACGCCGATCTCTCGAGCAACGCCTTCCCGTGGCTCTCGGCGAAACCGATCAGCGTCGGAATCGCGCGGGGAACCGCTCTTCGTGTCTCCTACGTCGGCGAGCTCGGCTGGGAGCTCCACATGCCGCTCGAACGGCTCGTCGCCGCCTATGATGCCGTGCGGGAGGCCGGGCAACCCTTTGGCATCCGCGACATCGGCATCTATGCCGTCGATTCGCTGCGTCTCGAAAAGTGCTACCGCTCCTGGAAGCAGGACCTGGAGATCGGCTACTCGCCGCTCGCCGCCTCCCTCGACCGTTTCGTCAACCTGAAGAAACCGTCGTTCCCCGGCCGCGAAGCTTTGCTCAGCGAGAGCGAGAGGGGGCCGAAGGCGCGGCTCGTGCCGCTCATCGTCGCGGCGGATACCACGGATGCGCCCTTCTGCTCGACCGTTTTCAAGGACGGCGAGCGCGCCGGCATTGTAACGTCGGGTGGCTACGGACACCGGCTCCGACAGTCGATCGCGCTTGCCTATATTCGGTCCGACCTCGCCGGCGAAGGAACGGCTCTCGAAATCGAGATCTTCGGGCGCCGGGTCGGCGCAACCGTGAAGCGGGAACCGCTCTACGACCCGGAGAACCTTCGCCTCCGTGCTTGACCCGAGCGCGGTCGTCACCCGTATCAGTGATGGCGCCGGCCCAAGTCCTTCAGGATTTCGCGCGCGGCGTTGTGGCCGGGAATGCCGCTTACGCCACCGCCGGGATGCGCCGATGAGCCGCACTGGTAGAGCCCGGCGATTGGACTGCGGTAATCGGCGTAATGCGGTGCTGGCCGTTTGAAGAACAGCTGCTCGGCCGACAATTCGCCGTGGAAGATGTGCCCATGCGGCGAGCCGATGATCCGTTCGATGTCGGGCGGAGCCAGCACCTGCATCCCGACGATTCCGGAGGAGAAACCCGGCGCGTAGTCGTCCATCTTTTTCAGCATGTCGGCGGCGAATCGGTCCCGCTCCTTCTCCCAGGTCGAGTTGCGGAGCGTGTAGGGGGCGTGCCCGCCGAACAGGTGGACCACGTGCTTGCCCGGCGGCGCGATCGTATCGTCGACGAGGCTCGGCGTGACCGGGGTGATGAACGGGTCCGTCGACCACCACCCGGCCCGGGCGTCCGCATAAGCCTTTTCCAGGTAGTCGATGGTCGGGCCGATGTGCGTGTAGCTGGGATAGGCGAACCCGCATTTGCCGGCATCGAAGGCGCGGTATGCGGGCAGACGCTCGCAGGCGATGTTGATCTTGAACGCCGTCGAAAAGGTGCGGTAGTTGCGGATGTCGCGCACGAACTCGGCCGGGAGCGCGGATTCGCTCAGTAGCTTCAGGAACGTCACCTTGCAGCTCGCGTTGCTCGCCACGACGGCTGCCTTGATTTTGCTGCCGTCCTGAGTCGTGACCCCGGCAACCCGGCCGCCTTCGACGTCGATCGATACCACATCGGCTTCCGTGCGGATGGACATCCCATGCTTCTCGCCCGAGCGTGCGATCGCCTTCGAGATCGTGCCCATGCCGCCGCGGATGAAGCCCCAGCCGCCGGCGCCGGCGTGCTCGCCCATGATGTGGTGCATGATCACGTAGGCCGAGCCCGGCGTGCGGGGGCCCGCGAACGTGCCGATGCCCGCGTAATACGCGAGCACCGCCTTGACCACCTCGCTTTCGAACCAGCGCGAAAGATACTCATCGGCGCTCATCGTCATCAGGTCGACGATGCGGTAGAAACGGTCGCCGATCCTGCGGTAGCGCCAGAGGAACTCGACGTTTCGCCGAAGGTTCCGCCAGCCGCCGCCGGTCGGATCGATGGGCGTCTCGAGCAGCAGGCGGCGGACCGCGTTGGCCGTCTCGCCGATATAGCGATTGAACTCGGGATAGATCTCCGCATCCTTCCGGCTGAACCGGGCGAAGCTCTTTTGCGTCTGCTCGACGGAGTCGGAAAAGATGATGTGATCTCCGTCCGGCAGCGGGCAGAACAGGTCGGAGGCGGGCAACACCTCGAAGCCGTGATCGCGCAACTGCAGTTCGCGGATCACCTTCGGGTGCAGCAGGCTCATCACGTAGGAGAAAACCGAGAAGATGAAGCCGGGGATGACCTCTTCGGAGACCGCGGCGCCACCGATGACCGGGCGGCGCTCCAGCACCAGGGTCTTCAGGCCCGCGCGTGCCAGGTATGCGCCGCAGGTGAGGCCGTTGTGGCCGCCGCCGATGATGATTGCATCGTAAGTCTGCGCCATGCGTCCTGTTTCTCTGCCGCGCGGGCGTAAGCTTGCACGACTTGTTCAATGACCGTAGCGTCTTTCCAACCCCCTCTCAAGCGACCGGGAACGAAACGGAGCTATGCCATGGTCATGATCCGACACTCGCCGTACCATCACCGCCATGTCGCCGCCGGCGCAGAAATGGTCGATCGGCTCGGCTTCGAAGCACCGTTCCGTTTCAGTTCGGTCGAAGCGGAGCACAGGGCGACCCGGGAAGCCGCAGGGCTGTTTGACGTCTATTACCAGGTGCCGGTGGAGATCGCCGGACGCGACGCCCTCGACTTCCTGCAATGGGCATGCGTCAACGACGTCGCCCGCCTGTCGGTAGGACAGGGGCTCTACACATCGCTCTGCAACGAACGGGGCGGAATCATCGACGACCTTACCTGCTTCCGCGTGGGCGAGCGCCGCTACTGGCTGATGCCGACGCCGGCGCGCGTCGCCGCGGTCGTGACATGGCTCGACAAGGCAGTTGGCGAGCGAAACGCCGTCGTGACGAATCTTGGCAACGGCGTCGCCTACATGTCGGTTCAGGGGCCGCGCTCGCGCCAGATCGTGCAGGCCCTGACGCGCGCCGATCTGGCGCCGCAGTCGCTCGGCTACTACCGTTTCACGCGCGGCGAGCTGGCCCAGGTGCCGGATGTGATGATCTCGCGCACCGGCTATTCCGGCGAGCTCGGGTTCGAGCTGTTCTATCCGAGCGAATATGCCGAGCACGTCTACGACGCGGTCATGACGGCCGGCAAGCCGCTCGGCCTCGTTCCCTGCGGGCTCGGCGCGCTTCGCACGCTCCGCATGGAGAAGAAATACCCGCTCTATGGCCTCGACCTCACCGAGGACATCACCCCGATCGAAGCCGGGATCGGCTGGACCGTTCGCTTCGGCAAAGGCGCGTTCTCGGGTCGGGCGGCGCTGGAGCGGCAGTACTATGAAGGGCCAATGCGCAACCTCGTGGTGCTGCGCTTCAAGGATTTGGCGCCCGATGTCGCAATCGGCGACTCCGTCAGCCTGAACGGCTCGGAGGTCGCGCGCGTAACCTCGGCCGAAAAGGGCCACGCGATCGGCGCGACGTTGGCGATGACATATCTGCCGGCCGCCCACGCAGTGGACGGGACGACCGTTACAGTGCGCACAAAATCCGGCGCGTCGGCCGAGGCGCGCGTAATGTTGCGGGCGCCCTACGACCCCGAGCGCAAGCGGCTGCTTGCGTGAGCTTTAGAGCGTGATCGAGATGGATGGAATCGCTCTCCCCTCACCCAGCTTCGGGCCTTCGCCGCGCCGAAGGGCTTCGGCCCCGCAGGCGGGTAAGGCGCGGTCAGTGCCGCGCCAACCCTACGCAACCCTCTCCCACCGCTTCACGGGGGGAGAGGGGAGGGTGAGGGGGGTGCTTCAATCTGATTTGATTCCGCTCTAGCCGAACCGCACGTCCAGCGTATCGCGCAGCCGGTAGTACTGCATCACCGCCGCCATGAACGGCAGGCGGAGTGCGTGGAGCGGAACGGGGCGCAACGCCGTCACCGGGAACGGCGTGTCGGCGGCGGCTCCTTTCAGGGCGCGCTCGGCCGCGAGCTTTCCGAGCAGGGTCGCCATCGCGACACCGCGGCCGTTGTAGCCGAGCGCGGCGACGACGCCCGGCGCGAGGTCGTGGAGATGCGGAAGCTGATCGATGGTCACCGCGACATGCCCCGCCCACACGAATTCGCTGGGCGCGCCGGCAACCTGCGGGAACAGGCGGCGCATCGCCCGTTCGACATACGCGACATGGCGCCCCAGGATCCGCTCCCCCGCCGTGCCGCGGCCGCCGACGATCAGGCGTCCTCGCCCATCCTGCCGGAAATAGAGCAATAGACGGCGCGTGTCGGAGACGACATGGCCCTTGGGCAGGATGCTGCGACGCACGTTCTCGCCGAGCGGCGCCGTCGCGATTTGCAGGCTCTGCAGCGGGAACACGCTGCGCTTGAGGCCCGGCCACAGGTCGTCGGTGTAGGCGTTGGTCGCAAGGATCACCTTGGCAGCCAGCAGTGCACCGGCGTCGGTGGCGACGCGCCAGTCGCGGCCCGTCCTGGTCAGCGACCGGGCGGGGGAACGGGCATGCAGGCGGGCGCCCAGCGCGATCGCCGCCCGCGCCAACCCTCGCGCGTAGCTTAGCGGCTGCAATTTTCCCCCGCGCGGATCGAGGACGCCGCCGACGTACTCGCTCGTGCCCAGGAGCTCGGCGATCCCCTTGCGGTCGAGACCGCGGATGGCAACCCCGCGGCGTTGCCATTGTGCCGCCCGCCGCTCCGCCCGCCGTAAGGCGACCGGCGAGTGGCAAGCGTGGATCCAGCCCGAACGCTCCGCCTCGCATTCGATCGCGTGCCGGTGGACGAGGTCGAACACGAGATCGGCCGACCCGCCGGCGGCCACGGCCAATCGTTCTCCGGCGACCGGCCCCATCCGCACAGCGAGCTCGTCGGGATCGTATTTGAGGCCGGGGATCACTTGGCCGCCGTTGCGGCCCGACGCGCCCCAGCCCGGCTCGCGCGCCTCCAGAACAGCCACCTTGGCGCCGGCTTCGGCCAGATGCAGCGCGGCCGAAAGGCCGGTGTACCCGCCGCCGATCACGGCCACATCCACCCGCGTCTCTCCCTCGAGGCGCGGCGCCTCGGGAGGCGGCGCTGCCGTCGCCGCCCACAGCGAAGGTGCGGAATCGTCTGCCACGGTCACCGCATCAGTCCTTCTTCGCCAGCGGGCGCGCGAGGTGGTTGCCGCCGTCGACAAAGAGCGTGGTGCCGGTCACGTATTCGCCCGCGGGCGAGGCGAGGAAAGCGACGGCGTGCGCCACTTCCTGGGGCTCGCCCATCCGCTTGATCGGCAGCGCCTGGATACCCGCTTCGATCGTCGCTGGATCGTACTGGTCGAGCCCGCTCGTGCGGATTGTCCCGGGCGCCACCGCGTTGACGGTGATCCCGTAGGGCGCCCATTCGAGCGCGAGCGTCTTCGTCAGATTGATGACGCCCGCGCGCGCGGCGGCGGCGTGCGCGTAGCCGGGCGATCCTCCCTCGATCGAAAGCACGATGTTGACGATCCGGCCGCCGCCCGGGCCGGCGATGCGTCGCTTGGCGAAGGCCTGCGACATGTGCCAGGTCCCCGTGAGGTTCAAATCGACGACGGCGCGGAACCCGTTCGGCGAGATGTCGAGGGCCGGCGCCTGGAACTGGCCGCCGGCGTTGTTGACCAGGATGTCCGGAAGGCGATTGCCGGCGGCGAGCTTGTCGAAGAGGGCAACGACCTCCTTCTCGTCGCGGATGTTGACCTGATGCCAAGCGCAGTCGATCCCCCGGTCGATGAGCCGCGTCGATGCCGCGGTGAGACGCTCCGCGGTTCGCGCGGCGATGATCACGGCCGCGCCGAGCGCACCCAGCGCCTCGGCGATCGCGAATCCGATCCCCGTGCCGCCGCCCGTGACGAGGGCGGTGCGCCCGGCAAACAGTCCCGGCGCGAAGGGGCCGGTCATCGTGTATCCTCGCGAGTGCCAAATCGGGAGGAAATCGGATGACCGGAGTACGCACGCAACGAAACGGTCCTGTGCTCGAAGTGGTGCTCGACCGGCCGCCGGCCAACGCAATCGACGCACCGACGAGCCGCGCTCTGGGAGCGGCCTTTGTCGAGTTGCGCGACGATCCGGCGCTCAGGGTCGGGATCGTCAGCGGGGGCGGCGAGCGCTTCTTTTCGGCCGGCTGGGACCTCAAGGCGGCGACGTCGGGTCCGCCCGATCGCGACTGGGGGCCGGGCGGGTTCGCCGGCCTGACCGAGCTGTTCGACCTGAATAAGCCGGTGATCGCGGCCGTCAACGGCTTGGCGGTGGGCGGCGGGTTCGAGCTCGCGCTCGCCTGCGACCTCGTCGTCGCCGCTGGCCATGCGGAGTTCTTTTTGCCGGAGGGGCGGATCGGTCTCATCGCCGACGGAGGAGGCGTGCTGCGCCTCTCGCGCCGGTTGCCACACGCGGTTGCGATGGAGATGTTCCTCACCGGGCGGCGAATGGGTGCCGAGAAGGCGCACGCCTGGGGCCTCGTCAACCATGTCGTGCCGGGAGGGGATGTGCTTTCGCGCGCCCGTGTGCTGGCCGAAGAGATATGCGAGTCGGCGCCGCTCGCTGTTGCGGCCTACAAAGAAGTGCTCCGGCGTACGGAAGGACTTGCTGTCCCGGAAGCGTACCGAGTCATGCGCAGCGAAGCGTGCCCCGCATACCATCGGATGCTGGCGTCCGAGGATTGCCAGGAGGGGCCGCGCGCGTTCGCGGAAAAGCGCGCGCCGCGCTGGCAGGGGCGATAGGAAGGCTGAGTCGTTGACCACGATCAGCCCCAATCGACATACGGCCCGAGACCACGCTTCTTGATCTGGCCGCCGATAATCGCGCGCTGGATTTCCGAAGTGCCCTCCCATATCCGATCGACGCGGATGTCGCGGTAGAGGCGCTCGACCGGATTCTCGCGCATGTATCCGCGCCCGCCCAGTATCTGCAGCGCGCGGTCGATGACGCGCCCCGCCATTTCCGAGGCGAAGAGCTTGGTCGCGGACGCGCGCGCGTGCACCAGCTTGCGGTCGAGCCCGCGGTCGATCTCCCAGGCCACGCGATAGATCATGCTCTTCGCCGCCATGATCTCCACGGCCATGTCGGCGAGCATGAATTCGATCGCCTGAAAGTCACGGATCGGCCGGCCGAACTGCACGCGCTCGGCGGCATAGGCGTTCGCGATCTCGGCGGCGCGGATGGAGGCGCCGAGGCAGTTCGCCGAAATTTGGAGCCGCGCCTCGACGAACCAGTCCTTGGTCAGCTCGAAACCGCCGCCGACCTTGCCGAGAACGCGCGACTCATCCAGTTCCACGTTTTCGAACACGAACTCGGGATGCTCGAAGACGTAGGTGTGCATGAATTTCGGCATTCGCTTGATGCGGACGCCCGGCAACACTTTGTCGACCAGGAACAGAGTCGGCTTGCTCGCATCTCCGTCGACGTGGGCGTGGACGATCAGGTAGTCGGCGACGTTGCCGGCGGTCACGAACCACTTCTCGCCGCTCAGATAGTAGCGCCCGTTGCGCCGGTCGGCGCGGGTCTGCACTTGGCGCGGGTCGGAGCCCGCGCCCGGCTCGGTGATGGCAAACACGCCGCGGCGCTTCCCCTGGCAGTTCGGCACCAGGTAGTCGCGGATCTGCTCGGGCGTGCCGTTTTTCAGCGGAATCGCCGGATGCCACACCACCGACCACAGCGCGCCTGTGGACTTTCCCAACTCCTCGTTCACCAGCGTCTGCTGGAAGATGCTGAGTCCCTGGCCGCCGTGCTCGCGCGCGTGATTGATCGCGTTGAAGCCGTTGTCGATGACGGCCTGCCGGAGCTTCGCCAGAGTCGCGGCCGGCAAACAGCCCTTCAGCTCGAGTTCCAGCTCCTGCGGGAACAGCACGGTTTCGGCGAAGTTTCGCGCGCGTGCCTTCAGCTCCAGGTCGGGCTTGGCGATCGTCAGATCCATGGCGCGGTTTCCTTTGCCTAAATTCCTGCGGCCGCCCGGGGCACCACGGCTGCATCCACCACAATGGCGCCGTGCGGGCCGGCGATCACCGGGTTGGCGTCGATTTCGGCGACGAGCGGGGCCAGATCGGCGCACATGACCGAGAATCGCGCGATCAGCGCGGAGAGCCCGTCCACGTCGCTGGCCGGGGAGCCGCGCACGCCGGCCAGCAGACGCTTGAGCGGCTTCAGGCGCTCGATCGCGCGGCGCGCGGTGGTCGCGTCGAAGGGCGCCAACTCATGCGTCACGCAGGCCAGCGCCTCGACCAGAACGCCGCCCGCGCCGATCACGACGACGGGCCCGAATTGCGGGTCGACCTTCATGCCCAACATGACTTCGACGCCACCTTCGACCATGCGGGCCACCAACACGCGCGGTCCGAGCCGCGCCGAAAGGCCGGCATAAGCCTCGCGCACCTCCGCCGTGTCGGACAGCCGAAGCCGCACGCCGCCCACGTCGGTCTTGTGCAGCACGTCCGGCCGCGCGGTCTTCAGCGCGACGGGAAATCCGAGCTTCATCGCCGCCGTTTCCGCCGACGCAGGGCTGTCGGCGATGCGAAACGAAATCGTGGGGATTCCATAGTCGGTGAACAGCGCGAGGCCTTCGGCCTCACCGAGCGGACGCGGCTGACCCAAACGCGCAGCCCAGCGCACGCGCGCGCCGTCCGGCGCCGGTTCGGGGACGGCTTCGCCGCGCGCGAGAAAATCGCGATGCGCCATCATGTTGCGGACAGCCGTCAACGCGTTGGCGGTTCCGTCGATGACCGGCACGCCGATCGCGTCGAAGCGCTCGACGATGCCGTCGTGCTGGAGCTGCGTGTAGTTCGTCGCCACCGCCAGCGGCTTGGCGGTCTCCCCGACCACGGCCGTGTGCGCCTCGAGGTAGCCTTCGTGGACGTAAAAGCCCGTCCTGATATCCGCGAACTGGACCATGATTCCGGTGTCCGGGTCGTCAAGCAACGCCTTGGTGCAGTCGCGAAATATACCGCTGAAATCCTGGCCGGTGCCCCAGGCGTCGAGGGGATTCCGGGCCTCGAGGCCGTAATCCAGGCGCTGGGCCAGTTTGGCCCGCGTATCGTCGTTGATCCTGGCAAACGGCACGTCCATCTCCGCCGCCAAATCCGTCACCATCTCGCACTCGCCGCCCGAATCGAAGATGGCGCCGAGCCCACCGCGGGCACAGCGCCGGCCTTGAGCGAAGAACAACATCGTCGCCGCGAGCTCGTCGACGGTGTCCACGCGGGCGACGCCGTAGCGGCGGAACAGCGCGTCGTGCGCGGCATCGTCGCCGCTGAGCGCGCCGGAATGGCTCAAGGTCATACGCGCCGCCTCCTCCGTGCGCCCGACCTTGAGGGCGACCACCGGCACCCCGCGCTTGGCGGCTTTGCCGAGCGCCGCGGCGAAGCGCGCGGGATCACGCACCGCTTCGATGAATAGCCCGATCACGCGCGTGCTATCGAGATCGAGCGCGTAGTCCATGTAGTCGGCGACCGTGGTGGCGACCTCCTGGCCCGACGACACGCAGAGGTTAAAGCGAAAGCGCGGATCGTGGTGGGCAATGGCCCCGAAAATCGAGCCGGAGTGGGTGATGAACGTGATGTGTCCGGGGCGCGGCGGTCGGTCGGAAGGAAAAGCGGCCGCCCAGAAGCCGTCCGCGTCATTGTAGAAGCCCATGCAGTTGCCGCCGCAAATCGCCATGCCCGCCGCCTTGGCCTTGGTGGCGATGCGCTGGATCAGCGGCGGGTCGCGGTCGTTTTCAAGATAGCCGCTGGCGAAGATCGTCGCGGCGCGGGCCCCGTGCGCCAGCGCCTCATCCAACGCGGCCTCGAGCCGGGCGTTCGAGACGGCCAGAACCACGTGGTCGACGCGCTCGGGCAGGGCCGCGAGGGAGGGGTAGCAGCGGAAATCCTCGACGCTCGGGTACTTCGGATTGACCGCATAGACGGTACCCTTGAATCCGGAGCGCTTGACCATGCGCAACATGTCGTTGCCGGTGGTATCCGGGCGCGGGCTGGCACCGACGAACGCAACGGCGCCAGGCGAGAGCAGAGGGGTCAGTGGATGCCGGGTCGTCACCGAAAAGGAACCGTTCAAGAAGCGGAAGGCCGGCTCGTCGCGCGCCGTGGCGAGCCGGCTCCTGTTAAGGCAAACGGTCAGCCGAGCAGCATCTTGTTCCAGTCTTCCTCGTACTTGGTCATGTACTGACCGGCCTGCTCTTCGTTCAGCACCATCATGAGCTTGAGATTATCCGGATGCATGACCTGTTGCTTGGCTTGCTCGGGCGTCGCCTTCTTCGCCGCCGACTCCAGCACGGGCCCGTATACCCCGCTGCCGAGCAGGCGCGTCTGGGCCTCCTCCGAGATCGAATAATTGGCGATCTTCATCGCCAATTCCTTGTGCGGCGTCCCTTTCGGAACGACGACCGCGTTGCCCCAGGCGATGCCGTCCTTCCAGGTGAAGGCGACCGGCGCCTTCTCCTTGAGGGCATCGAACAGCCGCCCGCTCCACACCGAGCACATCGCGAGCTCGCCCGAGGAGAGGAGTTGCGGCGGCTGCGCGCCCGCCGACCACCAGACCTTCACGTGCGGCTTGAGCTCGGCGACCTTGGCGATCGCTTGCTTCGCCTTCTCGGGCGTCACCGGATACATCTCGGACTCCTTGACGCCGGCGGCCAGCATGGCCGCCTCATAATTGTAGTAGAAGAGCTTGTAGAGCCCGCGGGCGCCCGGGAAGTCCTTCACGTTCCAGAAGTCCTTCCACGACTGCGGCCCCTTGCCCTCTGGGAACGCCTTGGTGTTCCACGCGATCATGGTGGCGCCGATGCTGTTGTAGACGCCGTGGGATTGGACCCAGCGCTTGTCGAGCGCCTTGGCATTGGTGACGATGTTGTAGTCGATCGGCTCGAGGAAGTCCTGGTCGCGGCCGGCGAAGATGCTGCGGCCGCCCACGGTCACCAGGTCCCATTCCACGGCTTTGGCTTCGACCATGGCCTTGATCTTCGCCTGGTTGGTCGGCGACGTATTGACGATCTTCACATTGAACAGCTTCTCGGCAGGATCCATGAAGGCTTCCTTCTCCATGGCCGAGAGCGCTCCGCCCCAGGACGTGAAGGTGAAGGGACGCGTTTGCGCGCGCGCGGACGGCACGCCCAGCCAGGCAGCGCTCGCGGCGGCGCCCGCGACGCCGACAAAGTGACGACGTGACAACATCGTTGTTACTCCCTGTTACTGTCCCACAATTTTTGTGCTTGCTTCCGGCGGGGCGTCATCCGGCAATATACGCACGTCGCCAGGCTCCCACGCAACGCCCCACATGTCGCCGCCCCGCACGCCATCGCGCGCCAAGCAGCGACACAAAATGATTAGACCATTTGGCAGGCGCAACCGCAAGGCCACCAGCTCGCCGAGATAGACGCGTTCCACGAGCTGCCCCGTGAGGCTTGCGCCGGGTGCATGCGTCAGGCGGACACACTCCGGCCGGACCAGCGCCGCCGCTGTGCCGCCGACGGCAAGCCCGTCCGCCGCAATGCCTTCGATCGGCCGGTCAAGTCCGGGGACCGCGATGACCGCGCGGCCGTCTCGGGTCGCCGTCACCGTTCCGCGCAGCAGGTTCGATTCCCCAAGAAAGCCGGCCACGAAGGCGCGGCGCGGCCGCAGGTACAACTCTTCGCCGCCGCCGACCTGCGCGATCCGGCCCTCGCGCATGATGGCGATGCGGTCCGACATCACCAGCGCCTCTTCCTGGTCGTGGGTGACGTAGATCGTGGTCCGGCCATGGGCATGGTGGAGCCGGCGAATCTCGAGCTGCACCTGCTGGCGCAGCTGGCGGTCGAGCGCGCCCAACGGCTCGTCCATCAACAGCACGTCCGGCTCGATGACGAGTGCCCGCGCAAGGGCGACGCGCTGCTGCTGGCCGCCCGAGAGCTGGCGGATCGCGCGCCCGCCGTAGCCTGCGAGCTGCACCAGTTCCAGAGCCGCGCCGGTGCGGCGCTCCAACTCGGCGGATGGCACGCCGCGCGCCCGAAGGCCGTAGGCGACGTTTTCCCAGACGCTCAGATGCGGAAACAATGCGTAGTTCTGGAAAACCATGCCGATGTTGCGGCGGCGCGGCGGCAGATCGGTCACGTCGCGGCCGCCGATCAGGACGCGTCCCGTGTCGGGCTCCAGATATCCCGCGGCGATATTGAGCAGCGTGGTCTTTCCCGAGCCGCTCGGCCCGAGGAGAGTCAAAAATTCCCCTGCGCTGACCTCAAGGTCGGTCGTGAGAAGTGCGCGCACCGGGCCGAAGGAGCGCGAAATCCCGGCGAAGCGTACGGATTGTCCGCGCGCGGTCATGGCCGGGTCTCCGTGCCCGCCGCTGTTCGCGCCGCGGCGAGGCGGAACAGGACGAACATCACGACGGTCAACCCGATCAGCAGCGTGGAGGCGACCGAAAGGATCGGCGTGAACTCGAGCCGCACGACCTCCCACATCTTGACCGGCAGGGTCTTGGCCTGGATACCGGCCAAGAAGATCGACATCACCACTTCGTCGAACGATGTCATGAGCGAGAACACCGCGCCCCCGAACAGGCCCGGCAGGATGGTCGGCAACGTGACGGTCATGAAGACCCGCGCGGGCGACGCGCCGAGGCCTTCCGCCGCGCGGATCCAGTTCGGGTCGAGGCCCCCCAGGCTCACGCCCACGTTCAGCACGACGAACGGCAGGCACATCAACACATGCGCCATCGCCAAGCCCGTGACCGTCCCCGTGAGCCCCCAGGAGCGGCTGGTGTAATAGAGCGCCACGGCGGTGACGATGACGGGCACGATCAACGGCGCCAGGATCAGACCGGTGAGCGCCGCGCGTAGCCGCCGTCCGACCCGGATAAGGCCCAGCGCCGCCGCCGTCCCGAAGACAACGGACACGACGGTGGCGATGGCGGCGACTTGGAAGCTGGTCACGAGCGAGGTCAGCCATTCACGGTCGGCGAAAAACCGCCCGTACCATCGGGTCGACCAAGTTTCCGGCGGCAAACTGATGAACGAGCCGTAATTCAGCGAGGCCGGCACCACCGCCAGGATCGGCAGCAGAAGAGCCGCTAGCACCGCCGACCCGAAGCCATGTACGGCCAAGCGGAAGAGGAGGGGGCGCCACCTCATCACCGTGCCTCCAGCGCCGTGTCCAACTTGACGAAGCGCGCCGTCACCGCGAGCAGCGCGAGCACCGCGGCCAGCAGCAGGAACGATGCGGCCGCCGCCAGCGGCCACGCCAGACGGTCGTTGACCAGGTTTTCGATCAGCATCGCGACGGTCATGTTGTTTGCGCCGCCCAACAGGGCCGGAGTGATGAAGAATCCGAGCGAGAGCAGAAACACGAACACCGCGCCGGTGCCGACGCCGGGCATGCTCAGCGGCAGATAGACGCGCCGGAACGTGCGCCAGGGCGACGCCCCCAGCCCGTCGCTCGCCAGCATGAGACGGCTGTCGATCCTGAGCATGTTGGCGTAGATCGGCAGAATCGCGTACGGCAGCAACACGTGCACCATGCCGATCAGCACGCCGGTGTTGCTGAACAAAAAGGCCGCGGGCGCATCCAGAATGCCGGTGCCCACCAGCATGCGGTTGACCGGACCGTGCTTCTCCAAAAGCAGGATCCACGCGAACGTACGGATGAGCACGCTGATCCAAAGCGGGAAGAGGACGCCGTACACCGCGAGCGTCAGCGCGAAGCCTTTCAGCCGGGTCAGCATGTAGGCCGTGGGATAGCCCAGCAGCACGGCGATCGCGGTCACCATCAGGCCGAGCACGATCGTGTTCCGGAACACGCGCGTATAGACCCAGCTGCCCAGGATGTCGGCGTAGGTGGACAGCGGGCCTGCCGGCTCGGTGAGGCTGAGCTTCAGGAGGATGCCGACGGGAACGACGAATGCGACGGCAAGGAATGCCACCGTCGGCACCAACAGAGCGCCGGTCACGAGGCGCCGGCTTGCCGCCGCCGTCAGCATGCCGTGCCCGCCTTCATGGGCCGCGCCGGAACCGGGCGTCGCGCCATTCGATCGCCGCCTTCAAGCCCTGCTCCTTGCGGATGCGGTTGAACTCCGTGCGCTCGGGCCCGGCTCCGGCTTCGATCATGTTGCTCGTGTCGAGGCCGGCGAGCAGCGCCTGGCGCATGTTCTGCATCTCGTAGGTCCGGTTGATCGCGCGCTTGGTGAGCGCGACCGAGAGCGGCGCGGCCGCCGCCATGTCGAGCGCCAGCTCCATCGCCTTGGCGAGCTCCTGGCCGGCCGGGACAACGTGGTTGACGATCCCGAGCTGCAGCGCGCGCGCCGCATCGATCCGGTCGTTGCCGGTGAGCAGGAGCTCCTTTGCCGCCTTCGGGCCCACGAACCACGGCAGCAGCAGGGCGACGATGCTGGAGCCGAAGCGCACTTCCGGCTCGCCGAAACGCGTGCCCTCGGCCGCGACCGTCAGATCGCAGCTCAGCGCCAGCTCGAACGCGCCGGCGAGGCAGTATCCATGCACCGCCGCGATGGTCGGCTTGGGGCAGTCCCAAAATTGCATCAGGAAGTCGAAGTCGTATTGCAGAACCGCGCGCCACGCCTCCACGCCCTCGATGTTGCGCGAGGCGGACTCCTTCAAATCGAAGCCGGCGGAAAACGCGCGTCCCGCGCCGTGCAGCACGATCGCGCGAATCTCGGGCGCAGCAGTGAAGCCCGCGAGCGCCGCCGTCACTTCCTTCATCAACGCAGCGTTGAGCGCGTTCAACGCTTCGGGGCGGTTGAGCGTGATCACGCCCACCGGGCCTTCGGAACGGGCCTTGATGCAGGTATTCTCCATCCCCCCCCATCGTGACCGATCCTACGGAGGTCGCCTGCACAGCGCAAGGCAACCACTTCCAGCGGTTGAGACGTCGGGCAGAGCGGCTGCGGCAAGTCGACCTTGATGAAGCTGGTCACAGGCCTCGTCCCCGCCACCAAGGGTGCCGTCATGGAGGGCCTGATTTCTCACGGAATAAACGGGGCCTTGCGCGACTATGCCATAATTGGCATAGTAGAGGCCGCATGAAAAAGGCGACGCGGGGCATCGCCACGCCCCGGCGAGAGATCGAGCTTATCGGCCGGCGGCTGAGGGAAGCGGAGCGCCTTCACGCCCAAGGCGGACTTCAACCCAAGGAGTGAAGGTCATGAGAAAGAAAATCGCGGCCGAACGAAGCAGCGGCAACGTGTTCGCCGACATCGGCTTGCCCGATGCGGACGAGGCCCTGGCGAAGGCGGAACTGGCCCGCCAAATCGGGGACATCATCGCCCGCCGACGCTTGACCCAGGCGACGGCGGCCCGGCTGCTCGGCGTGGACCAGCCGAAGGTTTCCGCTCTCTTGCACGGGCGGCTATCCGGGTTCTCGACCGAACGGCTTATCCGGTTCCTGAACGCCCTCGGCCGGGACGTGAATATCGTGGTCCGCGCCGCCCCGCGCTCGCGCGCGCTCGGCCGCGTTCATGTGACGGTGGCCTAATTCTTCGGCGGGGCTAGTCTGGTCATTACGCGGTGGTCCTTTGCGGTAGGGGAAGGGGGGGAACATGGTACGCCTTAGGAGGCTGCCTCCACAGGAACTATTGAAGCTTT
>SHVQ01000033.1 GCA_009694195.1 Rhodospirillales bacterium
CCCCCACCCATCCCGGCGAGCTTCTTCGTGAAGATACTCTGCCGGCGCTGCGACTGACCCCAGCGCAGGCGGCCCGCGATCTCGGCGTCTCGCGCCAGCTTCTGCACGCTCTTCTATCCGAGAAGATCGGCGTGTCGGCGGACATGGCGCTCCGGCTCGGCCGGCTCACCGGTAGCGGCCCCGAGGTCTGGCTCCGCATGCAGGAGACCCACGACCTCTGGTACGCGAAGCAGAAGCTGGGCGATTCCCTCAATGCCGTGCCCGAGCGCCGTCACGGGGGCTCTTACGGGGGATTCCCCCGCAGACCCCGGGCCGCCTAGCTCACGACGGTCCCAGGTTCGAGCCCTGGCGCGCCCACCATCTACATCAACGGCTTAGCCGAGGCCCCGAGTCGGCCGCATCCCTGCAAACATCCCCGCTACCCGTGAATACCCGGCGAACCTGTAACGACTGTAGCCGCGTCGGTGTGAACCGGGCTTTGCCCGACCGGAAGTTGAGTGTAGAAAGGCCGGAATCAACAGTCTAAGCGGGGCAATCGCGCACAGCCGCTGCCAGCGCTAAGTCGTTTGGGATGCAAGATGGGCTCCGTCCGCGCTTCCTTATTCACTGCCGCCTCCCGCTCGTTGCTCACAAACCTTGCGCTCGCCGTCGGCGCCCTTCTCGCGAGCGATGTGGCGATCGCCCAGGTCGGCCTTTGGCTCGTCGACTCGTGGCGCGAGGAGCGCTTGGAGCGAATTGCCCGCGTCGACCATCCGGTTTACGAGCATGGCTTGAAGCCCATGGCCGCCTTTGGCCACCGGTTCGGAGGTGTGCGGGCGCCCTACTTCACCAACTCACTCGGCTTTCGGGACCGGGCCGCGCGCGAGGTGCCTCTCCGCTCGGAGCGTCCCCGACTCCTGTTCATGGGAGATTCCTTCACGGAAGGCATCGGCATCGCCTTTGAAGACACATTCGCCGGGCGCATCCAAGAGCGGCTGGGTCAAGAGGGAGTCGATGTCCTCAACGGCGCTCTTGAATCCTACGCGCCGTCCATCTACTACCGGAAGGTAAGGTTCTACATCGAGGAGATCGGCCTTCAGGCGAATGCGGTTGTCGTCTTCCTCGACCTCTCGGATATCGACGACGACTTGAGTCAGTACAAGCTCGACGAGAACGACAACGTGCGCACGGTGGTGGATCGGCACCGCTGGCTCAAGCGCTTCAAGTTCTTCCTCAAGGACCACTCGGTCCTCTATCGCCTCTATCGCCTCGCTCGCGACTCGATGCCCGAGGTTCGCCGCCGCCAGAAGGGCCGCATCGACGCCGTCACCAACTGGACGCGCGGCCGTTGGACCATTGACGACGCTTTGTTCGAGACGATGGGCCGGCCGGGGCTACGCATTGCGGCGAAGCACATGGACAAGCTCCACGCCTTTCTCCAACAACGAGGGATTCCGCTGACTGTCGTCGTGTACCCGTGGCCTGACCAGGTCCTCGCTGGAGATATGGAATCACGGCACGTTTGTTTCTGGCGCGCGTGGGCGGCGGAACGGTCGGTTGGCTTCATCGACCTGTTTCCGGCCTTCATCGCCGGCCGTGATCCCGTCTCCACAATCCTTGATTACTTCATACCCTATGACGTCCACTTTAACGAAAAGGGCCACGCCTTGGTGGCGGAGGCGTTTCTCAAAACGTTTGGCAAGGACTGGATTGCCAAGCCGATTCCTCCGGAGGGAAGGTGGTCCTGTCCAGACGGCTAACTCGGGCGTCGAAACAGGGACCCTGCCCCCGTCCGCCGGCGTCCTGCCCCGACAACGGAGATGCAACGCCGCGCGAACTGTTCTAGAACGTCGGGGCCTCGTGCGCGTTCACACGGCAGGGGCCCCGGGTTCGAACCCTGGCGCGCCCACCATTCAAGGCCATCGTTTCATCACACCAAAGGAAGTTCCCATGAGCCGCTTGCCTATTCCCACCCTCGAGTCGATGACGGCCGAGCAGCGCCAAGTTTACGACGACATCCGCACCGGCCCGCGCGGCGCCGTCGGCGGTCCGTTCCCCGTGCTGCTGATCAGCCCCAAGTGCGCCGATCCGCTGCAAAAGCTCGGCGCCTACCTGCGCTATGAGACGCCGCTGTCGGCGCGGGTGCGCGAACTGGCGACCATCATCGCGGCGCGGCAGTGGACCTGCCAGATCGAGTGGCAGTCGCACGAGCCGCTGGCAATCAAAGCCGGGGTACCCGCCCCGCTCGTCGCCGCCATCAAGAGCCGGGCAATGCCGACCTTCGAGGATGCGACCGACAAGGCCGTTTACGACGTCTCGACCGAGCTGCTGAACAAGGGAACCGTGTCGGAAGCGACCCACAAAGCGGCCGTCAAGGCCCTGGGGGCGCAGAGCGTGGTCGAGCTGGTCGTTCTCGTCGGCTACTACACGACGCTCGCGATGACCATCAATGCCCATGGTATCCCGCCGAAAGGGGGCGTGCCGCCGCTTGCGCCCTAGCGCCGCGATGGCCACGTCGGGGCGGGGTGGCTCAAGACGCTAAAAATTCGTGATCTTGCCGGATGCCGCTGGCGCCGGCATGGCTTTGACGTAGCCAACAACGTCTATTCCAACCAGAAGCACGGCGACAACGGCGAGCGCGAGGGCGAATCGCCCGGACATCCGGCGGGGCTGTTCGACGGGCGAGGGCGTGCCGGCAGTATAGATTTCCATCTGAGTGGAAGGAAAATGAGGCTTCCGGGTTCGCTGCAGAAAACTCGACTCCATGCTCTGGAAGCTTTTGCCGAGGGCACGGTATTCGGCGAAGAGCGGCATCACCAGGCCGATCAGGAATAGCGCCCCGGCCCCCAGGGCGAAGAAGGGCTTCCAGGCGGGCCCGACGGCGAGACCGCTGTATGCGGCGCTGACGATGAGCCCGGCGACGTTGAAATACGGGAGCCAACGCATGATCGGCTTCTATAGGCCGAAGCGGGAAGCCGCGACAATCGGAAAGGCGCTTAAGGTATTCGGGCTGAGCTTACCGAACCGGATCGGGCTTTGCGGAGCACGAGGGTCTGCCAGCCGTCGCGCGTGATCCGCCGGCTGAGCCGGAACCCGCACCGGCGGTATGCGGACAGGAGCCAGTTGCCGTCCTCGGCGATCAGCCCGGCGAGCACGACGAAGCCGCCGGGCTTCACGTGCGCGGAAAACCGGCGCGCCAGGCGGCACAGCGGCCGGAGCAGGATGTTCGATGTGATCAGATCGAACGGCTGCCGCCGGTGGATGGCGGGAGCATCGAAGCCATTCGATCGGATCGCGCGGAGACGGGTGTGAACGCGGTTTCGCCTGATATTCGACCGCGTCACCGACACGGCCTCCGGGTCGTTGTCGGCGGCGAGGACGTGAACGCGCCACGTTTTTACCGTCGCAATCCCGAGGATCCCCGATCCCGAGCCGAGATCGAGGGGCCGGCGGAACCGGTAGCGCCGCGCGAGGCCATCGAGGGCGATGAGGCAGCCGGATGTCGAGGCATGCCGTCCGGAGCCGAACGCCATCCCCGCATCGACATTGAGGGGTATGGACCCGGCCGGCGGGGCGCCGCGGTAATGGCTTCCGTGAATGAAATACCGCCCGCGCCTGACGGGCGGAAACGTCTCGAGATTGCGGGCGAGCCAGTCGGTCGGAGGAACCCGGTTGATCGTGACGGTCGGCGTCGGCAACCCATGCTTCGCGGCGGCGGCCGCGACGGCCGCGGCGATCCTCGCCCGTTCCGGTTCCGCGTCGTCGTAGCCTTCGATCCGCCAGACGGCCTGAGCGGCGTCGGTGGATGAGGTCACGGTGCGGACGTGATGGGAGAGCGCCTCGGCAAGGGCTTCGGCCGCATCGGCCCGCACATCGAGGGCGACACGCCAGAGGCGATCCACGCGCTTCATGGTTTTACGATGTCGGTGGGCGGCAGTGGCGGCGGATCGAGCCTCCCGGCGGCGTCGACGTGGACCCGGTGCACTTCGCAGTGACTGAGGAGCCGCCCAACCCAGCCCCGAAAGAACATGCTGTGGCCGACAACGGCGATGTGCCGTTCCTGGCGTTCGGCGAGCCAGGCGAGAAACGCCGCCCGGCGGGCATCGACCCGGTCATCGGGTTCGCGGGCGATCCCGTTCGCATCGGCGCCCTCGGCATACCACCAGACGCGCTCCAGATGGTCGAACGAAAGCTCGGGGAATGTCGCTTGAAGCTCGTGCGGCTGCCGGCCGACGTCGCAGCTCCATCCGCACCGCTCGTGCGGCAGGGCCTCGACCACCATCGGCACGCGGCGCCCTCCGAACAGGCCGATCGCGGTCTGGATCGCGCGTGTCAGCGGCGACGTCACCACCAGCTCGACTTGCAGCGCAGCCACGGCCTCGCGCGCCTGCGCAACCTGTTCATGGCCGAGCGGGGAAAGGGGAGAATCGAAGTGCATGGGGTCGACGCCGTTCGCTGCGCGGGCGGCGTTCACCGTCGATTGGCCGTGGCGGATCAGATAGAGCGTCTTCTGCATGGAGCGCGGCGTGGTTGATGGGGTCTTAAGCGGCTTCGACGAAGCTGTTGATCACTTTCTTGACACCGGCTTTCTCGAAAGCGATCTCCAGCTTGTTGCCGTCGACCGTCGTGATCCGACCGTAGCCGAACTTCTGGTGGAATACCCGTTGACCCGGCGCGAAGCCGGATCGCGAACCCGCTGTTGCCGGCCATTCCGCATCCCGCCGCTCGCGCCGGAGCCGCCGCCCGCCGAGAAACGTCGCCGGAGCTTCGGCCAGACCCGGGCGGCCGGCTCCGCTCCCGTACAGTCCCGGGCGCGACACCACATCGACGTTTTCCGGCGGAAGCTCGTCGATGAACCGCGAGGGAATGGCGCTTTGCCACTGATTGTAAATCCGTCGGTTGGCGACGAAGGAGATGTGCACGCGCTCGCGGGCCCGCGTGAGACCGACGTACGCAAGACGCCGCTCTTCTTCGAGCGCGCTGGCGCCGCCTTCGTCGAGGGCGCGGCGGTGGGGAAACAGCTCCTCCTCCCATCCGGGCAGGAACACGGTATCGAACTCGAGACCCTTGGCTCCGTGCAGCGTCATCAGCGTGACCTTGTCGCCGGCGTTCGATTGTTCGTTCTCCATGACCAGGCTCACGTGCTCGAGAAAGGCTTCCAGTGTCTCGAAGTCTTCCATCGCCGCGATCAGTTCCTTGAGGTTGTCGAGGCGGCCGGCGGCTTCGAGGGACTTGTCCGCCCGGGTGAGCGACTTCCACATCGCCGTGTAGCCGGACTCTTCCAGGATTTGGGCCGCGAGATCGGGGTGATGGAGCTGGCCCACGAGCCCGCGCCAGCGGTCGAAATCGGCCATCAGCTTTTGCAGAACGCTCCGCGCCTGCGGCTTCAGCTCGTCCGTCTCGACGAGCCGCTGGGTGGATTGGGTGAGCGGAATCCCCTCCGCCCGGGCAAGCTTGTGCAGTGTCTGCAGAGTCGCTGGGCCGAGCCCCCGCTTCGGCACGTTGACGATGCGCTCGAACGCGAGGTCGTCGTCGGGTTGGGCGACGACACGCACGTAAGCGACGGCGTCCCGCACTTCCTGACGCTCGTAGAACCTGGGGCCGCCGATCACGCGGTAGGGGATGGCGCGGCGCATCAGGCGTTCTTCGAACTCGCGCGTCTGGAAGCCCGCGCGTACCAGCACGGCCATCTCGTTCAGAGGTTTGCGCCTCCCGTGCAGGGATTCGATCTCGTCCGCGACCATCCGGGCTTCGTCCTCGCCGTCCCACAAGCCGCTGACGCGGAGCTTCTC
This sequence comes from Rhodospirillales bacterium, assembly GCA_009694195.1. Lineage (GTDB taxonomy): Bacteria > Pseudomonadota > Alphaproteobacteria > Rhodospirillales > SHVQ01 > SHVQ01. The sequence continues at coordinate 5,772 of SHVQ01000033.1, forward strand.
GCCCTCGCCGACGTCCGTCCAAAGCGTCTTCCCGAGCCGGCCCGCGTTGTGCGCGATCAAGCGGGAGGCGGCGGCGAGGATGTGCGGCGTCGAGCGGTAGTTGCGCTCCAGGCGGATGATCCGGGCGCCCGGAAAGTCCTGCTCGAAGCGGAGAATATTGCCGACCTCCGCGCCCCGCCAGGAATAGATGGATTGATCGTCGTCGCCGACACAGCAGATGTTGCGCCGCTGCTGCGCCAGCAGCCGCAGCCAAAGATATTGCGCGACGTTGCTGTCCTGGTATTCGTCCACCAGGAGATACCGGAACTTCTCATGATATTGGGCGAGAATGTCCGGGCGCTCCTGGAAGACCGTCAGGCAGTGGAGAAGGAGGTCACCGAAGTCGACGGCGTTCAGGCTCTTCAGGCGCTCCTGGTATTCGTGGTAGAGGGCAAGCAGCCCGCCGTCGGCGATCTCGGCGCCTTCGGCGCCCGAGACCTTGGCCGGCGAAAGCCCGCGGTCCTTCCATCGTTGGATTTGGCCCATGAGGACGCGGGTCGGCCACCGCCGCTCGTCGAAGTGATGGGGAGCGGCGATTTGCTTCAGAAGGCGGATTTGGTCGTCATCGTCGAGAATCGTGAAGTTCGGCTTGAGCCCGACGACTTCCGCGTGCGACCGGAGCATTCGGGCGCCGGTCGCGTGAAAGGTGCCGACCCACCAGCCCTCGATCGGCATGCCCAGGATCGCCGCCACGCGCTCCCGCATCTCGCGGGCGGCCTTGTTCGTGAAGGTCACGGCCATGACTTCCCAGGACCGCGCTTTGCCTTGCCGGAGGATGTGCGCGAGCCGGGTCGTCAGCACCCGGGTCTTGCCGGTGCCGGCACCGGCCAGCACGAGAACAGGGCCTTCCGTCGCCTCCACCGCCGCACGCTGCGCGTCGTTCAGGGTCTCCAGGTAGGGCGGCGCGGCTGCGGGAGCGACGGGGGCGTCCTCGAGATCGAAAGAATTGGACATGGCCGTCTTATAGCATGGGCTTTGCGCGACGATCACCAGACTCGCGGATTCTTGAAGAGCCCGACGACTCTCGACGCTTTAAACGGTTGCACGCCGGGATTACATTGTGTGTCGGGACCGATTCGGCGAGCCCTAAGTGCGCGCGTCGCCAACCGCCTTCTGCCTGCATCGAGGAGAGGCCTCCCATGAGAACCGCCCCGTTACGCAATCGGTGGCTGCTCGTTCGAGCCGTCGCCTTCGTGGTCTGCGCAGTCTTTTGGACGAATGCCGCTCCAGCGGCGGAAGCTTTGGACCAACTTGTCCGCGCCGTGGTCGGCGTGCAAGCCGTGGTGCCTTCGGACGCCCGCACCGCCGAGACGCTCGGCACCGAGCGCGTCGGCAGCGGCATCTTCATCGACGACAAAGGCCACGTGCTGACGATCGGATATCTCATCCTCGAAGCCGACCGGGTCGAGATCGAGGGGCCGGACGGCGAAAAAGCGCTCGCGACCGTGGTCGGCTACGACCACAACACGGGCTTCGGCCTTCTCCGGTCGACCAAGACGTTCGGGATCAAGCCCGTTCGACTGGGCGACTCGTCCGCCCTCGTCGAAGGCAAGAAAGCGTTCGCCGTGAGCCACGGGGGCCCTAGGCCCATCATGCCCGTGATCGTCGTCTCGCGCCGTGACTTTGCCGGCTATTGGGAATACCTGCTTGAAGGCGCCATCTTCACCTCACCGCCCCATCTCCATCACAGCGGGGCGGCCCTTTTCGGCGAGGACGGAGCTCTGCTTGGCGTGGGTTCCCTCATTCTTGCCAACGCCTTCGACGGCGATCCCAGGCTTCCCGGCAACATGTTCGTCCCGATCGACGCCTTGAAGCCGATCATCGAGGACTTGAAGGAGAAGGGGCGAGCCGGGCGAGCGCCGCAGCCCTGGGTCGGCGTTTATACGAACGAGGCCATGGGCCGGCTTTTCGTCACGCGCACGGCAACCGGCGGCCCGGCCGAAAAGGCGGGGCTGAAGCCGGGCGATATCATCATGGGCGTCGGCGGAAAGCGCGTGAAGGATCAGGCCGATTTCCTCCGCAAGATGTGGGCGCAGGGCGAGGCGGGCGTCCCCGTTCCCCTCGATATTTTGCGGCTGCGGTCCGACAGTCCGAACATCGAGACAGTCGTCGTTCCCTCCCTCGACCGCAGCAGTTGGCTGAAGGTGAGGCGGGGGCTTTAAGCCATGAGTGCGGCGAGGCTGAGGCTTCCGGCATTCGATCCGGCGGACGCGCCGGAGCGACGGGGGTCGACGTATCCGTCGCCCTTTCGGGACCGCGTGGCCGGCCGAGTCAAGCGGCGGCTCGGCGATGTGGCCGGCCTTACCCAGTTCGGCGTCAATTTGGTCACGCTGCCGCCCGGCTGCGAATCGTCGATGCGGCACTGGCACGCCCGCCAGGACGAATTCGTGTACGTTCTCGAAGGCGTGCTCTCGTTGGTCACCGACGGCGGAGAGCAGGTGCTCGGAGCCGGCATGGCCGCCGGCTTCCCGGCCGGCAAGCCCGACGGCCACCAGCTGGTCAACCGGAGCGATCGGGTCGCCACGTATCTGGAGGTCGGCACGCGCACGACCGGCGACGAAGTCGATTACTCCGACATCGACATGCTCGTGCGGCTCATCGACGGCGTCGAGCGGTACGTGCGCAAGGACGGGACGCGCTACTGATCGGGCGCTAATGCTTGGCGCCGGCGAGCGAGATCGATCCCCCGACCGGCCTGCGGGGGGCGCGGAAGACGGGCGTGCTTCTCCGCGATCGGCCGGAGCCGCTGAAGCGCCGCCTCCGCAATCGGCGCCGCGCGACGGGTCTTGAAGTCCACGTTGAGACACAGGAGCTCGTTGGTCGCGACCAGCTCCCGCTTGGCGATCCGGTACATCCGATGAAACAGGACGAGGCGCTTGGACTCCAAGCCGAGGATTTGCGAGGTGACGCCGATGCCCTCGCCTTCGTACATCTCGCGTTCATAGGTAACGTGGGCTTCGAGCACAAACAGGGACGCCTGCTGTTCCCGGATGTAGGCGATGCCGATCCCCATGTGATCGAACACCGTGTCGGTCGCATGATCGAAGGCGAGGACGTAGTAAGCGAGGTTCATGTGGCCGTTGTAGTCGATCCATTCCGGCCGAACGACTTCCGCGTGGAGCGCAAGCGTTCCGTCGTCCACGCCCGTCCAGGTCTCGACCATCCCCATCCCGCCTCCACGCCCCCGCCCGGATTCGACCGGACCCTTTAGCAGAGAAAAGGGCTTTGCCCAAGGAATCCGAGGGTGTAATAACGCGAAGCGCAACTCCCTCTGGTTCCACGTTTGCAGAAAAAATCGTGTGATTTCAAGGGATATGGTCCCTTTTCCCAGCCCCGACACAGCCCCGTTCTCAGGCGCCGAGACATCACGGAGGCGGATATCCGTCGTCGTGCCCGTGCTCAACGAACAAGACAACGTGGACTCGCTTATCCGGGAAATCCGTGCGGCGCTCGACGGTCGCGAGTCGTTCGAGATCGTCTACGTGGATGACGGAAGCACCGATGAGACATTGCGCCGCCTGGAAGCCATCGCACGATCGGGCGCGCCTCTTCGGATCATCAAGCACGCCCGCCGGTGCGGGCAGAGCGCGGCGCTCGCAAGCGGCATCCGGGCGGCGACGGGCGGCATCGTGGTCACCCTCGACGGCGACGGGCAGAACGATCCTGCCGACATTCCGGCGCTTCTTCGGAGGTTCGAGGGCGAAAAAGGGCAAGCCGGGGCCGATTTCCTGCTCGTCGCCGGCTTTCGACGCCATCGTATGGATACGTGGGTCAAACGTTGCTCGTCCCGCATCGCGAACACGGTGCGCGCGCGTCTCTTGGGCGATGCGACGGCCGATACGGGTTGTGGGCTCAAGATCTTCACGCGCGCGGCGTTCATGGACCTGCCGCGATTCGATCACATGCACCGTTTCCTCCCCGCCCTCATGCTGAGGCGCGGAGGCCGGGTTGTATCGGTGCCGGTGAACCACAGGCCGCGGGCGAAAGGGCGATCGAAATACGGCACGTTCGACCGGCTCGCGGTGGGGATCGTTGATTTGTTCGGCGTCATGTGGTTGATGCGTCGCGGCAAGATCCCGGAAATCATCGATAGAGCAAGGGAACGCTGATGGTTGTCGATCTCGGGTTTATAATTTTCACGTTGACGCTGTGGACGGCGGTCGGATTCTTCGGTCAGGCTTTCTTTTCCGCGCGCTTCCTCGTCCAATGGATCCAATCGGAGCGGGTGCGGCAGAGCGTTATCCCGGTTGCGTTTTGGTATTTCAGCGTGTTCGGAGGCGCCATCCTTCTCGCCTACGCCATTCACAGGCAGGACCCCGTGTTCATCGTGGGGCAGGCGGCGGGATTGCTGATTTACTCCCGCAATCTCTACTTCATTCACCGCAAGCGCCTGGCGCCCGCGGCGGCGGATGCGGCGGGGCCCAAGCAATGAATGAAGGGCTGCGGCCGACCCTCGCCGTCGTTCTATTTTGGGGGGTGCTGCTCGCGGTCGCCGTTCTGATGCGGCCGCCGCTTCCCGTCGACGAGACCCGTTACCTCGCGGTCGCGTGGGAAATGTGGCGGGACGGGAGCTTCCTCGTTCCCCGCCTGAACGGCGAATTTTACAGTCATAAGCCGCCGCTTTTGTTTTGGCTGATGCATCTCGGCTGGTTCGCGCTCGGGGTGAACGAGTGGTCGCCGCGCCTGATCGCGCCCGCCTTCGGGCTCGGGTCTCTCGTCCTCACATACAGGCTCGCGGGCGTTCTCTGGCCGATGCGGCCGGCGGTCGCATCGATCGCCCCGATGGTCGTTCTCGGGTCCGTTTTTTGGGCGATTTTCACCACGCTGACGATGTTCGACGTCATGGTGACGTTCTTCGTGTTGTTGGGAGCCATTGGGATCGTCCGCACCTGGCTCGCGGGCGCCCGGTCTGGAGTTCTTCTCTTGGGTTTGGCGCTTGGCGGCGGGATCCTCGCGAAGGGGCCGGTCGTCTTGCTTCATCTGCTCCCGGTCGCTCTGCTCGCTCCTCTCTGGGGGCCGGGGTTCGCGGGCGCGGACGACCGTCGAAATCCCATGGGCGGCTGGCCGAGGTGGTACGGCGGCATCCTCGCGGCTGTCGGCATCGGGGCCGCCATCGGGCTCGCCTGGGCGATCCCGGCCGCGATCGCGGGCGGTCCGCCGTTTGCCAAGGCGATTTTCTGGAAGCAATCCGCCGGCCGCATGGTGGATGCTTTCACCCATGGTCAGCCCTGGTGGTTCTACCTGGTGGCGTTGCCCCTTGCGCTCTTGCCATGGGCGGCGTGGCCGGCTGCCTGGCGGGCGATCTGTCGCACGCAACAGGGAGTTGGCGACGGCGGCATGCGCTTTTGTGGCGTCTGGCTCGTCTCCACCCTGTTGATCTTCTCGGCGGTCAGCGCCAAGCAGGTCCATTATCTGTTGCCTGCGTTCCCCGCGCTCGCGCTGCTTCTTTCGCGCGCCCTCGTGGGTGGGGAGCTGGGGTCGGAGCGCAAGCGTCGCTGGGACCTCGTGCCCCCGGCAGCATTGATGGCGCTCGTGGGCGCGGTCATCGCGGCGCTCGCGCTTCCTGTCGGCATGAAACTTCCGTGGTGGACACGGGGGGCTGCCGGAGAGTGGGGCCTTGCCCTTGCCGCGGCAGCGTTTGTGCTCGTCGTCATCCCGCCCCCGAACCTTCGCGCGCGCGTCGCATGTCTGGCTTCGCTCTCGATTCTGGCAGGCCTCGTCGTGCATCTCGCGTTTCGGCCGCCGATTGCGGCCGCTTTCGATCTCAGGCCGATCGCCGGCAAGCTCGCCCAGTGGGAGCGGGAAGGGCGGCCGCTGGCCTTCCTCGGCAAGTACCACGGGCAATTCCATTTCCTCGGGCGGCTCGAGAAACCGATGGGCGTCATCGGCATTCTTTGGCCGGACGAAAAAGTGTGGGTGGAGAGAAACCCGAACGGCCTCGTCGTCTCCGTCCACTCGAAAATCCCGGCCGAAGCGCCGCCCGTCTTTCATGCGCCGTTTCGGGGGCGGCTGTTCACGATCTGGGACGTGGCCACGCTCAAGAGGCACCCCCGCGTGGCCGGCCGCGAGCAAGAGCCGTCCAAGAGCTACGAGTAGCTTCTCTCCAAAACTGCAGTAGATTCCGGCCTTCGCGGCAGCAAATCAGCTTGACAGACGCGGGCCCCCGACCTACATCGTTGGCACTCAGTTCGGAGGAGTGCTAACAACTCTCTCTATTACTGCCATTTCAAGGACTTGGAGGAGTACGCTTCATGAAGTTTAGGCCTTTGCATGACCGGGTTCTGGTCAAGCGCATCGAGCAGGACGAGAAGACCTCGGGCGGCATCATTATCCCCGATACCGCCAAGGAAAAGCCCATGGAGGGCAAGATTATCGCGGTCGGCTCCGGAACCCGCAACGAAGCCGGCAAGCTCACCCCGCTGGACGTCAAGGCGGGCGACAAAGTGCTGTTCGGAAAATGGTCGGGCACCGAAGTGAAGGTCGACGGTGAAGACCTTCTGATCATGAAGGAGTCCGATCTGCTCGGAATCATCGAGGGCAAGAAGTAACCCACGCAAACGGAAACGAACTGTTCCAGGGAAGGAGTTAAGTACTATGGCTGCAAAAGACGTCAAATTCAGTACCGACGCACGCCAGCGGATGTTGAGAGGCGTCGACATCCTGGCCAATGCCGTGAAGGTGACACTGGGGCCGAAGGGTCGGAACGTCGTTCTCGACAAGTCGTTCGGCGCTCCCCGGATCACCAAGGACGGCGTGACCGTGGCGAAGGAAATCGAGCTTGCCGACAAGTTCGAGAACATGGGCGCCCAGATGATCAAAGAGGTCGCCTCCAAGTGCTCGGATGAAGCGGGCGACGGCACGACCACCGCGACCCTTCTCGCGCAGGCGATCGTGCGGGAAGGCTCGAAGGCGGTTGCCGCCGGGATGAACCCGATGGATCTGAAGCGCGGGATCGAGCTCGCGGCCGTGTCCGTCGTCGAGCACCTGAAAAAGGTCTCGAAAAAGGTTTCGACCGGCGGTGAGATCGCGCAAGTCGGGACCATCTCCGCCAACGGCGATCGCGAGATCGGCGACATGATCGCGAAGGCCATGGACAAGGTGGGCAACGAAGGCGTGATCACGGTGGAGGAGGCAAAAGGCCTGCACACCGAGCTCGACGTGGTCGAGGGCATGCAGTTCGATCGCGGCTACACCTCGCCCTACTTCATCACCAATGCCGACAAGATGACCTGCGAGCTCGAGAATCCCTACATTCTCATCCACGAGAAGAAGCTCTCCACCCTGCAGCCCTTGCTCCCGGTACTCGAAGCCGTCGTGCAATCGGGACGTCCCCTCCTCATCATCGCGGAGGACATCGAGGGCGAGGCGCTTGCCACGCTCGTCGTCAACAAGCTCCGCGGCGGACTCAAGGTTGCGGCAGTCAAGGCGCCGGGCTTCGGCGATCGCCGCAAGGCAATGCTCGAGGACATTGCGGTCCTCACCAAGGGCCAGGTCATCAGCGAAGATCTGGGCATCAAGCTCGAGAACGTCGGGCTCGACATGCTGGGGACCGCGAAGCGCCTGATCGTCGGCAAGGAAGAGACCACGGTCATCGACGGCGCCGGCAACAAGAAGGAGATCGAGGGCCGTTGCAACCAGATCCGGGCCCAGATCGAGGAGACGACCTCCGACTACGACAAGGAGAAGCTGCAAGAGCGGCTCGCCAAGCTCGCGGGCGGCGTTGCCATCATCCGTGTCGGCGGCGCGACCGAGGTCGAGGTGAAAGAGAAAAAGGACCGCGTCGACGACGCCCTGCACGCGACCCGTGCGGCGGTGGAGGAAGGCGTGGTTCCGGGCGGCGGCGTGGCGTTGCTCTATGCGACGCGCGTCCTCGAGAAGGTGAAGCCGTCGAACGAGGACCAGCGGGTCGGCGTCGACATCGTCCGGCGCGCTCTCCAGTGGCCGGTGCGTCAGATCGCCGAGAACGCGGGCGAAGACGGCGCCGTCATCACGGGTAAGCTGCTTGACCAGAAGGACCTGAATTACGGGTTCGATGCTCAGGCCGGCGAATACGTCGACATGGTGAAGCGCGGCATCATCGACCCGACAAAGGTCGTGCGCATCGCCCTGCAGGATGCGGCTTCGGTGGCCGGGCTTCTGATTACGACGGAAGCCATGATCGCCGAGCGGCCGGAGAAGAAAGAGATGCCTCCGATGCCTCCGGGCGGCGGCATGGGCGGCGGCATGGACTTCTAAGTCCAGCCGTCACGAGACGTTCGATTCGGGGGCCGCATCCGATGATGCGGCCCCTTTCTTTTAAGGACTTCGGTTGACAGGGAGCCCGCGACCTCGAATAAGGGGGCCCTGAGGAAACCCCGCCTGAATGTTCACCGGCTATCTCACGCAGTTCTTCAACGGGTCGGAGCAATTCTCGACCGTTCTCTCCGTGCTCACGGTGTGGACGGCGATCTCTGCGATCGGGATGGTGGTCGCCGGGCGCGATCATATTTCCGAAACCTCGTTCGTCAGCGGCTGGGCGGCCGTCGTCGTCGCGTTCACCGCGGCCGGCGTGTTCGCCCGCCTCCCGTTCACGGTCGTCGCGATAGGGATCGCCGCCGCCGCCGGCGCCAGCGTCGTCGTGGCCTGGGGGCGTCATGGCCGCTTGCTCCCTCCCGGATTCTGGAAGGCGGTCGCGTTGGCGATCCCGCTGGTGCTGCTGGTATCGGCGATGGTGCCCAGCCAATGGGACGAGTTCTCCCATTGGCTTCCGAGCCAGCGCTTCCTTCTCGATGCCGATGACTTCCCGCGTCAGAGCAACCCCGACACGGGCGCGACCTTTCCGGCGTATCCCTATGGCTGGCCGTTCCTCACCTATCTCGCAAGCAAGGTCGCCGGCCGGTTCGTCGAAAATGCGGGGAACTTGTTCAACGTCCTCCTGCTTCTGGCGTTCGGCCTCCTGATCGTCCGCGTCATGCGGATGGCGCTCGACCCGGCAGCGGGCAAGGGTGATGGATCGCCGCGCTGGTCGTTGGTGGCGGTCGGCGCCCTCGCGGTGACGGCCCTCAACCCGAGCTTCGTTCAAAAGGTAGTCTTCACGGCCTATGCCGACATCGCGACCGCCGCCGCCGTCGGCTTCGGAGCGGTCCTCGGGTGGCTGATGCTGGAGGCGGAAGCGTCTGGAGACCGTCAGCGGGCCCGTGCCTGTGCCTGGCAAGCCGGCCTCGCGCTGCTTGTCCTCGTCAGTCTCAAACAGGCCACCTTCGCGCTGTTCATTTCGGTGGCGGCCGGCATCGCGTTGGCCGGGCTGCGCGATCCGGCCATCCGGCTTGCCGATCTCGCCCGCAGCATGGCGCTGGTGCTGGCGCCGCCGCTCGCCGCCTATGCTCTCTGGCGCTATCACGTCAACACGGAGCTCGCCACGAAGGAGATGGGGCTAAGACCGCTCTCCGAATGGCTCTTCGAGCTTGTCCCGGACATTCTTGCGCGCATGGCGCTCATCGCGAGCAAAAAGGGCATTTTCTTCGCCCTCGCCGTCATTGCCGTCGTCGCCGCTTTCCGGGGCCTTGTCCGGTGCCGGGGATCGTTCGACCGCCTTGCGATCGTGACCGGTACGGTCATTCTGGGTTACGAGCTTTTTCTCTTCGTCTCCTATGTCGCCATATTCGGCTCCTATGACGCCCTCAGGGCGGCGTCGTTCTGGCGTTACAATCTCCACCTCGGCCTTCTCATCGTGGCGTTCGCCGCCTTCGGTGCGGCGCGTCTCTGGGCCCGGTTCATCGGCGACCGCATCGATCCTCGCAAGGTCGTGTGGGTCCCCATCGTGGCCACCCTGGCTTTGCCCATCGCATTCCCGGACAAAGTGCGGTTCGACCGTGACGGCTCCGTACCCTACTACCGCATGGTCGCCTCCCGGCTCGCGCCGCTGCTGCCGACGGGCTCGCGCATCGTCGTCTTCGATCCGACGGGGAGCGGGGAATCGGCGATGGTGACGAAGTATTACATCGGCCGCCACGCCGCCGTGGTCGGCTACAAGGCCCTCTACGACGATCTCAGCGTCGCTAATCTGAAAGCGACCCTCGACAACACCGACCCCAATCGCGTTCTCGTCCATTCGGCCCATGAAAATGTGAGCCGCGCTCTCGGCGTGGATTTCGAATCGGGAAAATCCTACCTGCTCGAGCCGAAGGACGGCCGCTGGGCGGTCGTGGAAACCTGGCAGCGCTGATCCGGTTCTACCGGCTGCGGGCGCGGGGGAACGATGTCTCGCTCAGCCGGAAGGATTTTGTGTTGACCGCGAGGCCCTGGATGTTCCGAAGCTCGACCCGGATGCGCGGCTCGGGCGCCCCCCACAAGATAGTGATCAGGCCGAAGTTGGGCTTGTCCGTATAGTCGCCCATGCGGTGTCGATTGGGTGCGACCAGTTTCGGTTCCTGATTGAGCGCGCTCGACGTGACGTCCCACAACGGGTACGGGACATCCGCCGACATGCGCGAGATGTCGCCGTAATGGATGTCGCCGCTGATGAAGAAGACGCCATCCGCGTGCTGCTTTTGCACGAGGTCGATCAGACGCCGGCGCTCCAGCGGGAAATTGGCCCACGTTTCGGTTCCCGTGAACTCCATCACGAACGGAATGCTGGTTGCGATGACGCGGATGTCGGCTGCCACGGCGAGTTGGCCCTCGAGCCAAGCCCACTGGTCGTCGCCGAGGATACGGGCGGCCGAGTCCGGGTTCGGGCGGTTGGATCCCATATGATTTTGCCGGCGGGCCTCCCGCTCCGATTGCGGGGCCTTGAGGAGCGGCGTGCGATCGTAGCGGGTATCCAGGAGGATGAGTTGAACGCGCTTTCCCTCCGGTCCCCACAGATACGACGTATAAATGCCGCCGTGGCGGAGCCTACGCTCCGTCTCCGGGGGCTCGTTGAAGAAGTCGAGGAAGATCTGCTTCGACTCCCACTTCATCGGGTATTCGGCCCCCGCGTCGTCGCGGCCGTAATCATGGTCGTCCCAAGTCGCGACGACAGCCGCTTGGGCCTTCAGCTTTCGGAAGCCCGCCTGCTTCGCGAGAAGCCCGTATTTCTTGCGGAGAACGTCCATGTCCTCGGTGTCGCCGTAAACGTTGTCGCCGAGGAAGACGAACACCTCCGGTCCGCTTTCGAGCACCGCCTTCCAGATCGGCTGGGGCTGCGCCTCGCGCGCGCACGATCCGAAGGCAATGCGCGAGATCGACCCGTCGGAGGCGCTCAAGACAGGGGTTTGCCGCACCTCCGGTTTCGCGCAGGCGGCGAGAGTGAGCGCGGATGCGAGGGAAAAGAACCCACGCCGGCTGAGAGGAAAGCGTCTCATCGCCCGGGCCCTCCCTCATGGAGGAAGGCGCGGGTCTCGGATATTGCTTCCTTGAGCCCGATGCGTTTGACCTCCACGCCTTCCGGGAAAGCGCCCAGGAGACGCGACGGGAGCGCCCGGTCCAGCATGACGAACACTCCTTTGTCGTCGGCACGGCGGATCAGGCGTCCATAGGCTTGTTTCAGTTTAAGCCGGGTCAGCATCTCTTCGTAAATCCGACCGCCGAAGGCCTTCCGGCGCGCGCGATGCAGGATATCGGGCCGCGGCCACGGCACGCGGTCGAACACGATCAGCCGGAGCGAGCGCCCGGGCACGTCCACGCCGTCGCGCACCGCATCGGTTCCGAGCAGGCAGGCGTCCTCCTCGGCGCGGAAGATGTCGACGAGCGTGCCGGTGTCGAGGGCATCCACGTGCTGGGCCAGGATCGATATGCCGGCGTCCTCAAGCGGCCCGGCGATGCGTTCATAGACGTCGCGAAGCCGGGCGATGGCGGTGAAAAGCCCCAGCGCACCGCCGCGGGAAGCAAGGAAGAGCTCGCGGAATGCGGCGGCCACCTGGTCCCGGTTGTCCTTGTCGATGTCGCGGACGATCAGCACGCGCGTGCAGCCGACGTAGTCGAAGGGCGAGGGCACTTCGACGAGATCCGGCACCGATGCCACGTGGGCCGCGCCCGTGCGCGCGCGTGCGGCCAGCCAGTCCTCGGTCGCTCCAGCCGCACTGTCAGCCGGACGATCCTTCAGCGTCGCCGATGTGATGAGCGCGCCGTGGGCCGGTCGCAAGACCGCTTCGGCAAGCGGTATGGTCGGGTCGATCCAGTGACGATACAGCCCGACGTCGAAGTCGCGGCCGCCGCTCCGCTCGATCCCGAACCAATCGACGAATTCCGGGGGTGTCGCCTCGAACAGCGCCTTCAGCATCGCCCGCCAGGCCAGCACTTGGTCCTGCGTCCGACGCTCGAGGCCGCGCCGGACCGCCTCGATCCGATTGCGGGCAGGCGTATCCAATTCCGCGGCCTTCGCATCGAGCAGAGTTGCGAGGGCGGCGGCGAGCCGGATGAGAGGCTGGCTCAACCGGGCGAGAGCTTCATCCAGCGCGAGGGCGGCCTCCGGCAGGAGCAGGACCAGATCGGTGGTTTCCGTCTCGAGATCGTAAGGCGCGCCTGCTTCTGGGTCGCGGGCGTAGATCTGCTCGCGAACGCCGGCAAAGAAGGCTTCCGCCGCGCCGGCGGGATTGCCGCCCGCCAGGCGTTGGGTCCAGCCGGGGCCGGGGAGCGCCTGGGCGGCCGTCACCGCGTCTCCGACGACGCCAAGCATCGCCTCGTCGCCGGCGAATAAATCGGCGACCCGCATCTTGAGGCCGCGGGCGCGCGACCGGCTCCCCTCTTCGGCGCCGACGATCCAGCGGCGAAGGTCGGCGGTCTCGCGAACCGTGAGGTGGGCGGCAAAGGCCGAATCGGCGGCGCCAAACAGGTGGTGGCCCTCGTCGAAAACGTAGCGGGTGGGAACCGCCTGGCCTTCGCCGCCGCGCGCGGCGTGCACCAGCACGAGCGCGTGATTGGCGACGACGATGCGGGCCTGGCGCGCTTTTCGCACCGACCGCTCGATGAAGCAGCGTCCGTAGTGGGCGCACGCCGAATAGATGCATTCCCCGCGCGTGTCCGTGAGATCGAGGGTTTGGCCGCGGCCGAGAAGATCGGCGAGCCAGGCGGGAAAATCGCCGCCGGCCATGTCGCCGTCGCGCGTGGCCAGCGCCCAGCGCGCCATCAGGCCGAGCGCGACCGCATCGGCGCTGATCTTGATCCCCCGCCCGCCGCGCCCTTCCGGCGCCGTTCGCACGCGGCCCACCGCCTCCTCGAAATTGAGCAGGCAGAGATAGTTCTCGCGCCCCTTCCGAACGACGACCTTCTCGGCTTTCTCTGCCGCGTCGGGATAGAGCCGGTCGAGCTCGGCATCCAGTTGACGCTGCAGATTGCGCGTGAATGTCGAAATCCAGACCGGCGCCTCGTTCTTTTCCGCCCACACGCTCGCGGGCGCGATGTAGCCGATCGTCTTTCCGACCCCGGTTCCCGCCTCGGCCAGCACCAGGCGCGGCTCGTCTTCGCGGTCGCGCGGCCGGAACGCAGCGCTGACGCCGGCCGCGTAGTCCGCCTGTTGCGGCCGCCGTTCGGCGCGGCCGCCGAGGAGCTCCGTGAGCCGCCGGCGGGCTTCCATCTCCGTGACCGGCGCGTTCATGGGCGCCGTCTCCGGCGCCGTCTCGTCCCACGTCGGCAAGCGAAGCCATATCTTCAAGGCCTCGCTCGACGGGACCGAGGAATGCGGCACGCCTGCTCCGCAGGCGGCGAGGACGGCAGGCCCCCAGCTCCAGCCGCCGAGGCTCATCGCACCGGCGATCTGTCCGGCCTGGGGATCCCCGTTCGGGAGCTCGGAGAGCAAGGCGGTTGCCGCTCGCACCAGGCTTTCGGCCTCGTCTTCCATCGTGCGGGGAAGGGGCAGGCCGAGGGCGTCCGCGATCCCGCGCGGGGTCGGAATGCAAAACCGGGCCGGCCGCACGAAGGCGAACAGCTCCAGCAGGTCCAAGGTCGCGAACGGCTGGATGCCGAGCTTCCGCGCGGTTGCCTTGGCGTGACAGACGAAGGGCACTTTTCCGAGCTGAATGCGGCCCGCAGCGTCCTCGCGCGAGAGGGACTCGATCGCGCCATCGGGTGAAAGCCACGCCGCTCCGCGCACGCCTGCAACGAGGGCGGGAGCCGTCGGCAGGGCAATGCGCAGGGGCGAGGGACTGTGCATGGACGCCCGAGTATAGCATCACGCGAGAGCGGGATTGTCGGGGGGCCAAGGAGGGCTATACTCAAGGCAAAGGGGAAGCAACCCCGATACGGGAGGACCAAAGCGTCACGGCCGGCACGACGTTCGATGCGTCGTCCAGGCCGATTTACAACCGGCTCGCCGAGTTCGAGCGGGGCACCACGAAGGTGACCCCGGGGCTCGCCGAATCGTGGACGGTCTCCGATGACGGGAAAGCCTACAGCTTCAAGCTTCGCAAGGGCGTGAAGTTCCACACGTCCAAGGACTTCAAGCCGACGCGCGATTTCAACGCCGACGACGTGCTCTACAGCTTCAACCGGCAAGGCGACAAGAGTCACCCGGATCACAAGCTCTCCGGCGGCGCCTACGAGTATTACAACAGCATGGGCATGGCCAAGCTGTTGAAGGAGATCGAGAAGGTCGATGCAAACACCGTGCGGTTCGTTCTCAACGAGCCCGAGGCGCCGTTCATCGCCAACATGGCCATGGACTTCGCCTCGATCCTTTCCGCCGAATACGCGGACAACATGCGGAAAGCCGGCACGCCGGAGAAGATCGACCAGGAGCCGGTCGGGACGGGACCGTTCCAGCTCGTGAGCTATCAGAAGGACTCGATGATCCGCTACCGGGCCCACCCGGACTATTGGGGCGGCAAGGCCAAGATCGACACGCTCGTTTACTCGATCACCCGCGATGCGGAGGTCCGCTACGCGAAGCTGAAGGCGGGCGAATGCCACCTGATGCCCTATCCGAACCCGGCCCAGCTCGCCGACATGAAGAAGGACCCGGCGCTACAGGTGATGGAGCAGGAGGGGCTCAACGTCGGCTACCTTGCCTTCAATACGGAAAAGAAGCCCTTCAACGACAAGCGCGTGCGCCAGGCCCTTAACTACGCTGTCAACAAGCAGGCGATCATCGACGCCGTGTTCCTCGGCACGGGCAAGGCCGCGACGAATCCGATCCCGCCGACCATCTGGTCCTACAACGAGAAGGTGAAGGACTATCCCTACGACCCGGCCAAGGCCAAGGCTCTGCTTGCCGAGGCGGGCTATCCGAACGGCTTTGAGACGGACTTGTGGGCAATGCCGGTCGCGCGGCCCTACAACCCCAACGCCCGGCGCATGGCCGAGGTCATTCAGGCCGACTTCGAGAAGGTTGGCGTCAAGGCCAAGATCGTCACCTTCGAGTGGGGCGAGTATCTGAAGCGCTCGAAGGACGGCGAACACCAGACGCTGCTCCTCGGCTGGACCGGCGACAACGGCGATCCCGACAACTTCCTCAACGTGCTGCTCGGCTGCGGGGCGGTCGGGAGCGCGAACCGGGCGCGCTGGTGCCACAAGCCGTTCGACGACGTCGTCACCAAGGCCCGCCGGACGACCAACGTCGCGGAGCGCACCAAGCTCTACGAAGAGGCGCAAGTCATCTTCAAGGAAGAGGCGCCCTGGGTGACGATCGCCCATTCCGTCGTGTTCAAGCCCATGCGCAAGGAAGTGAAGGACTTCAAGATCAGCCCGTTCGGCGCCCATATCTTCTACGGCGTCAGCCTCCAGTAGGCGACGGGCGGAGGGTCTGTGGTGGGGGCAGGGTCGCACAAACGCCTTGCCCCCGCCCTTTTTGAGGGCGAACGCCACACGGCCAGCCACGTCCGATGCTGCGATTCTTCCTGAGACGCCTCAGCCTGATCATCCCGACGTTCATCGGGGTGACGCTTCTGACGTTTGCGCTCATCCGGTTGGTGCCGGGCGACCCGGTCGAGATCATGGTCGGCGAGCGCGGCATCGACCCCGCCCGCCACGCCGAGATGAAAGCCGCGCTCGGCATCGATAAGCCGCTCCCCGTCCAATACCTCCTCTATATCGGCCACGTGCTCACGGGCGACCTCGGCAAGTCCATCGTGACCAAGAAGCCGGTTCTCACCGAGTTCGCCACCCTCTTCCCGGCGACGATCGAGCTTTCGCTATCGGCGATGACCTTGGCGATTCTGATCGGCCTTCCGGCCGGGATTCTCGCGGCCGTGCGCCGGAACTCGGTCTACGACTATGCGACGATGACCGTCGCCGTCACCGGCTATTCGATGCCGATCTTCTGGTGGGCGTTGCTCCTTATTCTCACGTTCTCGGTCATGCTCGGCTGGACGCCCGTTTCCGGGCGGATGTCGGCGATTTTCTGGATCGAGCCGGTCACCGGCTTCATGTTGATCGACAGCCTCTTGAGCGACGAGAAGGGTGCCTTCACTGCGGCCGTCCGTCACCTGATCCTGCCGGCCGTCGCGCTCGGGACCATCCCGCTTGCCATCGTCACCCGCATGACCCGCTCCTCCATGCTCGAAGTGCTGAACGAGGATTACATTCGGACGGCGAAAGCGAAAGGTCTTGCTCCGGCGCGCGTGATCGGGCTGCACGCGCTGCGGAACGCGCTGATCCCGGTCGTCACCGTGATCGGCCTCTCGGTCGGCCACTTGCTCGCCGGCGCGATCCTGACGGAGACGATCTTTGCCTGGCCGGGCGTCGGCACTTGGCTCGTCGAATCCGTGCGACGGCGCGATTACCCGGTGCTGCAGGGCGGGGTTCTCCTGGTTGCAACCCTGGTGATGGTCGTGAACCTGACAGTGGATGTGCTCTATGGCCTTATCAATCCCCGCATCCGCCACGCCCGCTGAGGAGCCGCGATGAGCGAAGCCGCCGCCGTCGCCGTGACCGCCCAGGCCGAGCAGCCGCCGCATCCGTTCGTCGAGTTCTGGCGCTATTTCAGGGCCAACCGCGGGGCGCTCATGGGGCTCGGCGTGATCGGCGTCCTCGCGTTCGCTGCGCTCGCAGCCGACGTCATCAGCCCGCATCCGCCGAACCACCAGTACCGCGATGCGTTTCTCGTGCCCCCCGCCTGGGCCGACGGCGGCTCTCTTCGGTTTCCGTTCGGAACCGACGATATCGGCCGCGACATGCTCTCGCGCATTATCCACGGCGCGCGCGTTTCCCTCTCGATCGGCGCCCTCGTGGTGACGATTGCGCTCGCGAGCGGCATCGCGCTTGGCCTCGTCGCCGGCTTTTCGCGCGGCATCCTCGACATCGTGATCATGCGGGCGATGGACGTCATGTTGACGCTGCCGAGCCTGCTCCTCGCGATCGTGGTGGTCGCGATCCTGGGGCCCAGCCTCACCAACGCGGCGCTGGCGGTGGTCATCGTCACGCTGCCCCATTACGTTCGTCTCACGCGCGCCGCCGTCTTGTCGGAGCTGACGAAGGATTACGTGACCGCGTCCCGCATTTCCGGTGCCGGGCGCTCTCGGCTCATGTTCGCGACGGTGCTCCCGAACTGCATGGCGCCGCTGATCGTGCAGGCGACGCTCGGATTTTCGACCGCGGTGCTCGACCTCGCCGCCCTCGGCTTTCTCGGCATGGGGGCTCAGCCGCCGACGCCGGAATGGGGCACCATGCTCGCCGACGCGCTGCAGTTCATCCAGCGGGCCTGGTGGGTGGTGACGTTCCCGGGCCTCGCGATCTTGATGACCGTGCTGGCCTTCAATCTCATGGGCGATGGGCTCCGCGACGCCCTCGACCCCAGGCTCAAACGCTGATGGCGCTTCTCGCGATCGAGGACCTGACCGTCGAGTTCGGCCCGGAGGACAAGCCCTTCCGTGCCGTCGACGGTCTCACCCTCACGGTCGAGGAGCGCGACGTGGTCGGCGTGGTCGGCGAGTCGGGCTCCGGAAAGAGCGTCTCCATGCTGGCTCTGATGGGGCTGATCGCCTATCCGGGCCGGGTGCGCGCGAAGCGGCTCGAATTCGCCGGCACCAACCTCCTCGCATTGCGCCCCGCCGAGCGCCGGCGCATCACCGGCAAAGACATGGCGATGGTCTTCCAGGAGCCGATGACGAGCCTCAATCCCTGCTTCACCGTCGGCTTCCAGATCGAGGAGACCCTGGAAGCCCACGAAGGCGGCACGGCTCGCCGGCGTCGCGCTCGCGCGATCGAGCTCCTTCGCCAGGTCGGCATTTCGGAGCCGGAAACCCGGCTCCGCGCCTATCCCCATCAGCTCTCGGGCGGCATGAACCAGCGGGTGATGATCGCCATGGCGATCGCCTGCAATCCCCGCCTGCTGATCGCGGACGAGCCGACCACCGCCCTCGACGTCACGATCCAGAAGCAGATTCTCGACCTGCTCGTGCAGCTCCAGCGCGAGCGCGGCATGGCCCTCGTGCTCATCACCCACGACATGGGCGTGATCGCCGAGACCGCGCGGCGCGTGTTCGTCATGTATGCGGGCCAAGTCGTCGAGTCGCAGCCGGTGGAATCGTTGTTCGAGCGGCCGCGGCATCCCTATACGGGGGCCCTTCTCGAAGCGTTGCCCGAGCGCAGTCTCGGCCGCCGCCGGCTCCCGACCATCCCGGGCGTGGTCCCCGGCCAATACGACCGTCCGGCCGGTTGCCTGTTCAATCCGCGCTGTACGTTCGCCGACGCCCGCTGCCGGCAGGAGGAGCCTCGCCTCGAGGCCCTCGATCGCGGGATCGTCCGCTGCCACTATCCGATCGCGTCCGGGAAGGCCGCGTCATGACCGCGAGCGCCGTCCTGGATGCGCAAGGGCTCACGCGGGTCTACATCGTGAAGCGGAAGCCGTTTGGGGAGGCTCGTTCCCTCCTCGCGGTCGACGGGGTTTCGTTCTCGTTGCGGGCAGGGCGTACGCTCGCGGTCGTCGGCGAATCGGGGTCGGGGAAATCGACGCTCGGGCGGCTCATCACCTTGATCGAGGCGCCGACGACGGGGACCATTGCCATCGACGGGACCGCCGTCACCGGATTTGGAACCGACGTCCCGCCAGCTCTCCGGCGGACCGTCCAGATGGTGTTTCAAGACCCCTACGGCTCCCTCAACCCGCGGAAACGGGTCGGCACCATTATCGGGGAGCCGCTTGCCATCAACACCGGCCTCGACAGGGACGCGCGCGAGGCCGCCGTCCGGGAGATGATGGCAAAGGTCGGCCTCAGGCCCGAGCATTACGAGCGCTATCCGCACATGTTTTCGGGCGGCCAGCGGCAGCGGATCGCGATTGCCCGTGCACTCGCCCTGAAACCCCGGATCGTCGTCGCCGACGAGCCGGTTTCCGCGCTCGACGTCTCGATCCAGGCACAGGTCCTGAACCTGATGATGGACTTGCAGGACGAGTTCCGGCTTGCCTACCTCTTCATCTCCCACGATCTCAGCGTCGTCCACCATATCGCGAACGAGGTCTTGGTCATGTACCTCGGCCGCCCGGCCGAACAGGGACCGAAGGAGATCATCTTCGAGTCCCCCCGGCATCCCTATACGCGCGCGCTGCTCGCGTCGCGGCCCCGGGTCGATCCGAAGCTCCGCGGTCAGCGCATCGCCCTCAAGGGGGAGCCGCCGTCGCCGCTCGACCCCCCGCCCGGCTGCGCGTTTCATCGTCGATGTTCCTATGCGACCGAGCGCTGCGCGATTGAACGGCCGGAGTTGCGGCTCGTCGACGACCGGATGGTCGCCTGTCACCACGCCGAGCAGGTGGGGAGTGCGTAGAGTGTCGCGGCATGCAACGATGCTATTATCGCTATGCCCAACGGATAGCCCTGGACAGGACGCTCATCACCACCTATGTCAAGGGAACGCCGATCAATCCCCGCGAAACGAGACAGGTATTGCCGGGCCTTGCAAGTTTCCGGCGTTCCGCGTATCGATTCGCCAAAGGGGGACTCTTGCGGGGGATTCCCCCGCAGACCCCTAGGGGGATTGACCAAGGTGCTCGGGGAATGGGACTAAGATGATCGGACTCTTCAGCTTCAAGAAAGACAGAAATAAGACTAAAATTCAGATCGGCGACCGCTTCGTGAAGACCGAGGACACTAAGACGATCTGGGTCGTGGCCTCACGCGGCAGCACCTTTGATCCGATCCCGCATTATCAAGTGGTCCAGGAAGGCTGCCACAGCCGCCGCCGCACGCTTTCCGAGCTCGTTCTCCTCGATCGCGACTACTATCGCCGGGTCGACGCCGAATAGTCGGTCCCCGCG
>SHVQ01000009.1 GCA_009694195.1 Rhodospirillales bacterium
GCAGGGCCATATTGCCGTGTCTACGAGATTTCCAGAAATATTGAAATTTTGTGACAGGCGCCTGCGCTCGTTTGCGGATGCCGATCGTTTTCACCGGCGAACGCCCCTTCAGAAGTCCCCCGAACGAACCTCTAGCCGGCGCCGCGCTCTGCCTTTATCTCGTGATCGCGACGCTGAACCTCAGGAACCGGGTGGTGTCGGAAGGAATCATCTACGTCGAGTATCTCTACTTCATCGCCTATTTCCTATTCTTCGTTGTCACCGGCAACGCGCTTGTCATGTCGCTGCGGGTTCGGCCCGAGTCGCAAGCCTCGGACGACCGCGAACTTCTTGCGATAAACTTGTATTGGCCGGCGGTGTTCGCGTTCTTCTTAGGAGTTACGGTCGCGACCTTCTATCCGTGACGCTCACAACTCGAGCAAGTCCGGGCTCATCTTGGACAGCGTCTCGCAGCCCGTTGCCGTGATCAGCACGTTGTCGATGATGCGGACGCCCAGCTTCTCCTCGTGGATGTAGACGGGCGGCTCGACCGTCATCACCATGCCGGCCTGGAGCACATATTTGTTGCTGTCGTCGCCCCACATCTGGATCGGCTCTTCCCAGGTGGGCGGGTAGCCGGGAGCGATGCCGTAGCCGGTGGTGTGGACCCGGTACCGGTCGAGGCCGGCCTTGGCGAAAATCGCCTTCACCTTCCGGTGGGGCGTGAGCGCCGGGACGCCCGCCCGCATCTCCGCCTTGCAGGCCTCGAACGCTTCCCGCACCACGTCGTAGACCTCGCGCATGCGGCTCGTCGGCGGGCCCAGCACATACTGGCGGCCGATCGTCGCGTGGTAGCGGTGATAGACGGCGCCGTATTCGCACTGGATGAAGTCGCCCTTCTTCAAACGACGCTCGCTGTGGAACCCGTGGGCGTAGCAGGTGCGCTCGCCGGACGCGAAGTTCATCGGGCTCGCCCCGATGTCGCCGCCGGCCGCGTACATGGCCCGGTGCATCTCGCCCGAGAGCTCGCATTCCATCTTGCCCTCGGCGGCGTGCGCGAGCAGGGCCTTCAGCCCTTCGTCGGCGATGGCCGCGGCCTTGCGGATGTATTCGAGCTCCTTCGGCGACTTCACCATCTTGAGGTCGGCGATCATGTCGCTCGGCTCGGCCACCAGCGACTTGCCGAGGAAGCTCTTGATCCCGAGGTAGTGGGGAATCTGGAGGAAATACATCGGGACTTCGAGCCCGACCCGGCGCTTCAGCCAGCCTTTCTCCTTCATGATCCCGTGCATCGCCTGGACGCCGTCCTCGGGCTCGCGCCCGCCCCAGCCGCGGACGTCCTCGGCGAGCGCGGTATCGCGGATCTCGTAGACTTCGGCGAGCCGGGCGAGGAGCGTGAGCGGCCCCGGCTCCGACGGGAAGAAGAGGCACTGGAGACCCTTGTAGGCCTTGGTGCGGGCCCCGATCAGCCAGTGGATGTTCACGGGGTTCATGACCAGGAGAAGGTCGACCCCGATCTTCGCCATCGCCTTGCGGACGCGGGCCTGCCGCTCGTGAAACTCGGCGAGTGAGAAATCGTGCTTGGACATTGCGCGACTTACAATTCCAACAGATCGGGCGTGACCTTGGAGAGCGTTTCGCATCCGGTCTTGGTGACGAGGACATCGTCGATGATGCGGACGCCCATCTTCTCGTCCGGGAGGTAGGCGGGCGGCTCCACCGAGAGGACCATCCCGGCCTGGAGCGTATACGGGCTTTCGCTGCCCCACATGTGGATGGGCTCGCCCCACGACGGCGGAAAGCCGGGCGCGATGCCGTAGCCGGATGTGTGCACGCGGCCGTGCTCGAGCCCGGCCTTGCCGATGATCTTCAGGACGGCCTGGTGCGGTTTCACGGCCGGCACGCCGTCGCGGATTTCGGCCTTGCAGGCGTCGAAGGCTTCGCGGACGACGTCGTAGACTTCGCGCATGCGGTTCGTCGGCTTGCCGAGCACGTACTGGCGGCCGATGGTCGAGCAGTAGCGGTGGTAGACGCCGCCGTACTCGCACTGGATGAAGTCTCCCTTCCGGAGACGCCGCTCGCTGTGGAAGGCATGGGCGAAGGCGGTGCGCTCGCCCGTCGCGAAGTTCATCGGGGACGGCGAGATGTCGCCGCCGGCCGCGTACATCGCCCGGTGCATCTCGGCCACAAGCTCGCATTCCATTTTGCCTTCGGCCGCGCTCGCGATGAGCGCCTTCAGGCCCTCGTCGGCGATGGCGGTGGCCTTGCGGATGTATTCGATCTCCTTCGGCGACTTCACCAGCTTCAAATCCGTGATCATCATGGTGGGCTCGGCCACCAGCGCCTTGCCGAGAAACGACTTGATGGCGAGGTACTGCTGCGGGCTCAGGTAATACATCGGGACCTCGAGCCCGACCCGGCGCTTGAGCCAGCTCTTTTCCTTCATGATCCGGTGCATCACATCAACCGGGTCCTCCGGCACGTAGCCGGCCCAGCCGCGCACGTCCGTGCAAAGCGTGGTCGCCAGAATCTCGGCCACTTCGGCCATGCGGCAGGTGATGGTGAGGGGGCCGGGCTCGAGGGTGAAGAACAGGCACTGGAGTGTCTGGTAGCCCTTCGTGCGGTTGCCGGTCAGCCAAAGAATATGGACCGGGTGCATCACGAGGAGAAGGTCGATGCCGATCTTCTCCATCTCTTTGCGCACGCGGGTCTGGCGGTCCTCGAACTCCTGCAGAGAGAAGTCGTCTTTCGACATGGCGAACTCCGGATGAGCGGTGAGGGGACTGGAAATCGAACAGGGACAGCGGCCGCGAAGCGTGCGGCGGAAGGAAGTTCACACTGTCCACGCCGCGTCTGTCAATCGCGCCGACGCCAGAGTTGGCAATCCGGCGCGGCTGCGCGATGATGCCGGCGGCAAGGGGAGGGGCTGGGCATTCCGCCCGCCGCCGGTTGACTCGATGATTTCACACGTTCGCGGCATTCTGACGGAGGCCGATCTCAAACGCGCGCGCGAGCTGCTCCAGCAGGGCACGTTCGAGGCGGGCCGGCTGACCGCGTCCGGCCAAGCGGCCAAGGTCAAGGACAACCTGCAGCTTGCGCGGCGCACGCCCGCGTATCGCGATCTTGACGCCATCGTTCAGCAGGGCCTGGGCCGGAGCGAGGCGTTCGCCAACGTGGCGTTCCCGAACCGCTTCGCCCCTTCAACTTACAACCGGTACGACGTGGGCATGACCTACGGCGCCCACGTGGACTCGCCGTTTCCGGCCGACGGGCGCATGCGATCCGACATCGCCATGACCCTCTTTCTCAGCGACCCCGCAAGCTACGACGGGGGCGAGCTGGTGATCCAGGACGGTGGCGCCGAGACGCGGGCGAAATATCCGGCGGGGGATGCGGTCGTCTATCCCGCGACCAGCCTTCATCACGTGGGGCCGGTGACGCGCGGCTCGCGAATCGCCATGATTACGTGGATCCAGAGTTTTCTGCCCGATCCGCGCCACCGGCAGGTGCTGGGCGGCATGCTCGAAACGAAGCTCTTTCTCGAACGCACGCTGCCGGACGCACCGGAAACGAACGCGTTTCGCAACGCCCTCTACAATCTCATCCGCTTATGGTGGCAGCCGTGAGGGAAGGCAGGGCGAAGAATTTTACGCGAGGACGTCCACCGTGCTCTTGGAGGACTGGACCGACTGCGTTGCCTCCGCGACCATTTGAGCGATGGCTTGCTCCATCGCGGCCTTCTGCTTGACCGCCATCAGATTTGAGCCGCTTTCGCCTCCGGCTTGTTGGAGCGCCATGATTCCGGAGGCGATCGTGCCGACGTCCATGATGGGGGCTCGCTCGAATCCTTAGCGCCAAGGTTAGAATAGCATTACGCGCAACACTGCGACGACGGCGATCATGCTCCCGAACATCATCGTCATCTGGAGAAGCAGGGACGCAGTTTGGGCTTTCGTCATGACACCCCTCCAAGGGCAAAGCATCGATTTATCAATCAAACCGTACCGAAGAGGAGGGGGACTCGCTGTGATCTACGTCACGGGTCGAAAGCGTCGCAAAAACTGCGACCAAGGGGGGCACAATTAGGGCGATTCCGACAACGTGCCCAGCCGGGCGAAGGCTCAGATGGCGGAGAGATTTTAAAACCGTGATTTATCAGTGACTTGCCGGGAAATGATTAACAAAAAGTTTTTGCTTGCAAAAGAGGCCGTCTTTAACTGTAAATTCAATATTACGGGTAGGTGGAGTAAATCCGTTTACCCTTCGGCAGAAGGTCGAAGCTTATGTTGAGCGAAGCCGGAACGGCATCTAGCAATCGGGTCTTTTCAAATCTGGGCCTGGCCGCCCTTGAGGTGGCCTTGATCCAGCAAAAAGTATTTGAGGATACCCTTCAAGAGCTGGCGGCCCGCCAAGAGCAAGCCAAAGCCGAACAAGAACGCAAGGCGGCGGAAGAACGCAAGGCCGACGATCAGGACAGTCCGGCAAGCAGCAGCGATCACGTCGTCGATGTGATCGTGGGTGGCGGCTCTACCTCGGGCTCCGAGACGGGCGACGGCAGCGCGACGACTGACGCGCGCGGAACCACAGTCGACGTGGCGGTTTGAAGAAACCGATTTAACGTCTGGACGTCGTCAAGGGCCGACCCAAGCGGGTCGGTTTTTTGTTTTGGGGCCCCGCGATCAACGGCTTCGGGTGGACCCGTTCTACACCGACACAAGCCGTGCGTCGTTTTCGGGCCTCGTTTTGCGCGGGTCATCGCCGACCACGCGGGGCAAACTTTAGAAACAGCCTCGCAGGGTCGTCTCCTTCAGTACGGGCTGGTCGCGCCGTCCGCCGTGGACATCAGATAGCCCTGCCTGTACAGCTTGGCATCGACACTTTGAAAGCGATCCTCCCCAACTCAACGCAGAGTGTGCCCGCGAATGGGCCGAAATGTTCTTTGAGGTCTCCAAACTCGTTTGGGCGCTCACCATGCCAGCCCATGTCCTGCTACTTCTCATCGTCATTGGCGCAGTCCTCCTATGGACGCCGTGGCGCCGGGGAGGCCGGCTGCTGATTACGCTCGTTGCGCTCGGCAGCGTGTTCATCGCCGTGGTTCCGGTCGGCACGTGGATGATTGCTTACCTGGAAGACCGGTTTCCGGCAGTAGCGATCGCGAGTTTGCCGCCGAAAGTCGACGGCATCATCTCGCTCGCCGGCGGCATCAATCAGTTCGTCGCGCAGGCGCGAAAGCAGGTGTCGACGGGCGGCAGCATTGCCCGAATCTCGGAATTCGTCATGCTCGCCAATCGCTATCCCGAGGCGAAGCTCGTGTTCGCGGGAGGCTCGGGCGACCTGTTCCGTCAGGATGTGAGCGAAGCCGACATCGTCGCCGAATACGTTAAGTTGCTCGGGCTCGATCCTTCCCGCATCCTGTTCGAGAAGCGCTCCCGCAACACGTATGAAAACGCGGTCGCAGCTCGCCAATTCGTGAATCCCAAACCGGGCGAAAAATGGGTGTTGGTGACATCAGCGCGTCATATGCCGCGTGCCGTCGGCTGCTTTCGAAAGGCGGGCTGGGCCGTGATCCCTTATCCCGTCGGGTTCGTCACGGAGAGCACCGGAATTTTCAGTTTATCCTTTAACTTCATTGGCGGACTGGGACATCTCCAGTACGCCGTTTATGAAATGGCGGGGCTTCTAGCATACTGGTTGACGGGGCGGACGGACCGCCTTTTCCCGAGTGCATTGGACGAACTGGTCAGTACCGCCGGGACGTGATTAACGAAGGCTTTACCTTCGGCGCTCGAAACTTCGACTCGAGTCGCAGCGAAAGCTGGGAAGATCCGTCGCCACGAGGCACCTTGGAACAGCGCTCATGATCAGAGGGTTTGTAGCGCGCGGATGGACCGCACGGATCGGCTTTCTTATCCTTGTCCTCGCGACATCTCTCGAAGCCTCGTCCGCCGACGTTTCCTTTTCAGATTGGCTCGCAACGTTACGAAAGGATGCGCTGGCGAGCGGCGTTCGGGCCTCGACACTGGACGCGGCGCTCACCGATATTCGCCCCGTCCCAAGAGTCCTCGAGCTCGACCGCAAACAGCCTGAGTTCACGCTCACCTTTCAAGAGTATATGACCCGGGTCGTTCCTGAAGCCCGCGTCCAGCTGGGTAAGCAAAAGCTTCGTGACAACCGCGCGCTCCTCGAGGAGATCGGGCGCAAATACGGCGTGCAGCCGCGCTTTATCGTCGCGTTCTGGGGGATCGAGTCGGATTTCGGGCGCCTCACCGGCGGCTTTCCGGTCGTCGAATCGTTGGCGACGCTCGCCTATGACGGACGGCGCAGCGCATTTTTCCGCAAGGAGTTGCTGAACGCGCTCAAAATTCTGGATGAAGGGCACATTGCGCCGAAAACCATGATCGGCTCGTGGGCGGGTGCGATGGGGATGTTCCAGTTCATGCCGTCTTCCTTCCTCGCGTATGCCGTCGACTACAACGGCGACGGCCGGAAAGACTTGTGGAACGATCGTGCCGACGGATTTGCGTCCTCTGCCAACTACTTGGCGCGCTCCGGTTGGCGGCCTGACCAGACGTGGGGCCGCTGGGTCCAAGCTCCGAAGGCCGTCGACCCAGCCGTGGTCGGACTAGGCGTTAAGAAAACGCTGTCGGAATGGCAGGCTATGGGTGTCCGTCGGCAGGACGGCGGAGATATCCCGAGCCGCTCCGATGTTACGGCTTCCCTCGTGTTCGCAGAAGGTCCCGGGAGCGCTGCGTTTCTCGTGTACGCCAACTATCAAACCATCTTGAAGTGGAATCGCTCGACCTTCTTTGCCGTAGCGGTCGGCTCGCTCGCCGATCGGATCGGCGACGGCTAATCGGACAAAGGACAGCTTCAGGGGGATCCAAGAGCAGATGACGTGGGCGATGCGAGGAGTAGAGAGCATCCGGTGGGCTGCCCTGGCGAGCGGGCTGCTGATTCTTTCGGCGTGCGCCGAAACGCAGTTCGTCCTGCACACGGCGAAGAAGGTCAGCAAGGCGACCGAGCAGCAAGGGCTTTACAAAGTTGGTCAGCCCTATCAGGTCGATGGGGTCTGGTACTATCCCGCCGAGGATTTCGACTACGACGAGACCGGCATTGCGTCCTGGTACGGCTCCGATTTTCACGGCAAGGCGACCGCCAACGGCGAAGTCTACGACATGAACGCGCTGACGGCCGCGCACAAGGCGCTGCCGATGCCGAGCTTCGTGCGCGTGACCAATCTCGACAATGGCCGCAGCATCGTTCTCCGCGTCAACGACCGCGGCCCGTTCGTCCGCGGGCGCATCATCGACGTGTCGCGGCGAGGATCACAGCTTCTCGGATTCGAGCAAGCCGGAACCGCGCGCGTGCGCGTTCAGATCCTGGCCGATGAAAGCCGCGCCATCGCCGCCAAGCTCAAGGGTGAGACGGTTGCCATGCAAGGCAACGGCCCGATCAAGAATAACGAGCGCCACGCCAAGCCCCAGGTCAGCAGCGAGTCGCTTCCGCCGCCGAAAGGGGCGAGCGCGCCGGCGGCAAGTCCCGGACACGCGCCGCGCGACCTTGCGCCGAAAGCCGTCCCGGTGTGGGCGGACGCGGCCACGGACCGCGTTTCCACCGTGGCGAATCCTGTTTCCGGCGTAGTTTCGCAGCAGCCCATTCGCCCGACGACGCTGTTCATCCAGGCGGGCGCATTCGGCCAATACGACAACGCCCAGCGCGTCCGAACCGCCCTCGCCCACGCGGGGTCGGTCAGGGTGTCGGAGATCCTGGTGAACGGCCGCGGACTCTACCGCGTGCGCGTCGGGCCTTTCGCCAACCTGGAAGACGCCGACCGGACGCTCAACTCCGTGATGCAGGCGGGTTATCCCGACGCCAAGATCATCGTCGACTAAGCCGGCGGCCGCCCAAAAATTGGCGAGACACCGGAAGCGGAACCCGATACAAGAAGGGCCATGATGATCTCGGCCGCGATTCGACCCTCATCATCGCTCCATTCCCTCGTTGTTGCCGGTCTCGTCGCCCTCGCGGCAACGGACGGCTACGCCGCGACCGTCGAGACGTCGGCGCGCGAGGCGATCCTCCTCGACGCGACGACCGGCGCCGTGCTCCTCGAGAAGAACGCCGACCAGCGGATGCCGACCGCTTCGATGAGCAAAGTGATGACGATCTATATGGTCTTCGAGCGTCTCAAGAACGGCACCCTCTCGCTCGACGATAGCTTCCGCGTCAGCGAGCGCGCGTGGCGGAGGGGCGGCGCCCCGAGCGGCGGCTCCACCATGTTCCTGAAGCTCGGCGACAAGGTCCGCGTGGAAGATCTCATCCGCGGCATCATCGTGCAATCGGGCAACGACGCCTCCATCGCGATTGCCGAGGGTCTCGCCGGAAGCGAAGAAGCGTTCGCCGAACAGATGACACGGCGCGGCCGGGATATCGGCCTTCGGAACAGCAACTTCGCCAACGCGTCGGGCCTGCCCGATCCCAACCACTACATGACGGCGCGCGATCTTGCGACCTTGGCCAAGCGGACGATCAACGATTTCCCCGACTTCTACCGCTATTACTCCGAGGTCACGTATGTGTACGGCGGCATCCGCCAGACCAACCGCAATCCGCTCGTGTACAAGGAGCTCGGCGTCGACGGCCTGAAGACGGGGCACACGGAGGAGGCGGGCTACGGGCTCACGGCCTCCGCCCTGCGGTCCGGCCGGCGTCTGATCCTCGTCGTCAATGGCCTGCCGTCGCGCCAGGTGCGGGCGAGCGAAACCGAGCGCTTGATGGACTGGGGGTTCCGCGAGTTCAACAACTACGCGCTGTTCAAGGGCGGCGACACGGTGTCGGAGGCGGAAGTGTGGCTCGGCCAGGCACCCAAGGTCCCGCTGGTCGTCGAGAAGGATCTGGTCGTCACCTTGCCGCGCAAGGCCAGGAACGACATGAAGGTCGTCGTCGCATTCCCGGGGCCTGTCCCGGCCCCGGTCAACAAAGGCGCCGCCGTTGCCAAGCTTATTGTCAAGGCTCCGGGCGAGACCCCGGTCGAGGTGCCCCTGGTTGCCGGCGCCGATGTCGGGCGGCTCGGTTTCGTCGGGCGCATCGCCGCGGCGCTGAAGCACATTTTGTGGGGCGACAGCAGCTAAATCGGAGCGGAGAGCCCGGCGGCCCGATCAACGCAACCGTCGGCAGAGCATTGGCGCGCGGAAAATTCATCACACTGGAGGGAGGCGAGGGGGCCGGAAAGTCGACCCACCTCGCGGCGCTCGCTCCGCGCCTCAGGGCTGCGGGGCTCGAAGTCGTCGTGACCCGCGAGCCGGGCGGGACCCCGGGCGCCGAAGAAATCCGGCGCCTGCTCGTGGAAGGTCCGGTCGCGCGATGGGAGCCGGAGACCGAGGCGCTGCTGCACTATGCCGCGCGCATGGAGCACGTGGCGAAGGTCATCCGTCCGGCCCTCGCGGCCGGGCGGTGGGTGATATCGGACCGGTTCGCCGACTCGACCCTCGCCTACCAGGGCTACGGCCACGGCCTCGATCGCGCATGGATCGCGCGTCTGGACGCATTGATGCTCGGCGGGTTCCGGCCCGACCTCACGGTCATCCTCGATCTTCCGGTGAAAACCGGCCTCGCGCGGGCCGCCGCCCGCCGCAAGGGCGGCAACCGCTACGAACAAATGGCGCGGGTGTTTCACGCGCGGGTCCGCAAAGGCTTTCGTGCCATCGCCAGGCGCGAGCCCAAGCGCTGCGTCCTCATCGACGCAAGCCGCGATCTCGACGCCGTCCGCCGGGCGATCTTCAACGCCGTCGCGCATCGTCTCCGGATCGACCTCGAATGAAAGCGCCGGCACCCGAAACGGCGGCCGACGGCCCGCCGCCACCGCGACGCAATCCACGGCTTCTCGGCCAGGATGCGGCGGAGACGACGTTGCTCGAGGCCTACCGCGGGGGACGTCTCGCCCATGCGTGGTTGCTCACCGGCCCGGCCGGCATCGGCAAAGCGACCCTCGCGTTTCGCTTTGCCCGCTACATCCTCGCCGACGCAGCCCCAACCGTGACGGACGACGGCCTGTTCGGGCCCGCGCCCAGCATCGCCAGGCCGAGTCCTCCCTCGCTCCACGTCGGCCCCGAGCACCCGGTCTTCCAACGGGTCGCCGCGTCCGGCCACGCCGACCTCCGGACCGTCGAGCGAACCGTCAATGAGAAAACCGAAAAATTGCGCTCAGAGATCGTCGTCGACGACGTTCGCGAGGTCGGCGGCTTCCTCAGCCTGACGGCTGCGGAAGGCGGCTGGAGGATCGTCATCATTGACGTTGCCGATGAGATGAACAGAACCGCGGCCAATGCCGTTTTGAAAGTTCTGGAAGAGCCGCCGACGCGCGCGATTCTGCTCCTCGTCTCCCACAATCCGGGGCGTCTTTTGCCGACCATCCGGTCGCGCTGCCGCAGGCTTCCGCTACAGCCCTTGCCGACCGAAACCGTGATGGCTTTGCTGCAAGACTATCGGCCGGACCTTGAAGAGGCCGCGATCGCCGATCTCGCGCGGCTTGCCGACGGCAGCATCGGGCGTGCGCTCACGCTCGCCCAGGAAGGCGGCCTCGACGTCTTCGACAAGCTCGCGCATTTGTTCGAGTCGCTGCCGGAGCTCGATATTCCGGCACTCAGCAAGCTCGCCGAGCGGATTGGTAAGACAGATGCCGATGCCAGCTATCAGGCGGCCGTCGACCTCGTCTTGCGCTGGCTTAATCGCGTGCTGGGCGAGGCAGCCGAGGCGACGCGCGAGAACACCGGTCTCTCCGGGCGCGAAGCTCAGTTCGTCCGGCGAATTGCCGGCTTCGCGCGTCTTGATCGCTGGCTGGAGGTGTGGGACAAAATCGCGACCTTGCTCCGCCGGACGGAGAGCTCCAATCTCGACCGTAAGCAGGTGTTTTTGAACGTATTTTTGACGATTGAGACCGCCGTCCGCCGGTGAGACAGACCCGAGGGGCGTTCCCGGGCGCCCCATATCGGAGAATTGATGCCGCCCGGCCTAAGGAGGGGCCATGGCCCCGAAGCGCTTTTACGTGACGTCGCCGATCTACTACGTGAACGACGCGCCCCACATCGGGCACGCGTACACGACGCTCGCCTGCGACGTGCTCGCCCGCTTCAAGCGGCTCGACGGCTTCGAGGTCAAGTTCTTGACCGGCACCGACGAGCACGGCCAGAAGGTCGAGAAGTCGGCCGCCACTGCCGGCATGGACCCGAAGGCCTTCACCGACAAGGTTTCGCAGAATTTCCGCGATCTCGCGGGCGCCATGAACTACAGCAACGACGACTTCATCCGGACGACCGAGCCGCGCCACGCCCGCGCCTGCCAGGCCTTGTGGCAGCGCCTGGAAGCGAGCGGCGACATCACGCTCGGGAAGTATGCCGGCTGGTACGCGGTCCGCGACGAGGCCTTCTACGCCGAGAGCGAGCTCGCGACCGACAAGGAGGGCCGAAAAACAGCACCCTCGGGCGCGCCGGTCGAGTGGGTCGAGGAGCCGAGCTATTTCTTCCGGCTCTCGGCCTGGCAGGACCGGCTTCTCCGGTTCTACGACGAGCACCCGGATTTCATCCTGCCGCCGACCCGCCGCAACGAAGTCGTGAGCTTCGTCAAAGGTGGGCTCGACGACCTCTCGGTCTCGCGCACGAGCTTCCGCTGGGGCGTGCCGGTGCCCGGCAACGACGCCCACATCATGTACGTGTGGCTGGACGCGCTCACCAACTACATGACCGCGGTCGGCTATCCCGACACGGACGCACGCGAATTCAAGACCTTTTGGCCGGCCGATCTCCACATGGTCGGGAAGGACATCCTCCGCTTTCACGCCGTCTATTGGCCGGCCTTTTTGATGGCTGCCGACCTGCCGCCGCCCCGGCGCGTGTACGCTCACGGCTGGTGGACGAACGAGGGGCGAAAGATATCGAAGTCGCTCGGCAACGTAATCGACCCGTTGCAACTGATCGCGAAATACGGGCTCGACCAGGTGCGCTATTTCCTCCTCCGCGAAGTTCCGTTCGGCAACGACGGCGACTACTCCCACCGCGCCATGGTCAACCGCATGAACGGCGAGCTCGCCAACGACTTCGGCAATCTCGCCCAGCGCGTCCTCTCCATGATCGCCAGAAATTGCGGGGGCCGGGTGCCGGAGCCGGGCCCGCTCGCGGCCGACGACCGCGCGCTCCTCGATCAAGCCTACGGGCTCTTGGACGCGGTGCGCCAACGGATGGACGTGCAGGCCTTCCACGAATGCCTGGAGACCTTGTGGGTGGTCGTGCGGGCGGCCAATGCCTATGTGGACCGGCAGGCACCGTGGAAGCTCCGGAAGGAGGACCCGGCCCGCATGGGGACCGTGCTCTACGCGCTCACGGAGACCATCCGGTCGCTCGCGCTCCTCGCCCAGCCCTTCATGCCGGATTCATCCGCGCACATGCTTGACCAGGTGGCGGTCGCGCCCGAGAAGCGCGCCTTCGCCGCGTTCGGCCGCGCGCACGCCCTCAAGCCCGGCACCCTGCTGCCGGCGCCCGCGCCCGTGTTCCCGCGGTTCGCCGAGGAGGAGGGGGTCGGCAAGTCTGCCTGACGCCGGACCCGGGCCGTCTTCCCCCGCCATATGTAAAACCAGGGTATTTTAGCTACCCTGTTTATTGATTCCGGGTAAAAAATACCCTATGTTGTCGGTGTCGAGGTGGGGCCGGCCGTGCCGACACTGAAGGACTTCGAAGGATTTCGGATCATGATGCACATCGGCGATCACAACCCGCCCCACGTTCACATCATCGCGGGCGCCGCGCGGGCAACGGTGACGATCCGCGAGGGTGCTGTGATTGCGGGCATTGTGCCGCCGAGGATACTTCGCCGCGCGCGAGCGTGGATCGCGGAACACCGCGCAGCGTTGTTGGTGAGATGGGACCAGTTGCAGGCATAGAAGGGTGAGGCGATGACCGATTTGCCTTCGATTAAAACCGTTGAAACTCTCCCGGAGCCGTACCGGCTTCGTATAGCGTTCCGCGACGGCCGCACCGCCGATGTGGACCTGCAGGGGATCGTCCACCGCTACCAGGCGCTGGCGCCCGTGCGGGACCCCGAGCGCTTCCGCGCCGTGCGGATGATCCGCTACGGCCACGGCATCACCTGGGGCAACGATCTCGACGTTTCGGCCGACACGCTCTCGGCCCTCGCCGACGCTCAGGCGCCGTTCGCGGCGGACGACTTTCGCCGATGGCAGGAGACGGCCCGGCTCTCGAACCAGGAGGCGGCGGACGTCCTTGGGCTCTCGATCGAGACCATCAAGAAGTACCGTGCCGGCTCTCGGATCCCCGCGGTGGTCGCGCTTGCCTGCCGCGCGACCCAGCACGCCCCGGCGTTGCTTGCGGCCCGTTTTCGGCCGCGCCGGGCGGGTCGCCCGCGTAAAGCCGCAGCGTAACGCCCGCCCCCCGTGTTTCCCGTCTGCTTCAGCCCTTGCGCCAGACGGTCGCGAGCCACGGCTGCCGGTCGCGCGGGAGCCCGGCCGGGCGGTAGTAGTGCCCGAGCTCCGCAAATCCGGCAGCATTGACGTATTCGCGCCAGGCGTCGAGATCGAAGAAGCAGCCGTAGCGATCGCCGTTCAGGCCTTCCTCGTTGTTTCCTCGCGGGTTCGAGCAGAAGAGGACGCCACGGGGCCGCAAGCAGGCGGCGAGCTCCCGCAATACCCGCGGCAGCGCCAGGCTCGGCACGTGGAACAGCGCGGCATTCGCGAACACGCCGTCGAAACGGCCCTCGGGCAATGCCATCGCGAGAAAATCCTGATGCAAAACCTCGCAGCCGGAATAGGCGCGCGCCATGGCGACGAACGCCTCGGATCCGTCGAGGCCCACCGCGTCATGGCCGAGGGCGCGAAAATAGCGGAGGTCCCGGCCCGGCCCGCAACCGAGATCGAGAATGGCGTACGGAGGTTGGCCCTCGATCGCATCGAGCAGCGCCGCATAGTTCTGGCTGACGTCGTGATCCCGGGTGCCGTCCCAATACGCGCGGGCTTCCCGCTCGTAGTGGGCGATCGTCACTGCCGAAAAACGACGCAGCCGCTCCGCATCGGCTGGCGGCAGCACCTCCTTATCGCGCTCGTCCTTCCGGCCGCTGCCTCCCACCGCTACGCTCAACCTCAAGTGTTCGTATATCGATTTTGGATGCTACTGTGGCGCGCCATGCCGAGTGGCAAGGCCTTCGCGGAGGCAAAATCCATGTTGCTGATGAAATCCGTCGCCGTGCCGATCGACGAGATATACATCCCGATGAAGCTCCGCAAGGCGTTCAACGCCGACAAGGTGCAGGAGCTTGCGGAAAGCATCCTCGAGCGCGGCTTGATTACGCCGATCCAGGTGCGTCGCGACGACGCCCGGTATGTCCTGGTCACCGGGCTGCATCGGCTCGAGGCGGCAAGGGTGCTGGGCGAAAAGACAATCGACGCCCTGATCGTCCAGGCACGCAGCCACTAATGCATGATTCGCGAACCCCGGGCGCGCCCGGGGGGCCGCGTCCGCGTCGAGGCCGCATCGGCCGTCGCTAACGGAATTACGGGTCCGCGCTTACGACAGGCTGCCGACGATCTTGCGGTACTCGGCCTCGGGGAAGGCCTTCAAGGTGTTGGTCGTGATGTTCCCGCGCGAGGTCAAGGTGAGCACGAACCGGGTTACCGTCTCGTCGTTCGCCGCCTCGAGCACGAAGACCAGGTCGTACGTGCCGATGGTGAGATACCAAGACGTGAGCTTGACGCCGAATTCCTTCATCAATTTCTTGGCCGAATCGAGACGCTTTGCCGAGTCTTTGACGCTCTTGATCCCTTGGCTGGTGTAATTGGCAAGGACGATATATGAAGCCATGACATGCCCCCTGGGTTGACGTTGTCCCGCGCTTAGTCGCAGGCCCGGCGCGGCGTTTTCCGGACGTGCGCCGGAGCCGAGTGCCGTGACAAAATAGCGCCATTCCGGGCGGTGTGCCAGCCGGCCATCATTGGGCGGCGTCCATGGGATCGGCACGCGATAGACGGATCGGGCAGGGGAACGGAATGCTGGTCGACAGCCACTGCCACTTGGACTTCCCGGACTTCGCCCAAGAGCTCGATGCCGTGGTCGCGCGCGCGGGCGCGGCCGGGATCGGGACGATGCTCACCATCGGCACCAAGGTTAGCGAGTTCCCGCGGGTCCTTGCGGTCGCCGAACGCTACGAGAACGTCTTCTGCACGGTCGGCATCCACCCCCACGAAGCCGGCAGGGAGCCCGGGACGACGGCGGACGACCTCGTCCGCATGGCCGAACACCCGAAGGTGGTCGGGTTCGGCGAAACCGGGCTCGACTTCTATTACGAGCACAGCCCCAGGGACGCCCAGGAGAAGAGCTTCCGGGCCCATGCCGCGGCTGCGCGGGCGGCCGGGCTCCCGCTGATCGTCCACAGCCGCGACGCCGACGGCGAGACCTCGCGTATCCTTCAGGAGGAGCACGCGAAGGGCCCGTTCATGGGGCTCGTCCACTGCTTCACCGGCGGGCGGGGCCTTGCCGAGGCGGCCCTCGCGATCGGCTTCCACATCTCGTTTTCGGGCATCGTCACGTTCAAGAAGGCCGACGACCTCCGCGCCATCGCCCGCGACGTGCCCGCCGACCGCATCATGGTGGAAACGGATTCTCCCTATCTGGCGCCCGTGCCCATGCGGGGAAAGCGGAATGAGCCCGCCTTTGCCGTTCACACGGCGGCGGTCCTCGCGGGCTTGCGCGGCGTGCCGGAGGCCGATTTCAATGCCGCCACGACGGAAACCTTCTTCCGCCTGTTCACCAAGGCCACCCGAAAGCCATAGCGGCATGCGCGTCACCATCCTCGGTTGCGGGAGCTCGGGCGGCGTGCCTGCGGTCGGGCTCGGATGGGGCCGGTGCCGCCCGGACAACCCGCGGAACCGACGCCTCCGGCCGTCCATTCTGGTGCAGGAGAGCTCCACTAATCTACTAGTAGACACATCGCCCGATTTGCGCCAGCAGCTCCTCAACGCGGACGTGCGTCGCCTCGACGCGGTTCTCTATACCCACGCCCATGCCGACCACCTGCACGGGATCGACGACCTCCGCGGCATCAACCGCGCGATGCAAAGCGCCATCCCAGCCTATGCCGACGCGCCGACCTGGCAAGGCATCCGCGCCCGGTTTGCATACGCCTTGGACCCGCTCAAGCCGGATGCGACGATCATCTACAAGCCGACGCTTGCCCAGCACGAGATCAAGGCGGGCGAAACGCTGACCATCGCCGGCATCCCGGTCCAGGCGTTCGATCAGAATCACGGGTATTCGCGCACCCTCGGGTTCCGGTTCGGCCCGATCGCGTACTCGACAGACCTGGTCGACCTCCCGGAGGAAGCGTTCGAAGCTCTGGCCGGGGTTCGCACCTGGATCATTGGGGTCTTGAGCGAGACCCCACACCCGACCCACGCCCACGTGGAAAAAGCCCTCGGGTGGATCAAAAGGGTGGGTCCGACGCGGGCCGTGCTGACCCACCTGAGCCCGGACCTCGACTACGACGAGCTCATGAAGCAAGTCCCGAAGGGCGTCGAAGCGGCCTACGACGGGATGGCTCTCGAAGAGGGATGAGATTTCGGCCCGGAAGCGGGGAATTTTCGCCGCTATGGGAGCTTAGCCGTACCGTGTAAGTCTCTGGTGTCTAAATCGGGTTTCATATTTTCCATAATATACATTATGCGACAATCGGATTTTATCGGCCACCAAGACCTCCGCCGGGATCGCCGCCAAAAGCCGGCCCGCCGCGGCCGCCCATCCCTCCTTTCGGGAGCGCTTCGCCCATGAGCAACGCCGCCAACGCACTCGACCGCCTGATCGCCATCATGGCTGCGCTCCGGCACCCGGGGAAAGGCTGCCCGTGGGATTTGGAACAGACGTTCGCGACCATCGCCCCCCACACCATCGAGGAAGCCTACGAGGTCGCCGACGCCATCCAGAAGCACGACATGGAGGCGCTCAAGGACGAGCTCGGCGACCTCCTGTTTCAGGTCGTCTACCACGCCCGGATGGCACAGGAGGCCGGCACCTTCACCGTCGCCGACGTGGCTGAAGCCATCTCGGACAAGCTCGTCCGCCGCCACCCCCACGTGTTCGGCTCGGCCGTGGTCGCCGATGCCGAGGCGCAAACCCGCGCCTGGGAGGATCAGAAAGCCGAGGAACGCAGGGCGCTGGGCGGCCGGGCGGCCGGGAGCGCCCTCGACGGCGTGATCGCCGGCCTCCCCGCCCTCACCCGCGGGGTCAAATTGCAGCGTCGCGCGGCCCGGGTTGGCTTCGATTGGGACGACGCCAAGGGCGTGCTCGCCAAGCTCCGGGAAGAGATCGAGGAGCTCACGGAGGCGATAGAGGCGAAAGACGAAGCGCGGGCGGCCGACGAGCTGGGCGATCTCCTGTTCACGGGCGTCAACCTCGCCCGCAAGCTCGGGGTCGACCCGGAATCGGCGCTCCGGGGCGCCAACGCCAAGTTCGAATCTCGCTTCCGGCGGATGGAAAAATTGCTCGCCGAAAAAGGCCTCCGCTGCGAGGCCGCGACTCTTGACCAGATGGAGGCGGCCTGGGGCGAAGCGAAACGCGGCGACAAAGCGGTTGGCTAGCGGGCCTCGACGCGCTTGCCGCGAGGGGCCTGGCCGGACTAGGGTTTCGGGCCGGGCATAGCAGCCGCGGCAAGTCTTATGAATTTGCAGATGAAAAGGCTTTTCCGCCTGCTCCCGCTCGGGATCGCCCTCGCGATCGCCCTCGGCGGGTGCTATTTCCCGGTCCGTTTCGACGCCGAGATTGAGATCGACCGCGGTGGCTATTACTCCATGATCTTCAACGGCTACTTGGCGAAGGTCCCGCTTTACGCAGATCTCCGTCAGAACAAGCTCTCCCTCGCCCAGGAGAATGAGCGCGTCGAGCAGGTCAAGTCGGACCTAGTCCGCGACTCTTCGACCAAGGAGTTCCAGTACCATCGCCAAGGCCTGTTCAAGCTGCACTGGGAAAAGCAGGGCGACCTCCTGAAGGCGAAGTTTATTAGCTTCATCCGGCGAACGAAAACATGCTGAGCGTCATGTACGTGGACGATTCCCGCGCGGTCACCATTCAAGGGGCGGCCATCGCGGACAAAATCTCGAAGCAGCTCCGCGACATCGGCCTCGACATGCAGGGCGACATCCGGGTGATCACCGACGCCAAGGTGGTGAGCCACAACGCGGCCAACGAGCAGCCCTTCCCGAAGAAAGGGCCCAAATTCAAAATGTATACGTGGAAGCTCCGGAGCATCGACGACCCGACGCCCAAGATGCTGATCGTGCTGCAGTAGCGGGGCCGACGCCACCCCCGCCCTACGCGGCGTTATTTCTTCCGGAGCAGGCGGCGGAGCAGGCTCGAGGTGTCCCAGCGCCGCCCGCCCATGCTTTGGATCTCGGCGTAGAACTGGTCGACGAGGGCGGTCACCGGCAACAGCGCCCCATTGTTGCGCGCTTCGGCGATGCAGATGCCCAGGTCCTTCCGCATCCAGTCGACGGCGAACCCGAATTCGAACTTGTCCTCGAGCATGGTCGTGGCGCGATTGTCCATCTGCCAGGACTGGGCCGCGCCCTTGGAGATCACCTCGACGACCTTCTTCGCGTCGAGTCCCGACTTGACTGCGAAGGAGAGGCCCTCCGCGAGCCCCTGCACCAGCCCCGCGATGCAGATCTGGTTGACCATTTTCGTGAGCTGTCCCGCGCCCGAAGGCCCGAGCAGCGTCACCGCTCGCGCATAGGCCTTGATGACCGGCTCAGCCTTGGCGAACGCGTCCGCGTCGCCGCCGACCATGATGGTGAGCACGCCGTTCTTGGCCCCCATCTCGCCGCCGGAGACCGGCCCGTCGAGAAACGCGATGCCCTTCTCCTTTGCCGCCTTGTAAACCTCGCGGGCGACGATGGCGGACGCGGTCGTGTGGTCGACGAAGACGGTGCCCTTCTTCATGCCGGCAAGGATGCCGTCGTTGCCGTAAACCACGCTCCGGAGGTCGTCGTCGTTGCCGACGCAGGCGCAGACCACATCGGCGCCGGCCGCGGCCTTGGCCGGAGTGTCGGCCGAGCGGCCGCCGTACTCCTTGGCCCAGGCGTCCGCTTTGGACTTGGTGCGATTGTAGACGGTGATGTCGTGCCCGCCCTTTTTCACCAAGTGGCCGGCCATGGGGTAGCCCATGACGCCGAGCCCGATAAACGCTGCTTTGACCATGCGACCTCCTCCCGCTTAGACATGGCGGCGCCGGTTCGGAAGCTCTAGGGCCCTGGCGAACCGGCGCGATGTTCGGAACAAGGTGTCGCCCGTTCCGGGCGGCGGCGTCAAGCGCCATCGGTGCGCGCGACAGCGTTAGCGCCTAGTCTTCGGCGCACAGGCGCTCAAGGGACTGCCAGCTCTCGGCATCGGTTGCAACGAGCAAGTCGGCCGTCACTTGGCCCTGCGCCGGATCGTAAGCACCCCTGCCCTCGGTCAAGGCTACGATACCGCCGGCTTCCTTGGATATGAGCGCACCCGCAGCGTGATCCCACGGCTTGAGCGGCGATCCATAGCGCGCAAAATGAAGCAGCCCGCGGGCGAATTCCATGTATTCGTGACCGACGCAACGATAGCGCTCCAGGGCACCCGGAATGACGGCGCGGCCGGTGGCACCTTTCGCGAGGATGCGTTGCTTTGTCCTGCGCCCGACCGAGCCGCGCATCGTCTCGATTGGACGTAGTGCCGCCACGCGAAGGCGAGCGTTGTTGAGCCAAGCACCTTGTCCTTCGCCTGCCCACACGGTCTCGTTCTCGACCGGGGCATGGATCCATCCGGCGCGGGTTGTGCCGTCGATGCACAACGCGACGATGACGGCAAAGCAAGTCGTTCCGTTGATGAAATTCTGCGTCCCATCGATGGGGTCGAGAATCCATACCGGAGCCGCACCCTTGAGGAGGCGAAATTGACCGGGATCGGTTTCAGCCTGCTCTTCGCCAACAACCGTCGAGCCGGGAAGAAGGGCGCACAAATCCCGGGCGAGAACGCGTTCGACCGCGAGATCGACGGCGGTGACAACGTCGCCTGCACGCTTTTTACTGATATCAGCGTCGGTAAGCCGGCGGAAACGCGGGAGAATTTCTTCCGCTGCCGTCGCCCGGATAATCTGGGCGACTTTGTCGAAATCGGGAGTCATTCCATCAGGTTGTATAGATTTCCCGGTCGCGGTGATAGGCCGCGGAGAAATCAGAGAGCATCTTCGCTGCTTCCCCGCTGTAATCGGCGCGTTGGACCAACGCCTGCGTTACGAAGCATGCGAATGTCACCGCCTCTCCCTTCCCTTTCAAGTTGAAGGCGCGGGAAAAATCGCCCAGGTATTCGTGGACTTTCATGCGTGCCATTACGTTGAGCTGGCGTTTCACCAGCCGGTGCTTGCCGCGCCACTTTCGCTGATTTCGTGCTGTTGCCATTGCGGTTTAAACTACTAGTAGATCAGCCTTGCTTCGTTCTATTCTACTAGTAGATTAAATGCAACCCTGTTCCGGGCGATCAGCCGGCCGTCTGCGTTCGCTGCCGATGGGTGAAGCGGGCGGCTTCGGCGGGAGCGAGGCGGACCTTGAGGTGGATGGCCGTCTCCTTGTCTGTGCGCTCGACCACCTCACCGTGGCTGTAGAGCCAGGCGAGCGCGGCCCCCTCGCTCGGCTTCAGCTCGATTTCGACGAGCGCTTCGCCTTCGCCGAGGCGGCGGTCGATAACGGCGAGCAGTTCCGGGCATCCCTCCCCCGTTTTCGCCGACAGCGGAACTACCAAAACGTTCGCGCGGCGCGCCCGCGCCACGAGAACCCCGCGGTCGGCCGGACCCAACAGGTCGATCTTGTTCAACGCCTCGATGACGCGTCCGGTGTCACCGTTTTCAATACCAAGATCGTGCAAAACGGCCTGAACATCGTCGCGCTGCACCTCCGAGTCCGAGTGCGACGCATCGCGCACGTGTACGATGAGATCAGCCTCTAATACTTCCTCCAGTGTCGCGTGAAAGGCGTTTACGAGTTCGTGCGGCAGATCGGAGATGAATCCTACCGTGTCCGAGAGAATGACAGTGCGCCCGGACGGCAGCTTGAGACCGCGCATCGTCGGATCGAGCGTGGCAAAAAGCTTATCCACGGCCGCCACTCGGGCCTTGGTGAGCTTATTGAACAAGGTCGACTTCCCCGCGTTCGTATAGCCGACCAGCGCGACTGCCGAATAAGGCACGCGCCGACGAGCCTTTCGATGGATATCCCGAGTGCGCCGCACGTCTTTGAGCTCTCGGCGAAGCTTGGTGATCCGCTCGTCCAGCAGCCGACGGTCCGTTTCTATCTGTGTTTCGCCCGGGCCGGCGAGAAAGCCA
This sequence comes from Rhodospirillales bacterium, assembly GCA_009694195.1. Lineage (GTDB taxonomy): Bacteria > Pseudomonadota > Alphaproteobacteria > Rhodospirillales > SHVQ01 > SHVQ01. Next base: position 21,373 of record SHVQ01000009.1, read on the forward strand.
AATCCGCCCCGCTGCCGCTCGAGGTGGGTCCAGCTCCGTACGAGGCGGCTACGCTGGTATGTGAGCTGGGCAAGCTCAACTTGCAGGCGCCCGTCGCGGGAGCGTGCGCGCGAAGCGAAAATCTCAAGAATTAGACCAGTTCGGTCAATGACCTTGCAATGCCATGCGCGTTCCAGATTGCGCTGTTGTACGGGGGTCAGCGCGGCATCCACAAAGACCAGAGGAATCGGTTGCGGTTCCCTCCCCTTTGAAGCGTCGTCGGCGCCGACGATCGTCCCGATCCGATCGACGGTTCCTTGCCCAAAAAGGGTCGCTGGCTTTGGCCTTGCGAGCGCAAGAGCTTCCGCATGGATGACGTCGAGGTCCAGGGCTTCGGTCAACCGCCGCGCTTCTTCGAGCCGGGCCTCTGGATTCCGGCACGCTGTACTTGCCGACTTGCGGTAGGGGTGGACGACGATGCACGGTGTTCGCCCACCGGCTCTCGTCGGAACCATTCTTCTGGATCGAGGGAATTCGGCGGTCAAGAGACCTCTTCCGCCGCCTCTTCCTTGTCGGGTTCAAAAAGCTGAATTGGCACGGACGGCATCACGGTGGAGATTGCGTGCTTGTAAACGAGTTGGGTATGGCCGTCCCGGCGCAGCAACACCGAAAAATTATCGAACCATGTCACGATGCCTTGTAGCTTAACCCCATTCACCAGAAACACTGTAACCGGGGTCTTGTTCTTACGAATGTGGTTTAGGAACACATCCTGAACATTCTGCGATTTTTCGGGCGCCATGGGCGAATTTTCCCCTCTTTTTTGTTGTACCTTTTGTTCCTGCCCAGCAGCGGAACATGGTTTTGTCATTGTTTCCCGGGTACGGGCTCTGCTGCGCTGGATGTATACCATAAGCCCTAGATAGGTCGATAATCCGAAATTCATCGGTTCGGGATCACAGGCTTTTCAGCAACTCCGCTAAGGCCCTCAAATCGGCCACATGATGTGTGGGTGGGTGCGCCGCAAATTCACCCGGTTCAGGTGGCGTGGCGCGTACGAGAACCGAAGTTAATTTCGAGTTGAATGCGCATTCGAGGTCGATATCAGCGTCGCCCGCGAACCACACGACTCCGCTGCGATCGACCCCGCTGCCTGAGAGCGCGAGATCAACAGGCTCACAAGCCGGCTTGTCGCGTGCCGCGTCTGATGCTCCGATCATGCGGCCGAAATAAGGTTCCCATCCGAGGTGTGCGGCTTCAGTCCTCAGATGCTCCCCCCTTTTGTTGCTGACCACGGCGAGGTAAAGGCCGTGTTCCTTCAGAAGGTGGAGGAGCTCGCGGGCGCCCGGAAGCGGCGTGAGTTTTTGGAGATGAACGGCCTTGTAGCGATCGTAGAACACCTGACCCGCCTCCTCCCAGCGCTCGCCGAAGAGAAGCGGGAAACTGTCGCGCATAGATTTTCGCACCCGGATCTTGGTCTCGGCGAGAGACCACGGGTCGCGTCCAAATGCCTGCAATGTCGCGTTGAGAGCGTCGTGGATGACGCCCCAAGTGTCGACGAGCGTATTGTCCCAGTCGAACAGGATGGCGCTAGGTCGGCCGCCGATCGGCGCAGGCACTCTCTTAAGCCTCGGGCTCCCCGGCCCGCTCCATGCGCTCGGCGTACATGTCGATGAGGTTTGTCGTAAGTTCGCCGATGTCACCATTTCCGATAGACGTGCCGTCGATGCGGGTCACGGCTTTCACATGGTTGGTGGAGCTCGTGAGGAAAGCCTCGCGCGCGGCCTTTGCCTCCTCGACCGTGAATGGCCGCTCTACGAACGTCACTCCGTTCTTGCGAGCGACCTCTAACACCGCAAGGCGTGTGATCCCATTCAGGATGGCGTGGCTCGCGTCGCGCGTGATCAACTCGCGTTTGCTGTTGACGATCCAGGCGTTGGTTGCCGTTCCTTCCGTTACACAGCCGTCGTCGTCGATCTGCCATGCCTCATAGGCGCCGGCTTCGACCGCCTGCTGCTTGCCAAGAATGTTCGGCAGAAGCGAAACCGACTTGATGTCGCGGCGTTCCCAACGGATGTCGGGAATCGTGATCACGTCGACCCCAACAGTTTTGGCTGCCTTTGCGTCATACTGCTTCAAGTGACGCGCCGTCATGACGACTGCGCATTTGGCGTTCTTCGGGAATGCGTGGTCCCGGCGTGCGACTCCGCGGGTGATCTGCATATAGACGAAGCCATTCCGCACGCGATTTCGGCGGATGACCTCACGGGTCACCGACTGGAGCGCGCGCCTAGACATCGGCCAAGGGATGCGGAGCGATTTCAGCGAGTGATCAAGACGGTCGAGGTGGCCTTTTTCGTCGAGCAAGTGCCCTTGCTGTACGGCGATTACTTCGTAGACGCCATCCGCGAACTGATATCCCCGGTCTTCCACATGCACTCTGGCTTCTCGATGAGGCACATAGCGCCCGTTCACATAGGCGATCCGCGACATTCCATTCCTCCGTCCGCGAGTTCCTTGCCCGAGTCTCTCTGTGACGTAGCATAGCTCTAGAAATATGCCAATTGAACCGAGGACATACTCTCGACTGTGCCGTTAGCGGTGACGTTGTTCCTATCGAGAGCGCGTTGAGTGGCGGGGTTAGAGCCGAGAGCGGCCGGAATCCGCTGACGACATCCTTCACGGGCCGGCCTCTTCACCAACAGAGCTTGGGGCAGACACCAGGATCGGCCCGTCCTCTCCCCCGCTGTCGGGACGCGCTGTAATCCCGAGCGCCTTGAGCTTGCGATGAAGAGCGGCGCGCTCCATCCCGACAAAGGACGCCGTCCTCGAAATATTACGCCCAAACCGATTGAGCTGGGCAATGAGGTACTCCCTTTCAAAGACCTCGCGGGCGTCCCGCAGCGGCAGTCCCATGATCCGGCTGTTGCTCTCGACATTTTTGGAGCTCTCCGGCGAGGCGTCAAATTCGGGAGGTAGCATCGACGCGCGAATAGGTTTCGTGGGGTCGCCCGGCGCCATGATAACGAGGCGCTCGATGATATTTCGAAGTTCCCGCACGTTGCCCGGCCAGGGATAGGCTTGCAGTGCCGCGGCCGCGTCGTCGGCGAGCGGCCGACACGGGCGGCCAGTCGCTTCCGCTGCTCGTCGAAGAAAGACATCCGCAAGCAAAAGGATGTCTTCCCGCCGATCGCTCAGTGGAGGCACATTGATCGGAACCACATTGAGTCGATAGAACAGATCCTCGCGAAATTGACCCGAACGGATTGCTTCTCCGATATCCTTGGTCGCTCCCGCGATTACCCGCACGTCAACTTCAACTCGAGTGCTCCCGCCCACCCGCTCGAAGACCTGCTCCTGCAGAACTCTCACGATCTTCCCTTGAGTCGCGAGCGGCATGTCCGTGACTTCGTCGAGAAAGAGCGTACCCGTGTGGGCCTGCTCAAAGGTCCCGATGCGGCGCAGTCCATCGCCGCCGGCGGGCGCCTTTTCGGTTCCGAACAGCTCGATCTCCACGCGATCCGGGCTCATGGATGCGCAATTAAGTACGACAAAAGGTCCGTCCTTGCGTCGTGAGCGGGCATGAACGAGGCGCGCTACGACTTCTTTTCCAGATCCCGGGGGGCCTAGAATCAGAACGCGACTATTCGTCGGTGAAACGCGCTCGAGCGCCGCCTGCACCTCTCGGATGGCAGTTGATCGACCGGTTAGCTCGGCCGCTGACGCGCCCGCGAGCAGCCGCAACTCGGCGTTCTCACGCGCAAGACGTGCCGCCTCAATTGCCCGCTGCACCAGGAGGAGAAGCCGATCCGCCTTGAATGGCTTTTCGATGAAATCGTAAGCACCGTCCTTGATCGCGGCGACCGCAGTTTCGATCGTCCCGTGCCCGCTCATCATGAGGACAGGCACGGCTGGATGTTGTTGCTTGATGTATTTCAGAATCTGCAAGCCATCGAGCTTGCTGCCCTGCAACCAGATGTCGAGGAGAATAAGGCTTGGCGGCCTAGCTGCGATCGAGTCGATCGCGGCGCTGCTGTCCTTTGCCTCGCGCGTCTGATAGCCCTCGTCCGCCAATATGCCGGACGTGAGCGCACGGATGTCCGCCTCGTCATCGACAATGAGTACGTCGAATGGCATAGCCCGGTAATCCTACGACCCTTGCGAAACCGTGGCGTCCAATACGGCCCTCGTCTGCGAATTCCCTTCGCGAGGCTCGGAAATCGGTTCCTCTGATTCACGGAAGATGAGCGACACCCGCGCTCCACCCTCTAGCCGATCCTCAAGAACCAGATCGCCGCCATGATCTTCCATGATTTTTTTTACGATGGCGAGCCCAAGTCCGGTGCCCTTCGTCCGCGTCGTTACATAAGGCTCTGTTAGCCGATCGCGTTCCTCGCTCGGCAGTCCCTGCCCGTTGTCCTCCACGACGATGCGCGTCACCCCGGCGGCTTCCCCGTTCTGCTCGACGGAGAGGCGGACCCAGCCAGGATCTCCGTCAGAGGGCCCCGCCCGTCGAAGGACGATCGATTCCGCGGCATTCTTCAAGAGATTGGCAATTGCTCGCGCGACTTGGCGGCCGTCGCATCTAAGGCCGATATCTTCTTGCGGGAGTCTGACGTCGAATGAAATTTCCGGAAACCGGTTGCATTCAAGGAAGACTGTCTCCCGGCAAATACGCGAAAGATTCTCTGGCTTAAGGGAAGGTTGCGGCATCCGCGCGAACGACGAGAACTCATCTACCATCCGGCCGATGTCCTCGACTTGGCGAACGATGGTCTCGGTGCACTGGGCGAATGTCTCGGGTTCGCTCGTGATTTCCTTTAGATACTTCCGCTTGAGCCGCTCCGCGGAAAGCTGAATCGGCGTCAACGGGTTTTTTATTTCATGGGCGATGCGCCGCGCGACGTCCGCCCAGGCAGCCTTCCGCTGAGCGGACAGGAGTTCGGTGACATCGTCGAATGTAACGACGAAGCCGGCAGCCTCTGTTCCGGACCGCTCGCCCGCGATACGTACGAGGAATGTGTGGAAGGTGCCCTTCGTGACGATCTTGATTTCTGCCTGACGGACTCGTTCGGGCCTGCGCATGGCCTCGGCGAGCAGTCCTGCCATTTCCGGGATCACGTCTGCAAGCAGCTTGCCGATTGCGCTATCGATGTCGATCCCCAGGAGGTCGGAGGCCGAGCGGTTGGGAAGATTGATGCATCCGTTGGAATCAAGACCGATGACGCCGGCCGAGACGCCTGCCAACACGGTCTCCGTGAACCGGCGGCGTTCATCCAGTTCGCGATTGGCTTCGATCAACCCGCGCTGTTTATTCTCGATCTCAGAGGCCATATGATTGAAAGCCCGGCTTAGCGTCTGGAGGTCACGCGGCTCGACTCTGTTTTCAACGCGTACGCTGAGGTCGCCTTTACCGATCCGCTCGGCCGCTGCGACAAGACTGGCAATTGGAGCCGTAAGCTGAGTCGCCAGCATTAGACCAACCCAAACGGCGGCGAGCAAAACGAGCAGGGCGACCACCGCAAACATCATGATGAAGCTGAATTGAATGCCGACGCGCTCGCGTTCGATTGTGCGATACTGGGCCACCCCCCGCTCGACCCGCTGCATGTGGTCGAGCACGCGGCTATCGATTAGCCTTCCGACGATCAGGTAGGCATCTGGGAACCGATGGAGCCGCACAGCCGCCCTAACGCGGTCATCCTGTTCGCTCGTTAGAACTGCGATCTGGCCTGCGCGCGCAACTTCCATCGCCGCAGGGGGAATCAAATCGAATTCCAGAGCCTGGCTGAATTCCGATCGTGCAAGTGTTCTACCCGTGCTGTCGACGAGGATCGCCTCGCTTAGAGAGCGGAGCGATGCCTGTGCGGAGAGAACCTGAGAAAGAACGCGCGGATTAAGCATCAGATTGAACGCTTCGCGGTTGAGATCGTTGGCCATCGCGAGCGCATCGGCCCGGATATTCTCCCGGTGTTCCTGAAAGTAAGCTTTCGCGACAGTGTGCGAGTCTTCGATCGCGCGCTTTACCCGCTCGCTAAACCAAGCTTGCAACCCGATCTCGAGAAACGTCGCCGAAAAAATAGCGACAAGAACCGTCGGGACCGTCGCTACGAGGCCGAACAACACAACCAAGCGGACGTGAAGGCGTGATCCGGCGAGGCCGCGACGCCGCTCAAGCCAGAGCGCGAGCAGACGCCACCCGACGACGATTCCGAGGAGTACGAGTAACGCAATGTCGGCCTTCAAATAGTCGCCGATCGTTTGCAGATCTGACGTCCGGTTGGACATGGTCAAAACGGTGACCACGCCCCATACCATCGCGGCAATGCCCAGGGCATAGGCGAGCCAGCGGGCCAGGCTGACGCCAACAACCCGTACGCCGGTCCACCTCAAGAACAGAGGCGCACTCTGCTCCGTTTCGCTCATTTTCCGCCCCGCACGACCGGAATATTAAGCTCGCGGATTTTTTTCCGAAGTGTATTTCGGTTAAGGCCGAGGACTTCCGCCGCTTTGATTTGATTGCCGCGGGTGGCCTTGAGCGTGAGGGTAATCAATGGCCGCTCGACCTCTCGCATCACTCTCTCGAATAGACCAGCAGCGGGCAGTTCCTTCCCGTGGGCCGAAAAGTACGCCGCCAAATGTTGCTCGATGGTCAAAGAAAGTCCGGGCGACTTGGCTTCCGTTGCGTCGATACTGTCGTGTCCGAGTTCGGCGTCGATGGCCTCGGGACCAATTACTTCTTGCGCGTACAGCGCGGCGAAACGGCTCACCAAATTCTCGAGCTCACGGACGTTCCCCGGCCACGGATGACGCGTGAGGCGCTCCATGGCAGCCGAATTGAGTACTTTCGGCGACAACCCTTGTTCCGCGACCTTTGCCATGAAATGGCGCACCAGTTCCTGAATATCTTCCGTACGGTGCCGCAACGCCGGGACCCGAACGGGGACTACGTTCAAGCGGTAATAAAGATCTTCCCGAAAGAATCCCTGGCGGATGAGGCGCGGTAGGTCACGGTGCGTCGCCGCGATAATACGCGCGTCTGCCCGGATTGGCGTACGACCGCCAACAGTGGTGTAAACGCCATCCTGCAGGACGCGCAGAAGGCGGGTTTGCGCTTCCATTGGCATGTCGCCGATTTCATCGAGGAAGAGCGTGCCTCCACGCGCTTGCTCAAATCGTCCCTGCGTTCGCTGCATTGCCCCCGTAAAAGCGCCCTTCTCGTGGCCGAACAACTCGCTCTCGATCAATTCGCGTGGGATGGCTGCCATGTTGACAGCAACAAAGGCCCTCTTTTTGCGCTTGTCATAATCATGGAGCGCGCGGGCGATCAACTCCTTGCCGGTTCCTGATTCGCCCACGATCAGAACGGTAAGGTCGGTTCCCACAAGGCGGGCAACTGTCCGGTAGACCTCCTGCATGGCGGGCGAGCGACCGATCAGCGGGAGGCGCTCTTCTTGCGGGACCGCTGGCGAGAGCGCGGACGTTGGCGCGTACCGTGCCTCCAGAGCTTTTCGAACCGTGCTGACCAATTCATTGATGTCGAAAGGTTTGGGGAGATACTCGAAAGCTCCTCTCTCGGTCGCCTGAACGGCGGTGAGCAAGGTGCTCTGGGCACTCATTACGAGGATTCGAAGATTTGGCCGCGTCTTTCGGATGCGTGGAATAAGATCGAGACCGTTACCGTCAGGCATCACAACGTCGGTGATGACGAGGTCTCCTTCCCCCCGATCGATCCACTGCCAAAGTGTCGACGCATCGCCTGTGGTGCGCACGGTGTATCCAGCTCGGCCCAGCGCCTGGCTGACCACGGTGCGGATAGCGCTGTCATCGTCGGCAACCAGAATTGTCGCGGACGTGTTCAACTGCGCGGCTCCCCTGCTTTATGTTCCGCTACCGAAGCAATTGGCAGCATGACCCGGAATACTGTGCCTCCGGTGCTGCTCTCGAACTCGACGACTCCTCCGTGGTCGCCGATCACCTTGGCAACAAGTGCAAGACCGAGCCCGCTGCCATTCGGCTTCGACGTCACGAAAGGATCGAACAGGTAGGGCTTGATGTCTTCGGGAATGCCGGGGCCGCTGTCCCTTACGGTGACAACGAGGGGTAAATGAACACGCGTTGACCCGCCTGAGATCGCCAATTTGGGGCCGTGCTGATAGGCGGTCCTCAGAACAACCTCGCCACCCTCCGGAGGCAGCGCCTCGCAGGCATTTTTGACTAGATTAAGGAACGCCTGAATGAGCTGGTCGCGGTCGCCGAGCACGGGTGGTAGCGATGGATCGTATTGAGTTTCCAGTTGGGCATGGCGACCGAACCCTGCCCCGGCAATCCGGTGCACACGATCGAGCACTTCGTGAATATTGACCGGCTTACGCTCAATGGATGTCAGGCCGACGAACATGGTCATGCGATCGACGAGGGCGCATATCCGGTCGGCTTCATCGCGAATGAGCGCAGTAAGGGGAAGATCGGCCGGTGCGGCACCTTGTTCAAGGAGCTGGGCGGCCCCACGAATGCCAGACAGCGGGTTTTTCACCTCATGCGCGAAAAGTGCGCCCATTCCCGAAAGTGATCGTGCCGCGCCGCGATGCGCCAGCTGACGGTCCATCATCTCTGCGATTGAGCGTTCCTGGAGCGCGACGACCACGAGACCTGGAGCGTCCGCCATCGGAGCCGCCTGAACATTGACCGTCCTTCGTCCGAAGCGGGCGGAATCCAGTGCAAGCCCGTAGTCGCTCACTGCAGACCCGCTTGTTCGCACTTGCTCGATCAACGAGAACAGCGGGCTATCGTCGGGCAGCAGATGGCGAAGCGACTTGCCCGCCAACTGGCTCCCACTCGATTGAAAGAATCGCTCCGCTGCATCGTTCACGCGAAGAATGTTTGCATCTGCATCCACGACGGTGATCGGAAGTGGCAAGGCGTTGAGGACGGAAAACCCATCGATCACCGTGTCCGCCAATGGCAGCGCGCTTGCAGCAGGAGCGGTCGAATCCCCTCTCATGCCGCCAACCGTTCGACGAGCGGGACGTAAAATGCCTCGATCAAGGACTTCACCAGCTCCGGCTCCGAGACCTTATTCACTGCTGCCCGGAACTCGGCCGAGCCGGGCAGCCCCTTCGAATACCAGCCAATATGTTTTCGTGCGATGCGCGTTCCGGCTTCGCGGCCGTAATGAAGAAGCATGGCTTCGTAGTGCCCGAGCAGAGTGGCGAGCTGCACGCTAAGCGGTGGGTCGGGAAGCCGCTCACCTGTTTTAAGGTATTGGCGGACCTGACTCGGAAACCAAGGACGGCCGTACGTTCCGCGGCCGATCATCACTCCGTCCGCGCCGGATTCGGCGAGTATACGCGCGGCATCTTCGACCGAGGTTACGTCACCATTTGCGAAAACCGGGATGCCCACCGCCTCCTTCACGCTGCGAATAAATCTCCAGTCGGAGCGGCCCTCGTAGAATTGGCAGCGCGTTCGGCCGTGGATGAATACTGCCTTGATCCCGACGCTTTCAGCCACGCGAGCGAGGCTTGGCGCATTGCGGTTCGCGTCGTCCCAGCCGGTCCGCATCTTTAGGGTGACCGGAACCTTAACCGCGTTTACGACTGCTTCGAGAATCTGCGCCGCGCGCCGTTCGTTGCGCATGAGGGCTGATCCGGCGTCGCCATTGACGACCTTTTTGACCGGGCAACCCATGTTGATGTCGATGATCGGTGCGCCCCGGTCTTCATTCAAGCGCGCCGCTTCTGCCATCACCTGCGGCTCACATCCTGCAAGCTGGACGGAAACTGGAAATTCCTCCGGTGTATGGCTCGCCATCCTCAGCGTCTTGCGGGCTTCCATCAGCATGGCCTGGCTTGCGATCATCTCGGAAACGACCAAGTCCACGCCCCAGCGTTTCACCACGCGACGAAACGGGACGTCTGTCACGCCCGACATAGGCGCCAACACCGTTGGGCCGGCGAGCGAGATGGGGCCGATTTGGATAGCCGCCATGAGCTGCAAGCTTTCAAATGCCCATAAAATTGGCAACAAGCCCTAGCCGGTGCGATTCTGACTAGAGATTAGGCGTTTTATGCCCCAAATCGGGCGCTATGCCAAGATCACATCGGTGACAAATTTGACCCCTGGATACCCGAGCGTGAGCAGCAGATAACCCAGCAACACGAGCCTTGCTGCCTGACGACCGCGTACGCCCCAGCGGTAATGGAGCACGAGAAGCGCACCGTTCACCAGGAACGCAGCGATCGTCAGGATCGTTTTATGGTCCAGCACCAGGAGTGTTCGGTGCTCACCCCAGCGCACCGCCATGCCCGAAGCGAGCCCGACCGCGAGAACGACTTGCCCCATCACTAACAGGCGGACCACGAGCCGCTCACTATCGGCAACCGACGGAAGCCAACGCGAGAGGTTGCTCCCCCGCTTCGCTTTGAGAGACCGCTCGTGAAGAAATGCTGCAAGCGCGGCAATTGCCCCGACTGTTAGCAGCGCGTAGGTCGCGATCGAAACGGCTATGTGAAGGTGAATCCATGTTCCCCCGCCTGCGAGTGGGCGATCAGGGGCGTTTTGCCAAAGCATGGCTATCACTCCGAGGGCTCCGAGATAGCCGGCAATAAGCGGCAGGAGACGCCACCCCTCGCGCGTCACCACAGAAACGACGGCGAACACAACCATGCTGGCGCTAACCGTTACCCACAGTGTCGTTGAGAGATCGGCCCGCCAAGCCCCGTCCATGCGCACAATCGACCACGTCAACGGGCCCAAGACCGCCAAGGCCAGCGACGCCCAGAATACAGAATCACGCGCAATATTCCGCCGCATTCCAGTCGCACATGCCGGCAAGAGCGCGAGAATTGCCGACGCGCTAAAAAGAACGTCCTGAGTCATGGCCGAGAATCCAAGTCTGCGATTTCAGCGTAACCATGGTCGGTTAAATCGCTGTCATAACGATTAATTCACACACATGATCGTGTTTTGGCATGGCTCTTGGCAAGCCCTGCCCGGGCGCCTAAGGTCGCGCGCAATTTTGAGAATACGCGATCGGGGGGCGACGGAAAAAATCCATGGTTACCTGCGTGGCACTCGTGATCGCGGCCGGGCGTGGTACACGCTTCGACGCCAGCCTGCCGAAGCAATACTGGCCGCTCGGCGGCGCCCCCCTTATCAGGCGATCCCTCCTCCCATTCCTCGCGCATCCAGGGGTCACCGCGGTCCGCCCGGTGATTCACCCAGACGACCGCGTGCTTTTCGACAAAGCAGCGCGGGGCCTTTCCGTCCTTGAACCCGTCAGCGGTGGCGCAACCCGCCAAGAGTCGGTTCGCCTCGGTCTTGAAAGTCTGGCGAATATGGATCCAGATTTGGTGTTGATCCATGACGCTGCGCGACCGTTTCTCTCCGCCGATGTGATTACCCGAGTCATCGAAGCGCTTGGTGCCGGGCCCGCCGTAGTGCCCGCTCTGCCGGTGAGCGACACGTTGAAACGCGCGGACGGCACTCTAGTGGCCGAAACCGTCGACCGCCGAGAATTGTGGCGTGCGCAGACGCCTCAAGGGTTTAGATTTCGGGCTATCCTAGAAGCGCACCGAAAACTCGCAGGCCAAGAGTTGACAGACGACGCGGCGGTTGCCGAGCGGTTGGGCCTTTCGGTCACCCTCGTCGTAGGAAGCGAAGACAACGCGAAAATCACAACCACGGACGATCTCGCGCGGGCCGAGCGTCATGCAAGCATGAGCCGCATTACACGTACGGGCATCGGGTTCGACGTCCACCGGTTCGGCCCCGGCGATCATGTCATGCTGGGCGGTCTCCGGATCGCGCATGACTCAGGCCTGATCGGCCACTCGGATGCTGACGTGGCGCTGCACGCATTGACTGATGCGTTACTCGGTGCGCTCGGCGTTGGCGATATCGGCGAGCATTTTCCGCCGACCGATCCCCGCTGGCGGGGCGAGCCCTCCGAAACGTTCGCCCGCCATGCCGGACGCCTGCTAACGGAGGGCGGTGGTGAAATCTCGAATGTGGATATCGTGATCATCTGCGAGCGACCCAAGATCGCGCCCCATCGTGCTGCCATCGTGCGCCAGATCTCGGAAATCCTCAGCGTCGATGCAGGGTGCGTTTCCGTCAAGGCGACGACCACCGAAAAGCTCGGTTTTACGGGCCGCGGCGAGGGAATCGCGGCACAAGCAATTGCTACCGTTCTAATGCCGCCGCCGGCGCTGGGTACGCGTCGGGTCTGAGCACGGGGGCCTTGGAAAAACGCGAAGAACTTTAACCTATTGCTTGGTTTCTTTCGCAATCCACTCGAAATAGTCGGGATTGCCATCGCTGATCGGCAGAGCCAGCACGCATGGGCAGGCATAGCTGTGGACGGTCTTCACGGCGGCGACAACGCGTTCTACGAGATCCGGACGGGTTTTCAAGAAAAGCAGAGCTTCGCTTCGCTCTTCGAGCTTTCCCTGCCACCAGTAAAAGGATGTGGCGGTCGGCAGGACGTTGGCCGACGCGGCTAATCGCGCCTCCACAAGACTGCGGGCGATCGCGATTGCTTCCTCGCGCGTTGGCACCGTCACGTATACAAGCACCGTGCTCATTCAATCGCTCCCATTCGGAATCTCCGGAATGCTGTTCCCCTATCTGGAATGTTGTATTACTCTTCAATGGATCAACCATCTGATCGTCCTGGGGAGATGCAAGAAATGCAAACGCAGGCGAAAATCATCCAGCTACGGCCAAAACGCCGTCCACGCGCAGTTCGTGGCGCACCGACCGAAAGCCAGCTCCGGTGGCTGGCGCGGGGGCTCGATCAACCGGGCGGCAAGCTTCCGCTGTTCGATGAGCAGGGACAGCATGTGAGCGAACGCACGGTCCGGAGTTGCATTCAGAAGGGGTGGGCGGCGCCGTGGTTTCAAAACCCGCTCAAACCCACGTGGCTTGTCTGCAAGCTAACGGATCTGGGTCGGCGACTGTTCTCGGGGCGGTAGGCTACGCTCGCGAAGGGGTCTGCCGGCTCCTCACTCCCAGAACCACTTGGCGCACTCGCGGTCCTGCTGATTCCGGGTAAGCCCGACATCATCGAGTTGGCCGTCGTCGAGCCCGCAAAGGTGGCGGCGCGTTGCGCTTCGCCGGAGCCAATTCGCGAAGTTCGCGCGGATGTCGCGGAAGAGACACCCGCCGAAGTTCCAGCCCGTGACAGGATCGGGATAGGGATTGCTGTTTTGCATGCGGCCAAACTGCACGCCTTTGAGCGGGGCATGCTACGATGGAGACCGAAGCATCCCGCAATGGCGAGGCCATAGAGTGGGGCTGCGATCTCCCAAGGAGTTGAGCCGTGGTCAGCAATGCACAATTCGCAGAAGTGGCCGCGCTTGCCGGCGATCCGGCGCGGGCGAGCATGCTCAACGCATTGATGGACGGGCGTGCCTTGACAGCGTCCGAGTTGGCGAACATCGCGGGCATCGCGCCCCAAACGGCGAGCACCCATCTCGGACGTCTGACCCGAGCGGAACTTCTTGCCGTCGAAAAGCAGGGGCGCCACCGTTACCATCGGCTCGCCTCCCCGGCCGTTGCCCTGATGATCGAAAGCATCATGCAGGTGGCATTGGGGACGAATGTTCCGGTGCGGAAGCTCGTCACGGGGCCGAAGGATCCGGCGTTGCGCCAGGCGCGCATCTGTTATGACCACATTGCCGGCCGCCTCGGCGTCGCCCTTGCCGATGCCTTGATTGCCGCCGGCCACGTGGAGTTGGCGAGCGACGGCGGCCTTGTCACCGATACCGGAATTGCGTTCTTTCAGCGGCTCGGCGTCGACCTCGGGAAGCGGGGCGCGAAGGGCAAGAGGATTCTCTGCCGCCCCTGTCTCGACTGGAGCGAGCGCCGGCCGCACCTGGCGGGTGCCGTGGGCGCTGCACTCTGCGCCCATTCCTTTTCCGCCGGTTGGATCCGTCGCATCAAGAGCACGCGGGCCGTGACCATCTCGCCCAAGGGACAGCGCGCGTTCCGGGAAAGTTTTGGCGTCAGGCTGGCCTGACCCGGATCGCGCCTGGGATCAGCCGGGTCAGCGCTTTTCGCCGACGCCTTCCACATCGACGTAGCCCATTTCGATCGCGTGCTGGAGTGCCGCAAACGCCGTCCGCGCCTCTTCGAACATCTCGCGTCGCGCCCGCAGTTCGTCGATCTCCGCGCGGTTTGGGGTGTCGCCATGCTCGTTGACGCCGAGCTTGAAGGCGGCTTCCAGGTAGCGGGCCCGGAGCCGACCCACCGTGACCGCGAAGGACAGGATCGTTTCTCGATTCAGTTTCGGGATGCGCTTGTGGATGATCTCGCAGTTGGCGACCCGAATGGCTTGCTCGACCTCCTTAAGGTAGTGCTTCTGCGCGATCAGCCGTTGGTAATCGCTCTGAGATTCGTTCATGGGGACCCCCTTTTGAGCGCGACCGAATCATCCTCCGTTGGCGGGTGCTTTTCAATACGTCGATTTACCTGCGCAATTGACGTTTCTCCGACTTGCTCGTAAGGGATGAATCTCAGATCCTGGGGGACCGGGCTTAAGCGGGGACCGTCTGTGACCGACCGGCCCGAAAAGCTGCTCATTTGCATCAACCGCCGCTTCGGGGGCGATAAGCCGTCTTGCGCCGCGCGCGGCAGCATTTCCATTGCAGATGCGATCGAGGCAGGGACCAAGACACGTCGAATCGCTTTAGACGTGGAACGGATCGTTTGCCTCGGTCAGTGTTTGCATGAGCCCAGCATGCGCCTCGCGCCCGGCGGGCGGTTTTTTCTCGGCATCCAACCGAGCGACGTAGAAGCACTTCTCGCCAAATTCGAAGCCAGTTTCGGGCCCCGGGTCGAGGAAGACGATACGCCGCCGATCCATCTTCTAGGGTCCTGAGCTTCTCAGGGAAACCCCTACAGCCTTTTCATATCCCCTATCGTGAAGGGTCTTTTCGCACGCTCCTAACCGGGCCCGGGTGAGCGCTGAATTTACCTCAATTGAACGTCACAGTCCTTTAATATTACTCATAATTTAACTATTTTCTTAAGTGTCGCCAGCGATGCACTGACGGTTCTCACCCGCGGAGGACATAGGGGACACCCCTAAATGTATCCTTGACCAGACAATATTGGGATGGTGCAATTGATATTGACGTTTTTCGGCGACGGCGACCGGCTCTGGACAAGCGACAGTGGCTCAAACATTCTTTCACCCGTTTCCGAAGTACCTTCAAATCCGGGATATCCTTACGCGTCGTCTCGCCCATGAATTTCAACCCGGCGACAGAATCCCAACCGAGCATGCGCTTTCCGAACAGTTCGGCGTGAGCCGCGAGACCGTGCGCGAAGCGCTCGCCGGCCTCGAAAAGGAAGGCGTAATCCGCCGTCACCAAGGGCGTGGGACCTTTGTGGAGCGGCTGCCCGACGGCGTGTTCTCGGCGGAGCGAGTGACTGGCTTAGTCGAAGATTTCACAGAATTTAAGCTGGATACGTGGTCGGAGACGCTTCAAAGCGGACCCGCGACTGCTCCGACCGGCATCGTACGCGCCCTACGGCTGGCCAATGGTGAAACCCCTTATCGCATTTGTCGGCTTCGGAGCCTCGACGGCAAACCCCTCGCCCATCTGGATGCCTACTTTCCACCCGCCATCGGGACCCGCCTTGCCGGCATCGACTTGCGGAAGACCACACTCATGGCCGAACTTCGCAACACGCTCGGCATCGATATCCAGGAGGAGCGGCAAGAGGTGGACGCGGTTACCGCGGACACCGAAATGGCAACGCTTCTCGGCGTCGCTCTCGGCGCTCCTCTCCTCTGCGTTCGCCGCTATTTCCGTGGTGCGGACGCTTTGCACTCCGTCATCATCTTCGTCTCCCATTTCCGCGCCGACCGTTACTTCTACACCGTCAACCTGGGATCTTCCGACCGTCCTCAACGTAGTTCGAAGCCGCGCAAAGCCCAACAGGGGTAATGAGGTCAAAATGCGACTTCTCCAGCGTGTCAAAAAAACGGACACCCGCCGGATCGGCCGCCGCCCGCAACGCATTCTGCGGCAGATCGTCAAACGCCGGGAAAGCTTCTCCGGCCATCTCGTTCCCTTGTTCCGCCGCCCGGCGCATGGGCACGAGGAAGCGCGCCAACCCCTGCACTGACGGCGGCGTCCGGCCCGCCCAGGAAGACGACAGCGAGAGAGGGAGGAGATCATGCGAAAGACGGCGTTTGCGGTGCTTGCCCTATTGGCCGCCGCGGTAACGAACGACGGAGCCCTTGCCCAGCAGCAGTCGGTTCTCGAACAGGTGAAGGCCGCGGGCGTGCTCAAGGCGGGGGTGCGCAAGGACGTGGCCGATTTCGGCTTCACCGACCCCAAGGGCGAGATCGTCGGCTTCGACGTAGATATCGCGCGCGGCATCGCCGAGAAGCTCGGCGTCAAGATCGAGCTCGTGCCCGTCACCTCGGCGACCCGGGTGCCCCTCCTACACCAGGGCCGTATCGACCTGATTGCCGCCACCATGACCCAATACCGCTCGCGCGAGGACGCGGTCGATTTTTCGGTCGGCTACTTCTTCAGCCCGCAGACCCTTCTCGTGAAAAAGACAAGTAATATCAAAACCTAGGCCGATATGAAGAACAAGAAGGCAGGGTCCGCCCTCGGCGCCGGCGCGGTCGAGAACATGAAGAAGGTCGAGCCGACGATCACCGTGAAGGCGTTCCAGAATTACCCGGAGGCCTTCATCGCCCTCGATCAGGGGCTGATCGACGCCATCGGCACCGACATCACCATCCTCGCCTCGCTCCGGGCGAGCGCCAAGAACCCGAAGGATTATGTGCTGCTCAAGGAAGCGGTCTACGGCGGCGGCCACTACTGCATCGCCGTCCGCGAGAACGATTCCAAGTGGCGGGACGCCGTCAACCACGCCCTCCACGACATGTGGCGCGACGGCACGTGGGCCAAGGCCTACGACAAATGGATCGGCGCGGGCTCGCGCCTGAACCTCGGCAAGGACGAGATCGACTTCAAAATGTACATCTGGGATTGAAGAGCACCGCAAACGACGGAGAAAAGAATGAACGCCAAGAAAGCGCGCGAAATCGTCAAACGCTGGATGTTTCCGACGGAGCGGTCCAGCTACATGGGCGGTCTTGAGGACCGGCCCATTCTCGAATCCTCGCGCGGAAGCACGGTCACCGACCTCGACGGCAAGACCTATCTCGACTTCCAGTCGGGGCAAATGGGCGCCGCGCTCGGCCACCAGCACCCCCGCATCGTCGCCTGCATCGAGAAGACGCTGAAGAAGCTCATGCACGCGACCAACACGATGCTGAACGTGCCCAGGCTCCAGCTCCACGAGCGGCTCGGCAAGATTCTTCCGAAGCCGCTGCAGAAATCGATCTTTCTCGTCAGCGGGTCCGACTCGATCGAGGGCGCGATCGACCTTGCGCGCAAGGCAACGGGCGGCCTCGACGTGATCGGAACCCATGCGAGCCTGCACGGGTCCACGTCCTACCTCACGCGCTCGCTCTCCTTCAACTGGAGCCGGAAGAAGCACACCATCGTCGCGCCCGCGACGTCGGCCATCTTCGCGCCCTACTGCTACCGCTGCCCGCTCAAGCTCACCTTTCCAAAGTGCGAGATTCAGTGCCTGAAGGCGGGCATGGAGCTCGCCGACGCAAACTTCACGAGCAAGCCCGCGGCCTTCATCTCCGAACCGATCCTGAGCGCGGGCGGCGTCATCGTCCCGCCGCCCGGGTTTTTCACCGCCGTCCGCAAGGCGTGCGACGAGCGCGGCATGCTGGTGATCCAGGACGAGGCGCAAACCGGACTCGGCAAGACCGGCAAGATGTTCGGCTTCCAGCACGAGCCTGGGTTCGTTCCGGACATCATCGCGATTTCCAAGCACTTCGGCGGCGGCCTCCCGATCAGCGCGGTCGTCACCAGCGCCGCGATCGCCGTGCGGGCCGTGAAGAACGGCTACTTCGCGACGCGCAGCCACGCGACCGATCCGATCCTCTGCGCGACCGGCAAGGAAAGTATCGACATCGTCGTGGACGAGGACCTGCCCGGCCGCGCCGCCCGCATCGAGCGCCGGGTGAAGGGCGCCTTCCAGCAGATGGCGAAGGAGTTCGAGCTGATCGGCGACATCCGTGGCCGCGGCGTGCTCCTCGGCATCGAGCTCGTCACCGACCGCGAAAAGAAGACCCCGGCCAACGAGGAGAACCGCAGGATATTCATGCACGCCATGGAGAAGGGGCTGATCTATCAGACCCGGGGCGCGGGTAACCTCACGAACGTCATCCGGCTCGTGCCGCCGATGACGACCAGCGACGCCGAGATCGACCGGGCGCTTTCGATCCTCTACGACGGCATCCGCGCCGTCAACAAGGGGCGTACACGCGCAAAGTCGACTGCCGTCGGATACGCCAAGGCTGCGGAGTAGCACCGCGGCTACCGAATTCGTGACCCTTGGGGGCTATCGGGAGCGGGCATCAAGCCCGCCCCTTTCTTTTTTCGGCCCAGCCCCGTCCTTGCTCGTCACGGCCATGGCGGGTTATTAGTCCTCCATTCGCTCGCCAGGATTCCCCATGCGGATTGCTGCTGCTATTTCTGATTTCGTCGGGACCGACCGCAAGTCAGTGATTCCGGCCCTCACGACCGCGGTGGTGACGGGCTTTCTCGCGATCGTCACCTGCGTCTCCTACCCGGCCGTCATCTTCTCGGGGCCTCTCGAAGTCTATTTGACCACCGGGATCGGCATCGGGCTCGTGAGCGCGGTCGTGATCGGCACCGCGGTCGCGCTCACCAGCACGTTTCCCGGATGCATCGGGTACTCGCAGTCGGAGCCGGCCGTCGTCATCGGGATCATCGCGGCCTCCATGACCTCGATGCTGCAGGCGTCCCAGCACGCGGAGCAGATTCTCCCGACGCTCTTCGCCATCACCATCGTGTCGTCGGCTCTTTGCGGCGCGGCATTTCTGCTGCTCGGCCAATTCCGGCTCGGAAATCTCGTTCGCTACATTCCGTTTCCCGTCGTCGGCGGATTCCTTGCGGGCTGCGGCTGGCTTCTCCTGAAGGCGGGCCTATCCTCCATGAGCGGCTTTCGGGTCGGTGCGGGCAACTGGCTCACGCTGTTTGAGCTCGCGACCCTCGGCAAGTGGGTGCCGGGCGCCGCGGCCGGGTTCGTGCTGTGGGCGTTGCAGACGAAGCGGAGCCACTTCCTCAACATGCCGGCCGTGCTCGTGGGCTCTGTCGCGCTCTTTTGGCTCGCGGCGGGCCTCGGCGGGGCTTCGGCTGACGAGCTTCGCCGCGCGGGCTGGCTCCTCGGCCCCTTCCCCGAGGGCGGCGGCATCTGGTCGCCCCTCCAGCACGCGGTTGCAATCACGGACGCCGCGTGGGGACTGTTCCCGCGCCATGCGATCGAGTTCGCGACGCTCGTGCTGCTCGCCTCGATCGGCGCGCTTCTCAACGCGAGCAGCATCGAGATCGCCGTCCGCCGCGACTTCGATCTCAACCGCGACCTCAAGGGGATCGGGGTCGCCAATCTTTTGTGCGCGGCCGCCGGTGGCCTTCCCGGCTTTCAGTCCTTGAGCGGCTCGGTGTTGACCCATCGCCTGGGAACACCCGTGCGCCTCGTCGGGCTCACGACGGCGGCCGTGTGCCTTGCCGCCCTCCTGTTCGGCTCTACCGTGCTGATGTACGTCCCGAAGCTCGTGATCGGGAACATCCTCATCTACATGGCGATCGGATTCCTCGTCGACTGGCTCTACTTGGGCTACCGCCGCATGGAGCTTCCGGACTACGCGGTGCTGGTCATCGTGTTCGTTGCCGTCGTCACCATCGGCTTCGTCGAGGCGATCGGCATCGGCACGGTCGCCGGGATCATCATGTTCGTGATCCGCTACAGCAAGATCAGCATCGCCAAAAACATCCTTTCGGGCTCCACCTATCACAGCAACGTCGAGCGCGCGGAGCCGCTCCGCCGGTTCCTGCAGGAGCACGGCGACCGCATCTTCATCCTGAGCCTGCAGGGGTTCATGTTTTTCGGAACGTCCAATTCCCTGACGACCGTCGTCCAGGACCGGCTCAACGACCCGGGCCTGCCGCCCCTCCGTTACCTGGTTATCGATTTCAGGCTGGTCAACGGGATGGATGCCTCCGCCGCCGCAAGCTTCACCAAGCTCTCCCAGTACGCCGACGAGAAGCGGTTCCACATCGTCTTCACCAGCCTGTCGCGCCCGATTGCCGATCTCCTCAAGCGGGAACAGGTCTACGAAGGTCTTCACCCGTACGTCCGCGTCCTCCCCGATCTCGACCGCGGCCTCGAATGGAGCGAGAACGACCTCATCCAGTCCCACGAGCACAGCCGCCTGCCGGTTGCCGAAGCCTTCCAGGCGCGCATTCGCGCCATGTTTCCGAAGGCCGCCGACGCCGAGACGTTTCTTCGCTATTTCGAGCGCGCGGACTACGGGGAGGGCGAGACCCTGGTTGCCCAGGGAGCGACCTCGGACGAGTTCTATTTCGTCGAGAGCGGGACGGTCTCCATCACGCTCGAGACCGCGGGTGGACAGAATATCCGCCTCCGTACCATGGGCGCCGGGACGATCGTCGGCGAGATCGCCTTTTATCTCGGCGAGCCGCGCTCGGCCTCGGTCGTCGCCGGTGAGACGACCCGTGCATACCGCCTGACCAAGGCCCGGCTCGAGGACATGAAGCGCGACCATCCCGAGCTCGCAAGCGCGCTGCACGAGTATATGGCGAGAACGCTATGCACGAAGCTGATCGACACCAACCGCGTGGTCGGCGTGCTGAGCCAGTGATTGGGAACGTCCGTTCCAGCTCTACGAACCGTTGACATCTTCGGCGATTGGCAATAAATGTAGTGCTGTAACTACATTTTTGTCGGCCATGAAAACCGTCTCTGCACGCGCGGCTAATCAGTCGTTCTCGAAGCTTCTCGCCCGCGCGGCGGCCGGCGAGGAGGTCGTCATCACGCGCCGCGGCAAGCCGGTGGCGAAGATCGGTCCGATCGCCAAACGCACCGCCGACAAGGCTCGCGAAGCTGCAATCAAACGGATGATTACCCGGATGCGGAAAGGTATGCATCTCGGCGGTGTTCGCTACACCCGTGACCAGATGCACGAACGTTGAAATTCACGTTCGACACAAACGTTCTCGTTTATGCGACGGACGTGGATGCCAGCGAGAAGCATACGATCGCGGCTGATTTGATCACACGCGCCACGAAGGCGGATTGCGTGCTCATTCTCCAAAGCCTATCGGAGTTCTTTAACGTCGCGATGCGCCAGGCCCGGCTGGAACTCGCGGACGCTGTCGGATTCGTCGAGGATTGGGGCTCCGTCTTCCCGGTCGTCGCAGCCGACAAACGAACGCTGTTGATCGCGATGGATGCGGTCCGTCATCACATGATTCCGCTTTGGGACGCTATGCTGTGGGCGACAGCACGACAAGCTGGCTGCCACCTTCTGCTCACCGAGGATTTCCAAGATGGGAGAACGCTCGAAGGCGTGACCTTTGTTAATCCGTTTCTTCCTCACAACGAAACCCTGATCTCCACAGTCTTGGCGAGTCCGGCAGGAGAGCCTTGACACCCCTGCCCCGCGCGGGCAGAGAGGGGCGGCCTTGAAGCCCCGCGCCTGAACGAGTCCCTGCCGATGCCCCGAACGTCCCGCCGAGCCGCCAAGACGCCGTCCAAAGACGACATCGCGCGGCTCTATCGCGGGCTTTTCCTCATTCGCCGGGCGGAAGAGGAGGTCGAGCACGTCTACCCCTCGGACAAGATCAAGAGCCCGGTTCATCTCGCCATCGGCCAGGAAGCGGTGTCGGTCGCCATCTGCGACGCCTTGCGCCCCGATGACGTGCTCGGATGCACCTACCGCTCCCATGCCGCGTATCTCGCCAAAGGCGGCGATCTCGGAGCGATGATGGCCGAGATGTACGGAAAGGCGACGGGGTGTGCCCGCGGCAAGGGCGGTTCCATGCACCTGGTCGACATGCAGCACCTGCTGCTCGGAGCGTCGGCGGTGGTCGGCACCGGGATTCCCATCGCGGCCGGCTACGCCATCGCGCTCAAACGCGAAAAGAAGCGCCGTGTCGCGGTCACGCTCTTCGGCGACGGGGCGACAGAAGAAGGCTGCTTCTACGAGACGCTCAACTTCGCAGGACTTCACAAGCTGCCGCTGCTCTTCGTCTGCGAAAACAATTTTTATTCCATTCACACCCACATCTCGAAGCGGTGGTCGAATCTGGACGTGTGCGGGCGGGCGCGCGCGTTCGGCGTGCCGGCGAAGCAGATCGTCGACGGTGATATCTTCAAAATTCGTGCGGCGGCCGCGGCCGCCGTCGATCGCATCCGCCGGGGCGGCGGGCCCGAGTTCCTCGAGATTCATACCTACCGCTGGCGCCAGCACGTGGGTCCCGGCGGCGACTACGACGCGGGCTACCGGAGCGAGCGCGAGGCCAGGAAGTGGATGAAATCCGATCAGGTCGCTCGCCTCGCCGCCATGTTGGCATCCGCCACACGGGTGCGGATCGAAGACGAGGTAAACGCCAAAATCTCGGAGGCCATCGCCTTCGCCGAATCGAGCCCGTTCCCAGGGCCTGAGGATCTTCTCGCCGATGTCTTCGCCGACTGACCGCAAGGGCCGGCTGCTCACGTACGTGGGGGCACTGCAAGAGGCCGTCTCTCAGGAGATGGACCGCGACCCATCCGTGTTCGTGATGGGTCTCGATGTCGTCGATCACAAAGGCATCCAAGGCTCGACGCAAGGGCTTCCCGAACGCTTCGGTCCAGACCGCGTGTTTCACACGCCGCTCTCCGAGGACGCGATGGCAGGCGTTGCCATCGGCGCCGCGATGGCGGGGATGCGCCCGATCTACGTTCACATCCGCATGGACTTCCTCATGCTCTGCATGAACCAGCTCATCAATATCGCGGCCAAGGCCCGCTACATGTACGGCGGCCAGGTCAGCGTTCCGATGGTCGTGCGCAGCATGATCGGCAAGTCGTGGGGCCAGGGCGCGCAGCATAGCCAGGGCCTGCATGCCATGTTCATGCATGTCCCCGGTCTGAAGGTCGTGGCGCCGGCGACCGCCTATGACGCCAAAGGGTGCCTCATCGCGGCAATTCGCGACAACAATCCGGTGATTTTCGTCGAACACCGGCTACTTTACTTCACCGACGCCTACGTACCTGAGGAATCCTATACCGTGCCGTTCGGACACGCCCGCGTGTGCACGCCCGGAGACGACATCACGATCGTCGGGATATCGAACATGCTGGTCGAGGCCTTGCGCGCGCGCGAGCTTTTGACAGAGGTCGGAATCCACGCCGAGGTCATCGATCCCATCTCGCTCGTGCCGCTCGACTCTGAAACAATTGTCCGCTCGGTCGCACGCACGAAGCGCCTTCTCGTCGTCGACAATGCGTGGACGACATGCGGGGCGAGCGCCGAGATCATGGCGCGTGTGATCGAGACGCTGGAACCGAGAGAGCTCCGCGCGATCCGGCGCCTCGGCTTCGCGCCCTCGACATGCCCGACCACGCCCTCTCTCGAACGGCTCTTCTATCCGAATCCCGCCTCTATTGCCTCGGCCGCGCACGCCATGGTACGCCCCGAGGCCGATCGCTGGGAACCGAGCGCGGAAACGGCCGCGCTCGCCTACCAGATGAACTTTCGGGGGCCATTCTGAGCAAGCCGCAGTCGCCCGCGCACTATTCGCTTGCCGCATCCTCCTGGGGCCCGGAGGAGACCGAAGCCGCTCGTCGCGTTCTCGATAGCGGCTTCGTCACCATGGGCGACAACGTGGCCCGCTTTCAAAAAGAATTCGCCGCCTACTTCGGGATGAAACACGCGGTGATGACGAATTCCGGCTCATCGGCCAATCTGATCGCGGTCGCCAGTCTCTTCTTCAAGAAGGATCGCCCGCTTCAGCGCGGCGACGAGGTGATCGTCCCGGCCATCTCCTGGAGCACGACCTACCATCCGCTCCAGCAGTACGGCCTGAAGCTCCGCTTCGTCGACGTGAACCTGGAGACCCTCAACATCGACGAGACGAAGCTCGAAGAAGCATTGACGCCGCGGACGCGAATGATCATTGCGGTCAGCATCCTCGGCAATCCCGCGCCGCTCGACGTCATCCGAGACTTTGCCGACCGCCACGACCTCTATTTCATGGAGGACAACTGCGAATCCATGGACGCCGAGATCGAGGGACGGAAGACCGGCACATTTGGTGACCTCAACACGTTCAGCTTCTTCTTCTCCCATCACATCTCGACGATGGAAGGCGGCATGGTGCTGACGGACGACACGGAGCTCGCGCACCTCTGCCTCGCCTTGCGCGCGCACGGCTGGACGCGGGACCTGCCGGTCGGAAGCCCGCTTTTCGAGCGCCGCTCCAACGATCACTTCGAGGCCTACCGGTTCATTCTGCCCGGCTATAACGTCCGGCCGCTGGAAATTTCGGGAGCGATCGGGCGCGAGCAGTTGAAAAAACTGCCGGCGATGACCGAGGCCCGCCGCAGGAACTGGGCCGTGTTTCACGGGCTCTTCGCGGGCGACGAGCGTTTCATTATCCAACGCGAAAACGGAAAGACATCCTGTTTTTGCTTCACGATCGTGCTCAATCCGAAGCGCAACCCAAACCGCGAGCGCATCTTCGAGGCGCTCCGCGACGCCGACATCGGCTTCCGCATCATTACCGGCGGTTGCTTTCTTGCCCACGACGCGATCAAGTATTTCGACTACACGACGGTCGGCACGATGGAGAACGCGTTTACGGCGCATGAGCTCGGTTTCTTTGTCGGCAACCACCCCTACGACCTGACGCCGCAGATCGGGCGCCTGCGCGATGTCCTCGACCGCGCCTGCCGGTAGACCGTCGATGGCCAAGCCGCTCAACATTCTCGTCACCGGCGGCGGCGGCTATCTGGGATCGGTCCTGGTCCCGGAGTTGCTCGCGGCCGGGCACCGGGTCACGGTGCTCGACACCTTCATGTACCGGCAGAACTCGCTCGCGAGCGTATGCTCCGATCCCAACTTCGACGTCGTACGCGGCGACGCCCGCAATCCCGACACTTTGACGCCCTTGATAAAGCGGGCCGACCTTGCGATTCCTCTGGCGGCCATCGTCGGCGCACCCGCCTGCGACCGCGATCGGGTTGCGGCCGAAAGCGTCAACCGAGATGCCGTCGTCACGCTGCTGGGCCTTCTCGGCCGCAACCAGCGGGTCATGATGCCGATCACCAACAGCGGCTATGGTGTCGGCGAGAAGGGCAAGTTCTGTACAGAGGACACGCCGCTCCGGCCGGTCTCGCTGTACGGCCGGACGAAGGTCGAGGCCGAAAGAGCGGCGCTCGAGCGCGGCAATTGCATCAGCTTCCGTCTCGCGACCGTGTTCGGCATGGCACCGCGCATGCGGATCGATCTCTTGGTCAATGATTTCGTCCACCGCGCCGTCTACGACCGCGCGGTCGTCGTGTTCGAGGGCCACTTCAAGCGCAACTACATCCACATCCGCGACGTGGCGCGCGCGTTCCTGCATGGCATCGAGCGCTTCGATGCGATGAAGGACCGGCCTTACAACGTCGGCCTCTCGGACGCCAATCTCTCGAAGATCGAGCTTTGCGAGCGGATCAAAAAACATCTGCCGAAATTCGTTTACCTGGAGGCGCCGGTCGGGGAGGACCCGGACAGGCGCGACTACATCGTCTCCAACGCCAGAATCGAGGCAACGGGCTTCCGTCCGCGCCATACCCTCGACGAAGGCATCGGCGAGCTCATCAAAGGATACAAGATGATCCGCGATGCGAGGTTCGGGAACGTGTAGGGGCGGACATTCCTCTCCCGCCCCTACTCTCGCAAAACGGCCTGCTCCGATCAGTGTGACCGGGTGTGCCTGCGATCCCGGTCGAGGATCTGGTCCGCGACCTTTTTCTGCTCGTCGCTGAACGCCGCGTAGAGCGGCTTTGCGGCGGCCACGACTTCGGTCGCGCGCGTCGAGGCCTCGGCGAGGAATTGCTGGCGTCGCTCCAGGCGCTCGATCGCCGTTCCCTTCTGGTCGCGCCTCTCCGATTTTCCCTTCTGCATGGATTCGTCGAACGCGCGGGCCTGACGAAGAAGGACATGCGTCGGCTCAACCTGCGCGGCGTTAATTTCAGCGGCATGGGGATGCGCGGCGTGAACCTCAAAGAGGCCACTTTGAGCGATGGCTTGTTCATCTTCACCACCCTTTCGTACGCGGATCTCAGCGGCGCCAAAGCCGAGGGCGCCGATTTCGACGCCGCGGCCCTCACCCACTCGAATTTCACCGGCGCCTTCCTCAAAAAGGCGAACTTTCGTCCCGTGGAAGTCTTCGGCGCCGACGGCAAGTCGACCGGACAGTCGTGGTACGCGAACCTGTCGAACACGAACTTCACCGGCGCCGACCTCACGGAGGCGCATTTCCGCGAAGCCAATCTCGAGGGCGCCAATTTCGACAAAGCCACCGTCAAGGGCACGCATTTCGAGAAATGCAAGATCGATTCGAAGACGGAGCCGGAGCTTCGTAAGCTGGGCGCGCTCGTGAGTTGAGGCGCGGTCCGGGCAAACGCCCGCCTAGGCCGGAGCCTGGAACTTCTGTAGTATCCGCCCCGTCGCGGAGTCGCCGGGCTTTCCCTGCTACGCGTTGGAGCGTACAGGCGTGGCGCCGGACAAGGTCTTTTGAATGGATCTCGTGCTCGTCAATCCCGGTGGCCGGGAGGCCATCTACCAGGAGCTCGGCACCGACCTCACGGCGGTCGAGCCGCCGCTTTGGTGCCGGCTTCTCGCCGGCTATGCGCGGGACCGCGGCCACTCCGTCGCCATCCTCGATTCGGAGGCCGAATCGTGGGGTCCGGAGACGGTGGCGAAGCGGGTCGCGGAGCTCGACCCCAGGCTCGTCTGCATGGTGGTGTTCGGCCATCAGCCGTCCGCCTCCACGCAGCAGATGGTCGGCGCGAGCGCGGCCTGCGCCGCGATCAAGCGGGCGGCGCCGGCCGTTCCCCTCCTCATCGTCGGCGGCCACGTCTCGGCTTTGCCCGCGCGCACCTTGCGGGAGGAAAGCGTCGATTACGCCTGCAAGGGCGAGGGACCGGTCACCGTCGACCGCCTGCTCGCGGCCTTGAAGGCCGACCGCGCATCCGACCTGAGTACCATTCCCGGCCTTGTGTGGCGCGATGGAGACGCCGTTCGCGTCAACCCGTCGGCACCGTTGATCCAGGACCTCGACGCGGACCTCCACGGCAACGCATGGGACCTGCTGCCGATGGAGAAGTACCGGGCGCACAACTGGCAGTGCTTCGGGGATCTGAATAGCCGGAAGCCCTACGCGTCGATCTATACGTCCCTCGGCTGTCCCTATAAGTGCCACTTCTGCTGCATCAACGCGCCGTTCGAGGTGAACCGCTACCGGATGCGCAACCCGGACAAGGTGGCCGCCGAAATCGACCGCCTCCACGCCGCTTACGGGGTGAAGACGATCAAGATCATCGATGAGATGTTCGTGCTGAACGAGCGGCACGTGCTCGCGATCTGCGATCGCCTGATCGAGCGCGACTACGACCTGAACATCTGGGCCTATGCGCGGGTCGACACGGTGAAGCAGCACATGCTGGACCGGCTCCGGCGCGCGGGCGTGCGCTGGCTCGCGCTCGGCATCGAGTCGGGCTCGAAGCACGTCCGTGACGGGGCGCTGAAATCGCTGAAGCAGGACGACATCGTCGGCATCGTCAGGGCGATCCAAGCCGCCGATATCAACGTCATCGGGAATTTCATCTTCGGCCTGCCCGACGACAACATCGACACCATGCGTGAAACGCTCGGCCTCGCACAGGGGCTCAACTGCGAGTTCGCCAACTTCTATTCGGCCATGGCCTATCCGGGCTCTCCCCTCTACGCGACGGCACTCGCGAAGGGATGGCCGCTTCCCGAGCGCTGGTCCGGCTATTCACAGCACAGCTACGATTGCCTCCCGCTGCCGACCGAGTCGCTCTCGGCCGCCGCCGTCCTCAAGTTCCGCGACGAGGCTTTCCACGAATACTTCGCGAGCCCGCGCTATCTTGAAATGGTGCAGCGCCGGTTCGGCCGCGAGACCCGTGCCCACATCGAGGACATGGCCGGCCACCGCCTCAGGCGAAAAATCCTCGAGGGGCGGGAAGCCGCCGAATGACCGAAGCTCGGGATTTGTCGGGCGTCGCGGTCGCCGTTCTCGCGGGCGGGCTCGGCACCCGAATTCGGGCCACGCTCGGCGACACGCCGAAGGTGCTGGCGCCGGTCAACGGCCGCGCCTATCTCGATCATCTCCTCGACCGCCTAGCCGTCCACCGGCCTGCCCGGATCGTCCTCTGCCTCGGCGACCGCTCCGAGCGCGTGCTTGCCCATCTGGAACGCCACCCTCGGCGCGGTCCGGCGATCGAATCCCTCGTCGAGAGCGCTCCGCTGGGAACGGCCGGGGCCCTTCGCCACGCATTGCCGCGGTTGACCACGGAGCCGGTGCTCGTCATGAACGGCGACAGCTGGATCGACGCCGACCTCGGCGCCTTTGTCGCCGCCCATCGAAAGCATGGTGCGCCTGCTTCGATCTTCTGCGCCCGCGTGGACGATGCCTCCCGCTTCGGGCGCGTCGAGGTGGACCTGCAAGGCTACGTCGTCCGCTTCGTTGAAAAAGATCGGGCGGGCCGGGGCGCGGCGCTGATCAACGCCGGGGTCTACGCCTTCTCGCAAGCGGTCCTCGGCCGCGTCAAGACCGGCACCGGGGCATCCCTCGAATACGACGTGCTGGCCAAGCTCGCGCCGGGGACGCTCTATGCGCACACCGTTAGGGGCGCCGCCTTCGTCGACATCGGCACGCCCGAGGGTCTTGCGCGCGCGGCCGAGGTGCTGCCGAAAGCCCTTCCCGAAAACATTCGTCGAACGGGGGCGGCGTGATCATCAGCCGCACGCCTTTCCGCGTGTCCCTTTTCGGCGGCGGCTCCGATTATCCGCTCTGGTACCGCGCGCACGGCGGCGCCGTGATCGGCTTCGCCATCAACAAGTACTGCTACATCAGCATGCGGCCGCTGCCCCCGTTCTTCGACCACAAGTACCGCATCGTTTATTCCCGCATCGAGAACGTGAATGCGATCGAAGAAATCCAGCACCCGGCCGTGCGCCACGTGCTCGGCAATACCGGGATGGATTTCGGTGTCGAGATCCACCACGACGGCGATCTGCCGGCCCGCTCGGGGCTCGGGTCGAGCTCGTCGTTCACGGTTGGGCTCCTGAACGCCGTCCACGCCCAGTATGGACGGATGTCGACCAAGGCGCAGCTTGCCGAGGAGGCGATCCGCATCGAGCAAGACGTGATCCGCGAGAACGTCGGCTCCCAGGATCAGGTATGGGCGGCCTACGGCGGGCTCAACCGGGTGGATTTCCGGCGCGACGGCAGTTTCGGGGTCGACCCGATCATCATGAACGGAGAGCGGCAGGACCGCCTGATCAAGTCCTTCATGCTGGTGTTCACCGGTCTTTCCCGCCAGGCGAGCGAGATCGCCGGGAAAAAGATCGCCAACCTAAAAAACCGCGAAGGCCACATCCGCTCGATGATGGGGATGGTGGACGAGGCGGCGGCGATTCTCGGCTCGTCAAGTCGGCCGCTGGAAGAACTGGGCGTCCTGCTGCACGAATCCTGGCGCTTGAAACGGGAGCTCACGGACGGCATCACCAATGCGACGATCGATTCCATTTACGAGGCAGCGCGCGCGGCGGGCGCCGTCGGCGGCAAGCTCATGGGCGCCGGCGGCGGGGGATTCATGCTGTTCTTCGCCGCGCCGGAGCGCCAGCAGGCGATCCGCGACGCCCTCGCCAAGCTCGTGCACGTCGCTGTTGACGTCGACCGCGCGGGCAGCCGCATCGTGGTCTATGAACCGGACGGCCTTCACAAGCGCTGAGGATCGGCTGGAATGGTGAAGCCCGCGGGAGAGAAAGGGGCGCCGCCTGTCTCCGTGCGCGGGCGCCGCCTGCTCGGCGAGAACCGCGTGTGGAACGTGTACCTCGACCATATCGTCGGCGAGTCCGGTGCCGCCATCGAGGACTATCTGGTCGTCGAGCCGAAGGGCCTTGGCGCCACCGGCATCGGCGGCGTCGCCATCCTTCCGATCTGGGAGGGCGACATCGTGCTGCTGAAGGCCTACCGCCACCCCGTCCGCCTCTACACGTGGGAGCTCGCGCGCGGATTCCTCGACCCCGGGGAAGAGCCCGCGGCCGCCGCGCTTCGCGAGATGGAGGAAGAAACCGGCCTCACGTGCGCTCCGGCCGACATCCGGCCGCTCGGCTACGTGCTTCCCGAATCGAGCACGATCGCCGGCAAGGAGGCCGTCTTCGTCGCCTTGAAGTGCAGGCCGGGCGGCGCCGTCGACACCAGCGAGCCCGGGCTCGGGAATCGCCACCGGTTTTCACCGCAAGACGTGAAGCGCATGCTGGCGCGCTACGAGATCGAGGACGCAACCGCGGTCGTGACTCTCTATCGATATTTCGCGCTCGGCGACGAGCCCGCGCGCTAGCTCACGCGGCCGGCTTCCGGCCGGCGACGATGCGGAGGCCGCCGAACGGAAACCGGACACCCGCGCGGATCAACGCGATCTCGGCGGATAGAACGGCTTCCAGCGTGCGATTGAGCGGCGCCGGCAACAGGTGCTCGGCCTCGAACGCGCGGGTCGACTTTTTCGCGAGCAGGCGGCGTGACAGGTACTGGGGCACGAAGAGCGACGCCATGAAGGACGTATCCAGCAGAACCTCGAAACCGGCCTCTCGCGCCTTGTCGGCGAGTTCATGGCCTTGATAGCGCCGGACGTGGCCGGTCTCGGCGTCGAGCCGGCTCCAGAACGCCATGTGCTGGGGCACCGTGAGAAGCACGCCGCCCCCGGGTCGGATCGCCCGGTGAATGGCGCGGAGCGCGCCCACGTCGTCCTCGATGTGCTCGACCACATCGAAGGCGCCGACCACATCGAAGTGCTCGGCGAACGGGATGCGCGAGGCCTCCGTATGGAAGAGC
This sequence comes from Rhodospirillales bacterium, assembly GCA_009694195.1. Lineage (GTDB taxonomy): Bacteria > Pseudomonadota > Alphaproteobacteria > Rhodospirillales > SHVQ01 > SHVQ01. Next base: position 52,404 of record SHVQ01000009.1, read on the forward strand.
GTTGCGGCGTCGCCGATCCGCTCCGTGGTGACGGCGAGCGAATCGAGGGCGAGGTCGCTGCCGTAGAGCTCAAGCTCGGGGTTCGCGGACCGGATGCCATCGAGGACATAGCCGGTTCCGACGCCCAGGTCGTAGAGCCTGCGTGCGGCGGGAAAAAGCGAGGCAAGCGCCCAAAGAATCAGGCGGCGGCGCGTCCGGTGATAGAAGCTCTGCTCCTCGCACGCCACCATGCGGGTGTAGACGCCGCGGTTGAACTCCTTCGGCCCCGCGACCTCGCCTGCGACGAAGCTCGGCCAGCCGTTCACCATGCGGGGCGCGTAGCCGCACGCCTCGCAGCGCCAATCCGCGGCCGTGACCGGCTTGCCGCAGCCAACGCACTGTTTCATCGGGGGGACCCTAGTTGGCTTAACCACCGGCATCAAGGTAAGAGCGTGAGAATATTTCGTCACTCCCGCGAACACGGGAGTCCAGGGAAACTGGAAACAGATCGAAAAATCTGGGTTCCCGCTCCTCATCCTGAGCCGCGCGCCTCTCCTTCGAGACGCAGCCAGTGGCTGCTCCTCAGGATGAGGCGCGCGAGTCGAAGGACGCGGGAACGACGCGGTGGCGGTCCCTCCGCTTGACACCCCCTGCCCCCGGCCATATACGCCGGACCACGAAAGAGGGGGCCTGAATGGGCCAGTTTCTCGCCGACATCCGCGAGCATCGCAGCTTCGTGCTCGGTTTCGCGCCTATCGCCGCGCTTGCGCTGGCCATGGGCGTGGGAGCGCCGCTCGCCATTCAGTCCCTCGGAGATCGGATTCCGGTCGTGGGGGCGCTGCTGCACGCGATCGGGATCGCGTTCGATCCGAAAATCCTCTACCTGCCGCTCGGCATGGTGTTCGTCACCCTCGTGAGCCTCGGGATCGAAGCCGCCGGCCTCGGCTATCGCGATTCCACCGTGCGCCGCATCCTGACGAACCGGTCGCCGTCCGTGCGCACGGACCTGTTCTATTTTCTGCTGCGCGTTTCCGGCCTCACGGCCCTCATCGCCTTTCTGGTCTCGTTCGGGACGTTCGGGCTGCTCGTCGGCTGGATCGAGCAGCGGGTGGATCTCCGGGTGCTGCAACACGTCGAGAACCCGGCTGTCCAGTTCGCGGCCGTGGCGCTCGCGCAGTCGCTCGCCTTCTACCTCTTCCATCGCCTCATGCACACGAAGCTCTTGTGGGAGGTTCACAAGGTCCATCACTCGGCCGAGGACTACAATCCGCTGCTTCCCTACCGGAACCACCCCATCGATTTCCTCGGCGCCACCCTGCTCGGCGCGCTTTTCGCGGCCGTGCTGGGTGCCGGCGCCGAAGTCGTGACCGCCTGGAGCGTGGCTAACGGCTTCTACCAGTCGCTCGTCCATTCCCGGCTTCAATGGAAATGGAAATGGCTGGAGTCCGTCGTCATCACGCCCGCCGCCCATCGCGTCCACCATTCGACGGCGCCCGAGCACTTCAACCGCAACTACGGCATCCTCACATTTTGGGATTGGCTGTTCGGAACCTACTACGCGCCGCGCGGGGAGCCGGCCGAGATCGGCGTCGCCGACCGCGCCAATTTCAACACCGACCGGTATTTCGCCGAGATGGGCCTCGTCGTCCTCCGGTGGCTCGGGCGCGCGCGGGCGGGGCGCGGATGACCGCGCCGGCACGCTCTCGCGCCCGGCCGTTTCCCTTCTATGTGCTGGCGGCGCTCGTCTATGCGAGCCTGCTCGCCGTCGCCGTGCTTTATCTCGCTTACCCCGCGTTCATCGATCACGGCGAGCCCAGCACGCTCTTGATCGCCTGGCGTCTTCTCCAAGGCTTGCCTGCCTACCCGCCGTTTTCGGCGCCCGAGCGGATCACCAACATTTACGGGCCCCTCGCCTACGGCGTGAATACGGTCGTGCTCGCCGCGTTCGGCCCTTCGATCCCGGCCGGCAAGGCGGCCGCGGTCGCGGCCGCCATCGCCATGCCGGCGATGATCTTCTGGAGCCGCATCCGCGACGGCTGGACGGTCGCCGCGGCCGGAGTTCTGCTGGCGGCAGGCTACGCGCTCCTTCACTTGCCCGCCACGGTGTGGAACCGCCCGGATTCCTTCGTGGCGCTCTGCGTCGCCGTTGCGCTCGCGGTCTTGCGGATGCAAAGCCTGGATGGCCGCGAGACCCTGCGCGCCCTCCTGATCGCGCTCTGCGCGGCGCTTGCGGCGGGCGCCAAGCTGCACGCGGCGCTCTACTTCGCGCCCATCGTCCTCTTTTACGTCTGGGAGCGCGGGCTCGGAACGCTCATCCTCATGGGCGCCGCCGGAGCGCTTCTGGTGCTGGCGCCGTTCGCGCTGCCGCCCTTCTCGCTCGTCGACTATCTCTCCTGGTTCGAGCCGGTGGCGGCCGGCAAGCAGAACTCGTGGGGCGTCTTTCTCAAGGTTTTCCGCTACTCGCTGTTCTATTTCGCGCCGCTCGTGTTTCCGCTGCTCGATCGGAAGACGCTGCGCGCCCGCGACTGGGCGTACGTCGGCGCCTACGCGGGATGCCTCGTCTTGTCGTTCTTCCCCGCCTCGAAGCCGGGCGCCGGGATGCATTACCTCTTGCCGTTCGCCCCCATTGCCGTCGATATCGCGCTCCGCTACGGCGCCGCGGGGTTCACCAAGCGGATGGCGACAGCCGCGGCCGCCATCCTCGCCCTCGCCCTTCTCGCGGTCAGCATGCCCATCCAGGAACGCTTCGTTCGCGCGCTGCACTGGGACGAGGCCCGCGCCGTCGGCGGCGAGATTCGGCAGATCATGGCCGACTTCAGCGGCCGGACCATCGAAATGGGCGTCGGCGACACCGTCGTCTCCTACCCCCGCACGTTCCAGAAGACGATCCTGGTCACGGCGGGGCACCCCTACTCACTCGACGCGGCGATCGTGACGGAGACGGCCTATCTCAAGATCCCGCTGCCGCCGGAGACGGTTGCCCGCATTCGCGCCTGCCGCACGGACGTTTGGCTCATCCCCGCGGGCGAGCGCCCGTTCGCCATGGTCGGCTATTACGCGATGCCGGCGTTCGGCCAGGAGTTCCAGGACGCGTTCCTCGCCGCCTACGAGAAGCGCCGGAGCTATCGGTACTTCGACGCTTGGGCCTGCCGGCGTTAGCCGGACATCGGACCGCCCGGCTCGAAGCCGATCTTGTCCTGGATGATGAAGCGGGGGCGCCCGCGCACTTCCTTGTAAATCCGCAGCACGTAGAGCCCGAGCGTGCCGATCGCGGCGACGATCGTCGCCCAAAAAAATGTGAGGAGCCCGATAAACGCGAGCGTGCGGCCGCCCGCGTGGCCGGCGAGGCTCATCAGAAGGCCCGCGAGGACGGCCACGACCGCGGCGATGATCCCGATCAGCCCCGTGCCGGCAATCACATAGATCGGGACGAACGAAAAGGACGTGATCGCGGTGATGAAGGCCTTCGCCGGATTACGGCTGAACAGCGGGAATTTGCTGGTTCCACGCGCGCGCCCGACCCGCTCGTAGGGCACGGTCTCCTGACGGAACCCGATCCAGGCCGCAAGCCCGCGAATGTAGGGATCGTATTCCTTCAGGCACAGAAACTGATCGAGCGCGCGGCGGGAGAGTAGCTTGAAATCTCCCGCCTCGACCGGAAGCTTGAGGGTCGAAAAAAAACGGATGATCTGATACGCCCGCTTGGTCACCCATTTCTTGAGCCAGGTCTCTCCCTTGCGATCGAGCCGCACGGTGTGGATGACGTCCGCGCCCGCCCGCCAGCGCTGTAACAGCTCCGGCAGAAGCTCGGGCGGGTCCTGCAGATCGCTGTCCATGTAGATGAGCGCGTCGCCCGAAGCCACGCTCATGCCGGCCAGCACGCCCTCCGACGGCCCGAAGCGGCGCGACAGCGTGATGACCTTGATCCGGGGGTTCCTTTCCCGCTCGCCGAGGAGAACCTCGAGCGAACGGTCGGTCGAGGCGTCGTTGACGAAGATGAGCTCGTAGTCCTCGGGTCCCGGCTCGAGCGCCTTCGCCACTCGCGCGATCAATTCCGGCAGGTTCTGTTCCTCGTTCCGAAACGAGAACACGACGGAAACAAGCTGCGTCATTCTGCGCCCTCCCGCTGCCGTGTACGCTATCTCGGGAACCGAAAGCAAGCCGCCGCAGGGCACGGGCGCCCTGAATTGCATCCCGCTCGATCTCCCTTTACGATGCAGCCGATTCCAGAGGATGTGAGCGGGATTCAGTGCCGAAGCGCAAAAAAGTCGTTTATTTCAACGAGTACAACGTCCGCATGGGGCGGGCGACGTACTTTCCCCTGGTTTCCGGGATCCTGCGCGCTTACGCGGAGACCAACCCCCCCGTCAAAGCCGGCTACAAGTTCAAGCCGTTCATCTTCTATCTCGACGCAGCCGACCGCATTCTCGCCCAGTACGACGAGGCGCCCGACGTCGCCGCCTTCTCGATCGCCATGTGGAACGAGCAGCTGAGCCTGCACGTCGCCCGCGTGATCAAGGAGCGCTGGCCCGCGTGTCTGATCGTCTTCGGCGGCTGCCAGACCCCGCACCATCCGGAGGACTATTTCGCCGAGCATCCGTTTATCGACGTGGCGGTGCGGGCGGAAGGGGAAGAAGCGTTCTACGGCGTGATGGAGCGCTTTCTCGAGTCCCGCGATTTCAAGGGGATCGTGAACGTCTCCTACCGGCACCCGCAGACCGGCGCCATCGTTTACAACCCGGAAGAGTCGGAATTCGGCCGCGATCTCGATTCCTATCCGTCGCCCTACCTGGAAGGGCTCTTCAACTACATGTTCGAGGCCCATCCGGAGATCGACTTCCAGGCGATCGTCGAGACCAACCGGGGCTGCCCGTTTCTCTGCACGTTCTGCTACTGGGGCCGCGGCGGCACCACGCGCAAATACCGCTACCACGACCTCGGCCGGGTCGAGGCCGAGATCAATTGGGCGGGGCACCGCCGCATCAAGTACATGTTCAACGCCGATTCCAATTTCGGCATGCACAAGCGCGATCCCGAGATCGCCAAGTTTCTCGTCTCGACGAAGAAAAAGTACGGATTTCCGGAGAAGTTCCGCACCTGTTGGGGAAAGAACACCGACGAGAACATTTTCGCGATTGCCTCGCTCCTGCATGAGCACGAGCTCGAAAAAGGCATCACCCTCGCCCGCCAGAGCAACAGCAAGAAGGTGCTCGCCAACATCAAGCGCGGCAACATCAAGCTCGCGACCTACGAAAACCTGCAGCGGCTGTTCAACGACCGCGAGATTCCCGTCTATTCGGAGATGATCCTGGGGCTGCCCGGCGAGACGTACGAAAGCTGGCGGGACGGGATCGAAGAGCTGCTGCGGGCCGGTCTCAAGAACCAGCTCTTCGTCTACCAATGCGAGGTCTACCCGAACACCGAGCTCGGCGAGCCCGCGTACCAGAAGAAATTCGGCATCGTGACCAAGCGCATCGAGTTGCGCGAAATCCACGGCAGCGTGCGCGACGCCAACTGGGTCCCGGAGTATCAGGACATCATCGTCGCGAGCGACTCGATGACGGTCGAGGACTGGCGGCGGATGACGCGCTTCTCGACTCTGACCATGCTCATGCACAGCATGAAGGTGGGCTTCTTCCTGATCTCTTATCTCACCGACCGGTTCGGCATCGCGTACACGAGCTTCATCGAGCACATTTCGGACCGCCGGATGGCCGCCGGCACGGGCGCGATGCTGCTGACCGAGCTCGCCCTCTACGACGATTACACGCAGCGGCTGCTCGACGGGAAAGGACGCGGACTCGAAATGCCGGGGTTCGGCGACTTCTACTGGGACGTGGAGGAAGCGAGCTTCCTCCGGCTCGCCGGGGACTTCGACCGGTTCTACCGCGAGCTCTTCGACGTGGTCTGCGGGTTCCTCGACGGCCGCGGCATCGTTTACGACCGGGACGAGGTGTCGGACGCGCTCCAATACCAGCGCCTCCGCATGCCGACCGCCGCGCCCGCATCAGGAACGGAAGCCGCGTTCCGCACCAACATGCCGGAGTACTTCGCCCGCCGCTTCGGGACCGAGCCGATCCCGGTCGCAGCGGAACGTCAGGCCTTGCATCCGAAGCCCAAGGATTTCGGCGGGGACCGCGTGCGCTTCGCGCGCGAGTCGATCCTCTGGGGGCGGAAGAGCGGCACGATGCTGGTCGACTGCGACTGGGCGTCGGTCGACCGGCCATGGGTCACGTCCGAGACCCTCGCGCAGCCGCACGCCAAGCCGGCCGTCGAGCTTCCCCGCGCCGCGAACTTGGGCGAGTAGCCCCCTTCGAGACGCCCAAACGAAAGCCCCGCCCCGGGTTTCTCCGGAGCGGGGCTCGCGAACCGAGTACGAGCTCGGTTACTGAACCTTCAGAATTTTCTTCGCGTCGCCGAGCGTCTTCACGGAGTCGGCGTGCTTTCCGTCCTTGTGCTGCTTCTCGCCGTTGGCGCGGAGTTCTTTCACTTTTTTCGCGTCCGCATCCGAGAGCTTCGGATTCTTGGCGAGAGCTTCGTCGATCTTCTTCATATCCGCCGGGCACTGGCTTGCGAAGGCCGGGCCGGCGGCAAACAGAGCGATCACGGCGAGAGCAAGAATGCGCTTGATCATAAGTCCTCCAAAAAGATGCCGTCCAAAAGCAGCTGGCGACTATGTAGGATACACAAATGTGCCAGCCGTGGGGTCACTTTTCGCGCGCGATCGTGTTGTTTTGATGGCGGCCGCACGGCATTCTGTGGGCCAGGAAACTTGTTATAGGACAAGGCGTTAATGGATATTGCGATCATTTCCGACACGGTTTGCCCATGGTGCTACATCGGCAAGCGGCGGCTTGAGAAGGCGCTCGCGTCCCGCCCGAACCTGAAGGTGCGCCAGCGCTGGCGGCCCTTCCTCCTCAATCCGGAGATGCCGCCGGAAGGCATCGACCGCAACGCGTATTTGCTGCGTAAGTTCGGCAGCGAAGCGCGCATCCGGCGAATCTACGGCGCGATCGAGGAAGCCGGGCAATCCGTCGAGATCGATTTCGCCTTCGATCGCATCGGGCGCACGCCCAATTCCGTGAACTCGCACCGGCTGGTGCGCTTCGCCGAGCGCTCAGGACTCGCGAACGAGGCCGTCGAAGCCGCCTTCATCGCCTACTTCGAAAGCGGGCAAAACATCGGCGACACGGACGTGCTCACGGGCATCGGGAAGGAGATCGGCCTCGATCCGGCGGGCTTGCGCGCATACCTGGAGAGCGACGAGGACGTCCAGTTCGTTTACCAGGAAAACGCCGATGCGCATCGGCTGGGCGTCAGCGGCGTTCCCTCGTTCCTGTTCAACGATCACATGATCCTCTCGGGCGCGCACGAGCCCTCCGTGCTCGTCCGCATGCTCGATGCGGCGGCGGCCGAGACGGCGGCTTAGGACGCGCATCGTCATCGCCGGGCTTGACCCGGCGATCCACGACTTAAAGACGTAGATGCCCGGCACAAGGCCGGGCATGACAGCGATGGAAAAGCCCTTTGCTCTCGTCACGCCGCCGCGCGGGTGGCGATCTCGGCGAGGCGGTTCAGGAGGTATTGGACGCCCTTCAGGCGCTCGGACGGATCGTCCCAGGCGCGCATGTAGACGAGCCGGTGGTCGGGCCGAAGCTTGGCGCTTCCCCGCTGGCGGGTGATGAACTCGACCAGGCCCGCCGGGTTGGCGTACCGGGTGTTGCGGAAGGCGACGAGCGCCCCTTTCGGGCCGGCTTCCACCCGCTCGACGCCGGCGTCGCGGCAGAGGCGCTTGAGCGCGACCGTCGCCAAAAGGTTCTCGACCTCCGGCGGCACCGGCCCGAAGCGGTCGATGAGCTCGGCAGCGAACGCATCGATTTCTTCCCGCGCGGTCAGCGTCGACATTCTCCGATAGAGCCCCATGCGGATGTTGAGATCGGCGATGTAGGGCTCCGGAATGAGGATCGGCAGGCCGATGCTGATCTGCGGGCTCCAGTCCTCGCCCGCGTCTTCGCGCGTCCCGAGCCCGCGGGTCTCCGCCACCGCCTCTTCCAGCATCTGCTGGTAGAGCTCGATCCCGACTTCGCGGATGTGGCCGGACTGCTCCTCGCCCAGAAGATTGCCGGCGCCCCGGATGTCGAGATCGTGGCTGGCGAGCGCGAACCCGGCGCCGAGCGTATCCAGCGTTTGCATGACCTCGAGGCGCTTCTGGGCGTCGGGCGTGAGCGCCTGGTCGGGCGGCAGGGAGAGGTAGGCATAGGCCCGGACTTTCGCCCGCCCCACGCGGCCGCGGAGCTGATAGAGCTGGGCGAGGCCGAACATGTCCGCCCGGTGGATGACGATCGTGTTGACGTTCGGCATGTCGAGGCCGGACTCGATGATGTTGGTCGCAAGCAACAGATCGTACTTGCCGGCGCAAAAGGCTCCCACCGCGTCCTCGAGCTGGCGCGCGGGCATGCGGCCGTGGGCCTTCACCATCTTGATTTCCGGGACCAGCACCTTCAGGCGCCGGGCCAGGTCGTCCATGTCGGCGATGCGCGGGCACACGTAGAAGGTCTGCCCGCCGCGGAACCGCTCGCGCATGATGGCTTCACGGATGATGACCGGATCGTAGGGCAGCACGTAGGTCCGCACAGCCAGGCGGTCGACGGGCGGCGTCGCGATGATGCTCATCTCGCGAATCCCCGAGAGCGCGAGCTGGAGGGTGCGCGGGATCGGCGTCGCGGTCAGTGTGAGGACGCGCACGTCCGCCGCGAGCTTTTTCAGGCGCTCCTTGTGGGCGACGCCGAAATGCTGCTCCTCGTCGACGACGAGGAGGCCGAGATCGCGGAAACGGATGTCCTTGGCGAGCAGCGCGTGGGTGCCGATCACGATGTCGATCTTCCCGTCCGCAAGCCCCTCCTTCGCGGCCTTGGCGGCCTTCGGCGGCACCAGGCGGGAAATCTCGGCGACGTTCACGGGAAATCCGGCGAAGCGGTTGCGGAAGACCTCGAAATGCTGGCGGGAGAGCAGCGTCGTCGGCACCACCACGCCGACCTGGCGGCCGGAGAGCGCCACGATGAACGCCGCGCGCAAGGCGACCTCGGTCTTGCCGAAGCCGACGTCGCCGCAGACCAGGCGGTCGGTGTTGCGCTCGCTGCCGAGGTCCGCCAGCACGTCCTGGATCGCGCGCTCCTGATCTTCCGTTTCCACGTAAGGAAAGCGCGAGCAGAACTCCTCGTAGGCGCCGGCCGGGGGACTCAACGCGAGCGCCGGCTCCAACGCGCGGACGGCGGCGATCTTGATGAGCTCGGCCGCCATCTCGCGCACGAGGTTTTTCAGCCGCGCCTTGCGCGCCTGCCACGCCTGGCTGCCCAGGCGGTCGAGATGGACGTCCGTCTCTTCCGAGCCGTAGCGGGAAACGAGCTCCAGGTTCTCGACGGGGAGGAAGAGCTTGTCGCCGCCGGCGTAGATTAACCGGAGGCAGTCGTGAGGCGCGCCCGAGACTTGGATCGCTTGCAGCCCCTCGAAGCGGCCGATGCCGTGGTCCACGTGAACGACGAGATCGCCCTCGCTCAAGGACGAGACTTCGGCGATGAAGTTCTCCGCCCGCACCTGCCGCCGGGCCGGCCGGTTCAGGCGGTCGCCGAGGATGTCCTGCTCGGTGATGACGGCGAGGCCCGCGGCCGTGAAGCCGCGCTCGAGGCCGACGACGGCGAGATCGATCGCGTCCGCGGCCCCGGCGCCGCCGCTGAAGGTCTCGACCGGATTTTGGCGGTCGAGGCCGTGCTCGGCGAGCAACCCCGCGAGGCGCGCGCGCGAGCCCTGGGTGAAGGCGGTGACGACGACGCGCCTTCCCTCGCCTGCATGGCTCCGGACGTGATCGCGGACCGCGTCGAACACGCTCGCGTCGGGCTGAACGCGGGCATCGGCAAACGGCCGTCCCGGCCGGCCGCCGGCGTCGATGGTGCGGGCGCGCTCAGGACCGGCGGACGCATCGGCAAGGTCGGCGGCGGCAAAGGGAAACAGCCGGCCGACCGGATAGCCCACGAGCCGCTTCTCCCATTCGGCGGGATCGAGGAAGAGCGTCTCCGGGCGCAGCGGCCGATACGGCGCGCCTCCTTCCGACCGGTTCCGGCCGAGGAAGTCGAGGCGGGCGGTGAAGTACTCGGCGATCAGATCGAGCCGCGCCTTCATCGCCTCGGCGAATTCGTTGTCGAGCACGAGGGCGGCGCCGGGCACGTAGTCGAACAGCGTCTCCAGGCGCCCGCCGTGGAACAGCGGGAGCCAGTGCTCCATGCCCGGGTGCCGGCGCCCCGCCGAAACCGCCTCGAACAGCGGATCGTCCTCGCCCGTGACTCCGAAGGCTTCCCGGTAGGCAACTCGAAACCGCGCGATGGAGTCGGAGTCGAGAAACACCTCGCTCACCGGCTTGAGGACGACCGCCGCCACCTCCCCCGTCGTCCGCTGGGTCGTCGGATCGAAGGTGCGGAGCCGCTCCAGTTCGTCGCCGAAGAAGTCGAGGCGAAGCGGCATGGCAAGCCCGGGGGGGAAAATGTCAACGATGCCGCCGCGGACCGCGTACTCGCCGGGCTCGACCACGGTGTCGGCGCGTCCGTAGCCGTTCCGGGAGAGATAGCCCAGCAGATCCTCGGGCGCGATGCACGTCCCCGGTGCCAGCGCCAGCGTTCGACCTGCGAACGCCGCGCGGGTCGGGACCCGCTGGAGGATCGCCGCCACGGTGGTGAGGATCACGCGGCCGCCCGGGGCTTCGGACTTTTCCCTGAGCCGGGTCAGGGTGTCGAGCCGCCGGCTCACGAGGTGCGCGTTCGGCGACATCCTGTCGTAGGGCAGGCAATCCCACGCCGGGAACTCCAGGACCTCGGTCTCGGGAGCGAAGAATTGCAGCGCCTCGCTCTTCCTGGCCAGGCTCACGTCGTTGCGGGCGACGCAGACGATGTCCGTCCCGCAGGCGAGCTCGGCCAGCACGAAGGCGTCGAACCCCTCCGGCGCGCCCGCGATGACGACGCGGCCGGGCCGACCCATGGCCTCGCCGAGCAGGGGCGAATTATGAATCGGATGCAATGGCTTATCGCTCACGCTTGCGGGCTCGGATGAGGGCGAGGACATCGTGGTCGTGGCGCGCGGGCGCCTGGGTTTTCTCCATGATCCAGTCGACAAGATCGGCGTCGGTTTCCTGCAGGAGCGCCTCGAAGCGGTCGAGCTGGGGCTCCGTCAGGCGGGCCAGATACGCCGCGGCAAAGCCGCCGATCAGGACGTCCGACTCCTTCGTCCCCCGATGGGTGCTCTGATACAGAAGTCGTTTGCGGCGGATGTCCATGCAACGGTCGCAATCGGCGGTTTGCCCGGGGAAGCGGCGGCCCCAAACCGGGATACGCCGGCAGTCCCATAATCAATGATCGTCATTCCCGCTTACGCGGGAATGACGAGGAAAATGTGCGTCGATCTCGGCGCTCCTGTCATAGCGGCGGCTCTAGGATATAGTTCGTCGCCTGCGTTCTGTCAGCACGCCCTTTTGGAATGCGCCCGGAAGTCCTGTTCCCGCTGTTCAAGCCCGTCGGCGCGCTGAAGGGGATCGGTCCCCGGTTGGCGAAGCTGGTGGAGACGCTCGCGGGCCCGCGCGTGGTGAACCTGCTGTGGCACCTGCCGTCCGGCATCATCGACCGCCGCTACGCGCCCAAGATCGGCGAGGCCGAGCCCGGGCGCATCGCCACGATCACCGTCCGCGTCGATCGGCACCGGAAACCGCCGAACCGCAGGATTCCCTACAAGGTCCAGTGCTCCGACGAGACGGGAACGCTCACCCTCGTCTTCTTTCACGCCCACGCGGACTATCTCGCGGGCGCCCTGCCCACGGGCGAGATGCGCGTCGTCAGCGGCCGTGTGGACGATTACGACGGCGATATCCAGATGACTCATCCGGATCATATCGCCGAGGTCGCGGAACTGGCTCGGCTGCAGACGGTGGAGCCGGTCTATCCGTTGACCGAGGGCCTGTCGCTCAAGGTTCTGAGCCGGGCGGTCCGCGCGGCGGTCGCGCTCGCGCCGCCGCTCGAAGAGTGGATCGATCCGACGTTTGTTGCGCGTCAGGGCTGGAAACCGTGGCGCGACGCGCTCACCGAGGCGCACGCGCCGGCGACGACGGAAGCCCTCGATCCGGCGACTCCCGCGCGGTGCCGGCTCGCCTATGACGAACTGCTCGCGAACCAGGTGGCCTTGTGCCTCGTCCGCGCGAGCTTTCGCCGCCTCTCCGGGCGCCGGCTGCAGGGCGACGGTGCGTTGCGGGCGAAGGTGCTGGCGGCCCTTCCCTTCCAGCTCACGCCCGCGCAGCAGACGGCCGTGTCCGAGATCGTCGCCGACATGGAGTCCGACTCGCGCATGCTGCGCCTCCTCCAGGGCGATGTCGGGAGCGGCAAGACGGTGGTCGCGCTGCTCGCCATGCTGAACGCGGTCGAATCCGGGACGCAGGCGGCGCTGATGGCCCCGACGGACGTGCTCGCGCGCCAGCACATGGCGACGCTCGAGCCGCTCGCGGCGGCGGCCGGCGTCCCGATCGTCCTTCTGACCGGGCGCGAGAAAGGCAAGGCCCGAGAGATCGCGCTCGCCCGCATCGCCGAAGGCGAGGCGCCGCTGGTCGTCGGCACCCACGCGCTGTTCCAGGAGGACGTCGCGTTCCGCGATCTCGGCCTCGCCGTGATCGACGAGCAGCACCGCTTCGGCGTCCATCAGCGGCTCATGCTGGCGGCCAAGGGGCGCGCGGCCGACGTGCTCGTGATGACGGCGACGCCGATCCCCCGCACGCTCATGCTGACGGCCTACGGCGACATGGACGTCTCCCGCTTGACCGGCAAGCCGCCGGGGCGCCGGCCGGTGGACACGCGCCTGGTGCCGACCGAGCGCACCGACGAAGTGATCGAAGCCGTCGGGCGCTCGGTGAAACAGGGCGCCGGAGTCTATTGGGTCTGCCCGCTGATCGAGGAATCGGAAGCCCTCGACGTGGCGGCGGCGGAGGATCGCCACCGCGCGCTCGCCCAGGCCTTCCCCGGCACGGTCGGATTGCTCCACGGCCGCATGAAGGAGGCCGAGCGCGACCGCACCATGGCGGCCTTCGAGGCGGGCGACATCCGCATCCTGGTCGCGACCACCGTGATCGAGGTGGGCGTGGACGTGGCGCACGCGACGGTGATGGTGGTCGAGCACGCCGAGCGCTTCGGCCTAGCGCAGCTCCATCAGCTTCGGGGGCGGGTCGGGCGCGGGGAAAAGCCCTCCACGTGTCTTCTCCTCTACGCGAAGCCGCTTACGCCGTCGGCGGAGTCCCGCCTTCGCATCATGCGGGAGACCGAGGACGGCTTTCGCATCGCCGAGGAAGACCTGCGCCTGCGGGGCGCCGGCGAAGTGCTGGGCACCCGGCAAAGCGGCGTTCCCGAATTCCGCCTGGCCGACCTTTCCGCGCACGGAGAGCTGCTCGGAGCCGCCCGCGACGACGCCCTCCTGGTGCTGCAGAAGGACCCGGAGCTCCGCCAGCCCCGCGGGCAGGCGGTGCGGACGCTGCTCTATCTGTTCGAACGCGACGCGGTCGCCCGCAACCTGCGCTCGGGGTGAGGTGATTCGGTGACGCAAGCAGAGTCCCACCTCACCCTCCCGCTAACGCGGGTCCCTCCCTCTCCGCCCTGAAGGGCGGAGAGGGTTGGGGTGAGGTGGGTGGCAACATCGGCAGAGGAGTTATCTCCATGGATTTCGTGGTCATCGGCTTCGACAAGCCCGGCGATCTTCGGAAGCGGCTCCGCGCGGCGCATCTTGAGTATGTACGCGACACGCAGGACCGGTTCAAATTCGGCGGCCCGCTCATCGCTGAGGACGGTCGGGTGCTCGGCAGCCTCCTCATCCTGACGTTCCCGACCCGGGTGGCGCTCGAGGACCACCTCGCCGAAGATCCCTACGTCAAGGGCGGCTTGTTCGAGTCCGTGCGCATCCACGAGACGCGACAGATCGTGCCGGAGGCTTCGCCGGGCGCGCTTGCCCAGGAGATCGCCAGGCAGAAGGCGGAATCGAAATAGCTCAGCCGGCCGAGGGGATGTCGGTTTTGGCGGGTGCGACGAACCTGGCGACCTTGGGATCGGACTCCGCCGTCCCGCGGTCGGGCGGGACGACGAGGCCGCAGCTCACGACCAGCTTGATCGCCTCTTCGACCGTCATGTCGAGCGCCACGACCTGCTTCTTCGGGACGAAAAGAAGGAAGCCCGAGGTCGGGTTCGGCGTCGTCGGCACGAAGACGTTGACGTAGTCTTCCCCGGTCGCGCGCTGGACCTCGCCCTTGGCGCGCCCGGTCACGAAGGCAATCGCCCAGACGCCCGGGCGCGGGTACTCGACGAGGACCGCCTTGCGGAAGGCGTTCGACTGGCGGGCCACCACGGTTTCGACGATCTGCTTGGCCGCGCCGTAGATGTTCCGGATGACCGGCATCCGTTGGACGATGCGCTCGCCCATCCGCAGCACGAGGCGGCCGACAAATCCGGCGGCGGCCCAGCCGACGAGGGTGAGGCCGATGATGACGATCACGAGGCCGAGCCCGGGGATGCCATAGGGCAGATAGGTCTTCGGGTTGTACTTCTGTGGGATAAGCGAGACGACGGCGACATCGATAAAGTCGATGAACGCCCAGGCGAGATACAACGTGATGCCGATCGGGGCGACGACCAGCACTCCCGTCAGGAAGTACGTACGGAGGTGGTGCCAAACTCGATTGAAGGTCTTCGGCGGCGTCAGACCGCGGCTGGGCGGAGTCGGCTGGGGGTCGTGGCCAGGGGTGGCTTGCATGCTTTGGGGCCTTGCGTTGAAAGGACGTCGTGGAAGGCGCTGCACCCCTGTGGCGTGGCTTTAGCGTCCGCGCCGACGCCTAACAAGCGTTCGCGTAGCACATCGCGCTTTTCGCCGCCAGCCGGTTTCGGCCGGACAGGCGGCAAGCGCGGCAGGTCTACTTCTGCTGTCCCTGAATTTGGCGGAGGTTCTCGACCAGAATCTTCAGGAGCCCCCGGACGAAGGGGTCGGCTTTCCTGAGCTTCTCCTCGAAGGTCGGCTTCGAAACCACGATGACGGTGCCGCCCTTCGCCATGCGGGCGCCGCCATGCGCGGCTTCGCGTCCACCAGCGCCATCTCGCCGAAGATGGCGCCCGGCCCGAGCGTCGCAAGGCTGGTGGGCTGCCCGTCGATGGTCTTGTAGATTTCAACGGCACCCGCCTGAACGACGAAGGCGGCGCTGCCGTCGTCCCCTTCCTTGAAGACGTGGTCGCCCTCCTTCAACGTTTTCCGTTCAATAACGGCGTCGGCCATTTCGTTCTTTAAACCCCCTTGAAGGACGCGGCTCCCCTTGCCTCCCGGATTCGAGCGTTTACTATAACCCGCTCGGACCAAAGTTTCACCTTTGCCTGCGGGATTGCATGAAAATGGGCCGGAAAGCGGCTGTCACGGGCGAGCCGACAGGCCAGTCGCGCGATTACCCCTCGCGCCCGTTCGTGGGCGTCGGCGTCGTCGTCCTCCGGGGCGAGGACGTGCTGCTCATCCGCCGCGGCAAGCCGCCGCGGCTCGGCGGCTGGAGCTTGCCGGGCGGGTGCCAGGAGACCGGCGAGACCGTCCATGAGGCCGCCCGGCGCGAGATCATGGAGGAGACGGGCGTGGCGATCGAGGTCCTCGGCCTGGTCGATGTCGTGGATTCGATCCAGAAGGACGCCGACGGCCGGGTCCGGCAGCACTACACGCTCATCGACGTCGGCGCCGCCTGGCGCGGGGGGAAGCCGAAGGCCGGCGGCGACGCGCTTGCGGCCGAATGGGTTCCCGTCGCGGATATTTCCACGCTCGGGCTCTGGACGGAAACCGAGCGGGTCATTCGCAAAGCGGTGGCCCTTTGGGGCGGAATTCAAGCGAAGCCGTCACCCCCGCGGAAGCGGGGGTCCAGGACGTCAAGAAAGACTGGATTCCCGCGTACGCGGGAATGACGACAAAGAGACAGGTCTCGTTTACCGCTCCCGGAACGAATGGCTGACCGACGAATAGATCGGCTTCAAGAGATATTCGAGCAGCGTCTTCCGGCCCGTGTGGACGTCGGCCTGCACGGTCATGCCGGGCACGATGCGGTTGCGCTCGGGGTTGTATCCGACGTACGTGCGGTCGAGGCTGACGATCCCCTTGTAGAAGGGGTTTCCCTTCTCGTCGAGGAACGTCGAGGCCGAGATGTCCTTGAGCTCGCCCGTGATGCCGCCGTAGCGGGCAAAGTCGAACGTCGTCACCTTGACGGTCACCGGCTGGCCGACCTGCACGTGGCCGACGTCGCGTGTGGTGATGCGGGTCTCGACGACGAGCTCCTTGTCCAGCGGCACGATTTCAAGGGCGACCTGGCCCGGCGTGATGACGCCGCCGATGGTGTGGGTCTTCAGCCCCTTCACGATGCCGCGCACGGGCGCCTTGACGTGCAGCCGCTGCACCTTGTCCTCGGCCTTGTTGAGGTTCTCCCGGAGTTGCGCCAGCTCGGCGGTCACCGTCCCCATTTCGCGGAGCGCCGTCTCGCGCAAGTCCGTGTCGAGCTGGGCAAGGCGGCTTTCCGCCTCGCCGAGCGCCTCCCGCGTGCGCGTGCGGTCGTTGCGGAGCTTCGCGATGTCGCCGTGGGCCTGATTCACCTGGCGCTGCACGTCGAGGTAAACGATCTTGGAGGACAGGCCCTTTTGGAACAGCTGCTCGCGCATGGCGAGCTCTTCTTCGAGGATGGCGATGTTGCGGCTGAGCGTCTCTTCCTGGTGGACGAAGATCGCCAGCTCCGACTTCCGCTGCTTGATCTGGTCGAAGACGACCTCGCGCCAGCCGGCAGCCGCCTTCTTCACGCTCTCGTAGATCGCCTTTTGATCGTCGATGAGGTTCTGGTAGGTGGCGCTCACAACCGCCCAGTCGGGATTGACGCCGAGCCCGATCGCGCGAAGGCGCTCGGACTGCAGATGCAAGGCGGCGACGCGCGCCCGGAGCTGATCCTGTTCGGAAAGGGTCCCGGCGGCATCGAGGCGCAGCAGGGTCTGGCCCTTGTCCACCATCTCGCCCTCGACCACGAGCAGCTGGGAAATGATCCCGCCCTCCAGGTGCTGAATCGCCTGCACCTGCCCGGTCGGAATCACCTCGCCCGAAGTCGCCGCGACCTCGTCCACGTCGGTTGCCGCCGCCCACACGAGGAAGGCGCAAATGACGACGCCGATCGTGATCATGCCGACTCGGATGAGCCCCGTGCTCCCGCCCTCCTCCAGGATCACGGACTGGGCCAGGAAGCGCGTCTGCCGGTCGCCGCGGCGGATGCGGCGGCCTTCGTTCGCGGTCGGGGCAGCGAGGGCGGTGTCGCTCATAGGAAGTCCTTCGGCATTTGCTTGCGCACGTCCGCGGCGGGGCCGAACGCGCGGACGTTGCCGGCTTCGAGCCAGATCATCTTATCGGCGAGCTTCAGGTGGCTGGGCCGGTGGGTGACGAGCAGCGCCGTGGTCGTGCCGCGGAGGCTGTCCAGGCGCTGCATGAACGCCTGGTCCCCGGCGAAGTCGAGGCCGTTGCCCGGCTCGTCGAACAGCATGATCGGCGCCCGCTTCAGATACCCGCGCGCGAGATTGAGGCGCTGAAGGACGCTCGTCGGCATCTGGCCGGATCCCGAATCCCCGATGCGGATCTCGAAGCCCCGCCGGGCCCATTTTCCCGAGCCCTGCTGCATGGCCTCGATCTCCTGGAGGACGCCCGCCTCATCGGCCGCGCGCCGGAGATCGTTCAGGGTCGCCGTCGGGTGGGCGAGCCTGAGGTTCTGGGCGATCGTCCCGTAGAAGAACTGGAATCCTTGCGGCACATAGGCAACCGCGTGCCGGAGCTCGATGATGTCCATCTGCCGGATGTCCTGGTCGTCGATCCGGATATTGCCGGCTTGCGGCTGATACATGCCGACGATGAGCTTGAGGATCGTCGATTTGCCGGAGCCGTTGCCGCCCACGACCGCGACCACTTCGCCGGGCTCGATATCGAAGCTGACGCCGACCAGCGCGGGGTCGGTATCCGGGCTGTAGCGCAAGGAGACGCGCGAGAACGAGACCCGTCCGGCGAGCCGGCGGATCGGCGTGACGAGCTTATGTTGTTCGCGCTCGGCCTTCAGGTTCATGAGCGCGTTGATCTGGTTGATGCTCGAACGCACCTGGGTCAGCCGCGTGAGCGACACGAAAACGGTCTGCAGCGGGGCCAGCACGCGCCATACGAGCGTCATCGAGGCGACGAGAGCGCCGACCGTCATGTCGCCGTTGATCACCCGGTAGACGCCGAAAACGACGGTCGCAAGGCCGGACGCCGTCATCAGGATCGTCGAAACCGTCTGCACGAGGGAGGAATATTGCGCGGTGTAGAAGCTGTTCAGGGCCGCCTTCGCGGAGGCCTTGCGGAACCGCTCGAGCCATGTGTGCTCGGCCGCGCTGTATTTCACCGCCCGCATGGTCCCGAGCGTCTCGATCAAAAGCTCCTGCCGGCGCGAGGCGCCTCGCGCGGCCTTGGAGACGCTGGTGCGGATCAGCGGCTGCATGACGACGGCAAGCAGACAGAACATCGCCATCATGACGATGGGGACGAAGACGAGCGGGCCGCCGAGAAACGCGATGGTGACGAGGAAGATGATCGTGAACGGAAGTTCGAAGAACGTGAGCGCCATCGGGCCGGTGAAAAAATCCCTGACCGTCTCGAAGTCCTTCATGCGCGCGACCTGGGCGCCGACCGTCGCCCGTTCGGTGAAGGCCGGCGGCAGGAACAAGATGCGGTGGAACACGGCGTTGCCGACGATGTTGTCGAGGCGGGCGCCGACGTAAGCCATGATCCGCGTCCGGATGATCCTGAGCACGGCGTCGCAGGCGATCGAGATGCCGACCCCGATGGCAAAATAGGCGAGGGTCGAGAGCGAGCCGGTCGCGATGACCTTGTCGTAGACCGCCATGGTGAACAGCGGCGTCGCGAGCGCCAGCACGTTCAAGACGAACGTGACCCCGAGAATTTGATAGACGAGGCCGCGGAAGCGGTCGGACATGGCGTTGAACCAGCCGATCTTCTGCTGGACCGGCAGGAGATCGTCTTCCTCCAGCCGCGTGAAGAAGTAGACGGTGCCCCGGGTCCGGGCGATCGGAACCTCGGCGTGCGACGCCGTGGCGCCATTGAAGACGCGAATGTGGTTGGCGTCCAATCCCAGGAGAACGAGGGCGTCGCCGTCGTCCGGCAGGAAGAGGCACGGCATCAGCCGGGGATCGACCGAATGCAGGCGGAGGCGGACCGGCCGGCTTTCATAGTGCAGGTTCGCCATCACGTTGCGGAACGACGTGATGTCCAGGTTATCGACGAAGTGCGGAATCGATTCGGCGATGTGGCGCGGGTCGCCCCGCCAGTTCATTCCCTGCAGCAAGGGGACGAGGCAATTGGAAAGATCGGTCTTCTCCCGGAGGCCCGCAAGCGCCGAATCGGCAAGCACAGCCACGCTCGGAAGCTCGCCCCGTTCCTCGGGCGAGGGCGCGCGGGGCGCGGCGGCCGGAGCCGTCGGCATCCGGAGAGGAGCGGCCGCCGGTTGCTCGGCGGATGGCTGAATCTTGGGAGCGGGCTGCGGGGCCTTGAGCTCCGGGAGCGGCACGCGCGGCCGCGGGATCTCGGGCTTCGCTTCGACCGCCGGCGGTTTCGGCGGCAGCCGGATCGAGGGTTTCGACGCCTCGGGCGGCGCGGGCGGCCGCGACGCAGCCTTCAACCCCGCCGGCTCAAGCTTGGGAGCACTTTCCGGGGCACGCAGTGGCGCGACCGCTGGAGCCGGTACCTTCGGCACCGGTGCGGCAGCCGGAGCAACTTTCAGGTCCTCGATGCGCGGCTCGCGGACGGCCGGCTTCGGCGCCGCCCTCGGAGCGAGCGGGGCCGTCGGTTCGATCCGCGGTTTCGGCGCGACCGGCCGAAGCGCTTCCGCGCGCTTATCGGGCAGCGGCGGCGCATCGCGAAGCCGCGAGCGCTGGCGGGGCATGACGGCCCGGCCGCGCATCGGCGGCGGCTTCGAGGAGTCCGGATTGGCGTCGGCCAGATCGGTGTCGATGGCCTCGATTTTGGAGAGCGAGGTCATAATTGGACCGGCCGGCCAAACGTGTAGTGTTTAAGACGTTGCCCCAACGCTCCAATGCCTCGTTCCCACCCAGAATTGCCGAGGCTGCTCCGGTGGTCCTGACCCCCCGCTTTCGCGGAGGCGACAGCACGTTGCGCCGCCGACGGCTGCGGCACGACCAGGCCGAGCGAATCAAGCAGCTCATGTTCACCTTCGACGACCTCGTGCGCTTGGACGCGGGCGGCATCCAGACGCTCTTGCGCCAGGTCGAGAAGGACAAGCTCGCGATGGCCCTCAAGGGCGCGGCCGACGAAGTCAAGCAGCTCTTCTTCGCCAACATGTCCGAGCGCGCGGGCAAGATGCTGAAGGAAGACATGGAGGCCATGGGCGCCGTGCGGCTCAAGGACGTGGACGACGCCCAGGCCGCGGTCGTGTCCGTCGCGAAATCGCTCGCCGACGCGGGCGAGATCGTGATCGCCGGCTCCAGCCAAGAGGACGAGCTGGTCTTCTGAGCGGCCGGCGTGAGCGCCTCACACGAATCGTTCGATAGCCCGGCGAAAACGATCACGCCGGCTTTCGCCCTCGCGGCAGCGTTGCTTCGACGTGCGACCTCTGCATCGCGGTCTGGACGTCCGAGTGTTGCGACTCTAACGGATGATACCCGGCAGCCAAGCCTTCGCTCCTCCCGTCACCCAGGCCAAGCGGCCAAGGGGATTCTTGCGGGGATTCCCCGCAAGACCCCAGGGGGCATTTGCGGGGGACACCCCCGCAAGACCCCAAGGCCGCGCGAGTCGAAGGACGCTTCGCTCGGCCGGGGTGACGATTGAGGAATACGAGGGGACTCATCCGTTGGCGTCAATCCACTCGGAGTCTGTCTACTGCGCGGCCGAGGGGGGGCGGTTCGTACCCCCGTCACGTTGGCGCCGTCCGCGTCCAGCCGTTCGGTCAGGAAGCCGATCAGCCGCTCCGTCGGCAAGGCCGGGCTCAAGAAGTAGCCCTGGATTTCGTCGCAGCGGTATTGGCGGAGAATGTCGAGCTGCTCGGCCGTCTCCACTCCTTCCGCCACGATCCGCCGGTTGAGCGTATGGCCCATGGTGATGATGGTGCGAATGATCTCGGCGTCGTCCGCGCTCGTCGCGATGTCGGCGACGAAGCTCCGGTCGATCTTGATCGTGTCGATCGGGAACCGCTTGAGATAGCTCAGCGACGAATAGCCGGTCCCGAAGTCGTCCATGGCCACATGGATGCCCTTCTCGTGCAGCGCCCTGAGCGCCACCACGGTTCTCTGGGTGTCCGACATCAACATGCTCTCGGTGATCTCGATTTCGAGATGGGCGGGCTCGACGCCCGTTTCCTCGAGCACGCGCTCGACGACCGACACGAAGGCCGCTTCGCGGAGCTGGCGCGCCGAGAGATTGACGGCGACGCGGATCGGCGGGAGGCCCGCGCGGCGCCAAGCGAGATGCTGCTGGCAGGCGGTGCGGATGGCCCATTCGCCCACTTCCACCACCATTCCCGTCTCTTCCAGCACGGGGATGAAGCGCCCGGGCGAGACGCTGCCGAGCGTCTTGTTGTCCCACCGGAGCAACGCTTCGGCCGTTGCGATGCGGCCGGTGGCCAAGTCGAGCTTCGGTTGGAAATGGAGCGTGAATTCGCCGTTCTCGAGCGCCTTGCCAAGCCCGTTCTTCAGGACCAGGCGTTCTTTCATCTCCTGATTGAGATCGCTGGTGAAGAACTGATAGTTCGCCTTGCCCTGCTCCTTCGCACGGTACATGGCGGAGTCCGCGTTGCGGAGAAGCTCGCTCGCATCCTTGGCGTCGTCGGGAAAGATCGTGATGCCGATGCTGCCGGAGACGAACGCCTCGTGGCCGGTGAGGAGAAACGGCTTCGCGAGCGCGTCGAGCACGCGTTGGGCGACGAGCGGCGCGTGCCGGGGATCGACGAGGTTCGGCATGATGACCGTGAACTCGTCGCCGCCGAGGCGCGCGACCGTGTCGCCCGACCGTATGCACTGGCCGAGGCGGACGGCGGCTTCCTTGAGCAGCATGTCGCCGACGTCGTGGCCGAGCGTGTCGTTGACGAGCTTGAACCCGTCCAGGTCGATGAACATGAGCCCGAGCTTGCTTCCGGCGCGCGACATGTTGGCGAGCGCCTGGCTGAGGCGGTCAAGGAAGAGCGCGCGGTTGGGAAGGCCCGTGAGCGTGTCGAAGTTGGCCTGCTGGATGATCCGTTCTTCGTCCTGCTTGCGCTTGGTGATGTCGGTCACGACGGCCGCGTATTGCTGCACCTTGCCCGCGTCGTCGACGACCGCCGAGATCGAGAGATGCTCGGCGTAATCCTTGCCGTTCCGGGTCTTGGCCCAATATTCGCCGGCCCACAGGCCGCTTTCCTCCGTGCCCTTCACCATCTCGGCGTAGAGGCCCACGTCCTTCGCGAGGATTTTGTAGAACGGCGGACGCTTGCCCGCGAGGTGTTCGAGCCCGTAGCCCGTCGCTTCCGCGAACGCGCGGTTGACGGAGGTCACGCGAAAGTCGGGATCGAGAACGGCGATCGCTTCCGACAGATTGTCGATGACGCGCCCGGCGAGCCTGAGCTGCTCCTCGATGCGCCGGCGCTCGGCCGTTTCGATCTTGATCGCCCGCGACCGCTTCTCCAATTCGGCCTCGAGGCGCGCATAGGCGGATTCGAGGCCGCTCTGCTTCTCGCCCGCGCGGCGGAGATCGGACGCTTCCAGCATCGTGGTTCCGTCGCGGCCGCCGAGCCGGGTGAACACGGCTTCGGCCGCGACCGGCGTCTTCCCCCGCTTCAGAAACGTGATGCGGGCCGGCGCCCCGTTTTTGCCCGCGGCCCGAATGCCGGATGCCACCGTCGCGCGGTCGCGCTTGTCGACGAAATCGAGAAGCGGACGGCCGACCGCGTGCATCGCCGAGCCAAGGCCGAGCAGGCGGCCGCCGGCTTTGTTCAAGTAGTGGATGAGCCCGTCGCGGCAGAGACAGACGAGGGACGGCAAATTGTCCAGCACCTCGGTCGCCCACAGCGAGTCGTCGAATGAACGCGGCTTCGGCTTCGATGTTTTCGAGCCGTTCCTGCCGTTCGTTCGTCGTCTTGCGACTTCACGCACTTTTGCGGACCGTCACCGTATAAACCCCGTCCGCCTCGACGACCTCGACCAGCTGATGGCCGGTGGCTTCGCAGAACGACTTGAAGTCCTTCGGCGCGCTCGGGTCGGTCGCGAGCACGGCAAGAATCTCCCCTTTGCCCAGGCTTTGAAGCGCCTTCTTGGCCTTCAGCACGGGCAGAGGACAATTTAGCCCTTTGGTATCGATTGTCTTCACTTTTTTGACGTTTCTCTCCCTCCTAAGGGCTATCCGAAGCGGTTATCGGAGCCCGCGCAGTTGCGCGAAGGATAGTCCGCATATAATTACTTAGCAAACCGGTCGCCGCCCATTTTCAGGCGAAATCGGGCAAGGTGCGTTCATGGATGGCTTGTCGGCCGCCTCGATCTTGGGACTCGGCGGCTTCGTCGTCGGTCTCGCCTATGGCGCCGTCGTCCAGCGCACCGATTTCTGCACCATGGGCGCGGTCTCCGACATCGTGCTGATGGGCGATTACCGCCGCTTCCGCGCTTGGCTGGCCGCCATCGCCGTCGCCCTGCTCGGCACCCAGGCGCTCTCCCTCGCGGGCGCGGTCGACATCGAGCGCTCGATGTATCTGACGCCCCGCCTGGGCTGGCTCGGCGCGGTTCTCGGCGGGCTCCTCTTTGGGTTCGGGATGACGCTCACCGGCGGCTGCATCAGCAAAAATATCGTGCGGCTCGGCGGCGGCAACTTGAAGTCATTGGTCGTCATTATGGTCACCGGGGTCTTCGCCTATATGGCGATCCGCGGCCTCTTCGCGCCGCTTCGGCTCTCGCTCGAGCAGGCGTCGGCCGTCGATCTCAGGCAGGCCGGAATCCGCTCACAAGGGCTTCCCGCCATCCTGGCTGCCGCGGTGCCCGTCCCGCCCAGCACGCTCGCCGCCGTCCTGACCGTGCTCGTCGCGGGCGCGCTTGCCGTCTTCTGTTTTCGCGACGCCCGTTTCCGCGCCTCCCCGGTCATCGCGGCGGGCGGCGTCGGGGTCGGCCTCCTGGTGGCGGCGGGATTCTTCGTCACCGGCGTTCTCGCGCGCGACGACTTCGAGCCGGTCCGCCTCGCCTCCCTCACCTTCGTGGCACCCGCAGGCGAGGCCCTCGTCTACCTGATGACCTTCACCGGCGCCGCGATCACCTTCGGGATCGCGGCGGTGGCGGGCGGCATCGTCGGCGGGTTCCTGGTCGCCATCGCACGCGGGACGTTCCGCCTCGAGACTTTCGCGAACGTCGAGGACACGATCCGCCATCTGGTCGGCGCGGCGCTCATGGGCATAGGCGGCGTGCTGGCGCTCGGCTGCAGCATCGGCCAGGGGGTGACCGGCGTATCGACCTTGAGCCTGCAATCCTGGATCGCCTTCGCGTCCATCATCATAGGCGCGACATTGGGCATCAAATTCCTCGAGGAAGGGAGCCTCAGGGGCGCCTTGCGGGCGCTCGTCGCCAGGCGCCCTTAGATCCCATGAAACCCGTGCACACCCGGCGCGAGGCTCTCATCGGCATCGCCAGTTTCGCGGCGTTCGGCGCCAGGCCCGCGCTGGCCACGCCCGAGGAGGCGGCGAAGGCGCTCCATGCGCTCACCGGCGGGGCCGCAGCCAAGCCCGGCGGCATCGCGCTGACGCTGCCCGAGATGGCGGCCGACGCGGCGAACGTTCCGCTCACCGTCGAGGTCGAGAGCCCGATGACGGCGGAGAATTTCGTCCAGGCCATCCACGTGCTGGCCGAGAACAATCCCTTCCCCCAGTTGGTCTCGTTTCGCCTCACGCCCGGCGCGGGCAAAGCCGAAGTCCAGACGCGCATCCGGCTCCGCGAAAGCCAGAACGTCGTCGCGGCGGCCGTGCTCAGCGACGGCTCCGTCCACGCCGTAAAACGAAAGATCGTCGTCACCGCCGGCGGCTGCGGGATTGAAGGTGTCGGCGAGGCGAGCGCCCCCGCCAATCCCGCGCCCAAGATCCGCGTCGCGCGCCAGGGCACACTCTACGAAGTGAAGACGCTGGTCAGCCATGAGATGGAGACCGGGCTCCGTCACGATAAAAGCGGCAATCCGATCCCGCGCCGGATCCTGAAGAGCTTCGTCTGCAAGGTCGGCGGCCAGTCGATCTTCGAGGCGACGCTGCATCCCGGCGTCGCGGCCAATCCGTTCCTCGCCTTTCACGCCCGGCCCGAGGCCGGCCAAGCGTTCGAGTTCGTATGGACCGAGGACTCGGGGCGCACCATCGTCGAGCGGCGCGAGGTGAAGGGGTAAATCACGACCCGTCGCCAACTTTCTTTCGTCATGCGCGGGATTGTCCCGCGCATCCACGTCTTACGGTATTCCCGACAAAGTTTCGTACAAGTCGCGCCAATCTGGGTTCATCGCCAGGATGAGCCGGACCTTCCAGGCCCGTGGCCAATGCTTCATGTTTTTCTCGCGTTGAATTGCGGCACGCATTTCGTCGTGCCGTTCGAAATACACAAGCCGCTTCAAACCGTAGCGCTTGGTGAAGCCGGCGACTAATCCCGTCACGGTGTTCAAAGGCGCGGCGGGGCAAGTCACTGGTGACGCCCACATACAGCGTTCCATTGGGTCTATTGGTCAGGATGTAAACCCAACCGCTGCGCATGTGGAAAGTCTGATCGACGTGGATCGCCGGGACAAGCCCGGCGATGACGAAGAAATAAGCGGACGTTTTGCGACCGGTGCAGGTTTAGCCCCGGAAGGCCGACAGCGTGACGACCGAGTCGGGGCGGCTCTGGCGCTCGTTGTGCTGGAGGATCGGCGGCGGCACGGCCGAATAGTCGTGCCAGATCTTGATCGGCCCGAACCAGCTCAAGTGCCACTTCGGGCGGAAATTCCAGTTGTAGGGAAGCACGAACGGGAGATACGCCGTCTCCTCGACGGCCCGGGCGAATCCCGCCTGGTCGTTGAGGGGCATTTTCTTGTATTCGCCGCCGCTGACGAAGACGAGGCTCGAATCCACGTCGCGGACGGCCTGCTTCCAGGCCTCGAACACAGGCCGGGCGCGCCGGGTGAAGAACATGACGCCCGTGTTGTACTCGACGGTGTCGCCCGAGAGGCCGGTATAGCGCCGCGCCCACGGGCATTCGCAGATGCTGACCGCGAGGCCGTGCTGACGCGCCTTGTCGAAGCCGAACTGGACGTCGCCGAGGACGACGGTATCGGCATCGAGGAAGAGCGTCTCCTCGAAGGGCGAGAGATCGGCCATGCGCGCCTTGTCGAGCAGCGTCGAATCGGGGGGAAGCTCGGCGACATGCACGGGAAGGTCCGGATGATGGCCCGCGAGCGACGCGATCGAGCGCTCCAGCAGCGCGCGGTCGACCCGCCCCCAAACGATGTAGAGAACCCCGCGCTTTGCGTCCGGCCCCGAGCGTCCCATGCCCGGCCAACGCTAGAGGCTAGGCGTTAAAGTTCGTTTAAGCGGGCCGGTCTCGAGCGCGCGTCGTCGCGCGAACGCGAAAAAATCCGGCCGCCCGGGTTGACAAGGCGCGCCACTTCCCATAAAAGCCGTAAGGCATTCTTTTCAAAAGAATTTTCACCCGAGTCGCGAGCGCCGCGACAACCGGGTCGATGCTCGAACGGGGCGCATGTCCGATACGTCACCCGCCGTTTCCCTGCCTCCGCCGACACACCGTCGGGGGCCACGGCTGCATCTCGCCTGATCGTTTCCTCCGATGGAAATCTATCTCCCGGTCGCCGAGCTCTCGGTCAACATTCTGCTCCTCCTCGGGTTGGGCGGCGGGGTCGGGTTTCTGTCCGGCCTGTTCGGGGTCGGCGGCGGCTTCCTGATGACGCCGCTCCTGATCTTCATCGGAATTCCGCCGGCCGTCGCGGTCGGGACCGAGGCCAATCAGATCGTCGCCTCCTCGGTCTCCGGCGTGATGGCCCACTGGCGGCGCGGCAACGTCGACTTCAAGATGGGGAGCGTGCTGATGGTGGGCGGCGCCATCGGCTCCTTCGTCGGCGTCTCGCTGTTCACGTACCTCCGCGGGCTCGGCCAGATCGACCTCGCGATCAAGCTTTCCTACGTCGTCTTCCTCGGGATCATCGGCGCGTTGATGCTGGTCGAGAGCGCCCGCGTGATGATGATGCGCCCGCGCCAAGGCCCGATGAAGAAGCATCAGCACTATTGGATTCACGGGCTTCCGTTCAAGATGAGGTTCCGGAAATCGCGCCTCTACATCAGCGTGATCCCGCCCGTCGTGATCGGGTTTGTCGTCGGCGTGCTGGCCGCCATCATGGGCGTCGGTGGCGGCTTCATCATGGTGCCGGCCATGATCTATCTCCTGCGAATGCCGACCGCCGTGGTCGTCGGCACGTCGCTCTTTCAGATCATCTTCGTGACCGCCAACGTCACGTTCCTGCAGGCCGTGCAGAACCAGACCGTCGACGTCGTGCTGGCACTCATCCTGCTCGCGGGCGGCGTCATCGGAGCCCAGCTCGGGGCGCGCGCCAGCACGCAAATCCGGGGCGAACAGCTGCGCGGGCTGCTCGCGCTGATGGTTCTCTCCGTCTGCCTCCGCCTCACGTATGAGCTGGTCGCAACGCCCGCCGAGCTTTACGTGATCGGGCGCGTGGTGACCCATTGAGCGCCGCGGTCCGCACTCTCGCCGCCCTGCTCGCGGCCGCCCTGCTGCTCATGTCCCCGCGCGACGCGGCCGCGCAGGAACTCGTCGTCGACCTCTCCGACCCGCTGGTCGCCATCACGACCGGCTTCGTCGGCACGCGGCTCGTGCTGTTCGGCTCGGCGGAAAGCCGCGGCGACGTGGTGGTGGTCGTGCGGGGACCGCTGCAGGATGCGGTCGTCCGCCGCAAGGAGCGCGTGGCCGGCATCTGGGTCAACCGCACCGAAGTCGCCTTCCGCAACATCCCTTCCTTTTATACCGTCGCCGCCAACCGTCCGGTCGCCGAGTTCCTGCCGAAGGACGTCGCCGACATCCACGAGATCGGCCTCGCCAACCTCGAGGTGCTGCCCGAGGACCCGGACAAGTATTCGGCCGAGCAGTTGCACGAGTTCCGCGAGGCGCTCATCCGCAACAAGCAGCGCGAAGGACTTTATAAGCGCGACGTCGGCAACGTGATCTTCCTGAGCCCCCGCCTGTTCCGCACGGCGATCGTCTTTCCCGCCAACACGCCCGTCGGCACTTACGGCATCGAGGTCTACCTGATACGCAACGCCGACATCGCGGCCCACCACACGACCCTCCTCAACGTGAGGAAGTTCGGCATCGAAGCCAGCCTTTACGACTTTGCACACCAACACGCGGCCTTGTACGGCCTCCTTGCGATCCTGATCGCCATGATGGCAGGATGGCTCGCGAGCGTGGCGTTCCGGCAGCGGTAACGGAGCCGACCCATGGCCGAGTCAGCAAAAAAACCGGAAGAGACCAAGACGCCTCCGCCGCGCACGTTTCTCTGCGTCGTCGATCAGACCGCGGAATTCGGGCCCGCCCTTCGCTACGCCTGCCAGCGCGCCAAGAACACGGGCGGGCGCATGGCGCTTCTCTACGTGATCGAGCCGGCGGAGTTTCAGCACTGGCTCGGCGTCGAGAACCGGATGCGCGAGGAAGCGCGCGCCAATGCCGAAGAGATGATCCGCGTCATCGCCAACGTCGTGCAGCAACGGACCGGGCACATTCCGGTGGTCTACATCCGCGAAGGCAAGGCCCAGGAGCAGCTCATCAAGCTGATCGACGAAGAGCGGCACATCTCGCTCCTCGTTCTCGGCGCCGCCACGGGAACCGAGGGGCCGGGCCCGCTCGTCACCTACCTCACGCAGAAGATATCAGGCAAGCTCCGGGTGCCGATCACCATCGTTCCCGGCTACCTCAACGACGAGCAGATCGACGCGATTACGTGAGCGGCGGCCCGAAAAAATTATAGTATTTCACACCATATGGTATACTATACCACCATATGGGAATGAAGGCTGAACTCCTTTTCCATCAGCGCATCGATTATGACGACGGCGCGATCGTGGAAATGGTGCTCTGGCGGGTGCCCTCGCCGGTTTCTCCGTCGGAACACGGCCTCAAGTATTCGCTCTTCTACGGTCGGCCCGGTGTTCGGAAAGTCGGATACGACAACGAGCGCGGCAAAGGCGATCATCGGCATTTTCGGGGCGTCGAAACACCCTACGCGTTCAGCAGTGTCGAACGATTGATGATTGATTTCTGGTCCGACGTTGGGGTCTTGCGAGGCGAAAAATGAGTAACGCAAAGATCACGGTTGGCGGCGCGATCGAAGATGAAGCCTCCAGCAAGTTCGTTGACGCGTGGCACCGCGCAAAGCGCGGCAAATCCTTCCGCGAGCGCCATCTCGCGTTCGAAAGTTGGGATGCCCTCGCTCGCGTTTTGACGGCCAAGCGCATGGAACTCCTTCGTTACGTCCGCCGGCACAAAGTCCGCAGCGTCCGAGCCCTGGCGAAGGCTCTCGGGCGCGACTACAGCAACGTGCACGCAGATGTCCGGGCCCTGGAAGCAGCGGGACTTCTGGATTCCACGGACGGCGGCCTAAAGGCCGACTACGACGCGATCGAAACCAAGATCGCGATTTGAAGAGTGGGTCGAGAGACTCACGCCGCCTCCCTGCTTCTTCGTGTCATTCCCGCGCAAGCGGGAATCCAGATTTTCTTAAGCGCCTGGACCCCCGCCCAGGGGGTATGGGGGAATCCCCCAAGAGCCCCTTGCGCGGGGGTGACGGCTGTTCCTGAAAACTTCCGAGACCAAGTCCCCGATTTG
>SHVQ01000034.1 GCA_009694195.1 Rhodospirillales bacterium
GCCGAGAAGAACTGGCGCCGCCTCAACGGCCACAACCAGTTGCCGAAGGTGATCCAAGGTGTAAAGTTCATCGACGGTATCGAAGCCGTCAGGCAACAGCCTCAAGCCGCCGCCTGACCCCGACCGTCACCAAGATTCGGCGATAGCTCCCGCGTAAGATTGGCACGGGCACTAAATCGTTGATGGTTAATACTCTTGGCGGCGGCAAGAGTCGGACCTGCAATCCATCTACCCGCGCATTAAGTTCGACTATGTGGGGAAAAAGATCCTGACTTGCGTAAATGCGATCTACAGCCACTGACGATCTCGCCGGGAGAATCGTCACACGAGAGGATAGCCGGATGAGACCGAACTGGTTTCCCAGCCTTAGAAACTCGTTTTGCTTCGCGCGTCTGGATTCCAATCGAGTCGTGACGGTCTCGAACATACGCGCGCTCTTTATCGTCCGATCTTGAATTTCGCGCATTGTCATCGTTTCTGTGCGGTCTGCACGGCGAATGTAGCACTCGCGAGTAGTCGTAAGTCGGTGAGGGGCCAATCTGGAAGGTGGTACCCGAATGAGAACAACTCCTGCTTGTTTGCGACTCATCGTAGTAATTCCGCAAATTTCAATCGCTGGAAGTTGGGGATCGATACAGTCTCGGGCCGCCTGACTTAGCCGATGTGCAAGCTCATGACATTTCGGAAGGGGTTTGATTTTAGACGCACGCTTTGGATGGTCGGTGGTCTCCTCAATACCGATAACAAGGCTTCCGCCGTCGGCATTAGCGAACGCGACCACTTCCTCAAGGATTTTATCCCTTGCTCGCTCTCCGATCTGTTGGCCGTCCTTTAGCCAACGATCTCCACCTGCGTCTTTCGAAGGCAGCGTTTCTTTGAATTCGACTGTTTGACCTTCGGGCAACGCCTCGTTGCACAGATGCTTAACATCTGATGCGCTGAGATCGTTCAGTGGCTTTGTAAAGAGTGGGATCAAGACCGAATGAACACCTCAACCTTGACAGTAGGGTTCGAAACTGTTGGCGCTTTACCCCGTGAATGCCTGGATGCCCGTCTGCGCGCGGCCGAGGATCAGGGCGTGGATGTCGTGAGTGCCCTCGTAGGTATTGACCGTCTCCAGGTTCATCACGTGCCGGATCACGTGGAACGAATCCATGATCCCGTTGGCGCCATGCATGTCGCGCGCGGCGCGCGCGATCTCGATCGCCTTGCCGCACGAGTTGCGCTTGATCAGCGAGATCACCTCGGGCGGGCAGCCGCCCTCCTCGTCGAGCAGGCGGCCGGCGCGGAGGCAGGCCTGCAGCCCGATCGTGATCTCCGTCTGCATGTCCGCGAGCTTTTTCTGGATGAGCTGATTGGCGGCGAGCGGCCGGCCGAACTGCTTGCGGTCGAGGGTGTATTGGCGGGCGGCCTGCCAGCAGAATTCGGCCGCCCCGAGCGCGCCCCACGCGATGCCGAAGCGGGCTTTGTTGAGGCAGCCGAACGGCCCCGGCAGGCCCTTGGCCTTCGGCAGGAAGTTCGCTTCCGGCACGGCCACGCGGTCCATGACGATCTCGCCCGTCTCGGAGGCGCGGAGCGAGAACTTGCCCTCGATGCGCGGCGCCGACAGTCCCTTCATGCCCTTTTCCAGGATGAATCCCCGGATCTCGCCATCGAGCTTCGCCCACACGATGAACACGTCGGCGATCGGCGAATTGGTGATCCACATCTTGTTGCCGGTGAGAACGTATCCGTCGCCCGTCTTCTCGGCCCGCGTCTTCATGCCGCCGGGGTCGGAGCCCTGGTCGGGCTCGGTCAGCCCGAACGCGCCGACCCATTCGCCGGTCGCGAGCTTGGGGAGGTATTTGCGCCGCTGTTCCTCGGTTCCGTAGGCGTGGATCGGATGCATGACGAGCGAGGACTGCACGCTCATCGCCGACCGATAGCCCGAATCGACGCGCTCGACCTCGCGCGCGACGAGCCCGTAGGAGACATGATTCGCCCCGGCGCACCCGTATTCGGCCGGCAGCATCGAGCCGAGGAAGCCGAGCGCGCCCATCTCCGTCATGATCTCGCGGTCGAACCGTTCCTTGCGGTTGGCTTCGACGATGCGGGGCATAAGCTTCTCTTGCGCGTAAGCGCGGGCGCTGTCGCGGATCAGCCGTTCTTCTTCGGTGAGCTGGCGTTCAAGAAACAAGGGATCGTCCCATTGGAAGGGCGTCTTCGGAGGCATGTCTTGGTCCTTCGCCGGCTAAGAGAAATCAGAGATCACGGAGACGCCGATGAGCACGTCCCGCGTTACGAGTCGGGCCAGCGCATCGGTATCGAAGCCGTCGGTGTCCTTGGGCCGCATCGGGAGCACCATGTAGCGGAGATCGGCCGTCGAGTCGTGAACGCGCACTTCGACGCCGTCCGGGACCGTGGTCCCGAACTCCGACAGCACGGCGCGCGGCTCGCGAACGCAACGGCTACGGTAAGCGCGCGACTTGTACCAGGGCGGAGGCAGGCCGATCAACATGCGCGGATAGCAGGAACAAAGCGTGCAGACGATGACGTTGTGAACGGAGGGCGTATTCTCGACCGCGCGGATCGGGACCGGCCCAGCGTCGATGCCGAGCTCGGCCGCCGCCGCATTCACGTCGGCAAGGAGGCGCGCCTTGAATGCTGCGTCCGTCCATGCGCGGGCGACGAGCTTGGCGCCCGCCGCCGGGCTTTTCGACTCGATCGTTTCGATCGTCCGCCGAAGCTCGTCCCGCGAGATGATCTGCTTTTCAACCAGCAGCTCGCCGACCGCTTCCGCCATCACTTGATACGTGGAGAACGGGTGCTCCTCGATGTCCGGTTGGTGGGGCGGGTGCTCGCCCGCGTGGTGATGGGTTCCGCTCATGGGCGGCCCTCGGACGATCGCTCGAGCCAATTGGCGTAGACTTCGACGACCACCGTGTCGTCGGCGCTGCCGCGATAATCGTCCCACAGATCGCGTTGGTGAAAACGCACGCGGTAGAGCGGCAATTCCGGCTTGCCGCTCCGGCCATAGGCCAGCTCTTCGGGGTTGGGATACTGGCCTGCGATGCCGGCCACGACGCCGCGGCGACCGCGAACGTAATGGGGCGCTCGCGTGTGACCCGGCGGGAATGACGCCCGCACGATCACCGTTTCGCCGACGGCGAGGGTCGGGAAACTCACCGGCCGACGTCCTTGCGCTCGGCGGTCCAGCGCGCTTCGACCGCGCTCATCCGTCGCCCGAGCTCGTCGACCGTGATGACGCCCTTTTCGATCAGGATGTTGGTGATCGATGCGATCCAGCGCTCATAGTAATTCAGTTCGTCATAGGCGCCGGGACCGAGGTCCTCGATCCCCCGGCGGAGCTCGTCCACCGTCATGATCTGGCGTTTCTTGTCGGTCAGCAGCCGCATGATGGCGTCGACCCGCATTTCCCAAGGCTCGGGATCGTGGTCGGTCCGGTCGACCGGGCCCGCCGCGAGTCCGCCCATGTCGTGGTGACGCCGCATCCGTGTCATGCTCCCAAAAAATGCTCGCACGGAACGCCGCGACCGGCAAGGGCGACCTGCATCTAAACGCCGAGGTGGCGGAGGTGAATCTCGGGGTGGGCCGCCAAGTGGGCTGGGGTGTCGCTGTAGACCACCCGCCCCTTGCTCAGGATCAGGCAGCGGTCGGCGACACCGAGAAGGGCGTCCATATCCTTGTCCACGATGAGGAGGGCGACGCCGGCCGCCTTGATGCGGCGGATGACCGACCAAACGGTGTCCCGCACCAGCGGAGAGAGGCCCTCGGTCGCTTCGTCAAGCACAAGGAGCGTCGGGTTGGCCATCAGCGCGCGGCCGATGCTCAGCATCTGCTGTTCGCCGCCGGAGAGCCGGTCGCCCATGTGGGCGAGCCGCGGACGGAGGGCGGGAAAGAGCTCGAGAACCCTGTCCATGTCCCACGCCGGTCGCGTGTCGGCGGCAATCGTCGCCTGCTTGGCGAGGACGAGGTGTTCGCGCACGCTGAGCGTGGGAAAGATGCCGCGCCCCTCCGGCACCAACGCGAGCCCGAGCCGGGCAATGCGGTGCGTCGGCCAGCCGCGCACGCGCTCGCCCGCGATCGTGATGTCGCCTTCGCTCGGCGGTGTGAGGCCGAAGAGGGCGCGGATCGTCGTCGTCTTGCCCATGCCGTTGCGGCCCATGAGGGCCAGCGCCTCGCCGCGACCGACGGCGAGATCGATTCCGTGCAGCACATGGCTCGATCCGTAAAATGCGTGCACGCCGGCGGCCGCGAGAAAGGGAGGCGTCATGGTGCCGGGGCCCCTTTCGCCGCGCCGAGATAGGCCTCGCGGACGGCCGGGCTCACTTGGATCGCGGCGGGCGTCCCCGTCTCCAAGGCGCGCCCGCCGACCATGACGGTGATGACGTCGGCGGTCGAAAAGACCGCATCCATGTCGTGCTCGACGAGGACGATCGTGTGATCGCTCGCGAGCCCTTTGATCAGGTCCAGCATCAGCCCCGCTTCGGCGGCACCCATCCCGGCGAGCGGCTCGTCCAGCAGGAGGACGCTCGGCGACGTCGCCAGCATCATGCCGAGCTCGAGCTGCCGGCGCTCGCCGTGGCTGAGCACGTCCGCCGCATCGTCGCGGCGGTGGGAGAGGCGGCAAAGCGAAAGCGCCCGCTCGGCGTCCGCGTTCACGCCCGCATAAGCATCGGCCGGCTTGAAGAAGCGCATGGAGCTCGAGAGCCGCGCTTGGGCGCCAAGCCGGCAGTTCTCGAAGCAGGTGAACTCCGGGAATACGTTCGTCCGCTGATAGCTCCGCCCGACGCCAAGCCGGGCGATTGCGTGAACCGGCGCTCCCGCGATCTCGCGGCCGCGGAGCCGGACGCTGCCGGTCGTCGGCCGCAGATTGCCGGAAAGGAGATTGAGAAACGTGGTCTTGCCGGCGCCGTTGGGGCCGATGACCGCGTGGATGCGGCCCGCGGTGAATTCGAGGCTGACGGCGTCGACGGCCGTGAGCGCGCCGAAGCGCCGCGTGAGGCCGTCCGTCCGAATCACCGGCTCGCCGGTCATCGTGTCCTCGCCCGCCGTGCCCACGCCCGGATTCCGACGATCCCGTGCGGAAGCCAGATTACCGATCCCACGATGAAAAGACCGAGCAAGAGCATCCAATGGGACGTCAGCTCCGAGAAGAATTCCTGCAACAGCACGATCGCGGCCGAGCCCAGCACGGCACCGTGCAACGTGCCCACGCCGCCAAGGATGACCATGACGAGGGCAAGGCCCGACTCCTGCCAGCCGAGCAGCTTCGGATTCACGTATTCCGCTTGATACGCCGCGAGGTAACCGGCGAGGCCGGCAAACGCGCCGCCGATCGCGAAGCTCGCGAGCTTGTAGCGATAGGTCGCGTAACCGAGCGCCTGCATCCGCGCCTCGTTGACGCGGATGCCCTGGATCACGCGGCCGAACGGCGACTGCACGACGGCGCGGAGTATCCCATAGCTCCCGGCGAGGCACGCGAGCACGAGGAGGTAGTAAACCTGCGGCTCGGCAAAATCGAGGATCGCGGCGCCGCCGAACGCGACGACGGGGCGGGCGAAGAGGAGCTTGCCGTCGGAGCCGCCGAGGTAGGGAGAGTCGTGGACGGCGAAATAGGCCATCTGCCCGAAGGCGAGGGTCACCATGATGAAGTACATGCCGGCGGTGCGCACGGCGAGGGCACCCGTGGCGAGCGCGAGGAGGGCCGCGACAAGCACGCTCGCGGGCAGCGTCAGCAGAAGATTCGCGGGAGCCGATTCCGGCGCCAGTACCATCGCGGCATAGGCGGCCGCGCCGAAATAGGCCGCGTGCCCAAGGCTGGGAAGCCCGGTGTATCCGACCAGAAGGTCGAGGCTCATCGCGAAAATCCCGAGCACGAGGATCTTGGTGAAGAGCACGACGTAGAACTCGTCCGCGACGGCGGGCACCAAGGCAAGCGCGAGAAGGGCAGCCGCAAGCGCGGCCCGTCTGCCGTCGAGCCTGGGCTTCACGCCTGCTTCTCCCCGAACAGCCCTTGCGGGCGCCACAACAGAAGGGCCGCCATCACCGCATAAATGCCGATGCCGGCAAATTGCGGCATCAGCGCCTTGCCGAAGGCGTCGGCGAGGCCGATCGCCATCGCGCCGACGAAGGCGCCGCGGAGCGAGCCGATGCCGCCGATGACGACCACGACGAAGGAGACGATGAGAAACGTCTCGCCGATGCCGGGGTAAACCGCTTCCACCGGCGCGGCGATCATGCCGGCGAACGCCGCCAGCCCGGCGCCGAGACAGAACACCGCGGCGAACAGTTTGTTCGTGTCGATCCCGAGCGCTTCCACCATCTCGCGGTTGACCACACCGGCGCGGATAGCCATGCCGAAGCGGGTCGAGCGGATCGCGACCGCGAGCCCGAACGCGACGCCGAGGCATACGATCGAAATGAAGATGCGGTAGACCGGATAGGATTGAGTCGCCGTGAGCGGGATCGATCCCGCGAGAAGATCCGGCGCCGGCACGCTATGGACGTCGTTGCCCCAGAGGATCCGCTGGAGCTCGTTGAAAATCAGGATGAAGCCGTAGGTCAGCAGGACGTGGTCGAGATGCCGGCGGCGATAGAGGTGGCGGAAGGCCAGGCGCTCGGCGAGAAACGCCACCGCGGTCGCGAATAGGAGCGCGATCGGGAGGGCGCTGAACAGGCTGCCTGTGTGCCGCGCGAGCCACAGCGCGAGGTAGGCCCCCATCATGAAGAAGGAGCCATGCGCGAGGTTGATGATTCCCATCACGCCGAAGACGAGCGTGAGCCCGCTCGCAACCAGGAAGAGGAGGAAGCCGTACTGGATCCCGTTCAGGGCCTGGATAACGTAAAAGGAAATGTCCATGGATCGTCGGCCGCCCAGTCGCGTCTAACCGTCCGGCCGCGCCCAGAAGAAGGCTACAGCTTGCAGCCGGTCGCCGGATCGTCGAGCTGGGCATGGGCGACGCCGAGCACCGTGTTGCGCCCTTGCTCGACTCTCCGGAGATAAAAGTCCTGGATTGGATTATGCGACTTCGACATCCGCCACGTTCCGCGCGGGCTGTCGGTCATCACGGTGTCCTCCATGGCGGCAATCAGCTGCTGGGTCGCGGCGGTGTCGCCGCCGACCGCCGCCATGGCTCTGAGCAGCAGCGTGCCTGTGTCGTAGCCCTGGACGCCGAACACGTCGCCCGTGCGCCCGGTCTTCGCCTTGAAGTCGGCGAGGAACTTTCGATTGGCCGGAAGATCAAGCGTGTCGGCCCAATGAAGCGTTGTCACGATACCTTCGGCCGCGGCGCCTTGCGCCTCGAGGGTTCCCTCGGTCAGGAAGCCGGGGCCGTAGAGAGGGATCTGCTTGCGGTCGATGGCGGCGGCGTAATCCTTGACGAATTTGACGGCACCGCTGCCGGAGAAAAACGAAAATACGGCATCCGGCTTCAGCGCCGCGATCTTCGTCAGGATCGACTGGAACTCGACGTCCTCGAAGGGAATCCAGATCTGTTCCAGCGGCTCGCCGCCACCGGCCTTGCGGAAGCCCTCGAAGAAGGCATCCATCATCTGTTGTCCCGCAGCATATTTCCACGTGACGGAGAGTATCTTCTTGTGCCCGCGCTTGGCCACTTCCGGTCCCATCGGATAGCAGGTCTGCCAATTGCTGAAGGACGTGCGGAAAACATTCGGCGCGCACGAGTCGCGGGTCATGTCGTTATTACCGGCATTGGGGCAGATCATGATGGTCTTCGGCGACTTTTCGATGACCTTGACCATCGCGGCGGCGACACCGGAATGCACGGTCCCGATGACGAAATCGACGCGCTTTCCTTTGACGAGCTTGGTCGTGTTGTCGACGGCCTTGGCTGGATTGGCTTCGTCGTCGACCTTCACGAATTCGATCTCGCGGCCGCCGAGCTTGTTGCCGGCTTCCGCCAGCCGCATCAGAAAACCGTCGGTAATGTTCTCGCCGAGCTTGGCGTAAACACCGGTGAAGGGGAGGAGAATTCCCACCTTCACCGGTGTCTTGGCACCGATGGCGAAGCGCGGCAGGACGACGGCCGAGACGGCGACAACAGCCGCGGCTGCGGCGCCCCGCTTCAGGACATCGCGGCGGGACGCTGGCCGCGGCCGGTCCCCGAATCGGATGCGGCCGCCGAAATCGCTTTGTTTCATAGGTCTGCCCCTCTCGTAAACGATTGCCGGGCGGTTTCCCCCGGCAGGCGCCTACATAACGGCGGGGTGCGCCGAATGGTCAAGAGGGTCAAGGTCCTTTTGCCTGCAAGTGGGTATTCTCCTGGGCCTGTCAGGTATATGTTATGCTTAATTTCGTTCGGAACGTGCCTTCAGGGGCGGGGCGTTAACCGGCTGAGCCGACTCGGGACTACGCAGAGGCAAGAGCGTCGTGAACAAACACAACGCGCCACGCTTGCGGAGCGCCGCGCTGCCCGCGTCCTCCGCCGGCAGCGGCGCGGCCCCACATCCCGACACTCTCATCGATCTCATGTCGATCATCGAGCGGGCGCCGGAGCGCCAGGGCGGCGACCGTCTCCGCCTTGCCGACGCGATCTTCGAGTCTGCCGCGGACGGCATCTTGATCCTCGGCCCCGATCTGAAAGTCATCGCGATGAACCCGGCCTTCGCGGCGACCTCGGGCTACGAGGCGCGCGAAGTGGTCGGGCGCGTGCCCGAGTTCATGGCGACCGCCGCGCGCGGCGCCAACTTTCTGAAGCACGTCGGCGACGCGCTCGCCAGCCAGGGCGCCTGGAAGGGCGAGGTCTGGGTCCGGCATCGGGACGGCGGCGTGCATCCCGGCTGGTGGGCGATCCGTTCCATCTTCACCGCAGGCGGCGACGTGGCTTACTACCTCGCGCTTTCAGGCGCCCTGGATTTCGGGCCTCGGGCCAACGGCGACCGCGGCGTCCGTCTTGCGAACTTCGACCCGCTCACAGGCCTCGCCAACAAGCGGCTCGTTCGCGAGCTGGTGGAAAAGGCGTTCACCGGCGCACGCGACGGGAAGGGGTTCGCCGTCCTGTACGCCGACCTCGACAGCTTCGGCGCGATCGTCGAGCGTTGGGGCCATCGCGTCGGTGACCAGGTGTTATTCGAAATCGCGCGGCGGATGAACGGCGTTTTGCGGAAATGCGACAGCCTTGGGCGGCTCGGCGGCGACGACTTTGTCGTGATCCTGCCGGGGGTCGAAAGCGAAACCGATGTCGCGAAGGTCGCCCGCAGCTTGCTGGACGCGGTCGCCGTGCCCCTTCCGGTCGACGGCCCGGCGCGCGAGCTTGCCATCACGGCGAGCATCGGGGCCGCCGTTTATCCGAAGGACGGGGGGTCGGCCGCAAGCATTCTGCACCGGGCCGAGGTCGCGTCCGCCTATGCGAAGGAGCACGCGCGCGGGAGCTGGCAATTCTTTACCGACGAAGTCGGCTCGCGCGAGGTTCCGCGTCTCAGCCTGGAAGCAAGCCTTCAGCACGCGGTCGAGCGGAATGAGTTCGTTCTCCATTTCCAGCCGAAGTTCGATCTCCGGCTCGGGCGGATCGTCGGCGTCGAGGCGCTCATCCGCTGGCAGAAGCGCGGGCACGGCCTGGTTCCGCCAGCCGGCTTCATTCCGCTCGCCGAGGAAACGGGCCTCATCAACGAGATCGGCGACTGGGCGCTCAGGGCGGCGTGCCGTCAAGCCAAAAGCTGGAGCGACGCCGGCCTGCCGCCGATGCGCATGGCCGTGAACCTGTCGGCGCGCCAGCTCT
Organism: Rhodospirillales bacterium; assembly: GCA_009694195.1. Lineage (GTDB taxonomy): Bacteria > Pseudomonadota > Alphaproteobacteria > Rhodospirillales > SHVQ01 > SHVQ01. The sequence goes on from SHVQ01000034.1 coordinate 9,741, forward strand.
CGAAGGAAGATCTCCTGAGCGGCATCGTGCGTATTCTCGAAAAGACCGGGTTGCCGCCGAACCTCTTGGAGATCGAAGTCACGGAAAGTGCGCTGATGGAAAAAGCCGTGAAGGGGATTGCCGCGCTTCGGGCGCTCCGCGAAATGGGCGTGCATCTCACGGCCGACGATTTCGGCGTCGGATACTCGTCGCTCAATTACCTGAAGAACCTTCCCCTCGACTCGATCAAGATCGACCGCGCGTTCGTCGCCGAGATCGGCGGACAGGGCGACGGCGCCATGCTCGCGGGCGCGGTGATCGGGCTCGCCCAGAGCCTCGAGAAGCGGGTGGTCGCCGAAGGCGTCGAGCAGCGCAATCAGCTCGAATTCTTGCGCCAACATTGGTGCGACGAAGCCCAAGGCTACCTGTTCAGCCGTCCGCTGCCGGCAGACGAATTCGAACGCTTCGTCCGCGAGCGCCCGCGCCTCTGACCGTTCGTCGCGAATGACGTTCATCGGCACGTATCCCGACCGGCCACCCCTCCGCGAAGCGATCGCCGCCGCGTATCGGGCGGACGAGACGAAAACCGTCACGGCGCTCCTCGCCCACGCCGACATCGGGTCGGACACCCGCGCCCGCGTCGCCTCGGTCGCCCGCCGCCTGGTCGAAGAGATGCGGCGGCTGCTGCGTGCGGCCGGAGGGCTTGACGCCTTCCTCCACGAGTACGGTCTCTCCACTCAGGAAGGGGTCGCGCTCATGTGCCTGGCGGAAGCGCTCTTGCGCATCCCCGACGCCAAGACGGCGAACCGCCTGATCCACGAGAAGCTCGCCGAAGCCGACTGGAACCGCCACCTCGGGCGCAGCGATTCGCTCTTCGTGAACGCGTCCACCTGGGCCCTGATGCTTACGGGGCGGATCGTCCGCATGGAGGACGAGACGCTCGACGACGTCGGCGCCTACGTCCGTCATCTCATCGCAAAAAGCGGCGAGCCGGTGATCCGCCAGGCGATGGCGCAGGCGATGCGCATCCTCGGCCGCCAATTCGTCATGGGAGAGACGATCGAGGAAGCGCTCAAGCGGGCGCGCGATGCCGAAGCGAAGGGCGAGCGTCATTCCTACGACATGCTGGGCGAGGCGGCGCGCACTGCGGCCGACGCCGATCGATATTTCCACGCCTACGAGCGCGCGATCGCCGCGGTCGGCAAGGAGAGCGCCGGCCGCGGGCCCTACGATGGCCCCGGGATCTCGATCAAGCTCTCGGCGCTCCATCCGCGTTATGAGCTCGCCCAGCACGAGCGGGTCGCCCGCGAGATGATTCCGCGCCTCGCGCGCCTGGCGGCAGACGCCAAGCAGGCCGATATCGGCCTCTGCATCGATGCGGAGGAAGCCGACCGGCTCGATCTTCAGCTCGACGCGATCGAAGCGCTCGCGGCCGATCCGGCGCTCGCCGGGTGGAACGGTCTCGGGCTTGCCGTGCAGGCCTACCTGAAGCGTGCGGTCCCCGTCATCGACTGGCTCGCCGATATCGCTTCGCGCCATCGGCGCCGGCTGATGGTGCGGCTGGTGAAGGGCGCCTATTGGGATACGGAAATCAAGCGTGCGCAGGAGCAGGGGCTCGAGAGCTACCCCGTGTTCACCCGCAAGGTCTCGACCGATCTTTCGTACATCGCCTGCGCGCGCAAGCTTCTCGCCCGCCAGGCCGAGTTCTTTCCCCAGTTCGCCACCCACAATGCGCACACGCTCGCAACCATCCTCGAGCTGGCGGGAACGCGGCGCGATCTCGAGTTCCAGCGCCTGCACGGGATGGGCGAAGCGCTCTACCAGCAGATCAGGGCGCCCGAGGGCCCGGGGATCGCGTGTCGCGTGTATGCCCCCGTCGGTGGACACGAGGATTTGCTCGGCTATTTGGTGCGTCGGCTGCTCGAGAACGGCGCCAACACGTCGTTCGTCAACCGCCTGGTGGATGCGCCTGTCGAAGAGATCGTCCAGGACCCGTGGGAGCGCGTCGGATCGCTCAAGCGGAAACCGCACCCGCGCATTCCACTGCCGCACGACCTCTTCCGGCCGGACCGGCGGAACTCGAAGGGCTTCGACCTCAGCGACCCCGCGGCGCTCAAGCCGCTTCAGAAGGCAATGGAAGCCGCGACGGGGCCCTGGCGCGCGGCGCCGGACGGTATGCGCGGACAGGAGCGTCCGGTGACCGAGCCGCGCGACCGCGGCCGCCGCGTCGGCACCGTCGTCGAGGCGTCGCCGGCCGACGTGGAACGCGCGCTGGCGCGAGCCGCCGGGGCCGCGACCGCGTGGGAAGCAACGAGGGCAGAAGAGCGCGCGGCTTTTCTCGACCGCGCCTCCGATCTGCTCGAAGAGGCGATGCCCGAGCTGATGGCTCTCTGCGTCCGCGAAGGCGGCAAGACGATCCCCGACGCGCTCTCAGAAGTTCGCGAAGCCGTCGATTTTTGCCGATACTACGCGTTTCGCGCCCGCGCCGAGTTCGCCCGGCCGCAGGTCATGCCGGGTCCGACCGGCGAGCACAACGCGGTGACGCTGCACGGCCGCGGCGTGTTCGCGTGCATCAGTCCCTGGAACTTCCCGCTCGCGATCTTCTTGGGCCAGACGACCGCGGCGCTTGCAGCCGGCAACGCCGTCATCGCAAAGCCCTCGGAACAGACTCCGCTGATCGCCGCCCGCGCCGTCGACATCCTGCACGCGGCGGGGATTCCGCCGGATGTCGTGCAGCTCCTGCCCGGCGACGGCCCGACCGTCGGCGAACCGCTCGCACGGGACGCGCGCGTGTCCGGCATCGCGTTCACCGGGTCGGACGCGACTGCCCGACGGATCAACCGGACGCTTGCCGCGCGCGACGGCCCGATCGTGCCGCTCATCGCCGAAACGGGTGGGCAAAACGCCATGATCGTCGATTCGACGGCGTTGCCGGAGCAAGTTGTGGCGGACGTCGTCACGTCCGCCTTCCGCAGCGCCGGTCAACGCTGCTCCGCGCTCCGTGTGTTGTTCGTGCAAGACGACATCGCCGAGCGCGTGATCGACATGCTGGCCGGGGCGACGGCCGAGCTTCGCGTCGGGGACCCGGCGTTGCTGCGCACGGACGTCGGGCCTGTAATCGATCCGGAGGCCCTGGCTACGCTCGAGAAGCACGCGCGCCGGATGGACTCGGAAGGGCGTCTCATCGTCCGCGCGTCCCTGAGCGAAGAATGCGGCGCCGGTACCTTCTTCGCGCCCCGCGCCTATGAGATCGAGAGTCTCGATGTTCTGGAGGGCGAGGTGTTTGGTCCGATCCTCCACGTCGTCCGCTACGATGCCGACCGCCTGGAAGCGGTCGCCGACGCCATCAATCGCACGGGCTACGGTCTTACGTTCGGAATCCACAGCCGCCTCGACTCGACCGCGCAAACGCTCCATGCGCGCGTGCGCGCGGGCAATGCCTATGTCAATCGCAACATGATCGGAGCGGTCGTCGGCGTGCAGCCATTCGGCGGCGAAGGATTGTCCGGCACCGGACCGAAAACGGGCGGCCCCCGCTATCTCCATCGCTTCGCGACCGAGCGCGCGCTCACCGTGAATACGACGGCGACGGGCGGCAACCCGGGCTTGCTGTCGTTGCCGGAGGACGACGCTCGGACGAACGGCCGTTAACCATGTTTTGCACGCCCTTCGTGCGCACGGGGGATTCAAATCCTTCGGAGGTTGCGTTATAGTTTGCCGCAGTCCCTGCGGGGGCAAGCCGGTCACCGTAGGCTCTTCTTCGGCGTAACCGGCGTAGAATGCGCATTCGTCTCGGAGGTCGCGATGAAGAAGGCTGCTCTTCTCGTCATTGCTTTGGTCGTCGGGGCATGCTCGAACCGCACGGAGGTTGCGACCGCCCAGGCCGTCGGCACGGCATTCGGTGCCGCCGCGGGCGGTGCCATCGGCTACTCGCTCGGAACCGGCAAGGGCCAGCTCTTCCTGACGACGGCCGGAGCCCTATTCGGGGCCGCCGCAGGGTACCGCTATGGTCCGCGGCTGATCGGCTCCGACCGTTTTGTCTACGACCGCGCGGCACAGCAGGCGCTTGCCGAACTGCCGGACGGCGACATGGCCACATGGTCGAACCCGGACACCGGGAACCGCGGAATGTTTCGCCCGACCCGATCCTATGTGGAAGCGACCGGCGGTCTTTGCCGCCAGTATCGGACGACGGTCGCGTTTCGCGACGGCGTCGAGTCCGGAAATGGAATCGCGTGCCGGCACTCGGACGGCGGCTGGACCCTCGTCGAAGATCATTTCGGCTGAGGCGCGTGCGAGCTCCGAGCGCGCCTCCGATTGTTCGTCATTCCGAAAGCAGATATAGAGAATGCATGCGAACGCCGGATGCCATCATTATCACGCTGGTGTTGGGGGTCGTGGCGGCGACAGGCTGCGCGCCGACCGCGCCCTACGTGTACAAGCAAGCAGAATTCGACCGACGCCTGCCGACGTTCAATCGCGAACCGACGGACATTTCCGCGGTCGTGGTCTGTTACGGAAGCAGGAAGACGTCACCGGAGCAGGTCGCGGCCGTGGCCGACGCCGAATGCGGAAAGTTCGGCCGGGTCGCCATCTTCGCCCGCCAGGATTATCAGAGATGCCCGGTGACGACGCCCGTCGCCGCGTACTATGTATGCGAAAATCCGGCGCGCTCCGGCGAGCGCCCGGCTCGCGACGGGTCGCCCGAATTGCCGTCGGCGCCGGACTGGATCATTTCGCCATCCGGTTTGACATTGGAACCGAAGGACACGGAGGAGTAAGGTGGCGCGCCTGGGCTCAAGACGGAGAGATCATGTGAAGACGTGCCTCATCGTGGCGCTTGCTCTCTTGGTGTCGGCATGTGCCAACAAGCCGAATCTAAGCACGCCGCACCTGGTGGGCGCCGGTGTCGGCGCTCTCGCGGGCGGCGGCATCGGCTACCAGTTCGGCGGCGGCATCACCCAATCGTTGCTCACGACTACGGGCGCCATTCTCGGCGGCGCCGTCGGCTATGCCGCCGGTCCGCGCCTTTGGCCCTCCGACCGCGTCGCCCTCAATCAGGCGACCCATCGTGCGCTCTCCGAACCGGACGGCGAAATCATCACATGGTCGAATCCCGAGACGGGCAACGGCGGCATGGTCCGCCCGACCCGATCGTTCCTCGGGCCCACGGGGACGATGTGCCGCCAATTCCGGACGTCGGTTGCGTGGGGCAGCGGGACGACAGGAAGCACGGGCCTCGCCTGTCTGCAGCAGGACGGCACCTGGAGCGTCGTCGAGGATCGTCTTGGCTGATCCGTCGCTGGGACAGCACGCGAGCCACGCACCTTTTCATTCGACCCGCAAGCATGAAGAGGACCTGCCCAACCGGTGGCGGGCGCAAGTGAATTGATCAATTTCGTTGCGGTCGCGGCGGGCGTCTATGCTGCCGTCGTCGGGGGAATGTATTTCGCCCAGCGCCACCTGATGTACCTTCCCGACACCTCCGTTCCGTCGGCTGCCGCGAGCGGCGTTCCGGAGATGGTGGAGGTCGGGCTCACCACCGAGGACGGCCTCCGGCTCAGGTCCTGGTACCGGGAAGCCGTGAGCGGTGCTCCCACCATCGTCTATTTCTGCGGCAACGGCGGTCATATCGGCTACCGCGGTTTCAAGGTTCGGCCGTTTCTCGATGCCGGCTTGGGTGTTCTGATGGTGAGTTACCGCGGCTACGGCGGCAACGAGGGGAGCCCGACCGAAGAGGGACTTTATGCCGACGGCCGCGCGGCGCTCGCGTTCCTTCACGCGAGAGGCGTGCCGCGAAAGCTCTGGATCTTGTATGGCGAATCCCTGGGGTCGGGCGTCGCCGTCCAGCTCGCGCAGGAAATCCGCGATGCCGCGCTCGACGAAACATCCGTCGGCGCCCTGGTGCTCGAATCCCCGTTCACATCGATGGTGGACGCTGCGGGGGATCATTACCCTTGGGCGCCGACACACCTCCTGGTGCGGGACCGGTACGACTCGGCCGAAAAAATCGGCCGGCTCAAGTCTCCGCTTCTCATCTTGCATGGCGAACAGGACACCATTGTCTCCGTCCGCCACGGGCGCCGGCTGTTTGAGCTCGCGCCGGAGCCGAAGGAAGCGCGCTGGTACAAGAACGCCGGCCACAACGATCTCTTTGAACACGGCACGGCTCCCGTTGTGCTCGATTTCCTGCGCAGGCACGGCCCGAGCTGGAACCGGTCGTGAGAGCGCCCGTAAGGACCCCGACGTCCTTTGACCCGCCCCAGCCGCGGTTGAAGGTTCATATCTGGGTTCAGGCCCAGATCCGTCTTTGTGATGTGAACTTCATCTCTGCCGTCGTGGCGCGGCGCGGCGATGCCGACGCCGGCGCTGTCGTGATGCGGCTCGTTCGCGGGATGCAGAAGAACCTGCTGCTCCGCCGTCAGGTACAGGCGGACGGCGCAGCCAAGTGGGAGCCGGCGGGAGGCGGGGGCGAGGTCGACGACGCCGCAGCCGGTGCGTACCTCGCGCGCGAGATCAAACGCGACCCCGACATCTGGATTGTGGAAGTGGACGATCCGAAGGGCCGGTATTGGCCGGACGCGCCGATCGCGTCTTGAGCGCCGAGCCGGAACCTCAGGGTTCCCCTGGGTTGACTTCCTAGGAGCGGCCCCCTAAAATCACGCTAGGTATAGTGTAAGGCTAGCCGAGGTGTATGGGCATCTCGGCCCGCGTGGGTTTGGGTTGGACGTAGCCGATGTCGACGGTTGCCAAGACGGCATCCATTTACGCAGCGCCAAGCGTCGCGTCCGCGCGTGCCGTTCCCGGCACGCAAGTGGCGACGTCCGTCACGTCCGATCCCGCCGTCGAGGCCGCGAACCCGTCCGTCAGCGTCAGCGCCTCGTTCGCCAACGCAACCTCCGTTTACCAGGATGATAACCATCGCGGCCGCGGCGGCCAGGGCAGCCAGGAACGGCTCCCGCAGCCGGTCTTCCGGATGGTCATCAATGCGACGAGTCAGGCCTTCGTTGCCCTCGTCGAGAATACGGCGACGCCGGAAGCTGCCGAAGGCGGCGGAGTCTACCGTCGCCCCAAGGGGTTCAGCGGTATCGTGTCGAAAGTGATCGACATGTACGAGACGACCGCGCGCGTGATCAGCGGCAGCAATGTCGGCGGCCGCGGCGAAACGATCACGCTCACCCTCTAATCAGTGATCCGTCGTTCCCGCGAAAGCGGGAACCCAGCTTCTTCAAACCCCGCAGTTGTTCTGGACGCCCGCTTTCGCGGGCGTGACGCGGGGATATTCTGTGACCTCCGTCACAGGATTTCTTGTGACCGCCGTCATATGGCGGCCGCCGGGCGCCCGCTAAGATTGCGGCATAGAGTCGATGTGCGGCCGAACGGGTATGGCCGCGGGAGACGACGATGGCAATCACGCGGGTCCTCTCAGGCGCGGTGTCCGGCCTCCTCGCAGGAGCGTCGCGGGCCACGGCAGCCGCCAACAACATCGTCAACGCCAACACGCCCGGGTATACGCCGATCGGCGCCGAGACCACGAGCCTGGTCGCCGGCACCGGCCTCCGCGCGACCGGTAGCGGCGTCAACGTGGTGTTCGTGCAAGAGGTCGGCCTCGATCTCGGCAGTGAGTTCGGGCGCTTGATCGAAGCCGAGGTCGCTTACCGGGCGAGCGCCCAGGTGGTGAAGACGGCCGACGAAATGGCGCGTCGCCTGGTCGACGTCCGTCTCTAAACCCCCGGCATCCGACCCCCCGTTGCGTTAATCCTTTCTTTGCCGTTTTCGGCCAGATTCAGCTTTACAGGGGACGCATCCCTGGTCTCCCATTCCATGGGAACCGATCGGGCGAACGCCCTGGGGGAACCACATGCCGGCCGCCGTACGATCCGCCTTCGACGTCGCGTTCTGGTTTGCCGACACCGCCGCGCACGACAACGAATACTTGCAGCCGCAGAAATTGCAGCGGCTGCTGTTCCTCGCCCAGGCTTATTTCGTTGTCGCGTTCAACGGCCGCACGCTGATGCCGGCCGTGTTCGTCGCCGACGAGCTCGGCCCCATCGAGCCGAACGTCTATGCGGCGTTCTCGAAGGGGCGTCCCGACATCGATGTCGAGCTCTTTCTCTCGACCGAAGTGGAGTCGTTTCTGTCGTCCATCTGGCGCCGGTTCGGGCACTATTCCACCGAACGCCTCTCGCGGATGACCAACGATACGATTGCCTTCCGGCACGCGCTGAAACAAGGCCGTCGCGCGGAGATCCCGCTCGATGCCATCCGGATTTCGTTCGCCCGCGCCGAGGCGACGCCGGCAATCGATCAGATCGTCAAGCCGAAGATCCTGCGGACGCAGACGGGAAAGCCCGTGGCCGTGAAGTCATGGGTCCCCGGCACCGCCAAGCCGGCGGTCACGAAGTAAGGCCCGGCGCGCCGGGTATCATCCGTTAGAGTCGCGCCACTAGGCAGCGGCGCCGATTGCCGGTATAAGCGATCAACAAGCGCGGCGAGGAAGCCGCCGTTGTTCAATGGTTTAACTCCGGGAGACGACCTATGCGCACCTTTGCTCGCATGGCGGCGCTTGCCGCCTCAGTTGCCATCGCTGCTCCGGCATTCGCGCAACAGACCACCAAGCTATCGATCGGCACCGGCGGCACCGGCGGCGTTTACTATCCGCTCGGCGGAGGCATCGCCAACGTGTTGACCAAGAACGTGCCGGGGCTTCAAGCGACCGCCGAGGTGACCGGCGGGTCGGTCGACAACCTGAAGCTGCTCGGCGCCGGCAAGGCCGAGCTCGGGATGACGATGGCGGACGCGGCGCTTGACTCGCTCAAGGGCGAGGATAAGTTCACGGGAAGCCCGGTCCCCGTGCGGACGCTGATGTCGCTTTATCCGAATCGCATGCACGTCGTTAGCATCGAGGGCTCCGGCGTCGAAAAAATGGCCGATCTCAAAGGGAAACGCATCTCGACCGGCTCGCCCGGAAGCGCGACCGAGGTCATGGCGTTCCGCGTTCTCGATGCCGCCGGGCTCGACAAGGACAAGGACGTGAAACGCGAGCGCTTGGGCGTCGCCGAATCCGTGAACGCCGTGAAGGACAAAAAGATCGACGCGTTCTTCTGGGTCGGCGGCCTCCCGACGGCGGCAGTGACCGACTTGGGCGCCACGCCCGGCGTCAAGATCAGGATGATCGACCACGCCGACGCAACCGCCAAGATGAATGCCAAGTATGGCCCGCTCTATTCGGAAGACGTCATCAAGACCGGCACGTATCCGGGTCAGGCCAAGGACAACAAGGTGGTCACGGTGTGGAACTTGCTCGTGGTGCACGAGAAGATGCCGGACAAGCTCGCGTACGATATTCTCAAGACCATCTTCGACAAGAAGGCCGAGCTCGTCACCGTCCACAAGGAAGCCGAGAACTTCGACGTGAAGAACCAGGCCGGCCGCTCGTCAATCCCGTGGCACCCGGCGGCGATCAAGTTTTTCGGCGAAAAGGGCGTGAAGCTCAACTGACGCGCTAGCGCGCCGTCTAGGGAACGCGGGGAGCGCCTCCCGGCATGGCCGATCCCGGCACCGGCGGGGCCTCTTCCCAGCCCGAGCAGACGGCGCTCGCCCGGGCCGAGGAATTCATCGAGGCGGAAGAGGGCGCGGCCAATCGGCTGGCCGGCGCCGCCAACACAGGCGTAATGGCGCTTGCGGTCGGTGTCTCGCTCTTTCACCTCTACTCCGCCGCCTCCATCGTCCCGACTCAGCTCATGCGCCCGCTCCACGTGGCGATGGTGCTGGTGCTGGTGTTTCTCAATTTCCCGCTACTGAAGCGATTCCGCAATCGCATCCGGTGGTGGGATCTCGTGCCCTGCGCGCTCTCCGTCGCCGTGATCGTCTACATGATCCAGGGCGGCGACGATTTCACCGACCGCAACACGCTGCCCGATGACTGGGATATGACCTTCGGCGTCATATTCGTGGCGCTTGTGCTGGAAGCGACCCGGCGAACGACCGGCTGGATCCTGCCGTTTGTGTGCCTGCTCTTCGTCGCCTATGCGCTGGCCGGCCCTTCGCTGCCGCCGCCCTGGACTCACCGCGGCTACGGGGTCGACCGGCTGGTCGGGCATCTCTACATGACGCTCGAGGGCATCTTCGGCGTCGCCGTGGACGTATCTTCGAGCCTGATCATCCTGTTCACGATCTACGGTGCCTTTCTTCAGCAATCGGGCGCCGGCAAGTTCTTCATCGACTTCTCGTTTGCGGCCATGGGCGGGAAGCGCTCCTCGGCCGGACGAACCGTGGTGCTCGCGAGCTTTCTCCTCGGCGGGCCTTCGGGTTCGGGTGTGGCAACCACGGTGACGATCGGCTCCGTCGCCCATCCGATGCTGGAAAAGTCGGGGTTCTCGAAGAACGCCGCCGGCGGGCTGCTCGCGGCGGGCGGGCTCGGCGCGATCCTATCGCCGCCGGTGCTCGGGGCCGCTGCCTTCCTCATCGCGGAATTCCTCAAAATCTCATACCTCGACGTCATCCGGATGGCGGTGATCCCGACGTTTCTCTATTACTTCTCGCTTCTCGTGATGGTCGAGCTCGACACGCGCGCGGTCGGCGGCGCCGTGATACAGCCGGAGAAGAGCCTGTGGGAGGTGACGCGGCAGTTCTGGTTCCACTTCACGTCGTTGATCGCAATCATCGTCTTCATGCTGGTCGGCTTCTCGCCGGTCATGGCGGTGTTCTACGCGACGCTCCTCTGTTTGGCGGTGAGCTTCCTTCACAGGGATTCGGCGCTCTACCCGCGAAAAGTCGTGCGTGCGCTCGCCGACGGCTCGCTCAACGTCCTCAATGCGGCCGCCACTTGCGCCGCCGCCGGAATTATCGTCGGCGTCGTCACGTTGACCGGCCTCGGGCTCAGGTTTTCCGCGATCGCGATCGAATACGCAGGCGGCAGTCTCGGGCTGACGGCGCTCTACACGGCACTCATCGTGTGGGTCGTCGGCTTGGCCGTGCCGGTGACGGCGTCCTACATCATCTGCGCGGTGATCGCGGCGCCGGCCCTCATTCAGCTCGGCGTACCCGATTTCGCCGCCCACATGTTCATCTTCTACTACGCCGTGCTGTCCGAAGTGTCGCCGCCGACGGCTTTGTCTCCGTTTGCAGCAGCCGCCATTTGCGGCGGCAATCCTTATCTCACGACGTTCCATGCGTGGAAGTACACAATGCCGGCGTTCGTCGCGCCCTTCATCTTCGTGCTCGACCCGGCGGGCGTGGGACTCCTGCTCACGGTGCCGACGGGCATGGGGTGGGCCGACGTCGCCCAGATCACCGTCGCGACCGCCGTCGGCGTGGGGGTGCTGGCGGCGGCCTTGCAGGGCCACGCGCTGCAGGCGCTGACGGTGGGCGAGCGGTCGGCGCTCGTGGCGGCCGGGCTCTTGATCCTCTTCCCCGGCATCGTCGATGAATGGCAGCGCACGCTCACCGGGATCGATCTCGCCTACGAGCGCTGGCTCGGCCTCGCGATCGCCGTCCTCGTGATCGGCATGCAGGCGATGCGCCGGCGCGCGCTTCGGAGCCGTTCGTCCTAGGGTTTCCGAGCGGCGACGGATTCCCAGTAAAGAATATACAGCCCGCTGCCGACGATGATGGCGATGCCGAGCCAGACGGTCGCGGCCGGCACTTCGCCCCACACCGCGAACCCGATCAATGCCGCCCAGAAGATCGCCGTGTATTCGAACGGTGCCAGCAGCGAGACCTGCGCGTAGCGTATCGCGGTCACGTGGAAGTACTGGGCGACGACGACAGCAGCTCCGAGCGCAAAAAGAAGGGCGACGTCGCCGGTTGCCGGCGCGATCCACTGGAAGGGCGCCGCGAGTCCGGTGCCCAGGCATATCCCGACATTGGAATAGAGGACGAGCGCGAGGCTCGCCTCGGTGCGGCTGAGAATGCGGGTCGTGATGTTGACGAACGCGTAGAAGAGCGCGGCGCCGACCGCCAGCAGCGCCGCCGGGTGCATGGCCTCGGTGCCCGGCTGCATGACCACGATCACGCCGGCGAAGCCGACGGCGACGGCGCCCCACCGGCGCCAGCCGATGCGCTCGCCGAGCAGCGGTGCCGACAGCGCCGTGATGAACAAGGGGCCGGCGAAGAACAACGTCACCGTTTCCGCCAGCATCAGATACTTGAGCGCGAGGTTGTAGAGGATCATCGCGGTCAGCATGACGCCGACGCGGGCCGCGTGGGCGAAGGGGCGCTGGGTCCGGAGCTTCACGATGCCGCCGCGGGCGAGCACGAATCCGAGCAGCACGGCGAGCGAGCCGAGGCTCCGGAGGAACAGGATCTGAAACGGTGAATACGTCGCGATCAGGTGCTTGTTGAAAGCATCGCCGACCATGTAGATGGCGATGCTTCCGACCAGAAACGCGATGCCGGCGACCGGGCGGTTGTCCTTCGCCGCGAGACTCAGAGGTACCGCCAGTACACGTAGACGGTGCAGATCGCGATGCTGACCAGCATCATGGGAAAGGCGATTTTCATATAAGGCACGAATCGGATCGGGTGGCCCGCGCGCTCGGCGAGGCCGGCGACCGTCAGGTTGGCGGAGGCCCCGATCAGCGTGCCGTTGCCGCCGAGGCAGGCGCCGAGCGAGAGCGACCACCAGAGCGGCATCAGGTTCTCAGGCCCCCCGAACGCGGGCGCCATGTTCTTGATCAGCGGGATCATGGTGGCGACGAAGGGGATGTTGTCGACAATGGCCGAGAGGATCGCCGACGCCCAGAGAATGGCCAGCGCCGTCGTCATCATGTCGCCGCCCGTCGCCGCGATCAGGTGCTCGGCCAGCCACTTGAGCACGCCCGCCGCCTCGACCCCCGCGACCACCATGAAGAGACCGACGAAGAAGAAAATCGTGATCCACTCGACGCCCTCGCCGAAGATTTTGTTGATTTCGTTCGTTTGTTCCTCCGGCGGCTTCCCGAGGACGTCCACCATGATGAGGACGGCGGCGCCGAACATGCCGATCGTGCCGGCCTCCAGGTGAAGGAACCGCGAAAACACGAAGGCGAGGATGACGCCCGCGAGCACGGCGAGCGACTGCTTCAGCAGGCGCACGTCGGTGATCGCCTCGCGCTCGTTGAAGCTCATCACGCGCGCCCGATCGGCCTCGGCCGCGTGCATCCGCCGCCCGTAGAGCACGTGGAAGATCGCGCATTGGACGATCTGGACGACGATGATGACCGGCGCGAGATTGATGACGAAGTCGTTGAACGAGAGGCCGACGGCCGACCCGATCAGGATGTTGGGCGGATCGCCGACCAAGGTCGCGGTGCCGCCGATGTTGGAAGCGAAGATCTCGGCCACGAGGACGGGGTAGGGATCGATCTTGAGCTCGCGCGTGATCGCGAGCGTGACCGGGACGATCAGAAGCACGGTCGTCACGTTGTCGAGGAACGCCGAAAGGACGGCCGTCACGATCTGCAGCATGCAGAGGATGCCGGCCGGGCTCGCGTTCACCTGCTTCGCCGACCAGATGGCGACGTATTGGAAAACGCCGCATTTGCGGGTGATGGCGACGATGATCATCATGCCGGTCAACAGCGCGATGGTGTTGAAATCAACGCCGCGGACGGCGGCTTCCTGGTTGAGCACGCCGACCAGGATCATCGCGCCGGCGCCGACCAGCGCGACGACGGCCCGGTTGAGCCGCTCGCTCATGATCACGCTGTAGGTGACGACCAGGATGAGCGTCGAGACCAGGGCGGCGTCGAGGCCGAAAATGACGTGAGGAACCCAGGGTTCCGGCGATCCGTGCATCGGTCTTTCCCCCTCCAGGCCGGTCGGGTCGAACCGGGGCGGCGGCGATAGTACGCGGAGCCCGGATGCGGCTCAACAGCGTCGCGCGCTCGCTGATAAGAGGCTCGGATGGTATAGATTGAGCCGAATCGGCAGGGGCGCCATGAACAGTATGGAACGTCGCGGGGCGGCGGCTCGAAGAGTGACGGTTCTGGCCGTCGCCTGCGCGCTCGCCCTCGCGGGGCTCGGACTCAGCGCGCTCGCGCAAGAGTCGCAATTCAAGACCTCGGTGCTGACCGTCCTCACGGCGCGCGGAAGCTTTCCCTTCACCGTCGAGCTCGCGCTCACGGGGGAAGAGCAGGAGCAGGGCCTCCAGGGCCGGCCGGCGCTCCCGGCGGACCGCGGCATGCTGTTCGATTTCGGCCGCACGCGGGTGATCTCCATGTGGATGAAGAACACCGTCGTCGCGCTCGACATGGTGTTCATCGCCGCCGACGGCCGAGTGGTGAAGATCGTCGAGAACACGACGCCCCTCTCGCTCGCCACCATCAGCTCCGGTGAGCCCGCGCGGGGGGTGCTGGAAGTGGCCGCCGGCACCGCGAAACGGCTCGGCCTCAAGCGCGGCGACCGGGTGATCCACCCGACCTTCCGGGAGGGCGCCACGTGAAGTCACTTTTCCGCCATCGAGGCAGAGTGGTTGACAGGCGGGTTTACCAATAGTAAATTAAGGCTACCGGGCTGGAGAAATGTGTGTTCGACGCAGGGGCTGCGTCAGGGGAGATTTCTCATGGCCCCGATGAGACTCGTATTTTCGAAGCAGTCCGCGAAGAAACTGCGGATGATCCAGCCAAAGGTTGCCGAAGCGATCTTCAGAGAATTGGATCGAATTGCCCGTGACCCGTTTGCCCCTCATTCAAACGTTGAACGTTTACAGGGGGCAAAGAATGCATTTCGTCTTCGGCATGGGGACTGGCGAATTCCCTGCGTCGTCGATGTGCATGGGCAAGCTGTAAAGGTTGCTGCGGTGGCAGGTCGCGGAGAGGTGTACAAGCGGTGACTCACGTTCGAAGGCCAAAGAAGGCCCGAACCCGAGGGCAGGGGGATGCGGTGACGATGTCACGGGCGGACTATGAGGCCCTTGTGCGGGCAGCCGAGCGCACATGGGATACCGCTGCCATTTGGGAAGCGGAGGCGGAGAACGATTACTTGCCCGCCGATTCTGTTCGTCGCCTCGTGGCGGGTGAGAGCCCCGTCCGCGTCTACCGAGAGGTCCGCGGCTTGACTCAGCAGGCACTGGCCGAACGCGTCGGCGTCGGGAAATCGTTCCTCTCGCAGGTGGAGAAGCGCGGAAAATCGCCATCGGTGGCGGTTCTCCGTCGGCTCGCCGATGCGCTCGATGTGACACTGGACGACCTCGCCTGATCCTTTCGAGGTTGCCGGGACTCCGAATTCTCCTTATTTTCCGGAGTGCCGGGGAGTGGCGCAGCCTGGTAGCGCATCTGCTTTGGGAGCAGAGGGTCGCTGGTTCGAATCCAGTCTCCCCGACCATTACGGCACACGGCGCGTGAGACAATGTAAGGCGAGGGGTCAGAATGGCAGACGTGCGGATTTTCCGTCCGGCGAAAAACGCGATGCAGTCGGGGCGGGCGAAGAGCAAGCGGTGGGCGCTCGAGTTCGAGCCCCAGGCGCGGAAGACGGCCGACCCGCTCATGGGGTGGATTGGGTCGGCGGATACGCAGGGCCAGCTTCACCTTTATTTCGAGACCAAGGAGGAGGCGATCGCGTTCGCGGAGAAGAACGGGCTCGCCTACCGGATCGAGGAGCCGAAGGAGCGACGCATGCAGCCGAAAAGCTATGCAGCCAACTTCGCGTTCAAGAGAATGTTTTGACCGCCGGCGCCGCGCCCGTAGCTCAAGTGGATAGAGCACAAGCCTTCTAAGCTTGGGGTTGCAGGTTCGAGTCCTGCCGGGCGCGCCAAC
>SHVQ01000035.1 GCA_009694195.1 Rhodospirillales bacterium
AGCCTCGGCTACCGACCGCCGGCCCCGGAAACCGCGATACCGCCATTGCCGCCTTCCGGCTCCGCTACGCTCCACCTACAGCCGGCAATGGCGAAGGAGGA
Source organism: Rhodospirillales bacterium (assembly GCA_009694195.1). Classification (GTDB taxonomy): domain Bacteria; phylum Pseudomonadota; class Alphaproteobacteria; order Rhodospirillales; family SHVQ01; genus SHVQ01. The sequence goes on from SHVQ01000035.1 coordinate 102, forward strand.
CACAATGCACTAACATTCAGCTTGGACCACCCAGTGGGGGCCGATCACTACGCGTGCGACTATAGGCGGGGTTGGTTAACAACTAATTGAAGGAACGGTGCCGCGCCCTCCGCCCCGCCAAGGCCATGCGCGGGCCGACAAACCATTCAGATTTCAGCATAATACCAAATCGTCTCCCGGCTCGGCAATGCCAACCCGCGCATGTGCATCTTCCGATAGCCCTGCTTGCGTGTTAGAATCCCCGGCGTGATGTCCCCCGACTGCCTCAACAGGAGAAATGCTCTATGAAATCGAAAGTGCTGGTCGCTGCGTTCGTCGCCCTGGCGTTCGGGCTCGGTTTCGGCGCCGCGGCCTCGACGGCCTTCGCGCAGACGGCCCCGGCCACGAAAGAGAAGCCGGCGGCGAAAAAGGAAGAGCCGAAGAAGATGGCTTCCAAGTGCGACAAGATGACGGACGCACAGAAGAAAAAGGAATGCATGGACCAGAAGGCGAAGAAAGAAGAGAAAGCGAAGGCCACCAAGACAAAGAAGGACGCCGCGAAGGACAAAGCTGGCGAGAAAAAGAAGGCGAGCTGACCGCGCGTATCATTTTTATTCGCGCAAAGGGGCGGGCACCTCACGGTCCCGCCCTTTTCGTTTGCGCGGATGATCGCGATTGCGGGCGCGAATGGGGCGGGACTACTCTCGCACCGATCCCCGTCGGAAAGAGGCCGCGATGGACAGAGCAAAGCTTGAGGCCCTGCGCGCAAAATACGCGGACGCCAAGGGCCGCGATGTGTTCGACCCCGAGTTCAAGAAGGTCGTCTCGGTCCTCTTCAAATCGGAGAACCGGCGCCGCGCGCCCTTCTCCGACGTCTCCACCTTCCTCGACGTGCCCTATCGGCCCGATGCGCCGGACCAGCCGGACTTCGGCGGGCTCGACGTCGCTTTCGTCGGCGTGCCCATGGACCTCGGCGTCACCAACCGGCCGGGGGCCCGATTCGGGCCGCGCGCCGTGCGCACCATGGAGCGGGTCGGCCCTTACCATCACGTGCTCAAAGTGGTCCCCCTCGCCGAATGCAAATGCGCGGATATCGGCGACGTGCCGTTTCGATCGCGCTTCGATCTCCTGAGCTCCCTCCAGGACATCGATGCGTTCTACACGCGCATCCACGCGGCCGGCGTCAGGCCGCTCTCCGTCGGCGGCGATCATTCGGTGACCCACCCGATCCTGAAGGCGCTCGGGCGCGAACGGCCTCTCGGCCTCGTCCATATCGACGCCCATTGCGACACCAGCGGCGAGTTCGACGGCAACAAATTCCATCATGGCGGCCCGTTTCGCCACGCCGTGCTCGACGGCGCCCTCGATCCCGAGCGGACGATCCAGATCGGCATCCGCGGCTCCTCCGAGTACAACTGGGAGTTCTCCTACGACTCCGGCATGACGGTGCTCCACATCGAGGACGTCCAGCGGATGGGGATCGAGGCCGTCATACGGAAAGCGCTCGAAGTGGTCGGCGACGGCCCGACTTATGTCTCTTTTGATGTCGACGGCCTCGATCCGGCGTTCGCGCCCGGCACGGGCACGCCCGAGATCGGCGGCCTCACGCCCCGCGAAGCGCAGGCGATCCTGCACGGGCTCAAGGGGATCGATATCGTCGGCGGCGACGTCGTCGAGGTCGCGCCGCAATACGACCCGACGACGAATACGGCCCATGTCGGCGCCCAGATGCTGTTCGAGATTTTCTCCCTGCTCGTGCTCGGCCGGAAGTTCAACCGGCGCGGCTGATCCGCACGGCACGGCGGTGCGGTGTAAGAACCTAACACCGGAAAAACCAACAACGGCTGGGATCTCGATGACCGGGTTTGGTTCGCTGATCGGCTGGGTTCTCGGTCTTCAACGCGAGGTCTACGCGGCGCTCGGCGCTCAGATTCAGGGACTGAGCGAAAGCCCGAAGGCGGCGCTTTCCGCCGTCGTCTTCGCGCTGATCCTCGGCATGGTCCACGCGATGACGCCAGGGCACGGCAAGGCGGTCGTCTTCGCCTATTTCCTCGGCAAACAAGCACGGCCGTGGAGCGGAGTATTGATGGCGCTCACTCTCGCCGGAACCCATGTTCTGTCCGCGATTGTGCTCGTTGCCGTTCTCGGATCGGCGGCGACTGCGTTCGGCCGCTCCGCGGGGCTCGCGACGGGGGTGCAGGTGGCAAGTTACGCGATGATCCTGGTGCTCGGCGCCTGGCTTTTGTACCGGAGCATTGCCGAAACACTCCGGCCGCCCGCCGCAGCGCAAGAGCTTCACCATCGTATGGCTGGGGGATTGCTCCCGTTTGCGGTGGGCCTGCTGCCGTGTCCCATGACCATGCTGATCCTGACATACGCGATCGCCCACGCAACGCTGGCCATAGGGCTCGCTCTCACGGCGATCATGGGCGTGGGCGTGGCGGTGACCATCGCGGCCGTCGGCACCGTCGGCATTGTGACGCGCCGAAGCATCTTCTCTTGGCTCGATCCCCACGGCCGCGGATACACGTGGGTTCTCAATGGGCTTCAGATCGCAAGCTCGCTCGCAATCCTGTTCCTCGGCGCCGTTTTCCTGGCCGGGAGCCTCGCGTGAGCCGCCTCAGTGTTGATGGCGGTGGTGAAGGTCGGGATAGTGCGGATGCGCGTGTGCGACCGGATCGTGCCGGTGCCAATGGGTGTGGTGGTCGCCGGGCGGGTCATCAGGCGCATGAGCATGCCGATGGTGTTCGTCGTGAACATGTCCGTGCTCATGCTCCATCGCTTTGTGCGCGTGGGTATGCTCGTGACGCTCGACGAGATGAATCCAGACCCCGATCCCCATCAAGAGGCCGGCGACGACGAGGCGCATCGTCAGCGGCTCGGCGAACAGGACCACCGCCAGCAGTGCGCCGATAAAGGGGGCGATCGAAAAGTAGGCGCCGGTGCGGGCGGTGCCGAGGTGACGCAGCGCGAATACGAACAGCACGAGGCTAACGCCGTATCCGAAAAAGCCGACGACGGCGGCAGCAGCGACAATTTCTGTGGAAGGCAAGGCTGCGCCTTGCGACAACGCGAGCGCAAGATTGACCGTTCCGGCCGCGATTCCTTTAATCGTCGTGATTTGAATCGGGTCGGCGGACGAGAGCTTTCGCGTAAGATTATTGTCGATGCCCCACGCGATGCACGCTCCCGCAATCGCGAGAGCGCCCCACCCGAACCCCGTCGGCCCCTCCTGCCAAGTCAACACGACGGCGCCCGCGAGAATGGCGGCCGCCCCGGCAAGAATGCGCCGATCGACGTTTTCGCGGAAAACGGCCCAGGCAATCGCCATCGTCGCCAGCCCTTCGAGGTTGAGGAGGAGAGAGGCTGTCGAAGCCGCAGTCTGGGCGAGGCCAAGCATCAGGAGAACCGGTGCGATGCCGCCGCCGAAGACGATGACCGCCAGGAGCCAGGGCACATCGGCCCACCGCAAGGGTGCCTCACGGGAAGGGAAACCGAGGGCGCCGCGCAATGCCAGGACGACGGCAAGGCCCGCGCCAGAAGCGAGGTAGAGCAGACCCGCGAGAAGCCAGGGATCGACGCTGCCGACGAGGAGCTTGGCGAACGGCGTGCCCGCCCCGAATAGAAAGGCCGATGCGAGAGCAAACGGTGCGCCAGGCCAGATCATGTCAATCCCTTACCGCCGTCCCCTCGGCCATGGCAAGCGCCCTGCGGGCACCCCGGAACCGCGCAGGTCGGGTAAGAACTGCCGGGTCAGGCGTCCCGCGCGGAGCCGCCGCCTTCTCGCAACCCATGGCCCGTTCGCAGTGGCTGAGGCGCGCATCTTGGGCGAGCGGAAGCCCCTGACCCGGGGTGGCGGTCAACCTTCCGCTCGGCATCGGTTTGGTGCAATCATTCCCGGCACGCGGGCATTCCCGGCACGCGGGAGGAGTCATCTGGGAAACCTCGGCTATAGTCGTCGGCTGTTGCCGTGAATGAGGGGGATTTAAGACATGAAGTTGCGAGCCTTGACGATGGCGTCGCCCCTTGCCGGCCTGGCGTTGGCGCCGACCAGCGTTGCGGCACACGGCGTCGATCCGTCCTACCTGGCGCTCATCGAATCGGGGACCAACCTCGATTATCTGTGGCTCGGCGCCGTGCATATGTTCACCGGCTACGATCACATCCTGTTCATCATCGGCATCATCTTCTTTCTCACGACCGTCACCGACATCGTGAAGTTCATCACTGCGTTCACGATCGGCCACAGTCTGACGCTCCTGTTCGGCGCATTGGCCGGCATTACGGCGAGCCCGTATCTGGTCGACGCGGTGATCGCCGTGAGCGTCATCTACAAAGGGTTCGACAACCTCGACGGGTTTCGCCGGTACCTCGGCATCGAGGCCCCGAACGCGCTTGTCCTGGTGTTCGGATTCGGTCTCGTGCATGGATTTGGCTTGGCGACGCGCATCCAGGAATTCCCGCTGCCGACGGAAAGTCTCGTCGCCCGGATCGCTTCGTTCAACGTGGGTGTCGAGCTGGGTCAGATCGCGGCACTGATCGTCATCCTGACCGTCATCAATCTCTGGCGGCGACTGCCGTCATTCCGGCGTTTCAGCTTGGCTTCGAATGGCGGGCTTGTCCTCGGTGGTGTCCTGTTGCTCCTGATGCAGATGCACGGCTACCTCCATGCGACCAATCCGCATCTGTCAGGCGCCCAGGCGGACGTCCCGACGGCCAGCCCCGCGGTCATCGCCGAAGCGGCTTCGGACCATGTCATCGGTCTGGTGACCGGAGGTTCGGTCGCGCCATCATGGGCCGACGTACAGACAGCGCATCCGGTCAAGCGCAAGATCGGCGGACAAGACGTATGGTCTGTGCGATTTGCGAACGGGCCGGCGCTTCTCACGCTGTACCTCAGCGCAGACGGCAACAGCCTCCTGTCATACCGCGAGGCTCGGTAGCCAAGGCGCGAATCTGAAGCGCGGCCTGATCGGCGGCGACGTCGTCGAGGTCGCGCCGCAATACGACCCGACGACCAATACCGCCCATGTCGGCGCCCAGATGCTGTTCGAGATTTTCTCGCTGCTCGTGCTCGGCCGGAAGTTCAACCGGCGCGGCTGAGCCGCGCCGCCCCTCGCCCGCGTCTCCCATTCCACTGATTTCGCAGGATTTTGACGGTTGGCATGCGTCCTGCATGACAGGCCGCGGGTCATTGGGTTCACCACGGGACGTTTGGAGCGGGACATGGAAAGTTCTTTGTACGTCGCTTTGTCGAGCCAGAACGCGCTACGCCGACAGATGGACGTGGTCGCCAACAACATCGCAAACATGAATACCACCGCCTTCAAGGGCGAGAACATGATGTTCGTCGATCATCTCGTCCGCAGCCGCGGCGGCGAACGGGCGCTTGGGGGAACGGTCTCCTACGTGCGCGATCTCGCTTCCTTCCGCGACATCCGCGAAGGGCACCTCGAGCCGACCGGCAACACGCTCGACGTTGCGATCAGCGGGGACGGCTATTTCGCCGTGCAAACGCCGGCCGGCGAACGTTACACGCGGAACGGCCGCTTTCAGCGCGATTCGAACGGTCAGATCGTGACCCAGGAGGGCTTCCCCGTGCTGGGGGACGGCGGGCCGATCACGATCCCGCAGTCCGACACCAAAATCGATATCGCCCGCGACGGCACGGTGGTTACGGAAACCGGGCAGCTCGGCAAGTTTCGCGTGGTCCGCTTCCAGAGCGACCAGCAGATGCAACAAATCGGCGGCAGCCTCTACGCGACCACCCAGACGCCGGAAGACGTCCAGGGCCGGCGCGTGGCGCAGGGGATGCTCGAAAGCTCGAACGTCCAGCCGATCGTCGAGCTCACGCGGATGATCGAGCTCCAACGGACATACGAAGGGGTCAAGAACTTCGTCGAAAAGGAAGACGAGCGGATCAAGAACGTCATCCGCGAATTGGTGCGGGTCTAGGACATTGAGCAAAGCCGCCCGCCGAACGAGCCGGGCGGCCGATAAAAAGTAGAAAGGACGGGAAAGATCATGAGATCACTGAGTATCGCCGCGACGGGCATGCTGGCACAGCAACGCAACGTCGAAGTCGTGTCGAACAACCTCGCCAACATGAACACCACCGCCTATATGCGCCGGCGGACGGAGTTCAACGACCTCCTCTATCAGAACCTCCGGCGGGTGGGTTCGACCTCATCGGATTCCGGCAGCACGGTCGTGCCCTCGGGCGTTTAGCTCGGCTTGGGCGTCCGGCTTGCGGCCGTTTACCGCATCCACGAGCAGGGCAACCTGTCCGCGACGGACAACACGTTCGATCTCGCGATCCAGGGCCGCGGCTACTTCCGCGTCGAACTGCCCGGCGGCGAGACCGCCTTCACGCGCGACGGCACCTTCCAGCTCAACAATAACGGCGTCATGGTCACCCACGACGGGTTCCGCGTGCTGCCGGCCGTCACCATTCCCAACAACGCGATCGACGTCACCATCAACGGCAGCGGCCAGGTCCTGGTGAAGATCGAGGGCCAGGTCAGCCTGCAAAACGTGGGGCAGCTGCAGATCGCGACCTTCCTCAACGAAGCCGGCCTGCAAGCCGAGGGCAACAACCTCTACCTGGAAACGCCGGCGTCGGGCACGCCTACGGTCGCCGCGCCCGCGAGCACAGGATTCGGTTCGATCCTGCAAGGATTCCTCGAGACCTCGAACGTGAACGCGGTCGAGGAGATCTCAAACCTCATTTCGGCCCAACGCGCCTACGAAATGAATTCGAAGGTCATCCAGACCTCGGATGAAATGATGGGCACGCTGACGTCGATCCGTTGAGGAGATAAGCCGTGAGAACACGTGACATCCTGGTGACGCTCGTCCTCGCCGGACTGGTCGTCAGCACGCCGGCGGAAGCGGCCCCGCAGAAGCCGCAAGCGGCCCCGGCGACCGGAGGCGCGATCCTGCGCTCGACGGTCACCGTGAACGATCCGGTGATCCGGCTCGGCGACCTGTTCATCAACGCGGGCGACAAGGCCGAGATCGCCATCGCGCATTCGCCGGCGCCCGGGAAAAAGCAGGTCTTCGATGCCCGCACCCTTTACCGGCTGGCCAATGCGCACGGGCTCCCGTGGCGCCCGCTCAATCCGACCGAGCAGGCGGTGGTCGAACGGGAAAGCACGGTCGTCACGGCGGAGGAGATCGAGACTCTCATCAAGTCCGCCCTCCTCGAAAAAGGCTTGGATTCGCGCTCCGATGTCGAGATCGGAAACCGCATGCTCCGGCTGCATCTTCCGATCGACGCGGCAGCCGGACCGACGGTCGAGGACGTCACGTACGACGTTCGCACGCATCGTTTCGCCGCCGTGCTCGTGGCGCCGAGCGACGGGCGGTCGAACCAGCGCGTCCGCGTCACCGGCCGCACGCTTTTGATGGCGGAAGTCCCGGTCCTCAACCGCCGCCTGTTGGCCGGCGAGACCATCGGAAAGCAGGACATCCAGTGGGTAAAGGTTGCTTCCGACCGCTTGCAGACCGACACCATCGTCGCCGCCGAAGACCTCGTCGGCAAGGCCGCCAAGCAGGGCCTCCGCGTGGGCGCTCCCGTGCGGACGACGGAAGTCCGCCGCCCGATCCTGGTCGAGAAGGGCAGCCTCGTGACCATCGTCCTCAAACGTCCGCAAATGCTGCTGACCTCCCAAGGCCGCGCGCTCGAAAGCGGAAGCGAGGGCGAGACCGTCCGCATCACCAATACCTTTACGAACGCCGTCGTCGAAGCCCAGGTCACGGGGATCAATACCGTGACGGCGCGGCCGCTCGGCACGGTCCTGAGCAACTAGGAGTCGAGCCATGAACGCCAGAAACGCAAATTCGCGGCCGCGCACGAGCAACGCCGCCCGGCGGCTTTCGTGCCTCGCCGCGGCGACCGCAATGGCCACCGTGCTCGGCGGGTGCAGCATGCTCACGCGCCTCTCCGAGGTCGGCGACGGTCCGCAGCTCAGCAAGATCACCAATCCGGTCTCGCGCCCGGATTACCGTCCGGTCACCATGCCGATGCCGGCCCCGCAAATGGTGGAGGATAACCCCAACTCGCTCTGGCGCAACGGCGCGCGGGCGTTCTTCAAGGACCATCGGGCAAAAGAGGTCGGCGACATTCTCACGGTCAAGCTCACCATGGCCGACAGCGCGACCTGGCAGAACAAGACCGAGCGCACACGGGCCGACAGCGAAGACACCAACGTCACCACCATCCTCGGCTTGGAGGCCGAACTCCGGAAGAAGCTCCCCCAGGGGATCAACGCCGCCTCGCTCTTTAGCTTCAACGACGACCACGCGACAGAAGGCGACGGCAAGATCACCCGGAGCGAATCGCTGACGCTCACCTTCGCCGCCACCATCATCCAGATCCTGCCCAACGGGAACTTCGTGGTGGTGGGGCGCCAGGAGGTCCGCGTCGCCTACGAAATGCGCGAGCTCTTGGTGACCGGCGTCATCCGGCCGAGCGACATCGAATCGGACAACACGATCACGCACGAGAAGATCGCGGAGATGCGGGTGGCCTACGGCGGCCGCGGCACGCTGAGCGATCTGCAGGTCCCGCGGTGGGGCTTGCAAATCTGGGACATCCTGTTCCCGTTCTAGGTTCGGGTTGACCTGAGCCTGGCAACTTAAAGGCCGGTGCGGAAACGCATCGGCCTTTTTTTCATCCTCCGTCATTCCCGCGAACGCGGGAATCCAGCCTGGATGCCCGCTTCCGCGGGCATGACGAGGGGGGCTAGGGGATCACTCGTCGCGGTGCGTCTTCTCCATGCGTTCGTGGCGTTCTTGCGCCTCGACGCTGAGGGTGGCGATCGGCCGCGCTTCGAGCCTGGAGATGCTGATCGGCTCGTGGGTCTCCATGCAGTACCCGTAGGCGCCTTCCTTGATGCGCTCGATCGCCGCATCGATCTTGGCGATCAGCTTGCGCGCGCGGTCCCGCGTCTTCAGCTCGAGGGAGCGGTTGGTCTCGATCGTCGCCCGATCGGCGATGTCGGGCTCGACGATTCCACCCTCCTGCAGATGCTGAAGCGTATCGTTCGATTCGTGGACGAGCTCGTCCCGCCATCTGAGAAGCTTCTGGCGGAAATACTCGCTCATCTTCGGATTCATGAACGATTCATCCTCGCTCGGCCGATAGTTCGGCGGCAACCGGATCGCACCCGGGCGAGCCTTCTTAGGGGCCTTCTGGGCCCGCTGCGAGGGCTTCGCGCGATGCGTACTGCGGCTCCGGGATTTTGCGGGAGGGGCGCTTTTCTTCTTCTTGGCCATGCTCGGGAGGTGAAGAACAGGTTAGCCGTGGGGCGATAACTTAGGCATCTCGGGTCAGCTTCGCAATCTCTACCTCCGCCCGAAGTTCTATTTCGTCGATAATCTCGTTGAGCTTCGGGTCGGTGCTCTCGATTCGCTTCTGCCGCATCCTTTGGGCGAGCGCGGCGAGCTTGTCCTTCGGCACCGCGCCGACCAGGATCGCATGCCGGAAGCCCTCCAGTTGGTCCAGCAGGTCGGTGCCGTAGCGCCGCAGCAACCCCCGCGACCGCCCTTCCCCGGCGTCCGGGACCTCCTGGACGGAGACGATCGCGCCGACGCCGGCCACCGCGGACGGGCCGGGTGCGCCGGCTGAAGTCTCCGCCGCATGCCGCAGCTCGTCGGCGAACTCGCTGCCGCTACCATCGACCTTCTTTTTCCGCTTCGCGGCGGCGATGTCCTTGTTTCCGCCGATATCCGAAACCTTCATGGCCAATTCTCGTGTCTGGGAACGACCTTAGCCGCACCCTGCGGGCGCGGATGCGTCTCCGCGATACGGCCCCTGATTTCGTGCGAGCACCATGCGCAGGCGGGCGGCATTCTGCCCAAACAAGCCTCGGAAAGCCAGTTCGAATCGACCCCGCACCGCGTAGAGCCTGCCACGCAGTGGCTGGGGCCCGGCCCGGCATACGCGCTTCAATTTGTTGAAATTAATAGACAAAACTCTTCCCTTCGTCCACCGTCTGGCACCCGACGGGGCGGCCCATCGCTATTGATAAGAATGATTTGCATTCGCATATCCTCCGGTCATATAATTTTATTGCGAATGGTTCTCATTTTCACGACTCCGGGAAGGACCGACCTGACCATGCGACGAATCGCCGTTCTTCTGAGTGTGCTTGCCTTTGCCCTCGTCTCCGCCCCTTGGCCTGGCGCCTCTGCGGCCGAAGAGGTCAACCTCTACTCCTATCGCGAGCCGGCTTTGATCAAGCCGATCCTGGACGAATTCACCAGGCAGACAGCCATCAAGGTGAATTCCGTCTATGTCGACAAAGGAATGCTCGAGCGGCTGAAGGCGGAAGGCACCAACAGCCCGGCCGACGCCGTGCTCACGGTCGACGTCGGACGCCTCGAAGACATGGCCGAGGCGGGTGTCTTGCAGCCGATCAAATCGGCGGCGATCGACCGGAACATCCCGGCCCAGTACCGCCACCCCGACGGACTTTGGGTCGGGCTCACCACCCGCGCGCGCGTCTTTCTCGTGAGCAAGGATCGGGTAAAGCCGGGCGAGATCGCCACCTACGCCGATCTCGCAAATCCGAAGCTGAAAGGCCGCATCTGCACGCGGTCCGGCAAGCACGATTACAACGTCTCTCTCATCGCGGCGATGATCGACCGCCACGGCGAGGCCGCGGCCAAGCAGTGGCTGAGCGGCGTGAAGGCGAACCTCGCGCGGAAGCCGCAGGGGAGCGACCGGTCGCAAGCCAAGGCGATCGTGGAAGGCGTCTGCGACGTCGCCCTGCTCAACACCTATTACGTCGGGCACATGGCCACCAACGAGAAGGAGCCGGAACAGAAGTCGTGGGTGAACTCCGCCTCCATCGTGTTTCCGGACCAGGCGGGCCGAGGGGCGCACGTCAACATCAGCGGCGCCGCGCTGACCAAGAGCGCCCGCAACAAGGCCCAGGCGATCCGGCTCGTCGAGTTCCTGAGCGAAGACTTTGCGCAAAAGCTCTACGCCGAATTGAATTTCGAGTTTCCCGTCAAGCCGGGTGCCGCGCTTCACCCGCTGGTCGCCTCGTGGGGGCTCTTCAAGGCCGATGCCCCGGGCCTGCTCGGTGTCGCCAAGCACCGCGCGGCGGCCTCGCGCCTGGTCGACGAGACGGGCTTCGACGGAGCGCCGGGCGGGTCGTAGACAGTCCCCGCACTTCCAGAGTAAAGCCTGAGCCTGTGCGCCGTGGGACGCAAGGTCCGCGGCCTTTGACTCATGCGTTCAGAGTCGTGCGGGAATCATGATTCGATCGGGTGTTGTCAACGAAACCGGGCGCCGGGCCCGCTACAATCTCTGGACGCTCGGCACGCTCCTCGTCGCCGCGTTCGTTGCCGCACCCGTGCTCTCGGTCCTCGTGCTCGCGACGGCGCCCAGCGGCGACATCTGGCGCCATCTCAGCTCCACGGTCCTCCCCCACTACATCGAAACCACGCTCCTCCTGATGGCCGGCGTCGGGGCGGGCACGCTTGTGATCGGCGTCGGCGCCGCCTGGGTCGTCACCATGTGCCGGTTTCCGGGCAGCCGGCTGTTCGAGTGGGCGCTTCTCCTGCCGCTCGCCGTCCCGGCCTACGTCATCGCCTACGTCTATACGGACCTGCTCGAATATGCGGGACCCGTGCAAGGGGCGCTGCGCGAAATGTTCGGCTGGCGCAACCGCCGCGACTACTGGTTTCCCGAGATCCGCTCGCTCGGCGGCGCGGTCGCGATGATGACCCTGGTCCTTTACCCCTACGTCTACGTCGTTTCGCGCGCCGCCTTCCTTGAACAATCGGTCTGCGTGCTCGAAGCCAGCCGCACGCTCGGCAAGAATGCCTGGCAAAGCTTCTTTCATGTGGCGCTTCCCCTCGCCCGTCCCGCCATCGTGATCGGCGTCAGCCTCGCGCTGATGGAAACGCTCAACGATTTCGGCACCGTCGACTATTTCGCGGTGAAGACCTTCACGGCCGGAATCTTCGACGTGTGGCTCAACATGAGCAGCACCGCCGGCGCGGCGCAGCTTGCGGCGGTGATGCTGGCGTTCGTTCTCGCGATCATCGGTCTTGAGCGGTGGGCGCGGCGGGGCCGCCGATTCCACGCCACGAGCACGCGCTACTCCGCCCTCCCGAGCTATCGCCTGACCGGCCTTCGAGCCTTGGGCGCGGTGCTCCTGTGCGCGCTCCCCGTCGCCTTCGGTTTTCTCGTTCCGGCCGGCCTGCTGCTCGCCTACGCGGCCCGGCACTACGAAGACAGCCTGAACGGGCCCTTTCTGAGCTACCTCGCGAACAGCCTCGCACTCTCCTCTTCGAGCGCCGCGATCGCCGTCGCCGTCGGACTGTTCCTCGCCTATGGGGTGCGGCTCTCGAAAGCGGCGTTCGTTCGCGCTGTCGCCCGATTCGCGAGCGTCGGCTACGCGCTGCCGGGCGCGGTGCTCGCGGTCGGCGTCATGATCCCGCTCGCCGCCCTCGACAATGCGATCGATGCCGCCTTCCGAAGCGCATTCGGCATCTCGACCGGCCTGCTGTTGAGCGGCACCACCGTCGCCATCACCATCGGATACATCGCCAGATTTCTCGCCCTCTCCTTCGGCACCGTCGAGGCGAGCCTCACCAAGATCACTCCCAGCATGGACGGCGCCGCGCGCACGCTCGGCCTCGGGCCGGCAGCGACCTTGGCGCGGGTTCATCTGCCGATGATGCGCGGCAGCGTTCTCAGCGCCGCCATCCTTGTCTTCGTCGACGGAATGAAGGAGCTTCCGATGACGATGCTGCTTCGGCCCTTCAATTTCGATACCCTTGCAACCTATGTGCATCAATTCGCCTCGCGCGAACATTTCGAAGAGGCCGCCGTGGGCGCGCTCGCCATCGTCGTCGCCGGGATGCTTCCGGTGATCCTGTTGAGCGCCACGATCCGCCAATCGCGTCCCGGTCACGCCATCCCGCCTCCGATCGCCGCCCCCGCGCGCGCGCTCGACCTGTCATGAAGGAACTCCGGCTCGCCGGCGTCAGCCATGCGTTCGATGGCCACGCGGTCCTCCATACGGTGGAGCTCGTCGTGCCGGCCAACCGGCTCGTTTGCCTCTTGGGTCCGTCCGGGTGCGGAAAGACCACGCTGCTCCGCGTGATCGCCGGGCTCGAGACGCTGCAGACCGGCACCATTGCCGTCGGCAACGAGGCGGTCGCCGACGCGAGAGGCGGGCTTCATCTCCCCCCGGAACGACGCGGCGTCGGCATGATGTTCCAGGACTATGCGCTGTTTCCCCATCTGACGGTGTTCGAGAACATCCTGTTCGGGGTGCCGCGCGGACATGCGGAACGGCGGGCCTGGGCCCGCGAGGCGCTCGGTCACATGGGTCTTGCCGCCTATGACAGCGCCTACCCGCACGTGCTCTCCGGCGGACAGCAGCAGCGCGTGGCACTCCTCCGGGCGCTCGCGCCGGAGCCCGCGATCCTTCTGCTGGATGAGCCGTTCTCCGGCCTCGACGTGACGCTGCGCGCCCAGGTGCGGGGCGAAACGCTCGCCTTCCTCAAGCGCGCCGGACAGACGGCGCTCATGGTCACCCACGACCCCGAGGAAGCCATGTTCATGGCCGACGAAATGCTGATCATGGACGCCGGCCGCATCGTGCAGGTAGGCGCCCCGGCCGACATCTACCTGAAGCCCCGGAGCGCCTTCGTCGCCACCCTGTTCGGGCCGATGAACCGCTTGCGGGGAACCGTCCGGCAGGGCAGCGTCGAAACCCCGCTCGGCCGCTTCCCGGCGCCCGGCCTCGCCGACGGCGCCGCCGCCGACGTCCTCGTCCGGCCGGAAGGGTTACGGCCAACGGCCGCCACCGGCGTTTCCTATGGGCAGGACTGGCGACCGTGCCCGGCCTCGTTGGTGGTGGTGGAAGCGCACCTGCTCGGCCGGTCGAGCCAATTGCGGATGCGGATCGCGGCGGCGGATGGCGAGGTCGGGCTCCAGGCGCGCGTCCCCGGGATTTACCTTCCCCCGACCAGCACCGAGGTCCCCTTCTCGGTCGACGAGCGCCAGGCGTTCGTCTTTCCCGCCGACTGAGGCTGCCCGGCAAATCTTTCCGGCGACCGTCAGAGCCGCCCGGCGCAGCCCCTCACGCTGACCGCGTCAGCGACGGTGTTCTTTTCCGTCATTCCCGCAAAAGCGGGAATCCAGCGCTTTTTCAAAGACCTGGACCCCCGCTTCCGCGGGGGTGACGGTCGGGGATCGTGCACCCCTGCGTGGCATCCTTCTTGCTTGGTGAGCAGCGAACCCATGGAAGGACCGCGTGCACGCGGGCCTCGGAGCGCACCCATGAGCGTCTACAGTCTGTTCAATTCGAGCACGCTCGCGATGATGTCGCAGGCGCACTCGCTCAACGTCATCGGTCAAAATATCGCCAACATCAGCACCGGCGGTTACAAGAAAACCGACGCCGAGTTCCGCACTATTCTCGGAAAAACGCTGTTCGAGCAGTCCGACATCGGCGGTGTGAGGCCGAAGGATCTCCAGCGCATCGACACACAGGGCCTGGTCGTCACCAGCGAGCGCGACCTCGACCTCGCGATCGACGGACAGGGCTTTTTCGCGGTCAGTCCCACGTTGGTGGTTTCCAGCCAGATATTCTTCACGCGCGACGGCTCGTTCGAGATCAGCGCCGACAATCCGACGGTGACCACCGATGCGGCCACCGGCGCGACCAGCACATCCTACAAGGGCTATCTGATCGACAAGAACGGACACTACCTGCTCGGCTGGTCGCCCAACGCCACCGGCGTGTTCACGAACACCGGGACCGTCGCGCCGATGCGGGTCGATCCGGCCGCGTTCCAGAACGTCGGCCGGCCGTCGACCGCGGCGGATCTCGACCTCAATCTGCCCGCCAACAACGCGATCATCGCCAGCCACGCGACGGCGGTTACGAACTTCAACGCCGGCACCACGACTCCCGGCATGGAGACCTACAACATCAAGGTCTACGACTCCAACGGCAGCAAGCAGAACGTGCGCCTGAACTTCACCAAGAGCGCCGTCAACACTTGGCAGATGTCGACCACCACCCAGCGGAACCCGGTGGCGCAGATCGATACGGTCACGATCGCGGGAACGGTGGAGGCCCTGGACACCTACACGGTCACGATCAACGGGAACGCCTATCTTTATACGGTCACCGGGGCGGAAGGCTCGCTCGCCACCATCCGCACCGCCCTCGTCAACCTGATCAACGCCGATACGGGGCTCTCGGTGACGGCGTCGGCGGGCGCCGCGCCCGGCGCGATCGTGCTCACGGCCGACACCGCCGGCTCGCCGTTCACGACGCTTGCCGCGGCGGTCAACAACGGCGTCAGCGTCGCCCAGGTCGACCGCGTCACCATCGCCGGCACCGTCGAGGCGGGGGACGTTTACAGCGTCACCATCAACGGCACCACGGTCAGCTACACGGTGACCGGCGGGGAAGCCAACATCAACGTGGTGCGCAGCAACCTGCGCGCCGCGATCAACGCCAATGCCACGCTCGGGCCGCTCGTCACCGCGGCCGACGGCGGCGCCGGCCAGATCAACATCACGTCCGACACGGCGGGCGTGGCGCTCACGACGACCACCGCCGCCACCAACAACGGCGTGACGGCCGACAACACCTCGGTGGCTGCCACGATCACCGCCAACGTCACCGCGGCGAACAACAACACGGCCGCGGTCGCCAACACGACCGCCAACGTGACGGCCTTCCTCAACGGAGCCACCACCGCGATCCCGTTTACCGCCTTCGGTCTCGCCGGCACCCCGGCGCCGGGACAGCCGAACAACGTGACGCCACCGACTCCGCTGAATCTGGCGCTGACCTTCGCCGCGTTCGGCGGCAATGCCGCCGGCACCGCGAGCTTCACCCTCGACATCGCCGGCCTCACCCAGTTCGCGGCCGGCTTGCAGCCCATCGCCTACAACATCGACGGCTTCCAGCGATCGAGTCTCGTCGATGTCACCTTCGACCAGTCGGGTCACGTGATCGGCCGCTTCGAGAGCGGCGAGTCGCTCCCCATCTACAAGGTACCCCTCGCGTTGTTCTCGAACCCGAACGGCCTCGAGATGAGAAACGGGATGGTGTTCGCCGAATCCGAGACTTCGGGGACCTATCGCTATGTGGCCGCCGACGTCTCCGACGCGGCGAACTTCCTGCCGAACTCGCACGAGCTCTCGAACGTCGATATCGGGGAAGAATTCACCCGCATGATCTTGACGCAGCAGGCATACAACTCCGCCGCCACGGTGTTCCGGACGGTGGACGAGATGACGGTGGTCGCCCGCGATCTCAAGCGGTGATCGCGGCCCCAGAGGACGGTCGGCAAAGGACGTGAATTCGGTCATGGAGGTCGAAACTCGGCAAATTTTGCCCCTCCGGGGCAGGGATCGCAGCATGCCAGAAATAATATCTTGTGCATATTCAATAACTTAAGAGCGCGACTCCGTGGCATGGAATTCGCTAGAACGAGAGTGGGAATCAAGGGTTTGGAACGGAATTGGACAATGATCACCTGGTGCTCCTTCAACAACGTCGCGCGCACGGTCATCTCCGCCCTGGTCGCCGCCGCCCTCACGCTCGGCGCCTGGACGCCGGCCGGCGCCTCGTCCCGCATCAAGGACATCGTCGAGATCGAGGGCGTCCGCGACAACTTGCTGGTCGGCTACGGCCTCGTGGTCGGGCTGAACAACACCGGCGACACCCTCGCCAACGGCCATTTCACCAAGCAAAGCCTGCAATCCATGCTGAACCGGCTCGGCGTCAAGCCGACCGACGCGGGCTTGAGCTCGAAGAACGTGGCCGCCGTGATGGTCACGGCCGTGTTTCCGCCGTTCGCCCGCCAAGGCAAGCGGATCGACATCACGGCGAGCGCGCTCGGCGATTCGAAGAGCCTGCTCGGCGGAACTCTCCTGGTCACGCCGCTCCTCGGTGCCGACGGCGAAGTCTATGCGGTCGGCCAAGGACAGGTGGCGGTCGGCGGCTTCTCCGCCACCGGCCAGGCGCAGACCGTGACCAAGGGCGTGCCGTCCAGCGGCCGCATCGTCAACGGCGCCATCGTCGAGCGCGAGATCGGGTTCCAGATGGCGAACATGACGAAGGTCAAGCTCGCGCTGCGCAACCCCGATTTCACCACCGCCCGGCGAGTCGCCCAGGCCATCAACGCGTTCCTCGGAACCTCCGCCGCGGCCGTCAGCGACCCCGGCACCGTCCACGTCCTGGTCCCTGAGAACTACGACAGCGTCGTCAACATGATCACGGACATCGAGCAGCTCCGGGTCGAGCCCGACCAGCTCGCGCGCGTGATCATCGACGAGCACTCCGGCACCATCGTGATGGGCGAGAACGTGCGCATCAGCACCGTTGCGATTGCCCAGGGCAACCTCACGATCCGCATCACCGAGACCGCGCAAGTCTCGCAGCCGAGCCCGTTCGCCACCGTCGGCGCGACGACCACCGTGCAACGGACGCAGATCGACGTCGACGAAGGCGCCGACAACAAGCTGACCGTCGTGCAGACCGGCGTGACGCTGCAAGAGCTGGTGAACGGCCTGAATGCACTCGGCATCGGCCCCCGCGACCTGATCTCCATCCTGCAGGCGATCAAGGGCGCGGGCGCGCTGCAAGCCGACATCGAGGTGCTGTGATGAGCGGCGCCGTCGCGCTTCAAACCGAACAGGCATTCGCCGGCGCGCGATCGGCCCCGAAGGTCGCGCCTTCGGCCAACTACGCCAAGATGCGCAAGACCGCCGAGGACTTCGAGGCCTTTTTCCTCGGCCAGATGCTGCAGCCGATGTTCCAAAGCACCGAGGCCGCGGAGCCGTTCGGCGGCGGAAATGCCGAGCGCATGTGGCGCTCGATGCAGGTCGAAGAGCTCGGCAAGGCGTTCGCCAAAGCGGGCGGCGTCGGTCTCGCCAATTCCGTCTTGAAGGAAATGCTTCGTTTACAGGAGGGCAAGTAAATGGATCCCATCAATCGAATCAAGGATCTGATCGTCATCACCGGCCGCCTCTCGGAGCTTCTGCGGCGCGAAAACAAGGCGCTGCGGGACCGCCGCTCGGACGCGCTGAAGACGCTGCTCGAGGAGAAGTCCACGCTCGGACGCGTGTACGAGACCCGGTTGCAGGGCCTCATCGACGACGAGGTCAATTTCTCGGAGATCGACCCGGGCCTGCGCGAGCAGCTCCGCGAGGCCGCCGACCAGGTGCGCGAGATGATGGACGAAAACGCGAAGCTCTTGAAAGTGGCGATCGCCGCCAACAAGCGCGTGGTCGACATGATCGCGATGGCCGTCAAGCGCAGCATGCCGACGGCCGGCACCTACTCCAAGAAGGGCGCGGTCGGAAGCGACGGCTACGGCGCCGCCGCCAAACGGAACATGGCGTTTTCGCTCGACCGCACGCTGTAACGTCGACGATCGGGAGCATCGGCTATGGCCGGCGACCTCACATTAGCGCTCCGAGCGGCCCAAAGCGGCCTTCTCGCGAACCAGGGCGCGCTCGACACGGTGGCGAACAACATCGCCAACGTGAACTCGCCCGGATATTCGCGGAAGATCGTCAACCTGGAGCAACGCGTCGTCGCCGGTCAGGGCGCGGGCGTTACGGTTTCCGATGTCACCCGCAAGGTCGACGAGGCTCTCTTGAAAAGCCTGCGGCTGGAGACGAGTGCGCTTTCGGCGATCGAGGCTCAGACGAGCTCCTATGAGCGGATGCAGGAGGTGTTCGGCTCGCCCAACGACAACACGTCCCTCAGCCACATCATCGCCTCGTTCAGCGAGGCGATCGAAACGCTCGCGGTCTCCCCCGACAAGACGCTGGAACAGAGCGACGTCGTCCGCTGGGGACAGAACATTGCCGCCAAGTTCCAGAGCATGTCGAAGACGATCCAGGAGCTTCGCCTGCAGGCCGACAAGCGGATCGGCGAGAACGTGACCGAGATCAACCGGCTCATCAGCCGGATCGGCGAGCTCAACGACGACATCATCTCCAACAGCACGGTCAACCGCGACGTGACCGACCTCGATGACAGGCGCGCCCAAAGCCACCGCGGCATAACACGCCTCGGGCCCGGTCACGTGATTGGAGTAACCGACCCGGAGGCCGGTGCGTCCGGCAAGATAGGGGATGCTCAACACGTTCGCCTGCTCGATCGGCGTCGGGTAGGCGACGACGCAATGCATGAGGATCAGGCGGTCGCGCAACTCCTGGACACCGGATCCCGCGCGCACCCAGCCGATCGCGGTCTCGATCTCAGGCGTCGTGCCGAGCCCGGTCGACATCAGGATCGGCTTCCCCGTGGCGGCCGCGGCGCGGATCACCGGCTCGAAATCGAGATCTCCGCTCGCGATCTTGATGGCCGGGAACAGGCTCGCGAGCAGAGGGACAACGTCTTCGGTGAGCGGCGTCGAGAACAACGGGATTCCCAGCGCATCCGCGTCGCGGGCAAGCCGCCGAAGATCCGCCTCGCTGAGTGCAAATGAGCCGACCCGTTTGAGCCGCGCCGCGTCGGATGCCGACGCGTAGCGCTCGGGCGTATAGGTCTGCAGCTTGACGGCGTCGGCGCCGGCCTCGCGGGCGAGACGGATCAGCCGCGATGCCGCTTCCACGTCGCCCTCGTGGTTCACGCCGATCTCGGCGACGATGGCGACCTCGGTGTCCAGGTCCTTGCCGAACAGCTTCATGGCTCCGCCCTGCATGGTCTTCCCGGATTTTACACGGCCTGGACGGAAATGGCGCGCCCCGCGCGGACCTTGGGTCTAGCGGAAGAGCTGGAGAATTGCCTGCTCTGCCTGGCCTGCGAACGACAGGGCCGAGATGCCCAACTGCTGGCGTGTCTGCAAGGCCAGCAAGTTCGCGCCTTCCTCGTTGATGTCGGCGAGCGTGAGCTTGGAGGCGCCGGTCTCGAGGGTGTTCACGTATTCCTTGGTGAACTCGAGCCGGGTCGAGAGCAGAGCCACGTTGGAGCCGAGGGTGGCCGCGTTCGTCGAGGCGCTCGACCACAATCTGAGCGTCTGGATGGCCGTCAAGACGCTCAGATTGTGGTCGAGCGCCTCGACGAACGCGGCCGGATTCTTGCGACGGTTGGCACGTGCTTGGTCAAGCTTGATGGCGGCCTGGGACAATTGAAATGCTTGTTCCTCCGCCACACTCAGGTGGTTGGCCTCGGTTGCCTGCTGCATGGAATCCCCTCGACGCCGGCAAGAATACTGCGAAAAATACACTCTTTTCAGTGCCTTATGGGATAATTCTCGATTACACTAACAGTAACACCCCGATCCGAAGAGGGTCAAGGCTCATCGATGGATTGGGTGTCTCCGGTGACCTTAATTCGCGGTCGCCCTGCGCGCCGCAACGGGATTTCCGAATTGCCGCGATGGGGCCACGCGCCTAGATTGCCGGGCGACCACGTCGCGACGGTCGACGACGGCGTCGCGACGGTCGTGCGTCGTACAGGATTGCGGAGAACGAAATGGTCGAAGGCACGCAAACGGGCCCCAGATCGCAGGCGCTCGATAAGCTCAAAGACGCGATCACAGAGATCGTCCAGGCCGGCGCAGCCCACCATGAGGCCGGCCGGCTGCAGGAAGCCGAAGCGGTCTACCGAAAAGTGTTGGAAGTCGACCCCAACCAGCCGGACGCCCTCAACCTGCTGGGCGTGATCGCCTTGCAGGTGGGAAACCCCGCCATGGCCGTCGAGCTGATCGGAAAGGCCGTGACGGCGAGGCCGAACATCGCCGATATGTACAATAACCTAGGCGCCGCCCACCAAGCCCTCGGGCAAATGGAGAAGTCGATCGCCTGCTTCACCAAGGCGCTCGACATCGCGCCCGGCAACGCGACGGCCACTACAACCTCGGCTGTTCCCTCATGTTCCAAGGCAAAATGGCCGAGGCCGAGGCGCGCTTCCGGAAGGCAACCGAAATCATGCCCGAGTACACGATTGCGTGGCTCAATCTCGGCAACACCTTGAGCGCTCAAGGCCGGTTCGACGAAGCCATCGCGGCGTTCCGCGAGCTCGCCGAGATGACGCCCGCGTTCGCCCCCGTCTATAACAACATGGCGAACGCGCTGAAGAACACAGGAAGGCTCGACGAGGCCGAAGCGACGCTCAAGAAGGCGATCTCCCTCGACCCCAACTACGCGGACGCTCATGACAACCTCGGCGTCGTCTACCTGCGGGCGGGACGCATCGAGGATGCGCTTGCAAGCATTCGGAAGGCTCTCAAGATGAAGCCGGGGTCGGTTCCGGCGCTCAACAACCTCGGTCTCGCCTATCGCGAGCAGGGCGATATTCCGCAGGCCGTCGAGACCTACGAACAGGCTCTCGCCATCGACGCTGAGCACGGCGAAGCGCACTGGAACCGGGCGATCTGCTGGCTCCTGCAGGGCGATTTGGAGCGCGGCTGGCCGGAGTACGAATGGCGCTGGAAGCGCCCGGATTTCATCGCGATCAAGCCCGACTTTCCGACGCCCGCGTGGAACGGCGAGCCCCTTCAGGGCAAGAGCATCTTCGTCTGCTCCGAACAGGGCGTCGGCGACACCATCCAATTCGTGCGTTATGCGCCGCTTCTGGCCGAGCGCGGCGCGCGCGTGATCTTCGGTTGCCAGCAGGAGCTTGCGCGCTTGCTGAAGACCGCGCCCGGCGTCTCCGAGATCGTGCCGATCGGCGGGACGGTATCGAGCTTCGACAGCTACGCGATGCTGCTCTCCGTCCCCCGGCTTTGCGGAACGACCTTGCAGACGATTCCGGCCGCGATCCCGTACTTGCAGGCGGAACCGGAGAAGGCCGCCGCGTGGGCCGAACGCTTCCGCGATCTCGATGGCCTTAAGGTCGGCCTCGTGTGGCGCGGAAACCCGAAGCACGTGAACGACCATGCGCGCTCGTGCTCGCCTGCGGTCTTCCAGAAGCTGCTTGGCGTTCCGGGCGCTTCCTTCGTCAGCCTGCAAAAGGGCGGCCCCGCGGGCGAAGCCTTGGCCGGTGTTCGCGATCTCGAACGCGACCTCACCGACTTTGCCGAGACCGCCGCGGCCATCGCGAATCTCGACTTGGTGATCAGCGTCGACACGGCCGTCGCGCATCTCGCGGGCGCGCTCGGCCGGCCCGTCTGGACCCTGGTGCCGTACGCGCCGGATTGGCGCTGGCTCGTCGGCCGCGACGATTCGCCTTGGTATCCGACGATGCGGCTGTTCCGCCAATCGACGCCCCGCGATTGGGACGGCGTCATCGCGCACGTCCGCGCGGCCGTCGCCGGCGAGGTCGGCAAACGCTAACCGGGCTCTGCACGTGCGCCTCGTCATTTTAACGACCGACACGCTGCACCATGCGTACTTCGTGCGCGAGATCGCGTCGCGTCGGCCGATCGTCGGCGTGCTGTTGGAGACGCGGCGATTGCAACCGCCATTCCCGACCGCCCACCCCGTCGAGGCCGAGCGCGAGTCCTACGAACGGGACGCGTGGTTCCAGGGCCGTACCGCGAGCGTCTCCGAGATGGCGGCGACGGTCGCGTACGAGTCCATGAACGACGCGCCCGCACGCGCGGCGCTCGCCGACGCGAAGCCGGACGCGGTCGTGGTCTACGGCACGGGAAAGCTCGGCCAGCCGGTGATCGACGTCTGCCCGGATGGAATGCTCAACCTGCACGGCGGCCACCCCGAGCGCTACCGCGGTCTCGACACCCATCTCTGGGCGATTCGCGCGCGAGATTTCGGCGCCTTGTGCGTTTGCCTCCACCGCGTCACCGCCGGCCTCGACGCAGGAGAGATCGTCGGCGTCGAGAACATCCCGTTGACACGAGGCATGGGGCTGCACGAGCTTCGCCGCTACAATGCGGAGACCTGCGTCAGGCTCGTGGAACGTGCGCTGTCGGCGTTCGAAACATCCGGCGGCTTTTCATCTCGGCCGCAGCGGAAAAAAGGAGCCTATTTCTCCTTCATGCCGGCCAACCTGAAACAAGACTGCGTCGAAAAATTCGCCGCCCACACGAGTGCGCTGCCATGACCTATGCCGCCAAATTGGCCGACGACGGCCTTTGCATCTTCCTCTTCCACGGAGTCGTCGAGCGCTCGCCCTATCAGGTGCGCAACTACACGCGAAAGCATCTGGAGAAGAATGCGTTTGCCCGCGTGCTTCGTAGCCTTCAGGCGCGCGGCGTTCCGGTCTCCTTGGAACTGGTGATCCAGCACCACCAGACCGGGACTCCACTCCCACCCCGCGCCTTCGCGATCACGTTCGACGACGGCTTCGAGAACAACCTCACGGTCGCCGCGCCGGTGCTAGACGATTTCGGCATCCCCGCGACGTTCTACATGACCACGGATTTCATCGAGCGCAACCGGATGTCGTGGACGGACCGGATCGAGTGGGCGATCGAGCAGGTCTCCGCCGCCACCCTTCGCCTCCCGTGGGGCACGCGCGCGTTCAAGACGGCCGCCGAGGCGCGCGCCGTTCTCGATGAGATCCGCGGGCACGCGAAGCAGGACCGCTCGATCGATCCGAATGTTCTTGCAACGGATATCCAGCGGCAGCTCGGGTTCCCGGAAACCTGGAGCTCCGACGATCCTCTCGACCGCAAGCTCGATTGGCGCCAGGTGAAGCAACTTGCCGCCGACCCGTTGTTCACCGTCGGCGGCCACTCCCATTCCCACGCCATCCTCTCGTTTCTCGCGCCCGAGGCGCTCGACCGCGAGATCGACGAGAGCTGCCGCCTGCTCGACGAGAAGGCCGGCCTCGCGCCTCGCCACTATTCGTATCCGGAAGGCCTCGCCCACTGTTATTCCGACCTGGTGATCGCGCGGCTGAAGGCGAAGGGAGTCGTCTGCTGTCCGACCGCCGAGCCCGGCCTCAACGACCACCGGACGGATCTCTTCCGCCTCCTCCGAATCAACGTGGATTGAATTTCGCCCAACCGGCCCCGCCTTCCCGGCGCTCGCCCCGAAGGGAACCGGGCGCCCGCGCGGCCGTTGGTGTTGCGGCGGCACAAGGCTTCGCGCTTTGGCCGCCCGGCGTTATCCGGTATGATGCCGGACGCCCACTGGCGAGGACCCTGCCGCCCATGCCCCTTAAGATCGATTTCAAGTCAGGGGACAAGATGGTGATCAACGGCGCCGTCGTCGAGAACGTCGGCCCCAACACCAAGCTTCTCGTCCACAACGAATCCGCCATCCTGCGCGAAAAGGAAATCCTCTCCGTCGCCGATTCGACGACGCCCGCATCGCGCGTCTACTTCTCGCTCCAGTGCTCCTACATTTTCCCCCAGAAACGGGACGACTACGTGAAGGTATTCCGCAAGTTCCTCACCGAGTACGTCGAGGCGTGCCCGAGCGCCAGCGCCATCGCGGACGAGATCGAGGCCGAGGTCAACCAGGGCCGCATCTACAAGGCGCTGAAGAAGGTCCAGAAGCTGATCGCCCACGAGGCCCAGATCGTGCGCGGGCTGCAGCATAATATCGAGGAGAAGCTGCCCCTTCCGGGCGCCGAGAAGCAGCAGCTCTAACCCTAGCCGGGGCGCGGGTGTGACGGCCGTCACACGGGTTCGTTCACGAAACGGCCCGCTTGGCAATTAACCATTTATGAGCTTATAGTCCCTGATGATTGGAGTCGCTCTTGCGGCTCCGCGTCCCAGAACGTGGACGCATCGCATAGCAGAAGGGCTAGCACCATGACCCAATCCTCCGAGGGCGAACGCTCGAACCTGAGCCACATCGCAACGATGCGGTTCTCGGACTTCGAGAATCATATGGCCGAGGTTCATGGGCCCCGGTTCGTCGAATACCGGCAGGACTTCCACAAAAGCCTCAACTACGACAAGAACGGGTTCTTGCCCGAGTTTCCGATCACGCTCCAGATGGAGCTGATCAACCGGTGCAATCTCTCCTGCGTCATGTGCTACACGACCAATCACAAGACGCCCAAGTACACGCTCGACATCGTGACCGGCCCCCACTGGGTGGTCCAAGCTGAATGTTAGTGCATTGTTTCCTCCGTCGCCATTGCCGGCTGTAGGTGGAGCGTAGCGGAGCCGGAAGGCGGCAATGGCGGTATCGCGGTTTCCGGGGCCGGCGGTCGGT
>SHVQ01000036.1 GCA_009694195.1 Rhodospirillales bacterium
GCCTCGGCTACCGACCGCCGGCCCCGGAAACCGCGATACCGCCATTGCCGCCTTCCGGCTCCGCTACGCTCCACCTACAGCCGGCAATGGCGACGGAGGAAACAATGCACTAACATTCAGCTTGGACCACCCAGTGGGGGCCGGTCAATCGTGCGTCAGCCGAAGCCGCTGCGGCGGCTGCCGGGATTGGCCGCCGTCGTCTTGAGGTACGATCGGCGCTGGTCGCGGACGGCGACCGGGTCGGCCGCGTAAATCTGCTTCGCCGCCTCGATGATGACCACGCCGGCGAAGGTGCCGAACAGCCGCTCGCCGACCTTCTCCCAGGCAGCGGCGGACGACAGCACCATGCGCGAGCGGACCGGCGGCACGTAGAGCGCCTTGTAGGACTGCATCGGCGTGAACATGCTTTCCCTGAGCATGTGCGAGAGCTGCCCGGACGAGTACGGCTGGCCGTGGCCGAACGGCGTGCGCTCGAAGCGGGCCCAGACGCCGCGGCGGTTCGGCACGACGGCCAGCAGCCGCCCGCTGCCCGAGAGCACCCGCCAGATTTCCCGCATCAGCGGGCGCACCTGCTCGGCGCTCTCGATCGCATGCACGAGCAGCACGCGGTCGATGCTGAGGTCCGGGAACGGAAGCTCCAGCTCGCGGGTCAGGGCCGCGAGCCCGTCGCCGTCGGCCGGCCACGGGAGCACGCCCTGCTCGGCCGGCATCGCGGCCAGCACGCGCTCGGCCTCGCCCCGGAACAGGCCGAGATAGGGCGTCGCGTATCCGAGCCCCAGCACGCTCATGCCCTTCACGTCCGGCCACACGCTCCGGATGCGGGCGCGGATCATGTTGCGCGCAACCCGGCCGAGGATCGAGGCGTAGAAGTCGCGGAGATCGACGACATCCGTCCACATGGGCGCGAGCTTACCACATGGCGGATTCCGGGCGACGGTGGTAGTCTCCCGGCCGCTTTCAAGACGTGCGCCCGCGAGGCGCCGCAACCGGGAGGGCTCGAACGATGCGCCTGTGGTACACCCCCACGTCTCCGTACGGGCGGAAGGTCATGGTCACCGCCATCGAGGCCGGGCTCGACAAGAAGATCGAGATCCGCTCCGACTACACCAAGGATCCCGAGCGCAACCTGTGGCGGGACAATCCCTTGGGCAAGATCCCGGCGCTCGCCCTCGACAACGGAAAGACGCTGATCGACTCGCCGGTCATCTGCGAATATTTGGACAGCATCAACCGGAAAAAGAAGCTCTTCCCGGCCAAGGGATGGCGGCGGTGGACGGCGCTTCACCAACAGGCGATCGCGGACGGCGTGATGGATGCCGCGCTGCTGCGCCGGACCGAGTCCCTGCGGCCGGAGAGCCTGCGCTCGCAGGACGTCGACACCCTGCACAAGGGAAAAGTCGCGCGCGCGCTCGACCTGCTGGAGAAAGATGCGAAGGAGCTTTCCGGCGGCCTCACCATCGGCCAAGTGGCGGTCGCCTGCGCGCTCGGCTATCTCGACCTCCGGTTCGCAGCCGATGAATGGCGAAAGGGGCGGCCGAAGCTCGCGGCCTGGTACGGGAAGATCGCGAAGCGCCCGTCCTTCGCGCGGACGAAGCCGTAGGCCGATCACCCCTCACCCCAACCCTCTCCCCGCCCGGCGGGGAGAGGGAGGGACCCGCGATAGCGGGAGGGTGAGGGGCCCTACCGCGGGCGGCCGATGAAGGCGCGGTGAACGTCGGCCAGCATGCCCAAGCTCTGAAAGCGAAAATCGGTGGCGACGCCGCCGTCGACCGGGGCCGTGGCGCCCGAGCCCTTGCGGCCGCCGCGGCGATCGATCCAACACGTCGCGAGCCCGAGCTCCTTCGCCGGCACGTGGTCATGAAACAGGCTTTGGGCCACGTGCAGGATGCGCGCCTTGTCGAGGCCGAAGGCCAAGCGGATGTTCTGGATCAGATACTCGAAATTGCGGCGGTCGGGCTTGTAGGAGCCGATGTCCTCGGCCGTGTAGACGGCATCGAACGCGACGCCGAGCTTCGGGTTGCTGCGGGCGAAGGACGCGCGGTCGACGTTTGAGAGGATGACCAGCTTGTAATGGCGCTTCAGGTGCCGGAGGGCGTCGGCGGTATCCGGGAACGCCGGCCAGTCGCCGATGGAGGCGCCGAACGCGCGGGCTTCCTCTTCCGTCGCCGGCTTGCCGAAGCGCTTGCCCAGCCGCCGGAGCACTTCGGCCAGCACGTCCGGGTAGCGCATCGCCGGGCTCTCGGATTGCACCTTGCTCTCGGCTTCGGCGAAGGCGGCGAGGAGATCGTCGCCGCCGGCCGCGACCGCGGTCCGCCGCCGCCAGCCCTCGAGCGCGGCAAGCAGGCCAGTCTCCCAGTCGATGAGAGTCCCGTAGCAGTCGAAGGTCAGGACCTTGAAGTCGGAGAGCTTCATCGAGGGCCGGCCGCGCCCGGCGCTATGCCGTGATGTACTGGCCGCCGTTGACCGTGAGGGTGGAGCCGGTGATGAAGCCCGCGTCGTCGGCGGCGAGAAAGACGACGCACCGCCCGATCTCTTCCGGCTCGCCCAGGCGGCCGACCGGGATCTGCGGGATGATCTTCGTCTT
This sequence comes from Rhodospirillales bacterium, assembly GCA_009694195.1. Classification (GTDB taxonomy): domain Bacteria; phylum Pseudomonadota; class Alphaproteobacteria; order Rhodospirillales; family SHVQ01; genus SHVQ01. The sequence continues at coordinate 2,585 of SHVQ01000036.1, forward strand.
CAGCACGTCTTCGGGCACGGCGCGCACCATTTCCGTCCCGATGTAGCCGGGGGCGATGGCGTTCACGGTGATGCCCTTCGCGGCGTTCTCCTGGGCGACGGCGCGCGTGAAGCCGAGAATGCCGGCTTTGGCGGCCGAGTAGTTGGCCTGGCCGAACTGCCCCTTCTGGCCGTTGATCGAGCTGATGGAGATGACGCGCCCAAAGTTGCGGCTGCGCATGCCCTCGATCACGAGCCGCGTCATGTTGAAGATGCCGTCGAGGTTGGTGCGGATCACGGCCGACCACTGTTCGACGGTCATCTTGTGGAGCGTGGCGTCGCGCGTGATGCCCGCGTTGTTGACGAGCACCTCGATCGGGCCCTGCTCCTTCTCGATCCCGGCGACCGCCTCCTTGCAGGCGTTGAAGTCGCCGACGTCGAACTTGTAGACGGGAATCCCCGTCTCGCGCTTGAAGCTTTCCGCCGCCGCGTCGTTGCCCGCGTAACTTGCGGCGACCTTGTAGCCGGCTTTTTTCAAAGCCTCCGAGCATGCGCGGCCGATCCCGCGCGTGCCGCCCGTGACCAGTGCCACTCGAGCCATCCCCGCCCCCCTTGTTTTGAAGGCCCCGGCGCCTCCCGGCGTCCCGGGCCGGACGACCGTGCCCTATTCGCGGGCGACGCACATGGCGATGCCCATGCCGCCCCCGATGCAGAGCGTCGCAAGACCCTTCTTCGCGTTCCGCCGCTTCATCTCATAGAGCAGCGTGACGAGCACCCGCGCGCCCGACGCGCCGATCGGGTGGCCGAGCGCGATCGCGCCGCCGTTCACGTTGACCTTGCTCGTGTCCCAGCCGAGGTCCTTGTTCACCGCGCAGGCCTGCGCTGCGAACGCTTCGTTCGCCTCGATGAGATCGAGATCGTTGATCGTCCAGCCCGCCTTCTGCAGCGCGAGCCGGCTCGCCGGGATGGGGCCCGAGCCCATGACCGCCGGGTCGACCCCGACGGTCGCCCAGGAGACGATGCGGGCGAGCGGCTCGATCTTCCGCTTCTTCGCGTCGGCCGCGCTCATGACGACGACCGCGGCGGCTCCGTCGTTGATGCCGGATGCGTTGCCCGCGGTGACGGTGCCGTCCTTGTTGAACGCCGGGCGCAGCTTGGTCAGCGAGTCGACGGTGGTCCCATGCTTCGGGTACTCGTCCGCCTCGACGACGGTATCGCCCTTGCGGCCCTTGATGGTGACGGGGACGATCTCGTCCTTGAACCGGCCGGCCTTTTGGGCCGCTTCCGCCTTCTGCTGGGAGAGGGCGGCAAAGGCGTCCTGCTCCTCGCGCGTGATCTGCCATTTCTGGGCCACGTTCTCGGCCGTGTTGCCCATGTGATAGCCGTTGAAGGCGTCCCACAGGCCGTCCTTGATCATCGTGTCGACGAGCTCGGCCGCGCCCATCTTGACGCCGTTCCTCAAGTACACGCAGTGCGGGGCCTGGCTCATGCTCTCCTGGCCGCCGGCGACCACGACGCGGCTGTCGCCGACCTGGATCGCCTGGGCGCCGAGCGCGACCGTGCGGAGCCCTGAGCCGCAGAGCTGATTGATACCGTAGGCGGTCCGCTCGACCGGGATGCCGGCGGCGACCGCGGCTTGCCGTGCCGGGTTCTGGCCCGTGCCGGCCGTCAGGATCTGGCCCAGGACGACCTCGCTCACGTCGGCCGGATCGACGCCCGCCCGCTGCAGCGCCGCCTGGATGGCGATCTGGCCGAGGCTGTGGGCCGGAAGCGAGCTCAAGGCGCCGCTGAACGCCCCGATGGGCGTGCGCGCGGCAGAGGCAATGACGATTTCGGCCATGAGGAATCCCTCCTTCGTTTTTACGCGGCGGCACAGCCGCCGTGGCGTTAGAGCGAGGCGGCTCTTGAGCCGTCCTGGGCATATGTGTGCTTAAAGCCGTCCAAGCAACGGTAACGCAAATCCGGCCCGAGGTACATGGCTTCGGACGGCCTACGGCGCCGGCCGGCGGAGCCAATCGGCGAGCGGCCGATAGAGCAGCCTCTCGGCGCCGCTGCCGGCAACCATCCCGATGTGGCCGGCCTTGAGCATCCATCGCTCCGCGTTCTTGATGCGGCCCGCGAGCGCGACCGCCGAAACAGGCGGAACGATATAGTCGCGCTCGGGCGCCGCCACCAGGGTCGGCACCGCGACGTCTTCCGGGAGAACGGGCCGGCCTTCGACCATCCAGGTCCCGCGCGCGGGCGTGTTCTCCACGTACCAGCCGAACAGGCATTCGGTTGCGACGGGGCCGGCAAGCGGCACGCCGTCGTTGAGCCAGTCCTCGAGGGCGACGAACTCGCCCGCCTTTTCGGGCCCCGGATTGACCTCGCCCAAGCGGCGGAACTTGGTCGGCGTCGAAAAGGGGGCGAGCCCGGCGAACATGGCTTGAATCGCGTCGACCGGAAGCACCCCCATGACTTCGATCATCGCCGCGAGCCCGGGCTTCATCGCCTCGAGCATGCGGATCTCGGCGCCGCCGGCCGCGTGGAAATCCCATGGTGTCGCCAGAAGGGCGAGCGAGCGGACGCGGTCGGGGTTGCGCTGGGCGAGGGCGAGCACGAGCAAGCCCCCCATGCAGTAGCCGGCGACGTTGACGGGGCCTCCGGCCGTTCGCGCGACGGCGTCGAATGCGCCTTGCAGAGGCCCGGCGATGTAATCCGTGAGGCTGAAGCTCCGCTCCCGCGGGCCGGGCGCGCCCCACTCAAGAAGAAAAGGCCGGATGCCGTTGCGGGCGAGAAAGCGGACGAGGCTCCGCCGTTCCGTCAGGTCGAGGATGTAGCCGCGGTTGACGAGCGAGGGGACCAGCAGAACCGGCAATCCCGCCTCTCCCTCCGGTGCCGTCGCACCGTAGTCGAGGAGGCGTGCGGCACCGTCGCTCCAGACAGCCGGCGGCGGCTCCGGGCGCGGCTTGCGGGGGTGGCGCCGATAAGCGAGAACGCCGTCGGCAAAGCGGACGAGCCGCCGACGGGCTTCGGCGTCGACCGCCCGCGCGAACGCGTCAGGATCGACGTTTGCGGCGGCGCGGGCGAGGGCGTCCGCCGCGTCCCGAAGCTCGGGCCTCCAGGGCACCGATCCGCCTCTCCAGAGCGGCAAGGATGCGAGCGAGTTCCACCAGACCAGCGTTTCCATCGCCATGTGCAGCGGCAGCGGCCGCGGCCCGAGCCTCGGCGGGGCCGGCGGTTGCACCGTGGTCTCGTCCATGAGCCTCACTGCTCCCTTGCGGTGATTCCGGTCGGACGGTCGCGGCTTGACGGAGCATCGCGGCGACGACGGCGGCGGCTCCGGTGTTCGCAAGCTCGATCAGCCGCGCGGTCATTTCCGCCAGCGCGGGATCGGAAGCGGCTCCGGCGAGCTGCGACTGCCAGAGATCGACATAGCGTCGCGCGAGATCTTCCAGGTCGGGGGGATCCGCCATGGCTCTCCCATGTCCCCGTCAGCCATGAGGGGCGGGCACTATACCGCGCGTTCGGGAGCCGGGGAACATATTCATTGCAGCGCAACATTGTGGTCATCTGGATTTACCGCTATGAATCGAGCGCGTACGCGCATGGACGGATACCGCCGCATGGCCGAACAATCGGCACCCAAGACCCCGCCGGTCACGATCAAGAAATATGCCAATCGGCGGCTCTACAACACGGCGACCAGCAGCTACGTCACGCTCGACCATCTCGCCAAGATGGTCAAGGGGGGCACCGAGTTCGTCGTCTTCGACGCCAAGACCGGCGACGACATCACCCGCGCCGTGCTCACCCACATCATCGTCGAGGAAGAGTCGAAGGGTGGACAGAACCTGCTGCCCATCGGCTTCCTCCGCCACCTCATCAGCTTCTACGGCGACAGCTTGCAGTCCGTGGTGCCGCGGTATCTCGAATATACCATGCACGCGTTCGCCCGGAACCAAGAGAGCATGCGCGACTACATGCGGGGTGCCTTCGGCGGCCTCAATCCGTTCACCCCGTTCGAGGAGCTCGGCAAGCGCAACATGGTGATCTTCGAGAGCGCCATGAAGATGTTCACGCCGTTCTACCCGAACGAGGACCGCAATGCGGCCGACAAGCAGCCGGGCGGCACCGACAGCGACGCCGGAGAGCAGATTGACAAGCTTCGCGAAAAGCTCGATCGCATCCAGAAGGAGCTGGACGACATCAAGAAGGACGGCCGGAAGTAGATTTTCTCTACCGGGTCATGCCCGGCCTTGTGCCGGGCATCCACGGCTTCATACGTGGATCGCCGGGACGAGCCCGGCGATGACATCATCAGGCGAGTTTGCCGCTCCCTTACGGCAAATCGCGCGCCACGCGGAAGCCCAGCCAATAGCTTTTCACCGCGGCGAGATTTTTCGCCCGGTAGGACGAGCGCGACACTTTCTTGAAGTAGTAGAACGAGCCGCCGCGGATCACCCGCTCCTGGCAATTGCCGTCCGCCCGCGCCCGCGTATCGGGGGGCGCTCCCTTGTGATCGGGGTTCCAGCAATCCTGGACCCACTCGAAGACATTCGCGACCGTGTCGTGGAGCCCGAAGGGATTCGGCGGGAACGAGCCGACCGGGGCCGTGCTCCAGGCGCTCCATTCGCTCCCGCAATCCTTGCAGTTGGCGCGGTTCTTGCCGACATCGTCGCCGAGCCAATAGTCGGTGCCCGTGCCGCCGCGGTCCGCGTACTCCCACTCGGCCTCGGAGGGAAGGCGGTATGCCTTTCCCGTCTTCTTGCTGAGCCAGGCGGTGAACAAGAGGGCATCGTCGAAAGTGACATTGACGACCGGCCGCCGCTCTTTGCCCCATTCATGGTCGTGGGGATCGGCCGTGCATCCTTTCTCCCGCCGGCACATTTCCCATTCGTCGAAGGTGACCTCGAATTTTCCCATCGCGAACGGCTTCGCGACGTTGACCCGGTGGGCGGGGCCCTCCCGTGCCTCCTTGGGGTTGAGCCCCATGATGAAGATGCCGGGAGGAATCACGACCATCTCCGGGCAATCCGCGCAGTCGCGGAACACGGTGCCGGGCTTCGGGGCCTGCGCGCCCGCCGAGCCTGCAAGCGCAAGGAGGACCCCAAGGGCCAGGGCGGCAATTCGGAAAGACGACATCGCGAACATGCGCATTCAGGTAGCCGTCTCCGCCGCGAGCGTCAAGAGACGCCGAGACGCCGGAGCGGGTCAGCTTGATGAAAGTCCGCGTTGTGCCAGGAGGGGACATTCACGTTGCACCGGACCGCATCTTCACCAATCGAGTAGATCGGCAAGGGTCGATTTCCGACCTATGCCGCCAACCGCTTGCGTGCCCGTGTCGCCGGCCCCGGCGAAATCAGCAAGTCCGCCGAGATATGGAAGCGCTCGCGCAGCCTCCGCACCATCGTGATGCTCAACGCGCGCTTGCCGTTCAGCACCTCGCTGACCCGGCTCGCCGTTCCGAGCAACGGCACCAAATCGGCGCGCGAGAGGCCGTGCTGATCCATCAGGTAGGTCAAGAGATCGGGCAGCGTCGGCGCCCGGCGCGGCCACCGGGCGCGCTCGTAGGCTTCGATCAAGCGCGCCTGGGCCACCATCCGCGCGCGGTCGCCGGGATCGTCCGATCCCGTCAGTTTTTCAAGCAGCGCCTTGGCCTGGGCATGGTCCGCGTTGCTTTGGATCACGATCAACGTCGCCTTCATCACACCGTCTCCGTGTCTATCTTGTCGTAGTCCTCGTGCGACCCGAAAAAACGGATCATCAAAACACCGTCCCGGTACTGTACGGCGGCGATCAGCCGATAGTTGTTCGCCTTGATGTTGAACACCACGCGGCCGCCTTTGAGGATGCTCGCCTTCGGGTGCGCCCTCTTCGCGTCTTCCGGCGTCTTCCATTCGGCGGCCTCGACGATCGCCAGCCAGGCATCATACAGCGCTCGCGCGGCCTTGATCCCTTTGTGACCGGCCCGAGCCGCGAAATAGTGTTCGACAACGTCGGTTCCGATCACGAGCATCGACGGGATTGTAGAGCAAAATTCCACAAAATGGAAGTTCAAAATTCCATATTTGGGAAAACCAAATCGATGCCCATCCACATCAGCCCTTGACGGGAATCGTCAGACCGACGATGCATGCGCCCAAGCTTTTGACCGAGGTCGAGGACCAGGACCCGGGTCGGGCGCTCGTCACCACGCTCGTTCTTGAAAAGGAGATCAACGCCTTCTTCCGGCTCGGGAGTCCGAGCGTGATCCGCCGTCTCAGAGAGACGTTTTCCGATCTGCCCGGGCATCCGGACCCGAAGACCGTGTTCTTGCGGCTGCGGGAGCTGACAAATAGCCGGTAAGGGACGGGGGTAGCGGGTCAGTTGAATGAAGGTCCGCTTCGTGCCGAAAGCAGCCATCGCTGGTGTCTGACGCAGCTAAACGAGCTTACGATCGAGCTCCTCGATCATTTTTCGTCCGAGCGCTTCAATCGTGTTGAAGTCGGCCAGCATTTGGGCATGAACCACAACGATGGCCGCCTTCTCTTCGAAGGAATGTGTGATGTACGGAATAAACACAGCAAGCGCCTCCTGCTCGGCTGACAAGCGGTCATATTCTTGAAACTCATGTCGCTTGAGAGCTTCAACCATTCGGTTTCCCAGCTCTTGGTAAGTTGTCAGCATGTCCGTCGAGATTATGTAAGGGGGGATATAGAGTGGGATTCTATGAGCTAGTGCATGGCGGAAATTTTCCAGATGGCAAAACCAACCGTTTAGCCCTTCCAGATATTTCTGAAACTCTGGTGAGAAGGAGCGACGAACAATCTCGCTCTTTCCGCCGAGCCCGACGGAACGGTTGGGAATTGGCGAGCCGTTCTCTCTCGTTAGGCCTTTTTCTAGCACCCATATCCACGCAAGGTTGTCAGCACAACCGAACACGTTGAAAATGAAAGCTTGAACATTGATTTCGGCGTCGGTGCGTTCGTCACCTGTCGGCAGATCAATCCGATCGGGCGGCAATATTTCAAACACCCTCTCGATGCACCGAACCAGCGTTTTCAGCCGTCGCGAAAATCCCTGTTTTGCAAATTCTTGCGCCCGCTGATTCTTGTAGGTCCGTTCCAAGTAGCCCGTTAAGAGCTGCTGGTATTTGCCAACAACTGCTTCGTGCTCCTTTGCGAGGTTTTCGATGTCTTCTTTCGAAAAAACCATTGTTTCAATGTCTCAGCGGCATGGTCGCTTAGAAACTTACCCCAAGTTGCGTTTGGTGTCCGCTCCGGGTCATTAGCAGACACTCGGCGATACTGACCCATCACCCGAGACGCCGGAGCGCCCAGCGTGCCGCGTCCCGGACGACCGGCGCCGGATCGTCCTGGAGCTTGCGGGCGCTCTCCGCAAGCGCGGGGTCGCCGCTGTTGCCGATGGCGATGAGCACGTTGCGGACGAAGCGGTCGCGCCCGGTGCGCTTGATCGGCGAGCCGGAGAAAACGTTCCGGAACCCGGCGTCGTCCAGCGCCGCGAGATCGGCGAGCCGGGGCGCCGCCAGCTCGGCGCGGGGAAAGAACACATCCTCGCGCGACGGCGGGGCGAACTTGTTCCACGGGCAGACGGCGAGGCAGTCGTCGCATCCGTAGACGCGGTTGCCCATCTTGGCCATCAGCTCCGGCTGGATCGCGCCTTTGTGCTCGATGGTGAGATAGGAGATGCATCGCGTCGGGTCGATCCGGTAGGGCTCGGGCAGCGCGTCGGTCGGGCAGGCTTCGCGGCAGCGGTCGCAGGAGCCGCAGTGATCCGGTTCCGGCGCGTCCGGCGGGAGCGCAAGCGTGGTGAAGACCTCGCCGAGGAAGAGCCAGGAGCCGAACTCGCGCGAGAGCAGGTTCGTGTGCTTCCCCTGCCAGCCGATGCCGGCCCGCGCCGCGAGGGGCTTCTCCATGACCGGCGCCGTGTCGACGAAGACTTTCACCTCACATGTCTCCGCATCGGCGATCCAGCGGGCGAGCTTCTTCAGCCGCGTCTTGAGCACGCCGTGATAGTCGCGCCCCTGGGCGTAGACGCTGATGGTGCCGCGGTCGCGGCGGGCGAGGGCGGCGAGGGGGTCGCGGCCGGGCGCGTAGCTGAGGCCGAGCGCGATCACGGTCCGGGCGGCGGGCCAAAGGGTGCCGGGAGCGCCGCGCCGGGCCTCCGTCGTCGCCATCCAGTCCATGTCGCCGTGGCGGCCGAGCTTGAGGAAGCGCGCGAGGGCCGCGCGGTCGGCCGGGTTCTCGTCGGCGGCGGCAAAGCCGACCGCGTCGAAGCCGGATTCTTTGGCTTTGGCGCGGATCGCGTCCTTGATCGCGGACGGCGTTCGCGGGTGTTGTTCCCCGGTCATCGGTGCCGCATCAAATTCAAGCGTGCGCTCCAAGCCCGCATTCCTCGCCTCGCCAGCCTCAATCTGCGGCGAGCTCGGCGACGACCTTGGCGAGGCCGGCGACGACGCGGGCGAACGAGTCATAGTCGATCTTGTCCGGGGTGTCCGAGGACGAGTGGTAGTGGGGATAGCGGTAGGGCGCCGTGTCCGTCACCATGATCGCCGGGTAGCCCTGCTCCCAGAAGGACGCGTGGTCCGACCAGTCGACGCCGGGGACCAGCGCCGGCGCCGCCAATCCTTCCGACGGGAACGCCGTTTCGCTGCGGAACGCCCCGATGGCTCGGCGCAAGAGATCGCGCGAGCCCACGTTGGAGACGAAGCCGATGAAATTGCCGGCGTCCGGATAGAAAAATCCGAGCGGAAACGGATACCGCTGGCTTCCCTTTGCCCGCGGATAGTAGCCGACGGTCTCGACCGAGATCATCGCCGCGATCGCGTCGCCGCGCGCCTTCGCCGCCTTGGCGTAAACGCGGCTTCCCATCGCGTCGGACGTGAAGAAGGGCTGCTCCTCGTTGGCGAACAGAACGAAGCGCAGCGTGCGCGGGAGCCGCTCGGCTTTCAGGACGCGCGCGAGCTCGATCACGGCGGCGACTCCGGTTCCGTTGTCGTTGGCGCCGGGAGAGCCGGGGACCGTATCATAATGGGCGCCGACCACCACGATTTCCTTCGCCTTTGAGGCCCCGGGAATCTCCACAGTCAGATTGGAAAAAGTGACGCCGCGAAGGGCCTCTCCGGTGGTCGAGAAATCTTGCTTCTCCACGGCGTAGCCGAGCCCGGCGAGCTGCCCTTCGATGAAGGCCGCCGCGCGGTCGAGGGAGCCCGCGTGCCAGGCGTTGCGCTCGCCAATCCCGCCCGCGAGCGCTTCCACGTGCGCCTTCAGGCGCTCCCGGAGCTCGATCTCCTCGGGCGTGAGCGGCGGCAGCGGGCCGGCGTGCGAGCGCCCCGGCATGGATGTCGCGAACACAATCATCTCCAGCGGCAGAAGCAGGATGAGAACCCAAACGGCCCACGCGGCGGCTCGGCGGCGGCGGGGTCGCGCATCGAATTCCTTCGGCACGGCGGACGCCTGCCCGAGTCCTATCCGCGCCCTCGATACGGGGCGACGCCGGGGTCCGGGATCCAAAGCCCGGCCGGCGCCCGCCCGCTCTGGTAGAAGACATCGATCGGAATGCCGCCGCGCGGATACCAATAGCCGCCGATGCGGAGCCATTTGGGCTTGAGCGTGGCGATCAGGCGCTTCGCGATCCCGACCGTGCAGTCCTCGTGAAAGCACGCGTGGTTGCGGAAGGATCCGAGGTAGAGCTTCAAGGATTTGCTCTCGACGATGCTCGCCTTGGGCACGTAATCGACGACCAGATGGGCGAAATCGGGCTGCCCGGTCACCGGGCAGAGCGCCGTGAACTCGGGCGCCGTGAAGCGGACGACGTAGTCTGCATCGGCGTGCGGATTTGCAACCCATTCGAGCCGCGCCTTGTCCGGCGAGGCCGGCAGGCGGGCCTTGCCCGCGAGGAGCGTCAAGTTGCGGTAGGGAGCTTTTGGCATGGCTTGCCTCAGTCGTTCGGTGCGACGTCGCCCTCAGCCTCGGCACGGACGACCGAGTCCGCGAAGGCGGCGAAGGTCCCCGCGCGGATCGCGTCGCGGATGCCGGACATCAGGTCCTGATAGTAGTGCAGGTTGTGCCAGGTCAACAGCATCAGTCCGAGGATTTCCTTGGCGTTCGCCAGATGGTGCAGATAGGCGCGGCTGTAGCCACGGCAGGCCGGGCATGCGCAAGCCGCATCGAGCGGCCGCGGATCGTCCCGGTGGCGGGCGTTCCGCAGGTTGACGGCGCCGCCCCGCGTGAACGCCTGGTCCGTGCGGCCGGAGCGGGTCGGCAGCACGCAGTCGAACATGTCGATCCCGCGCCGGACGGCGCCGAGAATGTCGGCGGGCTTGCCGACCCCCATCAGATAGCGGGGGCGGTCGGCGGGCAGACGTGGCGCGGTCGCCTCGACGGTCGCGAGCATCGCCTCCTGTCCCTCGCCGACGGAAAGCCCGCCGATGGCGTAGCCGTCGAACCCGATCCGCTGGAGGGTCTCGGCCGAGCGCACGCGGAGGTCCGGAAACACGCTTCCCTGCACGATCCCGAAGAGCCCGTGTCCCGGGCTCGGCATGAACGCGGCCTTGCAACGCTCGGCCCACCGCATGGAAAGCTCCATCGATTTGCGTGCGTCCTCTTCGGCGACCGGATAGGCCGTGCATTCGTCGAGGACCATGGCGATGTCGGCGCCGAGCAGGCGCTGGATGTCGACCGCGCTCTCGGGCGTGAGCGTGTGCCGGCTGCCGTCCACGTGGGAGCGGAACGCGACGCCCCGCTCGTCGATTTTCCGGAGCTTGGCGAGCGACCACACTTGATAGCCGCCGGAGTCCGTGAGGATCGCGCGCGGCCAGTTCATGAACCGGTGCAGCCCGCCCTGCCGCGCGATGCGCTCGGCCCCCGGACGCAGCATGAGATGATAGGTGTTGGCGAGAATGATCGGGGCGCCCGTCGCGGCGACGGCCTCGGGCGTCATCGCCTTCACGCTGGCCGCCGTGCCGACGGGCATGAAGGCGGGCGTGTCGATCGTCCCATGCGCGGTCTCAAGCCGGCCGAGGCGGGCGCCCGCGTCGGTTGCAAGAAGATCGAAGCGGAGACCGGTCATCGGGCGTTCTCGCGATGGATCAGGCAGGCATCGCCGTAGGAATAGAACCGGTATCCGGCGTGGATAGCGTGCGCATAGGCCGCCTTCATGCGCTCGATCTCTCCGAAGGCGGAGACCAGCATGAACAACGTCGAGCGGGGGAGATGAAAATTGGTGATCAGAAGGTCCGCCGTTTTGAACCGGTGCCCGGGCACGATGAAGATGTCGGTTTCGCCCTGGAACGGCAAGACGCGGCTCTCGGCATCGGCAGCGGTCTCCAACAGGCGCAGCGCCGTGGAGCCGACGGCGATGAGACGCCCGCCTGCGGCGCGCGCGGCCGCGATGGCATCTGCGGCGGTCTCGGTGATCTCGCCCCATTCCGCATGCATGCGGTGATCTTCGACCTTCTGGGCGCGGACGGGGAGGAACGTACCGGCGCCCACGTGAAGGGTGACGAGCGCATGGCGGACGCCCCGCTCGCCCAGCGCCTTCATCAGGGCAGGCGTGAAGTGGAGCCCCGCCGTCGGCGCCGCCACCGCGCCGTCCCGTTTCGCGAACAGAGTCTGGTAGTCGTCGCGGTCCCGCACATCGAATCCGTCCGGGCGCTTGATGTAGGGCGGAAGCGGCATGGCCCCGTGCTCCAGCAGGGCGGTCATCAGGGCCTCCCGCGCGAGCGGGAATGCGAGCGCGACCTCGCCGCCTTCGCCACGGCCGGTAACGGTCGCGGTAAAGCCGGGGCCGAAGGCGAGGTCGTCGCCTATCTTGAGCTTGCGGGCGGGCCGGGCGAACGCACGCCACACGCCTGGCCCGGCCTCCCGATGCAGCGTGACCTCGACGCGGGCGCCGCCCGTCTTGCGGCCGATCAAGCGTGCCGGAATGACGCGGGTATCGTTGAAAACCAGCAGATCGCCGGAGCGCAAAAGCGTCGGCAGGTCGCGGATGCCGAGATCCCGGAGCGCGCCGCCGATCTCGAGCAGACGCGCCGAGTCGCGGGGGATCGCCGGCCGCTGGGCGATCAGCTCGAGCGGCAGGTCGAAGTCGAACGCGTCAACGTCCATGGCAGGAATGCCCGCTGCCAACGGGCGGACGTAGAAATCCCCGCGTTCCCCCCTGCGAGGGGGCGGTTCTCGAACGCCCCGTCCCCTTCTCCCACTGCCTGCTCACCGGGGGAAGGGCCTTTTGACGGGGTAGCGCCGGCTCAGCCTTCGACGACCGCGAGATTGACAGCCGCCGCCTTGCCTTTCTCGTCGGTCGAGAGTTCGAACTTGATCTTCTGGCCTTCACGGAGCCCATTCAGGCCGGCGGCCTCGACGGCGGAAATATGGACGAAGACATCCTTGTCGCCGCCCTCCGGCTCGATGAAGCCGTATCGCTTGGTCGGATTGAACCACTTGACGGTACCGCTAGGCATGCGTGTTCCTTCCTGGGTAACAACGAAAGCAGCATATTCTTCTTGTTGGCCGCACGCCGGTTGCGATCGAAGGCACAACGCCGTTGCTTGAGACGCTCCCTGTCCTCGGTGGAGGCCGGTGCGGCGGCAAGACCTTCCCCGGAGCTGCCCCCAAGATTAACCTGATTCGAAGATCGCGTAAAGAATGGGGCGGCAACCCGCCCGTCCCATCCACTCTCGGTAAACGTGTTTCACGCCGCGGGCACGAACCGGGGACGGCCAACGCCCGACGACCGCCTCCGCCCGCGCCCGGAAGGGGCTGCGTCTCGTTGGTCTACCGGCTGACCAGAACCGGGACTCTGGAATGGGTGAGCACCTTCTGGGTTTCGCTGCCGAGCAGCACGCCGCGAAGACCCCGGCGGCCGTGCGACGCCATGACAATGAGATCGCACTTCTTTTTTTTGGCGACGGCGAGGATGACGTCGGCCGGAAAATCGCTGATCACCTGTACGCATTCGCAAGGAACGCCCGATTTTTTCGCCGCCTGCTCGATGACGCCAAGGTATCGGGCCGCGCTTTTCTGGATCATCTTTTCTTGTTGCTGCACCGTTGCGTAACCCACCGGCAGGGAGTCCGCGTACACGACGGGCGTTGCGGGCGGCGCGGCGAACACGCCGGTGACCCTGGCTCCGGCCGATTTAGCCAGCTTCACGCCCATGGCGACTGCCCTGCGCGAGAGCGGCGAGCCGTCGGTTGGAATGAGGATGTGCTTGAACATGTCGTCTCCTTGTCCGTTGGCCTCACGGCATGTAGGGCAGGACCCAGATCAGCATCCCGAACACATAGCAGACGAACGACGCGACCAGCGTGAAGGGTATGCTCCAGGACAGAAACTCGCGCAGCGAAACCTTTCTCTGCTCCTCCTTCTCGCTAATCGTGAGAGCGACGTAGAGCGCAGGTGCGCCGGCGATCGTGAAGTTGCTGCCCAAGGTGCCGGACCACAGCAGCATCCAATACAGCGGCCAGGTCGGCACGCCCGCGCCGCCCAGGTCCCGGATCGTGTAGAGGAAGGTCAGGATGTAGGCGTCGTGCTCGACCAGGCCCACGATCGGAAGGGTGATCCAGTAGAGCAGCGTGGCGCCGAGGGCCAGGTTCTCGGCGACCAAAGGCTTCACCGCGTTGGCGAACATCTCGAGAATGTGCGTCTTTTCCAGTCCGCCCACGAGCGCGAACAGCGCGATATAAAAGAACACCGCGCGCCAATCGAGCTCCTGGATGATCTCTTCGAATTTGGGCGCCTTGAGGCGCTCGCCCATCGTTTCCACGATGAGCACCAGCAGCATCGCGCCAGTCATCGCGATGAACCCGAGCTTCACGTCGAGAACCTGGCGGAACGCCATCCCGACCACCGTCAGCAGGAACATGCCGACCGCGATGGTGGCGAACAGAGGATCGGGGATCCGGGCTTCGATCCCGGACTCCGAAGCCGTCACCCGCTTGCCGATCTTGCGGAAGCCGTAAACGTACATGAAGGCCAGCGTGATGATGAAGGTGACCATGAGGATGGGAAACGACGACGGCCGGCCCTGGTGCCAGATGAAATCGCCGAATTCGACGCCGGCGACGCTGTGCAGCATCTGCGGCGGCAGGTCGCCCAGCAGCAGCGCCGTTCCCATGAAATTGGCGCTGAACCCGATCATCAGCACCAGCGGTGTCGCCGGAATCCGCAGGGCCCGCGCGAGCGGCAGCGCCACGGGGGCCATCATCAGGATGGTGACCACGTTGTCGACGAACATCGAGATCACGCCCGCCAGCATCGACAGGATCATGCAGAGCAGCCCGGGCCGTCCGCCGGACAATCGCAGCGCCTGTAACGAAAGCCAGCTCGGCACCCCCGACTTGCCGAAGTAGCCGGCGATCACCCAGATGCTGACCAGGATCGCCATCACGTTCCAGTCGACGAGCAGGAAGGCGTCGGTCTCGGTCATGGAGCCCATCCAGACCATGACCACGACACCGAGCAGCGCGGCTGCCGTGCTGTCGAGCTTGTTGATGACGACAAAAAGAATCGTCACCGCGAACACGACGAGCGTCAGCCACTGCACCAATTCCATGAAGACTCCCCCCTTGGTCACCGACGCCCACGGCGGCGGACGAATCCGGCGCCCGGCGATAATGGAAAGAGTCAGCGAGCGAGTCCAGGGGCAAGAGCGTCGTCAACGCCCGGCTGCGGCCGGTAAAATGAAACGGTACACTCCCCCGGATTCGTTGAACGGGAGGGACGACCCTGACCGAGTCGCGTGGCACGCCCCCGCCGCCCGCCATGACCCCGGACGATGCCTTCTCCCTGGCCGAGACGCTGGACCGGCAGGGGCGGGTGGGCGAGGCCGAAGCCGTTTACCGCAAGCTCGCGACCGCAGAGCCGACGCGGTTCCGCGCCCTCGTGCGGCTTGGGATGTTGCTTGAACGCGAGGGCCGCGTCCCTCCCGCAATCCAGGCCTACGAAGAGGCGATCCGCCGCAATCCCGGACACGCCTTCGCCTTCACCCGCCGCACCGTGCTCAAGCTCCGGCAGGCATGGGGACCGCCCCGGTCCCCACGACCGCCGGAGCCCGGACGGCCGCGCGTCACCATGTCGACGCTCGGCGCCAACGGCCGCTTCGGCAACCAGCTTCTGCAGTACGGCTTTCTCCGCATGTACGGGGCCGAGCACGGGCTCGCGGTGGAGGCGCCGGACTGGATCGGGCGCGACCTCTTCGATCTCGACGACCCGCTGCCTTCGGCCGCCTTGCCGATCGCGAGCGAGGAGACATGCGATCTCTGCGCCTCGCTCAATCGCGAAATCCCGGACGTCTTCGCCGACCGCGATTTGTGGGGATACTGTTGCTATGCGACCCACCGGCTCCAGCGCTACCGGACGATGTTCCGCGAGCTATTCCAGCCGGGGGCAAGGGCCGGAGCGGTCGTTCGCGAGGCGATGGCGCGCATCCGCGCACGCGGGCACACGCTCGTGGCGCTTCATCTCAGGCGGGGCGACTTCGGCTACGGGCGGTTCTGGGTCGCGCCCGAGCGCTGGTACCTGGATTGGCTGGCCGCCGAGTGGCCGCGGCTCGAGAGGCCGATCCTCTATATCGCGACCGACGATCCGGCTGTTGTAGGCGCCTTCGCGCCCTATAAGCCCGTGCATGCGGCGGAGCTCGGCGTCGCGATCCCGGGGGCGGAGTTCTATCCGGACTTCCACATCCTCATGCACGCCGACGCGCTCGCCATCTCCAACAGCAGCTTCTCTTTCGCCGCCGCCATGCTGAATGGGCGCGCAACGTCGTTCATGCGGCCGGATCGCGACCGGCAGTCGCTCGTGCCGTTCGATCCTTGGAACGCGGACGTGCTTCTCTGACGCCTAGAGCCAGCCGCGGCGCTTGAAGTAGAGGTAGGGGAGGACCGCCGAAAGGATCATGAGGACGATGGCAAGAGGATATCCCCAAGGCCATTGGAGCTCCGGCATGAGCTGGAAATTCATGCCGTAGATGCTGGCGACCAGGGTCGGAGGCAAAAACGCGACCGCGGCGACCGAGAAGATCTTGATGATCGTGTTTTGCTCGACGTTGATCATGCCGAGCGTCGCGCTGAGAATGAAATTGACTTTATTGGAAAGAAAATTGGCGTGGTCGCTCAACGACTGCACGTCGCGGGTCTGCGTCTCGAAACGGCGCCGCAGGTCTTGGGCCGAGGCTTCGCAGGCCTGCGTGGCGAAGGTGAGCAGGCGGCCGATGCTGACAAGGCTTTCGCGCGCCTTCGACGTGAGATCGCCATTCCGGCCCAGGCGGCGGAGGACCTCCTTCAGGTCGCTTTGCTGAGTCGCTCCCATCCCGACCGTGGTCGTCGCCGGATTGAAGACGTCGAGCGAAAGCCGGTCGATATCGAGCCCGACGCGCTCCAGAATGTCGGCGATCCGGTCGATGATCTCTTCCAGGAGACCGACGAAGGCCGTCTCGCCCGTCGAGAATTCCTTTGAATGCCGGGCGAGATGGCTTGGAAACGATCGGAAGGGAAGCGGGTCGGCGTATCGGAGGGTGACCAGCCGCCCGCCCGTCAGAATAAACGTCACGGCCGTGCTGCCGGGGTTGGCGGTGTCCGAATTCACCAGCAAGAGCGCGGTCATGAAAAGGCCGTCGCCGTCCTTGTACAGTCGGCTCGATGTTTCGATTTCGACCATTTCTTCGCGCGACGGAATTTCGATCTTGAGGGCCGCTTGAACCTGCTGGATTTCCTCCTGCGTCGGGTTGAAGAGGTCGATCCACGCAGGCGACGAAACACCCTCGAGCCGACCGCCCTCGACACGCTCGAGACCTCGCTCTCCGGTCCGGTAGACGGTCAGCACATTCGTCTCCCGCGCACGTCAGCCGGCGAAAAGCTGCGGGAGCTCACTGCGGAAGTCCTGCCGGTTCTATTTGACGTTGCGGCAGTGGATCAGCGTGAAGAGCCCGAAGGGGCTCGTGTCGCGCTGCTCGATGATTTCGACGGTTCCCGAATCGAGAAAGGGCTCGAGCGCGAAATCGGGGCGCCAGCCAAGCATGTGGGAAAGGCGGGCGAGCTTCCGCTCGGCCGCACCGCGCAAGCCGCCTTCGCGGGTGAAATGGTTGACGATCAGAATATGCCCGCCGCGCACGCAGACCCGTTGGATCTCGCGCATGAAGCGCGAGGCATTGGGGACGACGGACGCGACGTACATCGCGGCCACGATATCGAAGGTGTTGTCGGCAAACGCGAGCTCCTCGGCATCCATTTCGAGCAACGCGTTCACGTTGGAGAGCTTGGCGTCGTTGACGCGGCTGCGCGCCTTGTCCAGCATCTCCTTCGAAATATCGATCCCGACGATTCTCTTGTCAGACTTGAAATGCGGTAACGAAATCCCAGTGCCGACCCCGACCTCAAGAACGTTGGTCCCCGGAAGGCTGTTGATTTTGTCGACGCCCTTCATGCGCCCGCTTCGCAGGAGGTTGCCGAAAACGACATCGTAATAAGGAGCATGGCGTCGGTAGGCGCGCCGAACGGAAGCAAGATTCAGAGTCATGGTCATGGTCATGGTCGAAACATTCCTTGGAATTTCCCCTGGCGCACGAACGAACCGGCAGCGTCAGCATTTCGACCGCCGACAAATGCGCCATCACCTTAGCACGCTTGGGATTTTCGACAAGAACTCCTCGCCCGGGTTGGGGTCATGGCATGGCCCCCGCGCCGGTGGGAAGCCGGCGGCCAAACGTTCACCAAAACGTCACAGGACCATTAAACGTCGGCGGGCAATTGGCGGAAGAGCGTGAGAACGACACCGTTCGCCCGCAGGGCGCTCGAAAACCGCTCGTCGAGAAAATATCGGTATTCCTCCTCCCGTTGAGCGCCGACCGAGTCGGCCGCCGCCAACGCCGCATCCGCCAGCCCCGGATGACACATGATCAACGCGCGGTCGCCGATCCCCGCGAGATAGGTTGCGAACAGGTCCGCGTAGGGAACGCGCTCCGCAAACGTCCGCACGCCGCGAAATCCGACGTTGCCCGGGATCCCGGCGGCGCGGCCGATTCGGCCGAAGTGCCGTCCGAGGACGCTGATCATCGCGGCGCGCGCGCCGGCCCCCATGCCCGAGCGGAAGACCGAACTCAGAGGCTCGTCACAATAGCGAACGCGCACCCCATGACCTTTCAGCCGGCGTCCGTAGACCTCCAGCAAAGCGTCCCGGACGGAAGGCAGTTGATGCACGTGGTGATGCCCGTCGACGAACCCGGGGAGGCTCCCGAACGCATCCTCGAAGCGATCAAGCTGACGGTCGATCTCCGCCGCAATCTCCGCCCGCCGGAGGCGGCCGGTGTGGGCGCGGATGGTCAGCTTGGATACCGGCGGCAGCCGGCCTTGCGGCGCGATCGTCGGCATTTCTCCGGCCGGCGACTGGTCGGTCAACGTGAGATGCAGCCCGATATCGGCGCGGCCGGCGAGGGGCTTCAAAAGGGCCGCCTCGGCCGGCCAATGCGGGCTCACGACCATGCAGCTCGTGGATGTGAGGCGCCCCCGCTCGATCAGGTCGCGGATGGCGACGCCCACGCCGGGGGCGATCCCATAATCGTCGGCGCAGAGAACGACGCGCTTCGGGCGGCTGGCGTCGGGCATCGGCTGCTCCCCGGCACTCACGCGATTCTTCTTCGTCTCCGCCGGCAATCGTTACGCCTGCTTTGCAACGGGACCGCAAAATGTAGTACCACAGACCCACTACACGCATGAAGGAGAACGGGGAAGCGCAGGGATGCCCGAAGACGCGCCCCGGTCGAGAGACGGCGCGGGGGCCGAACCCGTCGAGCTCTCGATCGTCGTGGCCTTTTTCAACGAGGGTCCGAATATCGGCCCCTTGTTCCAACGTCTGTTCCCCGTATTGGACGGCCTCGGGCTTCCGTGGGAGGTCGTCTGCGTGAACGACGGCAGCACCGACGACACGCTTGAGAGGCTCGCCGCCGTTCGGGCCGCCCGACCGGCGGTCAAGGTCATCGATTTCTCGCGCAATTTCGGCAAGGAAGCGGCGCTTTCCGCCGGCCTCCATTTCGCGGCCGGGCGCGCCGTCATTCCCATGGATGGGGACCTGCAGCACCCGCCGGAGACAATTCCGGAGCTCGTCAGGAAGTGGCGGGAGGGCGCGGAAATGGTGCTCGCCATCCGCCAGTCGCGCGAATATCAGGACCTGCTGAGCCGTCTATTTTCGCGCGGGTTTTACTGGGTTTTCGACCTCCTGTCCGAGGTGCCCTTGCCCGCCGGGGCCGGCGATTTCCGCTTGCTCGACCGCAAAGTCGTCAATGCTCTCAATCGGTTGCCCGAGCGCAACCGGTTCATGAAGGGCATGTTCGCCTGGATCGGCTTCAAGCAGGCGGAAGTCCCGTTTGTCGCGGGGACCCGCACCCACGGCGGCAGCAAATGGCCGAGCCTCCGCCTCTTCCGCTTCGCGCTCGCCGGGCTCACGGCCTTTTCGAATTTTCCGCTGCGGGTCTGGGGGCTTGTCGGGGCCACCATTTCGGCCTTTGCCTTCCTATATATATTGGTGCGGTTGATCCGGACCTTGGTTTACGGCATCGACGTGCCGGGCTACGAGTCGATCATCGTGACCATCCTGTTCCTGGGCGGCGTCCAGCTTTTGACACTGGGCATCATTGGCGACTACCTTGGCCGGGTTTTTGACGAAGTGAAGGGCAGACCCCTTTATGTCGTGCGTGCCGCGTATGGGCTTGACTCGGAACCGGCCGCGACTGTGGGTGCCCCAAGGCCTAAACAATGAGCAGCGCGAGGGATAAAGAAAGAGAAGCGGCTGCGGCGCGGTCCCGGGCAATGCTGCCCTTGCTGACGCCTGCTCGGATGTACGATCGGCTGACGTACCTCCTGTTCCTCGTCCTCGCCATCATCGTCGTTCTTACGTTTCGGGACTACAGCATCAGCAACGACGAAGAGGTGCAGCACACCTACGGCAAGTGGCTGCTCGTCTTCTATTCGTCCGGCTTCAGCGATTGGACGGCTTTCCACTACAAAGACCTCTATCTCTACGGCGGATTGTTCGACATCGTGGCGGCGCTCCTGGCACCGCTCTTTCCGTTCTCCGAGTACGATACCCGTCACCTGTTGAGCGGCCTCGTCGGCATCGTCGGGATCGCCGGCACATGGAGGCTTGCCCGCCACCTCGGCGGCCCGCGCGCCGGCTTTCTCGCGGCGGTGCTGCTCGCGCTCACCGCTTCCTACTACGGGGCGATGTTCAACAATACGAAAGACGTGCCGTTCGCCGCGGCGATGGTCTGGCTTTCCTATTACATGTGTCGCGCCGTCGCCGACCTGCCGCGGCCGAAGCGCTGGGACGTGATCTTGATGGGCGTCGCGGCGGGGTGCGCGCTCGGCATCCGCGTCGCCGCGCTGATCGCAGGCTTCTACGTTTTGGTCGGGATCGCGGTGCGTGCGACCGCCGCCGCCCGCGACACGTCACTCAGGGCCGCGCTCAAGGAAGCCGGGCGCAACATTATTGTCCTGCTGCCCGCCGCGGCCGTCGCCTACGTTCTCATGGGCCTGTTCTGGCCATGGTCCGTGTTCTCGCCGTTCAATCCTGTGCTCGCTCTCCAGACGTTCTCACATTACGTCTTCGACATCGACACGATGCTCGCCGGCGAGAAGATGAAGATGAGCAAAGTCTCGGCGCTTTATCTTCCCATCTATCTTGCGGTCAAGATGCCCGAGTCCGTTTTGGCGGGCCTCGTCGTGGCGCTTGGATTGGGGGCGGGCTACGTGCTCAGGCGCTCGCTCCGGGATTCGCTGTGGCGGTCGCCGGCCGCGGTCCAATACCTTCTCGTCGGCCTCGCGGCGTTTTTCCCGGTCGCCGTGGCGTCCGTCATGCACGTGCCCAACTTCAACGGGATCCGGCATTTCATTTTCGTCATTCCCCCGCTCGTGGCGTTGGCCGGCGTGGGCGTCGATTCGGGCTGGCGATGGCTCTCCCATCGGGCGCCGAGGATGGCCCAGTTCGTGACTCCCGCCCTCGTCACGGTCGCCGTCCTGCAGAGCTCGGCCATGGTGCAACTGCATCCGCACCAGTACGTCTACTACAACAGCCTCGTCGGCGGTCTCGAGGGGGCCGACGATACGTATGAGATGGACTACTGGTCGAACTCCGCCCGCGAGCTGACTTTCGCCCTTGCTCATCACCTCGAGCTCGAGAACGAGGGGCGCCCGGTCGAGCGGATATTTACCGTCGCGTTTTGCAACGAGCGAACCACGGCCGTCGCCTACCTGCCGCCGTTCCTTCGCTATACGAGCGATTGGCGAAGCGCCGATTTCTTTGTCTCGACGACCCACATGGGGTGCGACGACCAGCTCGACGGCCGCGTCATCGTCGAGGTCGAACGCCAGGGGGCCGTCCTCGGCGTCGTCGAAGACCGCCGGCACCTCAAGCGGGCCACCGCGCAGATGACCGTCGACCGGCCGTGAGTCCGGCACCCGCCTCGCCACACGCGTGACGTCCGCGTTGACGAAAGATCCTTCGGGCGGTTCGTGGACGGCCTTCTGGGGCGGACCGCACCGGATTTACGTCAACGAGGTCCACCTTCGCGCCCATTACGCGGAGATCGCCCGCGATGTGGCGGCTTTGGTCGGGCGCGAGACGCGGGTCCTCCTCGATTTCGGCTGCGGCGACGCGCTCGCGGCTCCTGAGATTGCGGGCTTGGGGATTGACGTGCTGCTCTACGACGCGGCCGGGCCCGTGCGCGATCGGCTTGCGAAAAGGTTCACAGGCACGCCCGGGATCCGCGTCCTTGCGCCGGCGGAATGGGACGCCCTTAGGTCCGGGACCGTCGACGTCATTCTCGTGAATTCGGTCGTTCAATATCTCACGCGCGAAGCTCTCGCCGGGCTCTTGCCGCGCTTTCGGGCGCTGTTGTCGGTGCGCGGGTGTCTCGTGGTCGCCGACGTGATCCCGCCGGGCGCTTCCCTGATCGGCGACATCGCGGCTTTGTTGCGCCCTGCACTCCGCCACGGGTTCCTGATGGTCGCCCTTCGTGGGCTCGTCGCGACGTACTTTTCCGACTACCGTCGGCTCCGCAGCGAGCTCGGGCTCACGTCTTATCGCGCCGATGAAATGGTCGCGCTGCTCGGCCGCCACGGCTTCGCGGCTTCCCGGCTGGTAAAAAACATCGGCTTCAACCGGTCGCGCATGACGTTCGTCGCCACCGTCGCCCGATAGGCGGAAGGCTCACACGGTCGGCGGCGGCGTGACCCCGATACCCTTGGCGATCTTCGCCATCTCGTCCCACACGAAATCATAGAGCGGCACGCGGCCGAGACCGGCGTTTCGCCGCCGGTCCCCGGCCGCGCGCTCGCCCTAATTTCGCGGCTACATGGCGGTCGGCGCGGCAGGAACGGATACAGATGCCCGCACGACGTTTTATCTGACGCGGTGCGCGGGGAGGGTATCGGTCGCGAACAGGGTTATGCTGTGAGCGAATAGGGCTATGCAGTGAGGGAGCGGCTGTGTTGGCCGCCACCGAAACCGCGA
>SHVQ01000037.1 GCA_009694195.1 Rhodospirillales bacterium
CCCCGTCGTCCCGCCCTGCGCCAGAACAATCTCAGCCTCGCGAAGCTTGCCGATAATCTCCTCAGGCCCGTGTCTCTTGCCCATCGCTCTTCTCCTTCTTGGTCCAGACTAAAATAGTCGATGGACCACTCTGAAGGGGGCAGGTCAGGGGTTGGCGTGGGTTCGTGCGGACTTCGGATTTGTGTGCCGACCGTGATTCCGCGCACATTCCGCTCTCTCCTGGCCATTATTCTCCGCACCCTCCCGGCGTCACCGGGGTCGAAGTCCGCAAGCACAATTTGCGCACTTCCATAAATTCAATGACTTACTTGCGGACTTTTCGACGCGGTTTTTTCGCAGTATTGGGTAGCGGTGGAAACGGGCCCGACAAATGAGATCAGACGGTCAGGGTCGCGGCGCGCCGCTCTAATTACGCTAAAACACAAGATCTGCCTCGCCTCGACATCCGCAAGCCTGGACGCCAGCTCCTGATTGGTCGTCATGACCCCTCCCCCCCGTTTTATTTTTGATTTTATACGACTATCGATGGAAGCGGTAGCTTGGCAGATTCGGGGAGAAGCGCGAACCCCGCGGCGATCGAGCGCCCGCTCACGTCCGATTTTCGATCCGCTCCATGTCGTCGTCGGAGAATCCGAAGTGGTGGCCGATCTCGTGGATCAGCACGTGGCGGATGATGCGGCGCAGGTCTTCCCCTGTTTCGCACCAGCAATCGAGGATCGGGCGGCGGTAGAGGAAGATCATGTCGATCTGGGGCGTGGGATCGGCGACGCTTTTGCGGTCGAGCGCGACGCCGCGGTAGAGGCCGAGGATATCGAAGGGCGATTCGAGCTCCATGTCGGCTTCCGTGTCCTCGTCGGGAAACTCATCCACGCGGATCACCACGTCGCGCACGTGCCGGCGCAGCTCTTCGGGGATGGTGGCGAACGCCTCGCGGGCGATCGCCTCGATGTCGACGAGCCCCGGCGACGCCCAGTCCTCGCCGGTCATCGTTCGCGTGGTGATTTTTTCCATGGCGTCCTTCGACTCGCGCGCCTCATCCTGAGGAGCGAAGCGTCTCGAAGGAGAAGCGCGCGGCTCAGGATGAGGAGCGGGCGAGACCTTATCCCGCCTTGACCCGAGCGCCAAGTGCGCCTACGCCGGAGCCTGGAAGAAGGAGACCGGACATGGCGAAACCGATGGCGGGAGAGGAGCGGCGGAAAGCGCTTGCCGCGCTCACGGGCTGGCGCGAGGCGGAGGGGCGCGACGCGATCCGGAAGTCGCTCAAGTTCAAGGACTTCAAGGAGGCCTTCGCGTTCATGACCCGGGTCGCCTTGAAGGCCGAGCAGATGGACCACCACCCGGAGTGGTTCAACGTCTACAACAAGGTCGACATCACGCTCGCGAGCCACGACGCGGGCGGCGTCACCGCCCGGGACGTGGCGCTCGCCATGTTCATCGACGAGGTGACGGCTTCGTAGATCGCCGTCACTGCAGCGCCTGGATGAGCTGGGCGAGCAGCGCGTGGCTAACTTCGCCCGTCTGCTTGAGGCCACGCGTCCGCTGGAATTTCGAGATCGCGTCAGCGAGGTCGGGTTCGGGCTCGTAGCCGAGGCGCGTCAACAATTGGCGCACCGAGTTCGCGGGAACGAGGGTGCCGGCGGGCGGCGGGGCGGCTTCGCCGGCGCCGAGCTCGCGGATGCCGTCGGCGAAGCTCGCCACGGGCACGGCGGCCCCGATCGGCTCGGCGGTCGTCTGCGTGGTCGCGACGTGAATGGCGACGATCCGGACCCACCCGTCGTCCACCATGAAGATGGGCGAGCCTGAATCGCCGGGAACCGCCTCGCACTTGTGGGCGATGAGCGCGATGCCCTTGACGAACTCGCCGAGCGGGCAAGCGAAGTGCGCCGTCAGCACGTGGCGCGCATCGCGGCTGTAGCCCGCTTGGACGAACACGGCGCCGGATTTCTTCAGGGCAATGAGCCGGGCCGTGTCCATGGACGCGATCCCGAGAGTGCCGGTGACGTCGCCGACGTCCCGCTCGAGGAGGACGAGCGCCCAATCGTGGACGGCGTTGGTGCCGGTCGCCTTGCCCTCCGGCTGGTATTCCTTCGGGATGAAGATGCGCTCGGCCTTGGCGTGCTGAATGTATTCAGCGACCCGGTATCCGGCGACGAAGTGGATCGACTGGGGCGCCAGGAACTGCTGGGTCTTCGGGTTCCAGATGCAGTGGGCGGCGGTCACGACCAGCCGCCGGCCGGCCAGCGTCCCCGTGCAGTGCCCGCCGATCGCCTTGTTGACCCGGCCGATCGCGCTCCACGGGTATTCGCCCGAATTCACGCGGACGCGATGCTCCGTCGTCTGCATCTGCCGCCGCGGCTGGGTATCCGCCCAAGCGAGCGGGACGGCGACGGCGACAATGGCGACAGCGGCGATCGCAAGAGCAATCCGGGCTCGGTTTCTGAAATCCACTGGCGGGCTCAATCGGCTTCCCCTGAAACGCGAAGGCGCGGCTACTTGTTCCTGGACTCGCCGATTCGGGGCTCGCTCACGGCCCCGATGGCCGGCTCCAGCGCCTGCACGGTCTTCAAAGCGAGCTTGGCCTCGCGCCGCGCGATATAGACCGTCGCCGAGAAGATGATCGCGGCGCCGACCCACGTCCAGATATCCGGCACTTCGCCGAACATGAAGTATGCCATGGTCGCGGCCGCCGGGAGCCGGAAGAAATCGAACGGGAGGTTCACGGAGGCGTCGGCCACCATGTAGGCCGAGCTCAGGCAGAGGTGCGCGAACCCGGCCGCGAGCCCGAGCGCAACGAACCAGAGATAGGCGTCGAGGCTGGGCGCCTCCCAGACGAACAGCGCCGGAATGAGCGACGTGGGCGTAAGCAACAGCCCCATATAAAAGACCGTGACCGAGGGCTGATCCCAGCGGGAAACGCTTTTCAGCGTCAGCGCGGACGCGGCGAAGGTCGCGGCCGAGGCGAGCGCGACCATCGTCGGGTAGGAAAATTCGATCAGGCCCGGACGCACGATCACGAGGGTTCCGAGAAAGCCGATGACGGTCGCGCTCCAGCGCCGGATTCCGACCCGCTCGCGGAGGATGAGCGCGGCGCCGACGGTCGCGAAGAGCGGCCCGGTGAAGCTCAGCGCCGTCGCCTCGGCGACCGGCATCAGCGAGAGCGCGGTGAACCAAACCAGCATGCCCACGAGCCCGGACGCCGCGCGCGCGACCTGGAGGCCGAAGTGCTTGGTGTGAAAGGCGCCGAGGCCCACGTGCATCAGCCACGGCAGCATGAACACGAGCTGGCCCAGATTGCGGAAGAACGCGATCTCGAAGGGGTGAAGCTCCGCCGAGACGTGGCGGACGATCACGTTCATGGTGCCGAGGAGCGTGGTTGCCGCGATCATCCAGAGCGGGGCCTGGATGGCGGCGGGCAGGCGGGAAAAGGCGTTCGCGATACTGCGGATCGTCGTCATGGCGGCGGAGGTTAGGGGGAGCCAACACGGAACGCCAGTGGCCTTCGGCTTGTGCGCGGGGCGCTCGCAACCGCATACTGCGCCGGCTCCGCCGCTTGAAACGCGGCGCGGGGGAAGATTAGGGGGGAGGCTCCCGTGGCGAAACCGCTCTGGACACCGTCGAAAGACCGCATCCGCGAGAGCAACGTGGCGAAGTTCATCCAGACGGTGAAAGCCGACTGGAACGTGGACCTCGCCGACTTTTCCGAGCTTTATCAGTTCTCCGTCGAAGAAGCCGAGAGCTTCTGGCTGAGCTTCCGCAAATTTGCCGGGATCACGGCCGAGACCTGGGGCGACCGGGTTCTGGTCGACGGCGGCAAGATGCCGGGAGCCCAGTGGTTTCCGGACGCCCGCCTGAATTTCGCCGAGAACCTTCTCCGCCGCCGCGACGACGGGGATGCGCTCGTCTTCTGGGGCGAGGACAAGGTGAAGCGCCGGATGAGCTTCCGCGAGCTCTACGACGCCGTCTCCGTTCTCGCCCAGGCCCTCCAGGCCGCGGGCGTGAAAGCGGGCGACCGCGTCGGCGGCTACGTGCCGAACATGCCGGAAGCCGTGATCGGCGTGCTGGCGACGTCCGCGCTCGGCGCCATCTGGTCCTCATGCTCGCCCGACTTCGGCGTGCAGGGCGTGCTCGACCGCTTCGGGCAGATCGAGCCCAAGGTGGTGCTGGCGGCGGAGGGCTACTACTACAACGGCAAGGCGATCGACTGCCTGGGCAAGCTTCGCGACGTGCTGCAGAAGCTTCCGAGCGTGGCGCGCGCCGTCATCATTCCCTATACGCGCGAGCGCCCGTCGCTCGCCGACGTGCCGAAGGCCGAGATGTGGTCCGACTTCACGGCGCCCTTCAAGCCCCGCGACATCCCGTTCGTCCGGATGCCGTTCAACCATCCCCTCTACATCATGTATTCGTCCGGCACGACGGGCGTCCCCAAATGCATCGTGCACGGCGCCGGCGGGACCCTCATCCAGCACGCGAAGGAGCACCTGCTCCACTGCGACATCAAACCGGGCGACCGCGTGTTCTATTTCTCCACCTGCGGCTGGATGATGTGGAACTGGCTGGTCTCGGCGCTCGCCCAGCAGGCGACGCTGCTCCTTTTCGACGGCTCACCCTTCGCGCCCGACGGCAACGTCATCTTCGACTATGCCGACGCCGAGGGGATGACGCTGTTCGGGACCTCGGCCAAGTACATCGACGCGGTCAACAAGGCGGGGCTGGAGCCGATCAAGACGCACCGGCTGAAGACCGTGCGCGCCATGGCCTCGACCGGCTCACCGCTGGCGCCCGAGAGCTTCGACTTCGTCTACGAGAAGATAAAGAAGGACATTCACCTCGCCTCGATCTCCGGCGGCACGGACATCATCAGCTGCTTCGTCCTCGGCAACCCGACGGGGCCCGTGTGGAAGGGCGAGATTCAGGCGCGCGGTCTCGGCATGGCGGTCGAGGTGTTCGACGACGACGGGCATCCCGTTCAGGGCGCGAAGGGCGAGCTCGTTTGCACGAAGCCGTTCCCTTGCATGCCCGTCGGCTTCTGGGCCGACCCCGGCGACAAGAAATACCGCGCCGCCTATTTCGAGAAGTTCCCGAACGTCTGGTGCCACGGCGATCTCGTCGAGCTGACCAAGAACGACGGCATCGTCATCTACGGCCGTTCGGACGCCACGCTAAATCCCGGCGGGGTGCGCATCGGAACGGCGGAAATCTACCGGCAGGTGGAGCAGCTCGACGAAGTGGTCGAGAGCATCGTGATCGGCCAGGACTGGCAGAACGACGTCCGCGTCGTCCTGTTCGTCATCCTGCGCCCGGAACTCACGCTCGATGAGGCCCTGGCGACCAAGATCAAGACGCGCATCCGAACGAACTGCACGCCGCGCCACGTGCCGGCGAAGATCGTGCAGGTGAAGGACATCCCGCGCACGAAATCCGGCAAGATCACCGAACTCGCGGTGCGCGACATCGTCCACGGCCGCCCGATCAAGAACAAGGAGGCGCTCGCCAACCCGGAAGCGCTGGACCTTTACAGGGACTTGCCGGAGCTACGGGCCTGAGCGTCCGATGATCCAAAGGTTCGCCGTCGCGATTCTTCTGCTCGGCGCACTCGCCCGGTCGGCCGCGGCCGACATTCTTTCGGAAACCGTCGTGACGGTGGACACGCGCCCGGGCGTGACCCAGAGCTTCGCGCTGGTGAAGCCGGCCAACCCGGTCGCCGCCGCGATCCTGTTCCCGGGCGGCGGCGGCAACCTCGATCTCGCCAATTTGCCGAAGGAGAACCGCGGCAATTTCCTCGTGCGCACGCGCCAGCGCTTCGCCAAGCTGGGGATCATGGTGGCGGTCGTCGACGCGCCTTCCGATCACGCCGGCTCGGAAGGCATGCCGCTCGGCTTCCGGACGAGCGCGGAGCACGCGGCCGACATGGCCGCGGTCGCCAATCACATGGCCGGCATCGCGCGGGTTCCGGTCTGGCTGGTCGGCACGAGTCGCGGGACCGAGTCGGCGACGAGCGTCGCGATCCGGCTGCAAGACCCGATCGCCGGCCTCGTGCTCACGTCCACGGTCACCGAAGCAAACCCGAAGATGAGCAGCGTTCTCGACATGGCCTTGGACACCCTCAAGATGCCGGTCCTGATCGCCGCACACCGGCAGGACGGGTGCAAAGTCACGCCCGCGCGCGGAGCGGACTCCGTGAAAGGGAAGCTCAAGAACGCGTTGCCCGTGCAGGTGCTTTATTTCGAAGGCGGCGCCGCGCCCAAGGCCGGGCCCTGCGAAGGCCTGAGCGCGCACGGATTCTACGGCCTCGAGGCCGAGGTCGTCGACGCGATCGCCAAATTCATCAAGGGCAAGTGACGGACGATCGGGATCGGACGTCATCGCCGGGCTTGACCCGGCGATCCAGCTTGAAGACGTGGATGCCTTGGGGGTCAGGGGGAATCCCCCAAAAGAAATCCCCTTGGACAAGCCCAGTCATGACATCTATTGCGGACAGTCGCGCTCGAGCGTCGCCTTGAAGCGGTTCTCCCGGTTGCGGGAGATCACCAGGAACTCGAGCGCGCCGCCGTCCTTCGCGAGCTCGAACTGGATCTCCACCTTGTCCTTTTCGGCGGATATGAATTTCTGTCCGTCGACCGTGGCGACGCGGCGCGTGGAAGACATGCTTTTGTCCCGGTTGGGGCCGGCCCCGAGCGCGTAGACAAAATTGACGGATTGACCGGTCGTTTTTTCGATGACGATGCAGACTTCGAGTTTGTCGTCGAATCTTCCGAACCAGGCGCCGCTGAGTTTCGCAAGCTCCGGCCTGAGGCCGGCAGGCGGCGGCTCCACCTTGAGCTTGTCCGATATCAAAAAGAGAGGGACCGGATCGGGCGGCGGGCACTTGGTCTCGCCGGCCGGTGGAGTCTTCGCGGGGTCGGCGAAGTCGGCGACGCAGCGGCCGAACCAAGCGAAGAACTGCGCCGTTCCAGCCGCGCCGTGACCCCGGATCGGCATCGATTCGTCGAAGTGGATGAAGGGGACATTGAGCCCCGCCAGCGCCGCCCGGATGCGCGGACCGCGCACCTCGTGCGGGTGGAGGTCGTCGCCCGCGGCGGCCGAGAGGACCACGCGCGCCCGCTGCTGCTTCTTGACCACGTCGGTCAGCATGTCGGTGAGCATGTCGTAACGACGATTCACGCTCGCTTGGCGCGCGTCGCTGCCGTGCCCCGGCGCAAACGCAAGAACCGCAAAGAGATCGTTTGTCTTGGCCCCGGCCTCCAGCGAGATCACTCCGCCGAACGATTGACCGGCGGCGATGATATGCCGGTAGCCCTTCGCCTTGGCCTCGCCGATGCGCTTGAGCAGGTCGTCCGCGTGCAGCTCGCCGCTCACTTCCCATCCGTTCTCGTAGAGGTTGTTGCGCTGGACCTTGATCACGTCCCACCCCTGCTCCGCCATGTGCCGCATCAGTTCGTGGGGGTGGGCTTTGTACTGCACGATGCGCCCGGAGACGCCGTGGCTCCAGAAGACGACGCCCTTCGCCGTCGCGGACCCGCGCTCGGCGATGTCCGCGTAAGCCGGAACCACCCAGTAGGCCGTCGAGGACGACGGCGGCCCCGCGTAGTGGTCGGCGTGCGCCGGTAGAGCCGCGAACACGGCAGCCAGCAGCGCGGCGAGCAGACTCTCAAGCCCCGGTCGTGCCTTTCCCCCCACGGGATCCCCCCTGGTCCCTCGCCTCGGCGAGCAGCCAATCTGAGAACGCCCGGACCTTCGGCCGCTCGGCACTCTGAAACGGGCAGACGAGATAATAGGCGAACTCGGCCGGCAGGCTCAACGCGAAAGGTTTCACCAGTTGGCCGGACGCGAGCTCGTCCGCCACCAGCACGCTCCGCCCAAGCGCCACGCCGGCGCCCGCCACGGCCGCCTGAATCACGAGATTGGAGCGGTGAAAGCCGTGCCCGCGGGTGGGGTCGATATCGCTGACGCCCGCGTGCGCGAGCCACATGCGCCAGTCTTCCTTGAGATCGTCGTGAAGGAGCGTGTAATGGCGAAGATCGGCCGGCTCCTTGAGGGGCGGTCCCTTTTTCAACAGCGCCGGGCTGCACACCGGAAAGACCTCTTCCGTCATCAGGCGCTCAACATACAGGCCGGGCCACGGGCCGCGCCCATACCGGATCGCCATGTCCACGTCCTCGCGGGCGAAGTCCACTTGGTGATCGGACGTGGTGATGCGGACGTCGATCTCCGGTTGGATGTCGCGAAACCGGCCGAGCTTTCGAACCAGCCAGGTCCCCGCGAACGAATCGAGCGTGCTGACCGTGAGCACGCCGGAGACGTCGCGCGACCGCACGCGGGCAACGGCGGCGGCGAGGCGATCCAGCGCATCGCTCACGGCGGGCAGAAGGGCCTGGCCCGCGTCGGTCAGCAGGAGATTGCGGTTGAGGCGGCGAAAGAGCGGGATACCCAAGCGGTCTTCCAGCGCCTTGATCTGATGGCTGACGGCGGCCTGCGTCACGTGCAGCTCGGCTGCCGCGCGCGTGAAGCTGAGCTGCCGCGCCGCGGCTTCGAACGCCTTCAGCGCATTGAGGGGCGGAAGATCGCGCGCCATGGCCAATGATAAATCTTTCTACATCATGCCGCAATAATACGTGGAGAGGTATATTAGTTAAGTATATGTTTAAATTCACTTTATGTTGCTACAGAGACATGAGAAAAACTTATTCGAATATCAACAAAGATCGTTTGTGACGGGGCGCGGTCTTCGGTACGTAAAGGCCAAGTTCACGCGCAAGCATCGGATAGATCGCGCCGCTTGAATTGCTCATCGTCGGGACCACGGGACGAAAGTCCCCGTTAGACAGCGGACCACTGCCATGGACCGCCCAACGCACGTCGAAACGATTTCCGGTCGGGGAGCGCAGCAGCCCGCCGTTGCGCTCGCCGCTTTTCTCCTGAGCCTGCCCACGCGCATCGCCGACGCAGTGTTCACGTGGCAGGAGCGGATCGATGAGCGCCATCGTCTGATGACGCTCGACGACCGCGCATTGAGGGATGTCGGGCTCAGCAGCGCCGACGTCACCCGGGAAACGGAAAAGCCGTTCTGGACGCCGTAGGCTATCCGGCGATCGAGAGATACAGCTTGCCCAAGCCGTGGAGCGCGCGGTAGAGCGGCTCGAATTGCTTCTCGAACTCCGGCCACGCGAGCGCCGGGTTGACCTCCGCGAGATCCTTGCGGATGCCCTCGAGCGTGCGCTTGCCGTCGATCCGGCCGACGATCGCTGCCGACAACGGCGGCAGCGGGAAGCGGAACGGAATCCCGTCGATGGTGGCGGCGACCGCGCGGCGGGGCGCGACCGATTTGACGAAGGACTCGGCGTCGAGCTCGCGAAGGTGGGGGACGGCGTTCGGACCGGGTGACGCCACGGCCCTCTCCGCATTCGCGGGCTTCACCACATAAAAAACGTGCTTTCGCATGTTGCCGGCGAGCGCCTCCGCGACGGCCGCCCGCTCGAGCCATGGAAGCGCGTGGATTCGCTTCGCGATTTCCGGATCGTTGACGTAGGCGCCGGGATCGTAGCGGGCGGGCTCGACGAAGCCGGTGATCGCCAGGCCCGCGGCCGTGATCATCGCGGCGATCTCCGGAACCCGGTACGCGCGGTCGCGGGCGTGCAGGAAGAGATCGACCAGGCCCGCATCGCCGCCGTTCAAGTGATCGCCGAGGAAGGGGTTGCGCTTGAGCCAGTTGGTCTCGGGAAGCTGCTTGAGCACGCGGCGGACGAGATGCACGCGGGCCGGAAGATCGTCGGCGCCCGCGAGCAGCCGCACGGCCGCCTGCAGCGGATAAACGCCGGTGCGGCCGAGCTCGCCGTAGAGCATGAGACCCATGCCGCCATCGTCGGCGATCAGGCCCGCGAGCGCGCGAAGGCCTTGGGCCGGGTCATCGAGATGGTGGAGGACGCCGCAGCAGTCGATGTAATCGAACCGCTCGCGGGCGAGCGGCGAGGCGGGCAGCTCCGGGATCGACACGCCTAAGAACCTGATGTTGGAGAGCTTCCGCGCCTGGGCGCGTGCTTCCGCAATTCGCCGGGACGCCTCCGAGACGTCGACGTAGACCACCTCGCCCGGGCCGCCGGCGTCCGCGAGCTGCTGGGCCAGCATAATCGCGGCGTCCCCGGTGCCGCCCCCCGCGACGAGGGCGCGGAACGGCTTCCCGAAATCCCGACGGCCGCCGAAAATAAAATGATTCACCTCCAGGATGTGGCTCGGCGAGCCGGCGATCAGCCGCTTCGCTTCGTCGCGGGGATCACGTGCAGGGTACGGGTAGGCTTCGTACTGGGCGCGCACGGCCTCCGTGCTCGGAACTTCCTTTGCCATGATCCGCCCTCAAACCCGCGAATGGATTGACAAGACCTTCGATCGCGACGTGTGATCGCCAGTCTCCAGGACGGGAGGAGCCCCCATGCGCGGCTATTTCGGCATCGGCATCGAGAACGCGACCAAGCCGATGAACGTCGGCAGCCTGTTCCGCTCGGCGCACGGCTTCGGCGCCAGCTTCGTTTTCGCCCTCGCCGCCAACTACACGCCCCGCAAGGGCCGTTCGTCCGACACCTCCGATACGCCCGGCCACGTGCCGTTCTACAGTTTCCCCGATGTCGAGTCGATGGTGCTGCCGGAGAGCTGCGCGCTGGTCGGCGTCGAGCTGGTGGCGGACGCGATCGAGCTTCCGAGCTTCCACCACCCGGAGCGGGCGGCCTACGTGCTGGGCGCCGAGCGCGGCGGACTTTCGGCGAAGCTCCTCGCTCGCTGCAAGTTCATCGTGAAGATTCCGACCGCCTTTTCGATCAACGTCGGCACGGCGGGCGCCATCGTCATGTATGACCGGATGATTTGCCTGACACGGTTCGGCCGCCGCCCCGAATGGCCGGGCGGAGAATCGGTGCCGGCGGACGCCCACGTCTTCGGCGAGCCCAGGATCCGCCGCAAGATGGAAGCCTTCCGCGCGGCGCCGCCGGCGATCGCCGAGCGCGACCGCTAAGCGCCGCCGTAGCGGCGGTCCAGCGCCGCCACTGCGTCGAGACCGATGAACGTGTTGAAGTCGTCGAACGCCATCATGCGGTCGCCGAAGGCGGCGCAGGTGCCGTCGCTCTTCATCTCCGCGAAGAACTCCTCCAGCGTGCGGGCGACCGCGAGGAGGACGTCCGTGCAGAGCACGAACTTGTAGCCGAGCTCGCGGATGCGGGCGGCCGGCAGCATCGGCGATTTCCCCTTGAACACCCAGTTGTAGAGAAGCGGCCCCGGCACCTCCTTGACCACCCGCTCGAACTGCGCTTCGTCCACCGGCGCCTCGACGAACAGAACGTCGGCGCCCGCCTCCTTGTACGCCCGCGCGCGGTCGATCGCGTCGTCGATCCCGGTGACGGCGATCGCGTCCGTGCGGGCGATAATGACGAAATCTTCATCGCGCCTGGCGTCCACCGCGGCCTTGAGCTTCTGCACCATGTCGCCCTTCGGCACCACGCGCTTTCCCGCCATGTGGCCGCAGCGCTTAGGGAGCACCTGATCCTCGACGTGGATGCCGGCGACGCCTGCGCGCTCCATCTCGACGATGAGGCGGCCGACGTTCAGATAATTGCCGTAGCCGTCGTCGCCGTCGGCGATGAGCGGCACCTTCAGGACGGAGGCGATGCGCTGGGTATAGGCGACGTTCTCGGCGAGCGTGAGGTAGCCCACGTCGGGGAGGCCCAGGTGGCAGGCGGAAAGGTTGTATCCGCCGACGTGGACGACCGCGAACCCCGCCCGCTCCGCCATCTTGGCCGAGAGCACGTCGTAACAACCGGCGATCGGGACGAGCCCCGGCGCGGCGATGATCTCCCGCAGCGCTTTCCGTACGTTGGTCATAGCGTCGACCTCCTCAATAAAAATCCGAGCCTACCGTTCCTCGCTCACCCGCACGCTGCCCACCCGATTGCCGGCCACGTCGAGGACCGGGCAGTCGAGATAGCCTGCGAGGGCGGCCGTCGCGTTTGCGTCGAGGGCGCCCAGCTCCCGGAGCGCCCACGCCATCGCAGCCGAGGCCGCGCGCTTGGCCCCGTCCGAGACCTTGAGGGCGAACCCAAGCCCGAGCGCCGGCAGGATCGCCGCGTGCACCCCCTCGGCGCCCCCCTTGGTGACGAAGCGGCCGGCGGAGCCCGCGATCGCATCCGTGTCGAAGCGCGCGCGGCCGGCGACCATGTGGGGATTGGCCGCCATGGCGGCGACGATGCGCCGGCAGGCCGCCGCGCGCGCGGGCCTGAGCCCGGCCGGATCGGCCATGCGGGCGAGCGCCAGCGCAAGCGCCCGGAGCGGCATCGCGATCACCGGAATGCCGCAGCCGTCCGTTCCCTTCGGCGCGGCGCCGAGCGCGGCCCCCGTCATCTCCGCCAGCGCCTTGAGAACCCGGCGCTGGGCCGCGTGCTCGCGCTTGATGTAGCCCCCGGTCGGCTCGCCCCTGTGGACGGCGGTGGTGAGAAAGCCCGCGTGCTTGCCCGAGCAGTTGTTGTGGAGCGCCGACGGTTTCAGACGCCGGCGCACGAGCGCGTCGGCGGCCCCCTCGTCGATCGGCCGGTGGGCGCCGCATTCCAGGTCGGCGGCCGAAAGGCCGACGCGCGCGAGCCAGCCCTCCACGGCCGTGACGTGCCCGGGCTCGCCGTTGTGCGAGGCGCAGGCGAGCGCGACCTCCGCATCCGAAAGCTGGAAGCGCTCGGCCGCGCCGGTTTCGATCAGCGGGATCGCCTGCACGGGCTTCGCCGCCGAGCGCGGATAAGTGGCGGCGTCCGGGTTTCCCCAACAGGCGACCACGCGGCCGCGGGCGTCGACCGCGACCGCGTCCACCCGGTGGACGCTTTCGACGGCGTCGCCGCGGGTGACCTCGACCCGAAGGGGAGCGCGCGATTTCACGGGCTCTATCTCTGCACCGGGCCTCCGCCCTTGGCAAGGCTCGCCGGCCTCGGTATGAATTGCCCCCATGACACTGCATTCGATTCGACGGCTGCTTCTGGCGGCCGTTCTCTTGGGTCCCGGCGCGGCGGCCGCCGCGACGCTTATCGAAACCACGGACGACTGGAGCGCCTTCACCGACGACGAGGGCGGCGGCAAGAAGGTCTGCTACGCCGGCAGCGAACCCAAGAAGGAGACCGGCGACTACAAGTCGCGCGAGGAGACCTTCATGCTGGTCACCCACCGGCCGGCCGAGAAGGCAACCGACGTGGTGAGCGTGACCGCCGGCTACGCCTATAAAAAGGACAGCGAAGTCACGATCACCGTCGGCAACGAGACGTTCCGGCTGTTCACCGACGGCGGCCTCGCCTGGGCGCCCGACCAGAAGGCCGACCACGCCATCGTCGCCGCCATGAAGAAGGGGGCCGGCATGACGGTCGTGGGGACGTCCGCGCGCGGCACGGTCACGACGGACACCTACTCGCTGAAGGGCTTCAGCGGGGCCTACGCCGCGGCCAACAAGGCCTGCGGGATCAAGTGATTTGACCGAGACTGGCGGTCCCCCCATATCAACGCCATGCAGGATGCGCTGAAAAACCTGATCGGGCTCTCGCGGGCGGAGCTCGCCCTCGAGCTGGAGGCGATCGGCGAGGAGCCGTTCCGCGCGCGCCAGCTCTGGCATTGGATGTACTGGCGCGGCGAGACCGATTTCGCCCGCATGACCACGCTCGCCAAGGGTCTGCGCGAGCGCCTGGCGGCTCATTTCCGCATCGCGAGGCCCGCCATCAAGATCGAGCAGACGTCGGCCGACCGCACGCGCAAGTGGCTGCTCAGGTTCGAGGACGGCAACGAGGCGGAAACCGTCTTCATTCCGGAGGACGATCGCGGCGCGCTCTGCATCTCGTCTCAGGTCGGCTGCACGCTCACGTGCAAGTTCTGCCACACCGGCACCCAAAAGCTCGTCCGCAATCTCACGGCGGCCGAGATCGTCGGCCAGATGATGGTCGCCCGCGATTCCTACGGCGAGTGGCCGGCGCCCAAGAGCGAGCGCATGCTTTCCAACATCGTGATGATGGGCATGGGCGAGCCCCTGTTCAATTTCGACAACGTGGCGAAGGCGCTCGCCATCGTCATGGACGGCGAGGGCCTCTCCGTCTCCAAGCGGAAGATCACGCTCTCGACCGCGGGCGTGGTGCCGATGATTCCGCGCGTCGGCGCCGAGCTCGGCGTCAACCTCGCGGTCAGCCTGCACGCGGTCCGCGACGAGCTTCGGGATATCCTTGTGCCGATCAACAAGAAGTATCCGATCGCCGAGCTCATGAAGGCCTGCCGCGACTATCCCGGCGCCAACAATGCGCGGCGCATCACCTTCGAATACGTGATGCTGAAGGACGTCAACGATTCGCCTTCCGATGCCCACGAGCTCGTGCGGCTGGTGCGCGGCATTCCGGCCAAGGTCAACCTGATCCCCTTCAATGCGTGGCCGCGCGCGCCCTATCAGTGCTCGACGACGGAGGCCATCGACCGCTTCCAGAAAATCGTCAACGACGCCGGATATTCCGCCCCCGTCCGCACGCCCCGCGGCCGCGACATCATGGCGGCCTGCGGCCAGCTCCGCTCGGAAAGCGTGCGGCTCGGGCGCGCCGCCAAGGCCACCGCCGAAACCCCGGCCGCGGGCTGAACTCTAAAGAGCGCCATTTGGTCGATATCTACATCGACGGCGATGCCTGCCCGGTGCGGGACGAGGTCTACCGCGTCGCCGACCGGCTCGGCCTCGACGTGTTTGTCGTCACCAACGGCTCGCGCCCGATCCGGCCGCCGGGCCCGCCGAACATCCGCATGGTCGTGGTCGCGGAAGGCGCCGACAAGGCCGACGACTGGATCGCCGAGCGGATCACGGTTGCCGATATCTGCGTCACCGCCGATATCCCGCTCGCCGCGCGCTGCCTCAAGAAAGGCGCCCGCGCGGTGTCGCCGACGGGCAAGACCTGGGCGGACGCGAATATCGGCCAAGCCCTCGCCAGCCGCGAGGTGGGACGGCATCTCCGCGAGCTCGGCGTCGACACCGGCGGCCCCGCGCCCTTCAGCAAGGCCGACCGCTCGAAGTTCCTGAACGCGCTGGACACTGCGACACAGGCAGCCCTTCGTGGGACGGCGACGCGCTGAGCCCGCCCCGCCTTGCCCCGGCGCTCGTCAGCACTCATCCTGAGCCAGTCGAGGGATGAGGGGTGCCGGCGGCCTCCCCCTTCGACGAGCTCAGGGTGAGGCCCTTTCCAAGACGCCGCCCCGCCTTGCCCCTGCGATCCGATCCCCTATACTGCCGGCCGTTCCACGGGCTTTGAGAAGGGGAGGTAGCGAGAGCATTTTCAGCGCGGGCGGGATTGCCCCCTCACCCTCCCCTCTCCCCCTCGCGGGGGAGAGGGTTGAGAAGGGTTGGCGCGTCGGCACGACGCGACTGCCCGGAGCTGGGTGAGGGGTGCGTCCAGTTTGCGCGAATACGCTCCGGCATCGCGATGGCGAGCAAGGGCAAGAAAAAAGACGTGAAGCGGGTGGTGCTCGCTTTTTCCGGCGGGCTCGACACGTCCGTCATCCTGACGTGGCTGCAAAAGGAGTACGGCTGCGAGGTCGTGACGTTCACGGCAGACCTGGGCCAGGGCGACGAGCTCGACGCCGCCCGCAAAAAGGCCGAGCTGATGGGGGCGACGCAGATCTTCGTCGAGGACCTCAGGGAAGAGTTCATCCGCGACTTCGTCTTCCCGATGTTCCGCGCGAACGCGCTCTACGAGGGCGCCTACCTGCTGGGAACCTCGATCGCCAGGCCGCTCATCGCCAAGCGCCAGATCGAGATCGCGGAGAAGGTCGGCGCCGACGCGGTCGCCCACGGCGCGACCGGCAAGGGCAACGACCAGGTCCGCTTCGAGCTCGCGTACTACGCCCTCAAACCCGACATCAAAGTGATCGCGCCCTGGCGCGAATGGGAGCTCACCTCGCGGACGCGGCTGATCGACTACGCGGAGAAGCACCAGATCCCGATCCCCAAGGACAAGCGGGGCGAGCCGCCGTTCTCGGCCGACGCCAACCTGCTGCACATCTCGTGCGAGGGGAAAGCGCTTGAGGACCCGTGGGTCGAGCCGGAGGAATACATCTATTCGCGCACCACGGCGCCCGAACAGGCGCCCGACAAGCCAGCCTACGTCGAGGTCGCGTTCGAGCGGGGCGACGCCGTCGCCGTCGACGGCAAGCGCCTCTCGCCCGCCAAGCTCTTGACCGAGCTCAACCGGCTGGGGGGCGAGCACGGCATCGGCCGCCTCGACCTCGTCGAGAACCGCTTCGTCGGCATGAAGTCACGCGGCGTCTACGAGACGCCGGGCGGAACGATTTTGTACGCCGCCCACCGCGGCATCGAGAGCATCACCCTCGACCGCGGCGCCGCGCACCTGAAGGACGACCTCATGCCGCGCTACGCCGAGCTCATCTACAACGGTCTCTGGTTCTCGCCCGAGCGCGAGATGCTGCAGGCGCTCATCGACAAGAGCCAGGAGAACGTCGAGGGGACCGTGCGCCTCAAGCTCTATAAGGGCAGCGTCTCCGTCGCGGGGCGCAAGTCGCCCATGAGCCTCTACCGGCAGGACGTCGTCACCTTCGAGGAAGGCGCCGCCTACGACCAGAAGGACGCCGAAGGGTTCATCAAGCTGACCGCGCTCCGCCTGCGACTCGCCAGGATGCGGCGGCGCTGACGGAACTCAGATGAGTCCCGCCCTCCAGGGCGCGCTCTGGATGGTCGCGACGGTCGCGTTTTCCGCCGCCAACGTCGTCTGTATCCGGATCGCCGTCGCGGACGTGCATCCGTTCGTCGCCGCCTTCTTTCGCAACGCGCTCGCGCTCGTGATGCTGCTGCCGTGGCTGCTGGCGAGCGGGACGTTCAGGCTGCCGGTGCAGGCGCTGCCGTTGCACGCCGTGCGCGCGGGTTTCGGCCTTACCGGCATGCTGCTTTTCTTCACCGCCGTGCACCTGACCACCATGGCGGAAACGACGGCGCTCACCCAGACGGCGCCCTTGTTCGGTGTGCTGGGCGCGGTCGTCGTCCTGAAGGAACGCGCGAGCCTCCGCCGGTGGGCCGGCGTCCTGGTCGGGTTCGCGGGCGCGCTCCTGATCCTCCGCCCGGGCTTCGAAGACGTGAGCCTGGGGGCGCTCGCGGCCCTCGCGGCTGCCGTCTTCATGGCCGCGGACTGGATCACCTTGAAGCCGCTCGCGCGCATCGACACGACGCGGGTCGTGGTGACCTGGCTCACGGTGCTGATGACGCCCTTGTCGCTGGCGGCAGCCCTGTTCGTCTGGCAAACGCCGGCGCTCGCGACGATGCCCTGGCTGTTCGCGCTCGCCATGACGGCGACGTTGGGCCAGGCGACGGCGGTGCGCGCGTTCGCCATGATGGACGTCTCGTATCTCGCGCTGTTCGATTTCCTCCGGCTCGTGTTCGTGGCCGCGATCGGATTCGTCGCCTTCGGCGAAATCCTTGATATGTGGACGGCGGCCGGCGCCGCCATCATCGTCGCCGCCGGCAGCTTCGCCGTGCGCCAGGGAACCGCGGTCGCGACACCACCGCCGGCGAAACTTCAGTAGCCGAGATCGAGGTCGACCGTGCGCGGCATCGGCTCGCCGCGGATGAAGGCGGCCGCGCTTTCGGAGCCGAAGTCGATGGACTTGGAAATGATGCCGGGCACGGCGACGCCCGCCTGGCCCATCGTCCCGATCACGTTCGGAAGTTTCTGCAGGCCCGTGCGCGAGGGCTGGAGCAGCCCGTAGGTCGGCGGGAACGAGTGCACATAGTGCCACCACACGTCGGAGGCGTAGCCGGCAATCCGGTTCTCCGTGAGGGCCGCGTGCAGATGGCGCTCCTGCACCAGATTGCCGCGGCCGACGTTGACGAGGAACGCGGTCTTCTTCATCCGCTTGATGGCCGCCTCGCCGATGAAGCCGAAGGTTTCCTTGGTGAGCGGCACCGAGAGCACGACGAAGTCGGATTCGGCCAGCACGTCCAGCATGCCGGCGGGGCCTGAGATCGAGTCGGCGGCGACGCCGCCCCGCTCCGGATGCTTGCGCACACCCGCCACGCGCATGTCGAACGCCTTCGCCCGCTTGCCGACGGCGCTCCCGACCATGCCGTAGCCGACGATGCCGATGGTTTTCCCTTCCAGGATCACGGCCTCATATTCCGGCCGGTTCGAGCCGTAGGGCTCCCAGTGCGATTCGAGCAGCGCCTTGTGCTTGATGACCAGGCGCTTCGCGATCCCGAGCAGGAGCGCGAACGTATGCTCGGCTGTGGAGACGGAATTCGCGCCGCGGATGTTGGCGACCTTGATGCCGCGCCGCTTGAACATCTCCTTATCCAGATCGTCGGCGCCGCCGTGCAGCCAGACGAAGCACTTGAGGTTCTTCGCGAGCTCGTAGATGCCGTCCGGCACCATCCAGCCCATCATGACGTCGGCGTCGGGTGCTTCCTTCGCTACGTCGTCGTATTCGATTTCGAGGCGGCAGAGGTTCGGGCGCGTCGCGGGCGCGAAGACCGTCGTTCCCGGCGGCATCGCGTTGCGCACTCGCGCAACCTCCGCGTCCGTCGCGTACCAAGTCAGGAGAACCTTCATAGTGTCACGCTCCGGCTCAATATCCGAGGTCGAGGTCGATCATGCGCGGCATCGGCTGGCCGCGGAGGAAGGCGGCGAGACTTTCCGTCCCTAAGTCGATCACGCGGCCGATGGTGCCCTCGGCCGCGACGCCGGCCCGGTTTCCGGCGCCGACCACGGTCGGCAAGCGCTGGATGCCCGTGCGGGACGGGATCGGATAGTGATAGGTCGGCGGCAGCGAGTTCGTGTAGTTCCACCAGACGTCCGTCCCGAAGCCCGCGAGGCGGTTTTCCTTCAGCGCCTCGTAGAGCGGCATTTCCTGGATGAGGTTGCCGCGGGCGACGTTGATGAGGACGGCGGTCGGCTTCATGGCGCGGATCGCGTCTTCGTCGATGAAGCCGAAGGTCTCCTCGGTGATGGGCGTGGCGAGGAGCACGAAGTCGGCCTGGCGCAGCACCTTCAAGAGATCGGCGAAGCCGTGAACGGCGTCCACGTGCTCGCCGCCCTTCTCCGGATGGCGGCGGACGCCGATCACCCGCATGTCGAAGGCGCGGGCGCGCTTGGCGACGGCGGCGCCGATGCTGCCGAGACCGATAATAGCGAGCGTCTTCCCTTCCAGCATCATGCCCTTGTGCTCTGGGCGCAGCCGGTCCTGCGGCTCCCAGTGGGCGATCTGGACGGACTGGTGGTTGACCACGATCCGCTTCGCGACCGCCAGCATGAGCGCCATCGCCTGCTCGGCAACGGAGATCGCGTTGGCGCCGCGGATGTTGGCGACCTTGATGCCGCGCTCTTTCAGCATCCGATAGTCGAGCTCGTCGCAGCCGGCGTGCAGCCAGACGAGCGCCTTCAGTTTCTTCGCGCGGTCGAAGCCGCCGGGCGGCATCACCCATCCCATGACCGCGTCCGCGCCGGCGAGCTGGTCGCCTACGTCCTTCATGGCGCATTCGAGCCGCGACAGGTTCGGCCGACTCTTCGGCACGAACAGCTCCGTGTCTTTCGGAATTTTGGCGCGGACGCGGGCAGCTTCCTCGTCGGTCGCGAAGAACGTGAGCACGGCTTTCATGAACGGGTTTCCTCCCGGTTTTGGATGTCGTCGGCCGGGACGCCGTTATAGGTTAATCATCCAAGCCGCTCAACCTTGAGCGTTGCGCCAGAAAGTGTTCACCTCGTC
Organism: Rhodospirillales bacterium; assembly: GCA_009694195.1. Taxonomy (GTDB): domain Bacteria; phylum Pseudomonadota; class Alphaproteobacteria; order Rhodospirillales; family SHVQ01; genus SHVQ01. Next base: position 19,738 of record SHVQ01000037.1, read on the forward strand.
ATTCCCGCGAAAGCGGGAATCCAGTTGTTCAGTCCTCTGGACCCCCGCTTCCGCGGGGGTGACGATTTCCGGACGCTCACCGATGACCACCGCGACACGATCTGAAGCCATCGAAGGCGCGCTCTGGATGACCGCGACCATGGCGCTGGCCGCGGCCATGACCGCGCTCATCCGCTTCGGCGCCGCCGACATGCACCCGTTCGAGGTGGCTTTTTTCCGCGCCGTCTTCGGCGTCCTTTTTCTGCTGCCGTGGCACGCCGCGAGCGGAACCTGGCGACTCCCTTCGCGCATGTTCCCGCTCCATCTCCTCCGCGCGGTCTTCACGGTCGCCTGCATGCTCGCCTTCTTCTGGGCGGTGACATTGATGCCGATCGCCGAGGCGACGGCGCTCAGCTTCACCACGCCGCTCATCGCGACCATGGGGGCCGCCGTGTTCCTCAAGGAGCATGTCGGCCGCCGCCGCTGGATGGGCGTGGCTGTCGGCTTCGCGGGTGTCTTGCTGATCCTTCGCCCGGGCTTCGAAAGTCTCAGCTTCGGGGCCGTGCTGGTCCTGTTCTCGGCGGTGACGGGCGCCGGCGATTGGCTGACGCTGCGCCCGCTCGCGCGGCGCAACCCGACGCGCGTGGTGGTGACGTGGCTCACGCTCCTGATGGTGCCGCTCTCCCTTGTTCCCGCGCTCGTCTTCTGGACGCGGCCGAGCGTGGAAGGGCTTCTGGACGGCCGCGCTGGCGGCGGCGGCGACGCTCGGCCAGCTCACGGCCACGCGCGCGTTCGCCTGCACGGACGTATCCTACCTCGCCCTGTTCGACTTTCTCAGGCTCGTGTTCGTCGCGGTCATCGGGATCGCGCTGTTCGGCGAAGCGGTGGACGCGTGGACGATGCTCGGCGCCGCGGTCATCGTGCTCGCCAGCGCCCGCCTCGCCCGTCAGGAGGCGAAGCGTCCGGGGAATTGACTAGAACCCGACGCCGGCGCCGAGGGCCGCCTGCTCTTCGCCGCGGGCGTGAAACCGCCGGACGGTCGGGTCGCGATCGAGCCAGTAACAGTAAAGGCTCAACGGTGCGAGCGTGATCGGAATGCCCCGCATGACGCCCGGCCGGGCGATCGAGCGCGTGAGGATATAGGACGCGGCCTTGGCGTTCGTCCCCTCGACGAACTGGACGAGCTCGGAGGGCTTCTTCTCCGGGGTGCCGTAGGAATCGTTCCAGTCCACCTCGTAGACGTGGTCCGGTTTCTGGGTCGCCGGGTCGATCGACAGGAGATCGACGTGCCCGTCGCGCCAGCTCGCGTACGCGAGGTCGTCGATCGCCTCCGAGCCCAGCCATTGGGAAACGAGCGCCGTCTCGGCGAGCCGCTGGAAGTATTGATCGGTGGCCGCTACCGGCGCGTAGAGGGCCGCATATAGGCAGGGCGACGTAAGGTAGATTTTGAAAGCGACGGCGCGCTGGAACCGCATGCCGTTCTTGTCCACGCGCGCGATGCGGCGGATCAGGAACGCCGCTTCCAGGTAATCGAGATACTTGCGGAGCGTGTTCTTGGCGATGCCGGCGGCGCCGGCAAGCTCCTCGATGCTGACTTCGCGCCCCGTGTTGAACGCGAGCAGGCTGAAAAGGTGATTCAGCTCCTGGGTGTCGCTGATGCCGGCGAGGCTCGCCGTGTCCTTGTGGAGCACGCGGTCGGCGACGCCGTCGCGAATGAAGGTCGGGGCCGGCGCGCCCTCCGCCTTGCCGAGCACGCCTTCGAGGAAGCCGCCAAAATTCACGTAGCGGTAGAATTCCGTGTTGAGCGCCGCGAGCGCGCCCGGCCGGAGCACCATCTTGCCCGTCGTCTTGCCGGGCTCCTGGGTGAACAGTTGCTCCTCGCTTCCGCGGAAGCGGAGAAATTCGAGAAACGTGAGCGGCGGCAAGACGAAGATCGAAAGACGCCCGTCGTGCAGCTTGCGCCCCGACGTGATCGCGGGAGTCCCCGACGAGAGGGCGCCGACGAACCGCGAGCGCGGGCGGCGGTTCGCGAGACTGAGGATCGCCTGCTCCCAGTCCTTCGCGTATTGGATTTCGTCGAAGAATACGTAGAGCTCGGCGTTGGGCCCGTGACGATAGCGCCGGCAGAACATCTCGAACAGCGTCCCGAGATCGGCCGCCGTGTAGCTCGGCGTCGTGATCGACGCATAAAAGATCGCGCGCGGCGAGACGCCGTGCTCGATCAGGTGCGCGACCATCTGGCGCATGAGCACGGTCTTGCCGGCGCGCAGGGGGCCGGCGAGCAACAGCACCTCGCCCGGGCCGGCCTTCATGATGCGGTCGAAAAACGCCGGGAAGAAAACCCGCCGCGCCGGACGGCGGAATTTGATTTTCGTCTCCGCCTTGAACTCCCACCAGGGGTTGTCGAAGGCGAGCCGGTGAAAGAGGTCGTTGTCGGCGATAAGGTGCATGACGCTCCCCGATCCGTCAGCACGACAGCCGCGGCAATAGGGTCAAATTCTTGATCTTGTTGGTTTAGCTTTGGCGGAGCTTGCCCCGGCTGTCAAGCTGCTGGGCGTCAGATATCCCACTATTTTCTGAACGTTGTCATCGATTTGCAAGCATTCGCCGGACCCGGCGCCGCAAATCGGGCAGCACGTCCTCCTCGAACCAAGGATTTCGCTTGAGCCAGCCGGTCGTGCGCCAGCTCGGATGCGGCGTCGGCAGGAACCGCGGCAAGAACGCCCGCCATTCCCGCACGATTTCAGTCATGCTCTTCCGCTTCTGCTCGGGAAGGTAATAGGCCTGCGCGTACGTGCCGACGAGAAGCGTGAGCTCGATCGCGGGCATGACGGCGAGCACGCGCGCATGCCAGGCGGGCGCGCATTCCGTCCTCGGCGGCCGGTCGCCGCCCTTCGCGAAACGGCCGGGGTAGCAAAACCCCATCGGCATGACCGCGATCGCGGGCGAGCCGTAGAAGATATCCCGATCGACGCCCATCCATTCGCGCAGTCGGTCGCCCGAGCGGTCGTCCCACGGGATGCCCGTTTCGTGCACGCGCGTTCCCGGCGCCTGTCCGATGATGAGGATCCGCGCCCGCGGCTTCGGCACGACGACGGGGCGCGGGCCCAGCGGAAGATGCTCCGCGCATATGCGGCACGCGCGCACTTCGTCGAGCAATTCGCGGAATTCCGCGTTCACGGCGCCACTGCCTTCGCCCGCACGAGCAGCGCGTCAACATAAGCCGGAACGACCGTGGTCGCCGGTCCGTAGACGGTCTCGGCGAAACGGGAGGCGCCTTCCGACGGCTCCAAGTTCAACTCGACCGTGTGTGCCTCGCCCGCGTGGCGGACCATTTCGACGAAGCCCGCGGCCGGGTACACGTTCCCCGATGTCCCGATGGAGAGGAAGAGCCGGCAGCGCCCGAGCGCCGTCTGGATCGAGTCCATGGCGAACGGCATCTCGCCGAACCACACCACGTGCGGGCGAAGCGTTCCCACGCTCGCGCATGCGGCGCAGGCGTGCGCGACGCCGAGGTCGCCCGCACAGCGCGTCACGTCGCCGCACGCACCGCAGCGCGCCTTCAAAAGCTCGCCGTGCATGTGCACGAGATTCCGCGTGCCGGCGCGCTCGTGCAAGTCGTCGATGTTCTGGGTGACGACGAGAACCTCGCCCGGCCACGCACTTTCGAGTCGCGCGAGCGCCAGGTGCGCGGCGTTGGGCTCGATGCTGCCCTCGATGTTCCCCTGGGCGAGCCTGCGGCGGCGCGCGTTGTAAAAATCATGCACGCGCGAAGGATCGCGCGCGAACGCGTCCGGCGTCGCCACGTCCTCTATGCGCACGGTCGCCCAGATGCCGTCCGAGTCGCGAAAGGTGGAGAGACCGGACTCCTTCGAGATGCCGGCGCCGGTCAGGACGACGATGCTGTGTGTGCGAAAGCTCATGCTGCAACTGCGGGATAGGTACCTTGTGGAAGACGAAAAGCACAACGATAATTCGCGGGATGGAAATCCAAACCGTCGTCGCGAAAGCGAAGCCGAAAGACCGGCCGGTCCGTGTCCTGTTCGTCTGCCTCGGAAACATTTGCCGGTCGCCGACAGCCGAAGGCGTGTTCCGGACACTCGTCGAGAAGCAAGGCTATGGCGACCGCATCGTCGTCGATTCGGCCGGGACCCATGCCTATCACATCGGAAGCCCGCCGGACGCCCGCGCCCAGGCCGCGGCGCGCCAGCGCGGGATCGACATCAGCGGCCAGCGCGGGCGCCGCGTCCAGCGCGACGACTTCCGCGCCTACGACTACGTGCTCGCCATGGACGAAGACAATTACGAGCATCTGGCGACGCTCTGTCCGCCCGGCGAGCGCCGCCGCCTGCACCTGCTGATGGACTTCGCTCCCGGCCTCGGGCAGCGCGAGGTGCCGGACCCCTATTACGGCGGGGGCGACGGCTTCGACACCGTGCTGGACATGATCGAGACGGCGTCCGAGGGCCTCTTGACCCGTATCCTCGAAGAGCGTTTCTGACGGCATCCATCGAGGCCGTGCTTGTCCGGTTGATCGGGTTGTCCCGGAGCCGGCCTGCGTCGAGTCGTGGACCCGCCAACCAACTCCTCCCCTCACCCAGCTTCGGGTAAGGCGCGTCTTCAACGCGCCAACCCTCCTCATCCCTCTCCCCCCGAACTCGGGAGGAGAGGGGAGAGTGAGGGGAGCCTGCAAGTTCGGTGACGTCTTATACCAAGCGCCGCTAATATTGACTCGTCATGCCCGCGCTTGTCGCGGGCATCCACGTCTTAAAAAAGACAATCAGTTCAAGGGCATGGATGGCCGGGACAAGCCCGGCCATGACCATGGGGACGGGTCAGTACCAAAGAGCGCTG
>SHVQ01000010.1 GCA_009694195.1 Rhodospirillales bacterium
CCTAACGTCATTGTAACTCGGCCACATCCAATGATGGCCCACGTGCGTCCGCGCGATCTTATCGCCGATGCCCGAAGGAAAAATACGATTGCAAGCGCGGGCAAAGTGCAAGCAAGGGGAGATGAAATCATGAAGACGCTTTCAATAAAAATCGGTTTAACGGCAGTGGCTGCCGTCGCGACCGCCTGTCTTTCGGTGACGGCGCTGGCGGGAGAAATCAGCGGAAAAATTGTGTGGGCGGACATCAAGAACTCCGCCTTGCTGTTGGAGTGTCAGGAAAACGACGATTGCAAAGACGTGGGCGGCAAGAAGGGCGAGACATATACCCTCGTCATTCCCGACGACATGAAAAAGACCGTGGAGTCCTGGAAGGAGGGGAGCGCGGTTAAGGCAACCTTCGAGGACAAGGCGGACGGCGGACGGCTCATTAAGGCTGCGGCTCCCAAGTAGTCGTTGTTCGTGCCGTTGATTCACCGCGCATCACAAGGAGGCAAAAAATGAAAAGGGCAAAAACCATTTCCCGGCTGGTTCTCGGCATGTTGCTTGCTTTCGGCTTTGCCGACGTTCAAGCGCAGGAATGGAAAGAAAAGGGCGAGTGGCTGAAAAAGCTGGAAGCGGCGAAGAAGGCCGAAGGCAACCGGATGATCCAGTACGACGCTCAGCCCAACTACGCGAATTGGGGCGGCGTCACGCTGTTCTTCAAGAAGACATATGGCATCGACATTCCGCCGGACATGAAAGGCAGCTCGGCGACGATGGCGGCGCTGGTAAAGGAACGTAGTTCGACCGTGGCGGACGTCGCATACTACAACTCGGTCATCGCCGCCCAGGCCGCGGCGAAGGGCGTGCACCAAGCCTACAAGCCGATGGGCTGGGACAAGATTCCTGCCGACAACAAGGATCCGGACGGAAAGTGGTTCAGCGTCCACCAGGGAGTGATCGCCTTTATCGTCAACACAGACGCCCTGAAGAAGAAGAATCTCGCGGTTCCCCAATGCTGGGCGGACCTGCTCAAGCCCGAATACAAGGGACTGGTCGCCTATGACGACCCGACCGTGCACGGCACGGCTTGGGAATCGATCTTCGCCGCCAACATCGCGTTGGGGGGCAGCACGAAGGACGTGAAGCCTGGTGTCGAGTATCTGAAGAAGCTGGACGCGAACATCCTCAGGTATTCGCGCGATACCAGCTACAACCCGAGCCTCCGCGGCGAGATCGGCATTTGGCTCAATGCCGACGGCAACGGCTACAAGATGAAGCACGAGGACGGCGGCCCGATCGAGGTGGTGATTCCCTGCGAGGGAACCATCGGGACGCCGTTGGGCATGGGGCTGGTCACATGGGCGAAACGGCCGCTGCTCGCGAAGGCCTATCTCGACTGGCTTTTCAGCCCCGAAGCGCAAGGGATCTGGGCCGACTCGTTCTGGCAGCCGATCATCTCCGAGTACGCGACCGAGAGCGCAAAGAAAAAGATGAAGCCGCTTCACGGCAGCTACGACAAGGTCAAGTCGGTCTCGATCCTGGAGAAGCAGGACATCATCGATCCGTACAAGCAGGCGTGGCTGAAGGAGATCAAAAGGAATTAGGAGCCCGTCCGAATCCTCGGATGAAACATTGAAGAACTCGCGGGGACCCCTGGTGATTTTCGAGGGATCCTCGCAAGAGCGGGTCGATCGCGTTTCGCAATGTTGCGGCGGTGGACTGGGAGCTTGTGGGACGGTGCGGTTCATCGCCCATGCGTCTTTGATGTTGCCGATGTCGTGCAAGCGGGGCTGTCAAAATGATGGACGTGCCTTATCTGAGCGGACGCTCTACCGGACGTCCTCTGCCGCCGCCCGTTGAAGGAACACGAGAATAATGATGCGGCATTGGCTCGGGGCACTCTACATTATGCCGCTCACGGTCTTTTTCGTGGCCGTGATGGTTTACCCGTTTTTTAACATGGTCTTCCAGGGCTTCATTCCCTCGCAGGCCATGCTGGAGGCGGGCTCCGCGATGAGCACCGCGGACGGCGAGTACATCGTCACCTGGGACGAATTGACTCTCGCCAATTACCTTTCCGTGTTCACCGACGACCATATCCGCTCCGGGCTGACGCTCAGCCTCGCGATCAGCGTGATCGTCTCGTTCGTATCGATCTTCCTTTGCATCGGGCCCGCGTGGCTGCTGGTGCGCAAGGAGTTTCCGGGCAAGCGGATGTTCCGGGCCATTCTGACGGTGCCGATGGCGTTCTCCGGGATCATCATCGGGTTTCTCGCGGTTATCATGATCGGGCGCATCGGCGCGATTCCTCTTATCACCGACTGGCTGTTCGGGATACCTGTCGCCGAGGCTCTCGCCTATAGCCTCACGGGCCTCGGCATCGCGTACATCTGGTTCCAGATTCCGCGCGCCACGCTCAATCTCGAATCGGCGATCCGCAAGTTCGATTGGGACCTGGAAAGCGCGGCTCGCAGCTTGGGCGCTTCCCCCTTTCAGACCGTGCGATACGTCCTGCTTCCGCTGCTCACGCCCGCCATCGTTTCCACCATGGCCGTCACGTTCGCGGTTTCCATGGGGTCCTTTGGCGTCGCCCTGCTGCTGCTGAAAAAGGCGACCGTGCTGCCGCTCGAGATCTACACGCAGATGTACTCGACCCTCGCTTTTGAGCTGAGCGCGGCCTTGTCGGTGCAACTCGCGGTGGTCACCGTCGGCGTCAATTATTTCCTGCGCCGGTATGGGGAGCGGCACTATGCATTCGCCTCGTGACGGACAGGGCGTGGCGGCGGCAGCTGCGGGCGTCGCGCACCCGGCCTTGGGTGTGGCAACCCCGGCTGCCAAGACGAGACGCCCCATCAGCCTGTGGCTGGTGTTCTGCGCGCTCAGCAGCCTGCTCCTTCTGTTCATGATCATCGCGCCTCTGATCGTCTGCCTCTGGGGCTCCTTCACGACGCTTAAAGTGATGGGCGCGGGGAGCGAGCGTGGGGCGGGCTGGGAGCAGGTGACGACCTCGCGCGACGAGGAGAAAGCCGAATCTCAAAGCGCCGCGGCGTCGGTCGACCTCGGCGTGTTTGCCAAAGGGGCGCGAAACATCGCCGGAAGCGTCACCACGTTCTGGTATCAATACGTGTGGGAGGTGTACGGCGGGACGTTGCACCTGTCGCTGATGCTCGCCGTGATCAGCATCTGCATTTGCATCGTCCTCGGTGTGTTGGGTGGTTACGCGCTCGTCCGGTACACCTTCTTCGGCAAGAACCTGATCGAAGAGATGATCCTGCTGCCGCTCTCGCTTCCGGGGATCGCGGTGGCCGTCGCGCTGATCGAGACTTACGGCGTGCTGCGCGGAAGCTGGGTCATCATCCTCTTCGGGCACCTCCTGTACACGCTGCCGTTCATGATGCAATCCGTGACCAACACGCTCCGCAGCTTCGACTTCGTCACGCTCGAGCAGGCCGCCTCGAGCATGGGCGCCGGCCCCTGGCAGCGCTTGCGCTACATCCTTCTGCCCAATCTGAAGCACGCCATCATCGTCGGCTCGTTGCTGGTGTTCGCGATCTCGCTCGGGGAATTCAACGCGAGCTTCCTTCTGAACACGCCGTTCAATCAGACCTTCCCCGCGGCTCTCTACGACTCCTACACCAACGACAGCTTCCAGGTGTCCAGCGCCGCCACGTGCATATTCATGTTCATCGTGATACCGGCCCTGATGGCGATGCAGCTCATCGGCGGCAAGGAGATGCGGGATATCGGAGGCGCATGAGTTACGAAATTCGGCTGCACGATCTGAGCAAGATTTATCCGGACGGAACCGTGGCGCTTGGGGGTGTGTCGTTCATCTGCCCGAGGTCCGCGTGCACGACCCTCGTCGGCCCTTCCGGGTCCGGCAAGACCACGATCCTGAAAATCATCTCCGGACTGCTGGACGCCAGCGGGGGCACCGTCTCCTTCGACGACCGGGTGATGACCCATTTGCCGCCCGAAAAGCGCAACATCGGGATGGTGTTCCAGTCCTACGCGCTGTTTCCCAACATGACGGTGCTGGAAAACGTCGAATTCGGGCTGCTCGTGCGCAAGGTGTCGGCGGCCGATCGCCGCCGGCGGGCGCTCGAAGCGCTCGAAAGCGTTCAGATCGCACCCCTCGCGCAGCGCCGGATTCGGCAGCTTTCGGGCGGACAGCAACAGCGCGTCGCGCTTGCGCGCGCGATCGTGTTTCAGCCGGATATTCTGTTGCTGGACGAGCCGCTTTCGGCGCTCGACGCGAAAATCCGCCAGGAGCTTCGGGGCGAGCTCGCGGCGTCGCTGCGCCAGTTCAAGATCACCGCGGTCTACGTAACCCACGACCAGGAAGAGGCCATGGCCCTCGGCGATCAAGTGGTCGTCATGGATCACGGCAAGATCATGCAGATCGGCACTCCGTTCGAGGTCTATGCCCGGCCCGCGAACGAGTTCGTGGCGCGGTTCATCGGCACGGCCAACCTCTACGACGTGGAAATTCAACGGTCGGCCAACGCGCACTTCCATATCCGTCTCGGCTTCAGCGAAGTGTCGGTCGCGGAAGACACGTTTCGACAGCGCTGGCCCGGAGTGGCAGGCGGATCCGCCCAGCTCATGTGCAGGCCCCAGGACGTCAGCATCGCCGAACTGTCAAACGCTCACGCCCGGATCCGGATATCGAGTCTCCTCTTCCTCGGCGACCGCATCCGGATCACCGGAGAGACCGAGAACGGCAAGACCATGCGGTTCGAGGCTCACAACACGACGAAGATCAGCGTCGGCGATGTCGTGCCGATCCGGCTTGACTTGGACTGTATCCACATCATCCCGGTGGCGGACTAGCAGGCGCGCGGCGCCCTCCGCTCGGTTCAGGACGTGAGGAGCAACGGCGCGGTCGTGTCTTGAATGACGTTGCTCGTCACGCCGCCGAGCAGTCGTCCGCGCAGACCGCGACGCTTTCCGAACGCCCCCATCACGATGAGATCGCTCTTCTGCTTCTCCGGGGCGGAGAGGATAGCGTCGCTGATTCGTTTGTCCTTGGCGGTGATGAGAAGCCGCTCGGCCTCAATATTGTGCCGGGCCAAGTGCTCAATCATGCCCGAGGTATACGAGGTCCTGTGATCGATGATGGGCTTGAGATTGACCGAAACGACCTTGACTTCTATGGCTTCCCTGAGAAACGGGAGCGCGTTGTTGGCGGCTCGCAGCGCCGCCGGGCTCCGGTCCCAGGCGATCATGACGTTCGTGCCGACTCTCTGTGAACGGTAGTTCTTCGGCACCAGAAGCACGGGCAGGTCCAGCCCGGCGATCAATCGCTCGGCCGCCGCCCGCGTGGCGGGCTGGCTGATGATGAGCACATCGCAGAACCGGGCGTGGAGCGAGAGCAACTCCAGCAATGGGAGCTCGTCGTAGATCCAACGGTGAGGCACCGAGGCGCGATCGGCCAACCGGCCGAACAACCGCTCGTGCTCTTCGGAAGCGACGCGGATGCGCTCCCAGGCGTAGGAGACAATCCGGTCCTCGGACGTTTCCCGTGCGACCTTCGAACGCCGGCCCATGACTTCCATCGGCACCCGAGATGCGCGGCGCGAGCGTTTCTCTTTCGGCAACGTGGGGACGAAAATCGCCGTCAAATGGGCCTCGTGACCGGCGGCCAGGTTAAGTGCCACGCCCAGCCGGCCCCGGAATTCCGGGCCGCTATCGGCATGAAGGAAAATGTCTTTGAGCGGCATGAAACGATATTCTTTGGCTTGTTACTCTCGAATTTTGAAACTACAGCGCTTACCTGACGGCACATTCAAGCGCCGAGTGAGGCGGCCATCTCGAGAAGGTCCTTGACCACGAGGTCCGGCGCCAGGCCGAGGTCGTCGAGCGCTTGGCCGTAGCGGCGCACCCAGATTGTGGGATAGCCGTAATTCTTCGCCCCGAGGACGTCGAAGGAATTGCCGGACACGAAGGCGACCTCGTCCGCGGCGACGCCGATTTCGCGGACGCCGAGTTCGTAGGCCGCCCGGCCCGGCTTATAGACCTTGTGCGTTTCTCCGCTGATGAGGCCCTTGAAATGGCCGGCAATCCCGGCATTGACCTGGCTCTTCTCGATCATCCAGGGCGACGCCATCGAGAGCACGTAAAGATCGTAGCGCTGGGCGAGGCGCCGCAATGCCGTCGGCGCCTCGGCATAGACCGGAAGCCGGGTGTCGGCCTCGATCCAGCGGTCGCGGAGGCCGTCGCCGACGGCCACGCCCAGCTCCGCGCAGGTGAACTTGAAGGCGGCCTTCACCAGATCGCTCCACGGCAGGTGGCGGTCCATCATGCCCACTTGAAAGCAGTAGCGCTGGGTTTGGGCGAACCACAGCTTGACGAAGGCGGCGCCCTTCCCGGGAAAGGATGCATCGATTTCGGAAGCGAGGGCCGTTTTGTCCGCGATCGTGCCGTAATAGTCGAAAGCGAGCGCTTTGACACGATGGAAATCCACCATGCGAGGCCTCCTTGTGGCGGCAGCAGTGGGCTGCTTAGAGATCGAGGACGAGCAACGAGCTCTTCGCTCGCGAGATGCAGGTCGCCAAATACTCGGCGTGCTCTTCCTCGCTGAGCACCAGATCGCGGTGATCGACTTCGCCGGACAAGTACCTGACCTTGCAGGTCGCGCAGAGACCCGCCTCGCACGAGGTCTCGATGACGATCCCGTGCTCGGCAAGCACCTTGGTGATGCTTTTGTCGTTCGGCACCGTGAAGACAGCCCCGGTGCTCGCGATTTTGACCTGGAATCCGATGCCCAAGGCATGACTGCCCGCCGCTTCGATCTCGGCGCCCGACATTGTCGACTTGGGGGCTAAAGCCGCGGTGAAGTATTCGAAGTGCACGGTCTCCGCGGGCCAATGCGAAGCCGCTCGCTGGCAAGCGGCCATGAACCCGGGCGGTCCGCAATAGTAGAGATGGGTCCCGGGCTGGATGTCGCGCAAGAGGCCGGCGATGTCGAGGCCTTTCTCGGGAATTCCACCGTCATGGTGGTAGTGGACGCGGCCTTTCGCCGCGAGGGGGTCAAATTCGTCGCGAAACGCCGTTTGTGCGGGGCTCTTCGCGCAATAGTGGAGAGCGTATTCGACCCCCGTGCGTTCCAACTGGTGCACCATGGACTTGATCGGCGTCACCCCAATTCCGCCGGCCAGGAGGAGAAAGCGCTTTGCATCGGGCACGAGCGCGAAGTTGTTGCGTGGCTTGCCGACCGATACCAGGCGCTGCACGTGCAGGCGCCCGTGCAGTGCCTGCGAGCCGCCGCGCCCGGTTGATTCGCGCAGCACCGCGATCACGTAGCGGTGGCGTTCCTTCGGATCATTGGAGAGGGAGTACTGCCGCACGCTGCCGTCGCGAAAGTGGAAGTCGATATGGGCGCCGGCTGTGAATTCGGGCAGATCTTCGCCCTCCGGGTGGACGAGCTCATAGGAGTTGATGTCGGTCGCCTGGAAGGTGATCTGCCGGATGCGCAGGATCATCCCCGTTTTGGGGTATTTGCCCTTTTCGTCTAGCTGTTCCATCGTGGGGCTTTCTTGCACATGGGGATGCCCGATCAAAATTGGTTTGTCGTATTGATACCATTCGACGCACTGATATCATATGAGGCGAATGATCCCGGTGCGCTGCCTGGAGGAAAGGCACCATCCGTTCCCCGGATTTCCGACTGAAAATCAACTTTCACCAGCTGCGGTGCTTTCAAGCTGTCGCGCAGCATGGAAGCTTCACGGCTGCGGCGCGCGCGCTTTTCGTCGGCCAGCCGAGCATCACCACCCACATCAAGTCGCTCGAGAATCGCTTCGGCATCGAGTTGTTTTGCCGCTATGGCCATCGCGTCGAGCTGACGGATACCGGCCGGCGCCTGCTCGCGATCACGCAGCGGATATTCAGCCTCGAGGCCGAGGCCGCGGAAAGCCTCCGCGCGGCCGCGGGGCTCCTCGTGGGCCAGCTTCGCATCGGCTCCATCGGGCCCGCCCACGCGACACAACTTGTGGTGGCGTTCGGTCAGCGATATTCGGAAGTGGCGCTTTCGGTCTCCGTTGGCAATAGTCACCAGGTTCTGGAGGGCCTCCTGACGTTCAGGTCCGACGTCGCCATCCTTCCCCAGATGGGGAAGGATCCGCGATTCTTCACGGTCCCGTACGGCCGATCTCGCATCGTTTTGGTAGTTGGACGCAGCCATCCATGGACGGCTCGCAAGGCCGTGCGCGTTGAAGAGCTGAAAGGCCAACGCGTGGTTCTGCGCGAGGTAGGCTCGGCAACACGCCGACTGTTCGAGGACGCTCTCGCGAAGGCGGGCGTCGAGGTGCAGCGGGTCCTGGAGATCGAAAGCCGGGAGGCCGTGCTCGAGACCGTCGCGGCCGGCATGGGCATCGGCGTTGCGCTCGAAGGCGAAACCCATCCCGACACGCGCCTCCACACCGTGAGGGTGTCCGACGCCCCCATGATGCTCGAACTCGAAATCGCATGCCTGGCGGAGCGCCGGGAGGCCCCCGCCATCAAGGCATTCTTCGATGTGGCTCGTGAGATTCCTTCCGCCCTCTTCCATGCGAGCAACGCCTAGCGCGATCCCGGCGCCACAGCCGCTGAATGCCTTGCCGTACCGAGAGTTCATGAGGGTCTATTCATACGGGCCGTGAGGAATATTCGTTTGACCCTCTTGAATGGCGCACGATAAAACCGGGAAAAGCCCTCAGGTTCTGATTTCGCGAAGCGGGGGGCTCTCCGTGGGGCGTAGTCGGGATCCCATCGGAGCGTCGCTTTCAAACTGGATAACCAATACGAGGAGAACGCCGGCATGTGCGCGCTAAGGGTTTCGATTGTCACGAATGCAAAGCAGGACACGAAGAGCTATACCGACAAGATCTTTCCCGCCGGTATGGAAGTGTTGCTGCATACCGAGCAAGAGTTGCTCAAAGACATCGAAAATGTGGACGTGTTGATTCCGGGCCACATTACCGTCGGTGCGGACCTCATCGGCAAGGGCAAGCGGCTTAAGCTTATCCATTGCGGCACCGGGTACAACAACGTGGATATCGAGGCGGCGACGAAGCAGGGTGCCTATGTCGCCGTGACGCCGAACGTCGCGGCTCAGTCCGTCGCGGAGCTCGTCTTCGCGAGCATCCTGACGTTGGCCAAAAAGATCCACACGTTCGATGCAACCATGAAGAGCGGCGGTTGGAAGACCAGCGACTTCATCGACGTTCCCGAGCTCATGGGCAAGAATTTCGGCATTATCGGCTACGGCAACATCGGGAAGGCCGCGGCACGCATCGCACGTGGATTTGGAATGAAGATCATCGCGCACGATCCCAACATTCGCATCGAGGAGCCAGACGTGAGGGCGGCCTCGCTCGAAGAGGTTCTGAAGGAGGCCGATTTCATCACCCTTCATGTGCTGCTCAACGCGCAGACCAAGGGGCTCATCAATAAGCAGCGGCTCGATCTGATGAAAAAGACGGCCATCTTGGTGAATGCGTCGCGCGGGCCCGTGGTAGACGAAAATGCGCTGATCGAAGCGCTGAAGGCGCGGCGCATCGGCGGCGCTTGCCTGGACGTGTTCGAGAAGGAGCCGCTGGCGAAGGAAAGCGGCCTTCGGACGCTCGATAATATCCTGCTTACGCCGCACATCGCCTACTGCGCCAATGAGGCGCTCGCCGGGCGATATCAGTTCTTTGCCGAAAACTGCGCACTCATAGCGGGCGGAAAGCCGCCCAAGATGGCGGTTAATGCCGACAAGCTAAAGAGCGCCCGGTAAGGCGGCCCGCGGGCCGCCCGCCCGCGCCGCCCCCGGCTTTCGGAATTGAATTGAAGAGTCAGAGAGGAGCACGTCAATGGACGCGAAAGTGAAGCCCCAGGTCGAACACATGCAATGCTTCGTGGCTGGGAAATGGTTGGATTCGGACAGGAGACTGGAAGTCCGCAATCCGTACACCAAGGAGCTTGTCGGCACGGTTCCGATGCTGACGGCGAAGCAAGTTGAGCAGGCCATCGACGCGCTCGCGGCGTACGAGCCGAAGGTCTCCGCGCACCAGCGTAGCGAGATTCTCTACAAGGCCGCGCAAGGTGTGAAAGCGCGCAAGGCCGAGATCTCCATGGGAATTACGCTCGAGTCGGGGATGTCGCTGAAGAACAGCAGCGTGGAGGTGGACCGTACCGTCGGCCTCCTGCTGACGGCGTCGGAAGAAGCCAAGCGCATCATGGGCGAGCAGATCCCGAGCGACACGGACTCCGCCGGCCGCGACAAGATCATTCTCGCAATGCGTTTCCCGGTCGGCGTGGTAACCGCGATCGTCCCGTTCAACCGCCCGCTCAATCAGGTCACCGTGAAGATTGCGCCATCGTTCGCCGCTGGCAATAAGACGATCATCAAGCCCTCGCAATACGTCCCGTTGTCCTCCTTCCGCCTGCTGAAGATACTGCTGGAGAGCGGCATGCCGCCGGAGATGATCAGCGTGGTGACGGGTAGCTCCAAGGAGATCGGCGAAGTGCTCGTCGGCAGCAAGAAGGTGGACATGGTGACGTTCACCGGCAGCACCGAGGTCGGCCAGCGCCTTGTTCAGATGGCGGGCATCAAGAAGCTCACGATCGAGGCGGGTGGAAACGATCCCCTGATCGTTTGCGATGATGCCGACATCGACAAGGCGGTCGAGGTCGCGGTCGCCGGCTCATACGGAAACGCCGGTCAGGCCTGCCGCGGGATCAAGCGCATCATGGTCCTGCCGAAGGTTGCCGACGCGTTCGTCGAGAAGTTCACGCAGAAATCGATGGCCCTCAAGTGCGGCGATCCTTTCGATCCGGCGACCGACGTCGGGACCGTCATCGACGAAGATGCCGCCATCGGGATCGAAAAGGCGGTGAATGCTGCCGTCGCCGACGGTGCGAAGGTCCTTTGCGGCCACAAGCGGACGGGGGCGCTCTATCCGCCGACCGTGCTCGACCATGTCAAGCCGACCTCGGACATGGTCGTGAACGAGTGTTTCGGCCCCACGGCGCCGATCATCCGCTGCCAGACCCTCGAAGAGGCGGTGAAGATCTGCAACTCGACCGAATACGGGCTGCAATCGGGTGTGATGACCAAGAATCTCGACAACATCCGCTACTGCATCAAGCATCTCAAGGTCGGGGCGGTGAACATCAACGAGGGGCCACAATTCGACATGCCGAACATTCCGTTCGGCGGGGTGAAGCAGAGCGGCATCGGCCGCGAGGGTATTCGTTACGCGATACAGGAGATGACATACATCAAGACCGTCGTGATGTAGGGCACGGCCGCCGAAGATTCCGGGAAGACAGTCCGGGGGGATACGCCGGCCGCCGCAAGCGTCACCGAGAAAGGGAATTGCCGCGGGGTCGTCGAACTCTGCTAATACTTGAATGGCGCCGATGCGCGGCAAAGCCGCCGGGAACAGAAATATAAGGACGTAGCCATGCCCAAGGAACTCGCGCTGTTTCGGCGGACGAAGGCGCTTGAAAACGAGATCGACGATTTCCTCAACAAGATCTCGGAGGGCGCGCTCACGTTCCAGATCGGCATCCAGACATACGTGTCGCACGGCCGCACGCCGGCCTTCCAAGAGAAGCTCGACCACGTCAACTTGCTCGAAGGAATAGCCGATCATCTGCGCCGTACGATCGAGACCAAGCTCTATTCGCAGACCCTGATCCCGGAATCGCGGGGCGACGTGCTCGGCCTGCTCGAAACCCTCGACTCCGTGCTCAACATGATGGAAGGGACGCTGTGGGGCTTCTTCATCGAAAGGCCGGAGATCCCCAAGTCTTTCCATTCGGATTTTATCGACCTTACCGACAAAGTCGTTCAGTCCGTCGAAGTGCTGGTGCGAGCGTCGCGCGCCTTCTTCCGCAACATCGAGGCTGTCGGCGATCACAACCACAAGGTCATGTTCTTCGAGAAGGAGGCGGATAAGATCAGCACCAAGCTCAAGCTGGCGATCTTCGATTCCGACCTGCCGCTGCCCAACAAGGCTCATCTCCGCTATTTTGTCGAAAACATCGACAACGTCGCCGATCAGGCCGAGGATGTGGCCGACCGGCTCGCCATCTACACGATCAAGCGCACGGTCTAGGCACGCGGCGAGCCGATGGACCTGTCGGTTTTTATCTTTCTCACCAGCGGCCTGTTCCTTGGCTGGGCGCTCGGCGCCAACCATCTCGGCAACATCTTCGGGACGGCCATCGGCACGCGGATGATCCGCTTCAATACGGCCGCGGTCATCTGCAGCATCTTCGTCATCCTGGGAGCGGTCATCAGCGGCGGCGGGACGTCCGAAACCGTCGGAAAGCTGGGCTCGGTCAACGCCCTGGGCGGGGCATTCATGGCGGCATTCGCCGCCGCCGTGGCCGTCTACGTTATGACGCGCTTCGGGCTTCCCGTCTCCACGACGCACGCGATCGTCGGTGGCATCCTCGGCTGGAACGTCTTCAGCGGGACATCGACCGATTACGATACGTTGATCAAGATCATGATCGGCTGGGTCTTGGGCCCTATCTTGGCGGCAGGCTTCGCCATGCTGCTGTTGGTTGCGGTCGTCAATATCCTGAAAGTCTGGAAGGTCCATATTCTCAGCCTCGATGCCTACGTGCGGTTTGGCCTGGTCGTGGCGGGCGCCTTCGGGGCGTTCAGTTTGGGCGCCAACAACATCGCCAACGTCGTCGGTGTTTTCATTCCGGCGTCGCCGTTCACCGAGTTTCGCGTCGCCGATCTGCTGTCCGTATCTGCGTCCGAGCAGCTCTTTCTGATCGGCGGCGTGGCGATCGCGGTGGGCGTTTTTACCTATTCGGGCAACGTCGTGCACACGGTCGGCAAGGGCTTGTTCACCCTTTCGCCGATCGCGGCCTGGGTGGTGGTCGTCGCTCATTCGCTTGTTCTTTTCATGTTCGCCTCGCAGGGGCTGGAGGCCCTTCTCGAGCGTCTTGGGCTGCCGACGATTCCGCTCGTTCCCATCTCGAGCTCCGAAGTCGTGGTTGGGGCCGTGATCGGTGTCGCATTGCTGAAGGGCGCGCACAACATTCGTTGGCGCGTGCTGGGCCGGATCGGCGTCGGCTGGGCTCTGACGCCGATCATCGCCGGCATCATTTGCTACGTGGGACTGTTCTTCCTGCAAAACGTGTTCGGTCAGGAGGTCTATCGGCCGCTTAAATACACCCTTACCCCAGAGGCCATTGCAAGGCTCAACGCAAGCGGCCTTGCCACCGAGGGGCTGTCGGACCTGACCGGGCAAACCATTTCACGCGGCGACCGGTTCCTGCGCGCCGTGCGCCAGCGCATCCCGTTGACCGACGCGCAGGAGCAGCAGCTTCTGCACTACGCGGAATCCGGGCGTTACGAGATCACCGGCGCCATTCTCGGAAAATTGAACGAAGGTTGGATCGCCCGGGAACAGATGACGGCGCTGCGAAGCTTGTCGGGAATGGCGTTCGCTCATCGGTGGCAGATCGCCGAGGCGCTTGCGGCACGAACCGAGGAGTGGAGACCGCTCCCACCGCTCCCGGCCAACAAGCTTCGAAACAGAGACTTGGCCGAAAAGCTCGAGTTCGTCTACCGCACGTTCGGCCAGGAGTGAGAGTGCGCAGGCGGTCTCGGGGGCGCGCGGCGCGGGTTGTCGATTGTTGACGATCGACGATTGCTATTGGTACGCTGCTTCATGCCATCCGCCGACACCCCCCTCCGCGCGTTGAAGCTGGTCCAGTCGAACTCGCTGCCCATGCTGGTGCAGAAAGAAATCGAACGCATGATCCTGGCGGGCGAGATCGCGATCGGCGAGTGGTTGAACGAATCCGCCCTCTCGCAACGGTTCAGCATCTCGCGCGGGCCGGTGCGGGAGGCCTTCCGCTCGCTCGAAGAATCGGGGCTCGTCCGGCAGGAAAAGAACCGCGGAGTCTTCGTCCGCGAGGTCTCGGTCGAGGAGGCCGATCAAATCTATGACCTACGCGAGGCGCTGGACGAGTTGATCGGCAAGCAGGTTACCGCGTGCGCGACGCCGGACCAGATCAAGGTGCTGCACGCTCTTATGGAGGAGATGGACAACGTCGCCCGGGCCGACGATGTCTCTCCCTATTATGCGTTGAACCTGCGCTTTCACGACCGCCTGGCGGAATTCACGGGCAATCGCAAGCTGGTGACCATTTACCGCAGGTTGATCAACGAGCTTCATCTGTTCCGGTTGCGAGGCCTATCCCAGTTCGGCGGTCTGCGGAAGTCGACGGACGAACACCGGGCGATGGTGAAGGCGATCGAATCGAAAAAAATCGAGGCCGCCGGCCGAATGTTCAAGGCCCACGTCGTCGCAAGCCGGCGGCGCATGGACAAGGCTTTCGGGCGCGACAAGACCAGCTAACCGCTCGAAGCGGCGCGGCCGCCAACCGCAGCGTTTCATCTCAACCGCGACCGGAGAAGTTGAACAATGCCCAACAAGGAAAACCGCAAGATCCTGATCGTCATGATGGACGGCTTCGACCCTGCCTATCTGCAGGCGAGCGACATGCCGAACACCAAACAGATGGTCGCCAACGGTTTCTTCAAGACCGTCAAAGGAATCATGCCGAGCGTGACCAACGTCAACAACACCGGCATCTGTTGCGGCGGCCCGCCCTCGAAGCACGGCATCACCGCCAACTCCTACTTCGATCTGCAGACGAGGAAAGAGGAGTATATGGACAAGGCGGCGATGGTGCTGGCGCCGACGGTGTTCGAGCGCGCGGCTCCCCATGGGTTCAAGTCAGCCCTGATGACGGCGAAGAAAAAGACCCAATCGCTGCTCCGCACGGGCGCGAACATCCGGCTTGCCGCAGAGGCGCCCAAGGATGCGGAAGGAAGCAACATCGACTGGGTCGCCAGGCTCGGGCCCGCGCCCGACATCTATTCGCTCGAGATCAATCTCTGGCTGTTCCGGGCGGCTCAGATCGCGCTCAATGAAGCGGGCGCCGACCTCGTCTACTTCCACACGACCGATTACATCATGCACATGGAGCCGCCGTGGGGCGACAAATCGCAGTTTCACTTGAATCAGTGGGACAAGCTCCTCGGCGAGACGCTCCACGCTCATCCGAACCTCGAGGTCTACATGTCGGCCGACCACGGCATGAACTTCAAATCGCGCTGCTACGACCTCAACACGGTCGTGCCGAACAAGGGCGGCGAGATCTTCTTCGCGATGTCGGCCGAGCGTGACCCGTACGTCAAGCATCACCGGACCTTCGGCGGCACCGCTTTCGTATGGCTGAAGCACCCGGGAGACTTCGATCGCGTTGCCGATATCTGCCGGCGGCTCGACGGGGTCGAGGCGGTCTACGACCGCTACACCGCGGCGTCCAAGTTCCTGCTCCACCCCGATCGCATCGGCGACATGCTGGTCACCGGCGACATCGATACGGTGTTCGGTCCGCTCGCGGACAACAAGACCGGCATCGAGGAAATGCCCGAAGGCTTCCGCACGCACGGCGGCAGCGACGAGGCGATCGCACCGCTGATCATCTACAATCGCGAGGTCGATCCGCGGAAGTGGCGCGAATACAACTACAATTTCGATCTCACCAAAGGGATCGGATTCTAGTCAGGCGTTCGATATGGCCGAAACCGCTCCCAAATCTCCTGACCCCGCCGGCGCCAGCCCGATCGCGGTGTCGCTGCTGACGGGGTTCCTTGGGAGCGGCAAGACCACGCTGCTCAATTACCTGCTCGCCCACCCGGACATGGACCGCACGGCGGTTCTCATCAATGAGTTCGGGGAAGTCGGCCTCGACCATCTGATGGTCAGGGAAATCGACCGCGACGTCGTGCTGCTCAAGTCGGGCTGCATCTGCTGCACCGTGCAGGGGGAGCTCGTCGACGGCCTCAAGGAGCTCTACATGAAGCGGCTGGCGGGACGGCTCCCGCCGTTTTCCCGCGTCGTCATCGAGACCACCGGCCTTGCGGATCCGCTGCCGATCATCACGTGCCTGATGCGCGACCCGCTGTTCAAGCACGTTTACACTCTGGATACGCTGGTCACCACCGTCGATGCCATATATGGCGGCCGGCAACTCGACGACCATCTCGAGGCACTCCGCCAAGCTGCCGTCGCCGACCGCATTCTCGTGACGAAGTCCGATCTCGCCGACGCCGCGACGATGGCGCGTCTGCGCGACCGCCTGCACCGGCTCAATCCCGGCGCGCGCGTCATCCCCGCGGAGTTTGGACGCGTGTCTCCGCGCGACCTCTTCGGCGCCGGCGTCTTCGACCCAAGCCGCAAGTCGGAGGACGTCCAACGCTGGCTGAACCAGGAGGCGTACGCGGCATCATCGCCGGCACATCACCACGGCGAAGACACTTCCCCCGATCACCATCACGAGCGGATCGACCGGAACCGGCACGACGACCACATCGGCTCATTCTGTATCGTCATCGACGAGCCGATCGCCTGGCACGCATTCAAGGAGTGGTACGAGGAGCTGGCGGAGAAACATGGCGACTCCCTCCTTCGCGTGAAGGGGATCGTCAATATTCAGGGCGCCGCCGCGCCGTTTCTCGTCCATTGCGTGCAATCGACGCAGCACGAGCCGACGCCCCTGGCATCGTGGCCCGACGCGGACCGGCGGTCGCGCATCGTTTTCATCACCCGCGACATGCCGCGCGAGGCGGTCGAGCAGGGCTTGCGCGACCGCTTTGCGCAAGCCTCCGCAAATTTCGAACCGCCGTCAGCGTCCGGGGAGCGGCCGGCAGGAGCCGGCCGTTGGCTCAATCAGGCCGAGCTCGGCCGGCTGTTCGCGGCCCTCATTGCCGTCCAAGACTGTGACGCGACCGACGTTCTGCGCCTGATGCTCCTCACGGGCGTCAGCGCCGAGGACATGCGCGCCGCACGCTGGGAAGAATTCGATTTGACGTCGAAGGTCTGGCTGAAACGAGCGCTCGCGCCCACGCATGGCGCGGTGAAGCCGCGTCCGCGCCGTATCCCGTTGGGCGAAGCTGCTTCAATGCTGCTGACCGCGCTCGCCGAGCGGAACTCCGGCGCGGGGCACCTTTTTTCCGGCCTCGTCCCGGCCGCCGGTGCGGCGCGCGTCGAACAGGCTTGGACGGCCGCCGCGCGGCGCGCGGAGATCGATGCGTTTCCGCTCGCGGAGCTTCCCCCGGCGCTCGCGGCCGATCTGTTTGCCGGGCTCGCGCCCGATCTGACGCGGGCGTTGCTTGGTCTTGGAACGGAACGTAAGCGGGAGGTTGCTTAACGAACGTAACGAAAGACGATTGCTATCTTAGAAGCGCTGTCAAATGGCTGCCGTTTAGCCAACAGAGGAGGTTTCGTCATGGTATCCGACGTTTCCAAGCACGTAAGTCGAACGACTGTCGTCATTATCGCGCTCGTTCTTTCCATCGTTGCCGCGCCCTCCCGGGATGCGGCGGCGTGGGAGCCTCGGAACCCGGTGGAGTTCGTGGTCCCGGCGGGCACGGGCGGGGGATCCGACGTGCTCGCGCGTTTCCTCGTGTCCATCATCGACAAGCACAAGCTTTCGCCGAAGCCGCTGGTCGTCGTCAACAAGCCCGGCGGCGGCGGCGCCGAAGCCCTGCTCTACACGAAAGAAAAAAAGGAAGATCCCCATACGATCATGATCACGCCCAACCTCCTGTTCGTGACCCCGCTCCACACCGGGATCCCGTTCAGCTGGAAGGACCTGACGCCGATCTCGCTGCTCGCCGAGGACCTGTTCATCCTCTGGGTGAACGCCGAATCCCCCTACATGACGGCGAAGCAGTATCTCGACGCGGTGAAAGCGAAACCGCTCGGCTTCAAGATGGGCGGAACCGCTCAGGAGGATCAGGTCGTCACGCACCTGCTCGAGAGCGCCGTGGGCGGGCTGCAGTTCAACTACGTGCCGTTCAAGGGCGGCGGCGAAGTCTGCGTCAACCTGGTCGGCAAGCACGTTGATTCGACCGTCAACAATCCGAGCGAGTGCGTCTCCCACTGGAAAGCCGGCAAGGTGCGCCCGCTGGCCGTGCTTGACCGGGAGCGCGCCACTTGGGTGGAGGGCCAGTGGAAAGACATTCCGACCACCAAGGAAGCGCTTGGGGCCGACATCCAGTATCTCATGTTGAGGGCGATCTTCGGCGCGCCCGGGATGAAGAAAGACGTGGTCGAATTCTACACGGGGCTCATGAAGAAAGTTCACGCGACACCTGAGTTCCAGAAGTATCTGGCCGACAACGCCCTCAAGGGATCCTTCGTCACGGGCGCCGAGTTCGTCTCAAAACTCGATGCCGCGGACAAGCAGCACGTCGAGGTGATGACGAAGCACGGAATGGTCAAGAAAAAGTAGTATCGCTGTCGTGCGCGTGGCGGAAATCATCACGGCGGCGGTCCTCTGCGCGATCGGTTTTGCATTGACCGCCGAATCGTGGTCGCTCGGGTCAGGATGGGGAAAAGCGGGCCCAGAGGCCGGCTTCTTCCCCTTCTGGCTCGGCGTCCTCCTGTCGCTGACCGCGATCACGCTTTTCGTTCAAGCCACGCTCTCTCGCGATCGCGGAAAGCCTTTTCTCGAACGCGAACAACTGGTGCGGGTCGCCAAGGTCGCCATCCCGACCGTCGCCGCGGTGGCCCTGATCCAGGTCATCGGCCTCTATTTCGCCACCGCGCTCTACCTGACCGGCTACATGCGCTGGATCGGCCGCCATTCCTGGTCGCTGGTCCTGGCGGTCGGCCTCGGCACTCCGTTGCTCACGTTCGCCCTGTTCGAGATCTGGTTTCTGACGCCGATGCGTAAGGGGCCGATCGAGATCTGGCTCGGCTTCTGAGGAGGCACGGCCATCGCCGATCTCGCCAATCTGCTGATCGGGTTTCAGATCGCGCTGACGCCGTTCAACCTCGGCGTCGCGGTGATGGGAATCGTTTTCGGGACGGTGATCGGGGTCCTGCCCGGGCTCGGCGGGCCGAACGGGGTCGCGCTCCTGCTGCCGATCACGTTCTCGATGGAGCCGACGTCGGCTATCATCTTCGTCTCCTGCATCTACTGGGGCGCGCTGTTCGGCGGTGCCATCACATCGATCCTGTTCAACATCCCGGGCGAGTCCTGGTCGGTCGCGACGACCTTCGACGGCCATCCCATGGCGCGCGACGGCGAGGCCGGAAAGGCCCTGACGACTGCCTTTACGTCGTCTTTCGTGGGCGCGCTCATGGCCGTCGCCATGATCACTTTTTTTGCATCCTTCCTCGCGGACGTTGCGACCAAGTTCGGGCCGCCGGAAATATTCGCAATCCAGCTTCTGACCTTCGCCAGCATCATCGGACTCGGCGGATCGAACGCGTTCAAGTCGCTCGCGTCGGCTCTCATCGGATTTGGCCTGGCGGCGGTCGGGATCGACATCGTCACCGGCGAATTCCGGCTCACGTTCGGCACCCTCGAGCTTGCGCGCGGGTTCAACTTCATCGTCGCCGTGATCGGGCTTTTCGGGATCGGCGACATCCTGGTCTCGGTCGAGGAAGGCCTTCGCTTCATCGGAGTCGCTCGGGCCCGTGTCCGCTTGCGTGAAGTGTTCTCGACGTGGCGCGAATTGCTCGGCCATTGGAGAGTGTTCTTGTTCGGGTCGTTCGTCGGCTTTTGGATGGGCTTCAAGCCGGGCGGGGCCACGGCGGCATCGTTTATGGCCTACGGTTTCGCCAGGCGCTTCTCCAAGAACCCCGAGCGGATGGGCAAAGGCGCCATTGAGGGAATCATTGCGCCGGAGTCGGCCGCGCATTCCGCCGGCGTCTCGGCGTTGTTGCCGATGCTCGTCCTCGGCATTCCCGGCTCCGCCACCGCGGCGGTCATTCTCGGCGGGCTGTTGATCTGGGGGCTTCAACCCGGCCCGTTGTTGTTCACGGAAAAACCGGAGTTCGTGTGGGGCCTGATCGCCAGCATGTACTCGGGCAACGTGATCGGCGTCGTGATCGTCCTCACCTGCGTTCCGCTGTTCGCCGCGATCCTGCGAATTCCGTTCGCGATTCTCACGCCTTTGATCGTCGTCATCTGCATCATCGGCGCCTATGCGCCGAGCAGCAGCATGGTCGACGTCTGGTACATGCTCGGCTTCGGGTTCGTCGGGTACATATTCAAGCGGCTCGACTATCCGTTGGCGCCCATGGTACTAGCCTTGGTTCTCGGGGACATGGCCGAGACGGCGCTTCGGCAAAGTCTGATCATGTCACGGGGCTCGGTCGCGATCTTCTTCGATCGCCCGATTTCCGGCACCATCATGGTCGCCGCCATCGCCCTCTTTTTGTTGCCGGCGATCGGCATGATCCGGCGCCGGATCGGCCGTGGGTCACCCGCGGGCCCCGCTATCCCGCGGGGCGATTGAGACGGAGGCTCTTATCGCCGGCCTGGAAAGCCACTTGGCCCCTCATTGCGGCCACCGCGTCTCTCGACAATAATGCGGAAACGGCAGATCGAAGATGGCCAGGATCCTCGCGATCGACGATGCCGCTTACGAGGCGGGATGCGATGGCTGCGTCGCGAAGCCCTTGGTCGCCGAGGACGTGCCGAGGTCGGCGGGGACATTGCTGAAGGGCCGGTAGAGCATTGAGGTCCGATGTGACGGCCTATCGGCTCGGCGTTGATATCGGCGGGACCTTCACCGACATCGTCATCCTCGCGCCCGACGGCACCATTTTCAGCAAGAAAGTCCTCTCCACGCCCGAGGACTACAGCCGTGCCATCGAGAGCGGCGTGGTCGCGTTGCTGGCGGAAACCGGCATCGACGCGGGAGAGCTCACGGAGTTCGCCCATGGCACGACGGTCGCCACCAACGCCGTCATCGAACGCCGCGGGGGCAAGGTCGCGCTGGTGACCACCCGGGGATTCCGCGACGTTCTCGAGCTCGGGCGGTTCCGATCGCCACGACTATACGATTTGAGATTCCGAAAGCCGGATCCCCTGGTCGAGCGCCGACTCCGCTTCGAAGTCGAGGAGCGGACGAGCGGCAAGGGGGAGGTCCTGGTGCCCGTCGACCTCGATGCCCTCGATCGGCTCGCCGAACGCTTGGTCGAGGAGGGAGTCCATGCCGTTGCCGTTTGTTTCATCAACTCCTACGTCAATCCGGAAAACGAGCTCGCCGCGATGCGGCGGCTCCAGGCGCGCTTGAACGACATCCCGGTCTCCGCCTCGGCACAGCTCTTGCCGCAGATTCAGGAGTACGAGCGCACCACCACGACCGTGGTCAACGCGTATATCCGCCCCGTCGTGGAAAGGTACGTAAGCGCGCTCGTCAAGCGCATGCGGAAGATCGGGGTCAAGGTGCCCCTCACGATCATGCAGTCGAGCGGCGGCGTGCTGCCAGCCGACTTGGCCGCCTCCAACCCCGTTTACATCATCGAATCGGGACCGGCGGCGGGCGTCGTCGGTGCGCAGCGCTTGGGCGCCCTCCAGGGATACGACGACGTGATGGTCTTCGACATGGGCGGCACGACGGCGAAGGCGTCGCTCATCGAGGACGGCCAATTCATCATCAATCCGGAGGCCGAGGTCGGCGCCGGTGAGACGGTTCGCCACCGGCTGTTGCAGGGCGGCGGCTTCCCCATCCAGGTTCCGACCATCGACATCGTCGAGGTGGGGGCGGGCGGCGGCAGCATTGCCGCCGTCGATGCCGCGGGCGGCTTCCGCGTCGGGCCGCGCAGCGCGGGTGCTGTCCCGGGCCCCGTGTGCTACGCCCAAGGCGGGGATCAGCCGACGGTGACCGACGCCAACCTGATTTTGGGATACCTGAACCCGGCGTCCATGGTCGGCGGCGACCTCGTCCTCGACTACGGGAAGGCCGAGGCGGCCCTCGCCGACCTCGGCGCCAGGATCGGCCAGTCGACCACCGACACCGCCTACGGGATCCACCTGATCGCCAACGCCAACATGATGCGGGCCCTTTCCAGCGTCTCGACCGAGCGCGGCCGGGACCCGTCCCGCTTCACCCTCGTTGCCATCGGCGGCAATGGCGGGGTCCACGCCGGCGGCCTTGCTGAGTCGCTGGGGATCCGCCGCATCCTGGTGCCCCCCGCGGCGGGACTGTTCAGCGCGCTTGGCTTGCTGTTCGCGGACGTGGAGCACTATCTCGTCTCCGCCTATTACCGGCCCCTGGCGGACACCACGCCGGACCGCTTCAACGCCGCCGTCGAGCCGCTCGCCCAGGAGGCCCATCGCCTGCTTCGATCCGAAGGCTTCACGGATGCGGCCCAGCGCGAAATCGAGGTTCAGGCCAATATGAAATACGTGGGCCAGACCTCGACGCTGCCGATCGCCTGCAAGGCCTTCCCCGCCGACGCGGCCCAAATGGCGGCGCTGGCAGAGGCGTTCGGCGAGTCCCACAATCAGCATTACGGCTACCGCTCGGACGGCGAGCCGCTGCAGTTCGTCGCGCTCCGCATCATCGGCCGCGGCCGCTCCACCGTGGCACGGATGCCCAAACGGGTGGCGCGGGCGCAGGAGTGGATCGTCGCCCGCGGCGAACGCAAGGCCTACTTCGGCCCGAACGCCGATTGGTTGACGGCCACGGTCGTCCCCCGCCGCGATCTGGCGAAGGGAGCAATGGACGGTCCGCTGATCGTGGATGAATACGACACCAGCATCGTCGTCCGCCCGGGTTGGCACGCGAAGCTGGACGACTGGAACAGCGTCGTCGTCGAGCGGACGTAGGGAACCAAGCAGATGAAGATAGATCCCTTCCGCCGCGAATTGATCAAGAACGGTCTGGTCACCATCGCCGACAACATGGTGGTGCGGGTGATCCGCACCGCGCGCTCGACCCTCGTGAAGAATGGAATGGATTTTACGAGCTCGATCTGCGACGCGGACGGGGACATGGTGGCTCAGGGGCTGGCGTTGCCGTCCCAGCTCGGCGCCACCATGCCGGCGCTCCGAGGCTGTCTCGACTATTTCGGCGACGATCTCGAGCCCGGAGACATTCTCGTCAACAACGACCCCTATTCCGGCGGCAGCCACCTGCCCGACGTGTTCATGTTCGCACCCGTTTTCGCCAAGGGCGAGCGGGTCGCCATTCTCGGCCTCGTCCTTCACCACACGGACATGGGCGGCCGGATGGCCGGCGGCAACGCCTCCGACAGCAATGAGATTTACGAGGAAGGCATCCGCATCCCGCCCTCCAAGATCCAGGTGCGGGGCGAGCCCAATTCGACGGTCCTCCGTTTCATAGAACACAACGTGCGGGTGGCGGACAAAGTTCTCGGCGACATGAAGGCCCAGATGGCGGCCCTGAACGGGTCCGCCCAGGAGATGCGGAAGCTGATCGCCGACTACGACGTGCGGGAGTTCAAGGCGTACATGAAGGACATCGTCGACTACACGGAGCGGCTCGCGCGGGCGAGCATCGCGGCGCTGCCGGACGGCGAGGTGGAATTCACGGAATGGAACGACGACGACGGCGTCGGCAACGGCCCCATCAAGATTCACGTCAAGCTGAAGGTCGAGGGCGACGAGATCACGGCGGATTTCACCGGCACGTCGCCGGAGATGGGTGGGGCCTTGCACCCGAACTATTGGTTCACGGTTTCCATCACCTATGCGGCGCTGCGCACCGTGCTGCCGGCGGATATGCCGAACAATGCCGGCTTCTACCGGCCGATCAAGGTGATCGCGCCCGAGGGGTCCTGGGTGAACCCCCGCTTTCCCGCGGCGGTCGGGGCGCGCGGGCAGGGGGGATATCGGCTTCGTTCATTGGTCTTGGGCGTGCTCTCCGAGTTGATCCCGGGGCGCATGCCGGCCTGCACGGGCGGGTCGGAGTTCGGCATCGTGTTCGCGGGGACGGAAGCGGACCGGAAGCCGTTCCTCCACCTCGAGTATCACAACATCACCGGCCACGGCGGAGGGCCCGACCGCGACGGGCAGGATGCCGGCCCCTATTGCCTGGACAACAACGCGAACATGCCGGTGGAAGTGATCGAGGCCGAGAACCCTCTGATGGTGGAGGAGTACGGATTCATCCAGGACACCGGCGGCGCCGGAAAATTCCGGGGCTCGCTCGGCATCGCCCGGCAGTATCGGTTGCTGGCCGACGAAGCCCTGGTCAACCTTCGCTCCGACCGTCACCTCCATCAACCGTGGGGCCTCTGCGGGGGAAAGGGCGGCGCGGTCGCGCGCTCCCTCAAGATCACGAACGGCCGGGTGGAAGAGCTTCCCTCGAAATTCATCAAGCGGTTCAAGAAGGACGACGTTTTCCGCGCGGAGATGCCGGGGTCGGGAGGATACGGCGATCCCTTCGAGCGCGATCCGCGCGCCGTTTTGGAGGACGTGCGGCAGGAAAAAATCTCGATCGAGCACGCCCGCGCGGCATACGGGGTGGTGATCGGCCCCGGCGCCCTGGAGATCGACGTCAAGGCAACGCAAGAGGCGCGTATGCGCAAGTGACGGCCGGGTGCGCGAATTGACCCGCGCCGCGCCCATCGTTAGTTTTCCGGTGATCTCGAAAAGGAGACATCCAATGGACGCACAAGGCACCTTGAATCCACTGCCGCCGATTCCGGCGGAGGAATACAAATCCCGTGTGGCGAAAATGCAGGAGCTTCTCGACGCCAACCGGCTGGATGCGATGCTGGTGACGAGCGAGGACAATTATCGGTACTTGACCGGATTCGATAGCCCGACGTGGGTCAACCTGACACGGCCGCGATACTGCGTCGTTCCGCGCGCGGGCGAGCCCTTCCTGGTCGTCCCGGCCAACGCCGCCATCATCTGCGAGCGCACCGCGCCCTCCATTGCGGACGTGCGCACGTGGATCGCGCCCAACCCCGCCGATGACGGCGTATCGATCGTGGCGGATGGGCTCCGTTCGTTCGCGACCAAATACAAGAGAGTGGCGGCAGAGCTCGGCGCGGAGAGCCGGATGACCATGCCGATCGGCGATTTTCTGCGGCTCAAGGACATGCTCGCGCCGATCGAGATCGTCGACGGCTTCAAGTTCCTCCTCGCCTTGCGGATGGTGAAGTCGCCGGCCGAAGTGGCCCGCATCCGGCGCATCGCGGGGATTGTGTCGGACTCCTTCGATGCCTTGAAGGGCTCACTCCGCGTCGGCCAGAGCGAGCTGGAAGCGGGACAGATTTTCAAGATCGACATGCTCAAGCGCGGAGCCCATACCGTCCCGTATGTTTGCGTGAGCTCCGATCGAGGCGGCTACCGCAGCATCAACGTGGGACCTTGCGAGCGTACCTTCAACAAGGGCGACCTGCTGATGCTGGATACGGGAAGCGCCTTCGAGGGCTATTACTGCGACTTCAACCGCAATTACGTCTTCGGCAAGCCATCCGACGAGCTGCAAGGCTTTCACCAGCTGGTCTGGGACTCGACCGAGGTTGGGCTCAAGGCCGTGCGTCCGGGGGTGCGGATGTGCGATGTCTGGAAGGCGATGGCCGACTATCTGGCCGCCAACGCGGGCAAAGGGTACCTGCGCAAAAAGCAGGGACGGCTTGGCCACGGGATCGGCTTGCGCATGTGCGAGCCCCCGTCCTTCAGCGGTATCGACGAGACGGTGATCAAGGCGGGGATGACGCTGACGCTGGAGCCCTCCATCGCCTTCCCCGTGCCCGGGAAAGACGGCACCGAGGAACGCGTCGTCGTCCACGAGGAAAACATCCTGGTGACGGAAAAAGGCTGCGAGCTTCTGACCCGACGGGCGCCGCGCGAGCTTCCCGTCGTCAACTAGCGATTGGCGAGGCTGACCAGGGTTTCGGCCAGGACGCGCGCGCCGGCCGCGACGTCCGCAGGCGTTGCGTCCTCCGCCTCGTTATGGCTGATGCCCTTCCAGCAGGGGATGAAGATCATTCCGGTCGGACACATCTCTGCCAGATAACGACAATCGTGACCGGCGCCCGACGGCATGTGCATGTATGAGTAGCCGAGGCGTTCCGTTGCCGCGAGAATGGTTTCCGGCACGACGCCTTCGAAATAGGTGGTTTTCGACCGGCGGATTTCGGTGACCTTCACGTCACAGGGGCCTGCGTGCTCGCGCGCCACCGTTTCGATCTGGCCCCCGAGGCGGGTCAGCGTCGCCTCGTCGGGGTGGCGGAAATCGATGGTGAACATCACATAGCCGGGAATCACGGCCATCGCGTTCGGCACGACGTCGATCCGTCCGATCGTGAAACGGACGATGTCGGCGGGGTCGTGAAAGAGCTTTCGAAGGCCGGCGATGATGGGAATGGTCGCCGTGACGGCGTCTTTTCGCAGCCGTTCCGGCGTATTGCCGGCGTGCCCGGCTTCGCCGACGACTTCGATCTTGAAAAATCTCTGACCTTGGATGGCGGTCACCACGCCGATGGTTTTGCCCTGGGCTTCGAGTTCGGGGCCCTGCTCGATGTGGGCTTCGACGCAATAGGCGACGGGACTCCGGAACGCCCGTTGCCCGAGCTTGGGCAGGCCTCTCTTCATCGCCGCAACCGCGTCTCTCACGCTTGTTCCGTCTCCGTCCCTCTTTTCAAATATGGCCGGAAGCTTCGACGGATCGACGAACGCCTGCGAGCCGAGGCAGCCGATGTCAAAGCGGCCGCTTTCCTCCGCCGACCACACGACGGCCTCGACGGGTCGCCTGGTTTTGACACCCGCGTCGTCCATGGCTTCCAACACTTCGAACGCCGCGAGAATCCCGTAGATGCCGTCGAAGCGGCCGCCTTTCGGCTGGGTATCGATGTGAGAGCCGCTGATCACGGGCGCTGCGTCGGCATCGATGCCGGCGCGGCGGATGAAAATATTTCCGAGATCGTCGATCTGGGATTGAAATCCACGGGCGTCAGCCCAGCCGAGAAGCAGTCGCCGCGAAAGGGTGTCCTCGGGCGTGAACGCGAGCCGGTGCACGCCACCCGCCGGCGTCGCACCGATCTTGGCCATCTCGACGTGACGGCTCCAGAGGCGCGCTTCGTCAATGTAGGCAGCGATGGAGCCGGCAGTCATCGAACGACCTCGACTTGCGGGGCCTTCACGCCGACGTCCTCGGCGAGCGCGACGGTGTTCCGCCAGCTGCTTTCCAGCAGCTCCACGCCCTTGGCCAGCGAGCGGCGGCGGGTTCTGAAGCTGCGCTCTCCCGGAATCAGGACCTCGTCCACGCCGGGCGCCTTGCGCGACGCTTTGATTTCATCGAGAAAACGGCGCGTTCGTTTCAGGCTGGTCCCAACATCCCCGAAGGCGGCAGGGTCGATCGCGATGAACGTATGCCCCCGCTCCGGGGGTCCGTTCGATGCGGCCGCCGCCTCCGCGCGTTCGCGCCCGACCATGGCCCCGATGATGGGTCCGGACAGAAGGGCTCCCGCAAGCCCGAGCCCGAAGCCCTTGTGACCGCCGATTGCGCTGAAGGCGCCGTCGATGGCGGCTTTTGCGTTGGTCGTCGGATTGCCGTCCCGATCGACGGCCACGCCCGCCGAAATGGGCTCATCGCTGTAGCTCGCGATTCGGACATGCCCGAGCGCCGCCGTGCTGATCGCAAAATCGATGACGACGGGATCGCCGTCGGGGACTGGAAATCCGAACGCGACCGGGTTGGTGCCGATCACCGGGTCGATTCCGCCCGGCGCATGGACGCGGAACGCGCCGTTCGTGAACGTCATCCCACCCAGGCCTGCGCGCGCGATCCGCTCCACATAGGCGCCGAGCATGAAGAGGTCGCCGGCCCGCACGAGACCGACGACGCCGACTCCCACATCCTTCGCTTTGCGGATCGCAACATCGACGGCAAATCGTCCGGCGACGTGTCCCGTCGCGCCGTCGCCGTCGACCTGGGCCGATGCGGGCGTCTCGCGCGCGATCCGCGGGCGCGCGCGGCCTCTGATGGCGCCAGACTTGAGAGCCCGAACGATGGAGGCGACGTGGTCGGTGCCCTGAATCCGGTGCCCCCGAAGGTCCGCCTCGACCACCCCCTCCGCGGTCATGCGCGCGTTATCCTGATCGCAGCCGGCCGCGATGAAAATTCGCTCGAGGAATTCCTGCAGAACCGGGATCGCGATCAGGACCGTTTGCGCGGACTTTGATGACGGGCGTCGCGCCTTGTTCGTGCTTTTGCTCACAGCCCTCGGACGATCCCTGAATTCAATGGTCGGTCGGAGCCTAGCGGCTCGCAATATCCCGTGCAAGCGACGCGCCGGTGCCGACCGCGCGCGAAATCGACGACCGATCAATTCACGAGGGCGAGCTTGGTGATGCGCGCGGGGTTGGTCTCGGCGAGATAGAGATTGCGTTTCGAATCTCCGTACATTCCATGCGCCGAGTTCAATGTGGGGCGGCCGCGGCCGACCACGATCCCATCGGGCGTCAGCACCGTCACTCTCGGAACGTCGTCGCAAACGTGGATCAACCCGTCTCTGTCCACATAGATGTCGGCGGGGTTGAATACATCGCGCCACTCCGTGAGGTATGCGCCGTCGGCGGTGAAAACCTGAATCCGGCAATTGCGGCGGTCGGCGACCAGCACGCGTCCGTCGGCGAGAACCCAGATGGCATGGGGTAATGCGAATTCGCCGGGGCCCTGGCCCGGCCGGCCCCAGGTCTGCTTCCATTTTCCGTCCTTCGAAAACCGATGAACGCACGAATTGGCATAGCCGTCCGACACATAGATGTCTCCGTTCGGCCCCACCGCGGCGTCCGTCGGGTGATTGAAGGGAGAAAGAGGCTCGTGGCGGGTTCCGAGCGTGAAGAGAACGCGCCCCTCGCTGTCGAAACAGAAAATCTGATGCCCGTCCCGGTCGCCGATCAGGATGCGGTCGCCCGGGCCGACGAAGGCGCCATGGGAGTCCGCGACGCTTTGTTCGCCGAACGCGCGGACAAAATCTCCCTCCGGGCTGAAAACCAGCACGGCCGGCCCGGGCTTTGGGTCGGCCGCCGCATCGCGGCGTATCAGGACATACACGTTATCCTTCGAGTCGACCGTGACGCCGGATATCGGGCTGAAGCGAACATCCTTGGGCGGACGTCCCCAAGGCCGCTCGACCCGGTACTTGCGGGGACCAAGCCTTACGAATAGCCGATCTGTTTCTGACACGCACTCTCTCCATTCATGGCGCAGCAATTCCAATTGACAGAATTTTGCCCGGCTTGTCTATCTCCCCCTCGTCGGCCACTCTGGTGAAAGAGCAACGAACGTCACCCATTCGGCGCGAGGCGTCCACCGTGGCCAAAATTCGCACCTTCGACGACGGCGAGCTCGCGGGTCGCGTCGCTCGCGCGCGGGCCAGCATCCGCGCGGCGGGCCTCGATGCTCTGCTGCTCTTCTCGCAGGAGAGCCTCCACTATCTCACGGGCTACGACACCACGGGATATGTCTTCTTCCAGTGTGCGGTGCTGACCGCTGACGCAACACCCACGGTGTTGCTCACCCGGCGCCCCGACGTCGCCCAGGCCCGCGACACCTCCACCATTGAGGACATTCGTGTCTGGTACAACGCCGTCGACGTCAACCCGGCGCGCGAGCTCAAGACGATCCTCGCCGAGAAGGGCCTGAAGGGCGCCCGCATTGGCGTAGAGTTCGACACATACGGTCTCACGGCCGCGAACGGACGCCTGCTCGAAGCGGAACTCAATGGCTGGTGCACGCTGA
Source organism: Rhodospirillales bacterium (assembly GCA_009694195.1). Taxonomy (GTDB): domain Bacteria; phylum Pseudomonadota; class Alphaproteobacteria; order Rhodospirillales; family SHVQ01; genus SHVQ01. The sequence goes on from SHVQ01000010.1 coordinate 29,525, forward strand.
CCGACAGTTCCGACATCGTCCGCCGCCTCAGGCTTGTAAAATCACCCGCCGAGATCGCCTATGTGCGAAAAGCGGCCGAGCTCGCCGACGCCGCCCTGCAGGCGATGACAGCGAGGATAGTGCCCGGCGTACTCGACGGCGCCGTCACCGCAGCCGGGATCACGGCGATCATGGAGGGCGGGGGCGACATGCCGCCGGACGGCCCTATCGTCAATACGGGGCCGCGCGCCATTTACGGCCGCAGCGTGGGCGGCGGTCACGCCATCGAGCGGGACGACCAGGTCATGATCGAGCTCGCCGCCACGTATGCCCGCTACAACGCCTGCATCGAGCGCACGACCGTGGTGGGCCGGCTCGACCCCCGCCAGCAACACATGTTCGAAACCACCCGCGAGGCTCTCGCGGCCATGACCGCGGCAGCCAGGCCCGGGCGCCCGCTGGGTGAAATCGACGACGCCCATCGCCGCGCCCTCGACAAGGCCGGCTACGGCGTGCACCGGTACAGCGCCTGCGGCTACAGTCTCGGCAACACCTACCGGCCGTCGTGGATGGATGTCCCGCCCATGATCTTCTCCGGAAATCCCCTCACCATCGAGCCCGGCATGGTGCTGTTCCCGCACGTGATGCTCGGCGATACGGATCGACGGCTGGCGGTCGGGACCGGCTATACGATCTTGATTGGGCCGGACGGCGCGGAGGTGTTGAGCCGCCTTCCCGTCGAATTGTTGCGGCGGTGACCGTGGGGCAAGCGCGTCTTGGCGTCGACATCGGCGGCACGTTCACGGATGTGGCGCTGGAAGCAGGATCGCGTCGCCACACGCTCAAGGTGCTCACGACCCCACGCGCCCCGGAGCAGGGAGTCATGCAAGCCGTGCGCACGGTCCTCAAGGAAGCGGGTCTGGAGGCGCGCGACCTTGCGATCGTCATCCACGGGACGACGCTCGTAACCAACGCCATCATCGAGCGCAAGGGCGCGCGGACGGCGCTCGTGACGACCGAGGGCTTCCGCGATTCCCTGGAAATGGGAACCGAAAGCCGATTCGAGCAATACGACATCTTCATGGACAAGCCGGCGGCGCTGGTTCCGCGCCATCTCCGGTTGCCCGTGCCCGAGCGGATCAACGCGCGCGGTGACGTTCTCTTGGCGCTTGACCGGGCGGCCGTCGAGTCCCTCGTGCTTACGCTCGAACGCGAGCGGGTCGAAAGCATCGCCGTCGGCTTCCTTCACAGCTTCGTCAATCCGGCGCACGAGAACGCGGCGCGCGACATCCTCGCCCGCCGGCTGCCCGGACTCTCGATCACGCTTTCCTCCGAGGTTTCCCCGGAAATGCGCGAATACGAGCGCTTCTCCACCGCCTGCGCCAATGCCTACGTGCAGCCGCTCATGGCCCGTTACCTCGACCGCCTGGAGCGCGATCTCCAGGGCGAGGGTTTCAAGGGGGCGCTCTTCATGATGCTGTCGGAGGGCGGTCTCGCGACGGCGGACACGGTGAAACGGTTCCCGATCCGCCTGGTCGAGTCGGGGCCCGCCGGGGGCGCCATTTTCTCGGGCTACGTTGCCCGCCAGTGCCGCCTCGACCGGGTGCTCTCGTTCGACATGGGAGGAACCACCGCCAAAATATGCATGATCGACGGCGGCCGCGCGCAGACGGCGCGCCGCTTCGAAGTCGCGCGCGTTTATCGCTTTCTCAAGGGCAGCGGCATTCCGATCCGGGTGCCGGTGATCGAAATGGTGGAAATCGGCGCCGGCGGCGGCTCCATCGCGAAGGTGGATGCCATGCGCCGCATCGCCGTGGGGCCGGAAAGCGCGGGCGCCGAGCCCGGGCCCGCGTGCTACGGGCGGGGTGGAACGGAACCGACGGTCACCGATGCCGACTTGGCTCTCGGTCGGATCGATCCCAACGCCTTCTCGGGCGGCCGGCTACGGCTCGACGAAGCCGCTGCGGCTGCGGCGCTTGACCGGGCGGTCGGCCGTCCGCTCGGCCTCGCGGCCTCTCTTGCCGCATTCGGGGTCGGTGAAATGGTGGACGAGAATATGGCGAACGCGGCCCGCGTGCATGCGATCGAGAGCGGGAAGAATTTCGCGGGCCGGACGCTCGTCGCGTTCGGCGGGGCGGCGCCGTTGCACGCAACGAGGGTCGCCGACAAGCTCGGCATCGAGCGCATCGTGGTTCCGTTGAATGCGGGCGTCGGTTCGGCGGTCGGGTTTCTGCGCGCGCCGATCGCCTATGAAGTTGTCCGCAGCCACTACCAGCGGCTCGGCGCAATAGCTCTCAATCAGGTCAACCGCCTCCTTGAGGCCATGGCGGCCGAGGCCCGCGCCGTCGTGGCGCGCGGGGCGAGCGGCGTCCGCCCCAGCGAGACCCGCACGGCCTTCATGCGATACGTCGGCCAGGGGCATGAAATCGCGGTCCCGGTGCCCGCCCGCCGGCTCGGGGCGAAGGATGCGGCCCTTCTTCGCCGCACGTTCGAACGCGCGTACGCTCGCCTCTACGGTCGCCTGATCCCGGGCGTCGAGATCGAAGCTCTAAGCTGGTCCGTGACCGTCAGCGCGCCGACGGCGAAACCGCGGCTGAAAGCCGTGAAGACGCGGACGCATGTGCCGCGCCCCGATGGATCGCGGGGCCTGTTCGACCCTGACCGGGGGGCCTTCGTGAAAGTCCCGACGTACCGCCGCGAGCGCCTCGCGGCCGGCGCGCGCATCGCGGGCCCGGCAATCATCGTCGAGGACGAGACGTCCACGGTCGTCGGCACGCCCTTCGTCGCAACCGTTGACGGGCATGGCTATATTATTATGAGCAGACACAAAGCTGCGCGCCGCACGCGGCGCGGAGAGAAGGCATGAGGAAGCCGAAGAACGGTCTCGCCGAGATCCATCTGCAGATCATGTGGAACCGCCTGATCGCGGTGGTGGAGGAGCAAGCACAGACCCTGATTCGGACAGCCTTCAGCACGACGGTGCGGGAAGCCGGCGACCTTTCGGCGGGTGTGTTCGATGTCGACGGCCGGATGTTGGCCCAGGCCATTACGGGAACTCCAGGGCACGTCAACTCCATGGCCAACGCGGTCATCCATTTCCTCGACGCCATTCCGATCGCAACGATGAAGAAGGGCGACCACTACATCACCAACGACCCCTGGTACACGTCCGGCCACCTGCATGACTTCACGGTGGTGACGCCTGTCTTCCGCAAGGGCCGCCCGGTGGCGCTTGTCGCCTGCACGTGCCACGTCGTCGACGTCGGCGGCCGCGGGATGGGACCGGACGCGCGACAAGTCTACGAGGAAGGATTGTTCGTTCCGATCATGCCGCTCGCCCGGCGTGGCCGCATGAACCAAGATCTCTTGCGCATCGTGCGCGCGAACGTGCGAGAGCCATTGCAAGTGGAGGGCGATCTTTTTTCATTCGCCGCCAGCAACGAGGATGGTGCCCGCCGCCTCGTGCAGATGATGGACGAGTTCAAGCTTTCGTCCCTTGGACCTCTCGGCAATGCGATCATCGAGCGCTCGCGCGCGGCGACGTTGGCCGAGATCCGCAAGCTTCCGCGCGGAACCTACCGCAACGTCATGCGTGTCGACGGCTATGACCGTCCGCTCGACCTTGTTTGCGCGACGACGATCTCCGCCTCGGGCATTCACGTCGATTTTGCCGGGAGCTCGCCCGCGAGCCCCTATGGGATCAACGTCGTGCTGAACTACTGTCAGGCCTACACGTCGTTCGGCGTGAAATGCATCGTCGCGCCAGCCGTGCCCAACAATGCGGGGTCGCTCGCGCCCATCACCGTTTCGGCGCCCGAGGGCAGCATCCTCAATGTGCGGCGCCCATGGCCCGTGTCGGCCCGCCACGTGGTCGGCCAAATGCTGCCGGACGTGGTGCTCGGCTGCCTCTACCAGGCAGTCCCCGAGCGGGTTCCGGCGGAGGGGGCGTCGGCTTGCTGGAATCCGCAGTTCAGGGGCGGGCCGTTGGCGGTGGGCGCCGTCGATGCGGAAGGCTCCAACCTCGCCTCGCCGTCGTTCGACATCGTCACGTTCAACAGCGGCGGCGCGGGCGGACGGCCAGGCAAGGACGGTCTCTCGGCGACCGCGTTTCCGAGCGGGGTCCGCACCATGCCGGTCGAGGCCACCGAGCAGATTGCGCCCGTCGTGTTCTGGCGGAAGGAGTACCGGCCCGATTCGGGTGGCGCCGGGGAGTATCGCGGCGGGCTCGGCCAGACGATCGAAGTCGGGGGCGAGAACGGTGCGCCGTTCGTGGTGCTTGCCACCTTCGACCGGGTCGACCATCCGGCCCGTGGCCGCGCCGGCGGACAGCTCGGTGCCCCAGGCCGCGTCGAGCTCGCCTCCGGGCGCACGCTTCGGGCCAAGGGCGAGCAAATGATCCCGCCCGGCGAACGCCTCCGGCTCGACCTCCCCGGAGGCGGCGGCTTGGGCGATCCGCGCCGGCGCGAGCCCGCACGCGTGGCGGCGGACGTGCGCGACGGGGTGCTTTCGCGCGAGGCCGCGCGCGCGCTTTACGGGGTCGCCCTGACCGACGGCGGTGACGTCGATATCGCGGAATCCGTCCGGTTGCGGGCCGCGTTCTCATCAGAGGAACGATAAACGCGTTAAGGAAATATCGCTTTTCAGACACCGGCCTTCGGTGGAACAATACGACGATAGAACCTGCCACTCAGGGAGCTACTCATGTTGAATGACAGCATTTCGCGCCGGTATGCCATTGCCGCCGGCGCGCTCGCGCTTGCTACCGCTTTCGCCGTCCCGATCGCAGCCAATGCCGACGCATTCACGGACAAGGTCAAGAAAGACGGCATCACCGTCGCCTACGCCGAAGAGTCGCCGTGGGCGTTCCTCGGGCCCGACAAGAAGGTCGCCGGGACCGACCCCGAAGTCATCGACGGCATCCTCAAGAAGATGGGCGTGAAGGAGATCAAATACCAGAATACGGAATGGTCCACGCTGGTCCCGGGCGTGCGCGCCAAGCGGTTCGACATGGCGATCACCGGCATCTTCATCAAGCCGGACCGCTGCACGCAGGTGATCTTCACCGATCCCATCATGATCGCCCCGGACGGCATGATCGTGATGAAAGGCAACCCGAAAAAGATCAACGGCTTTGATGCGTTCGTGAAGGACCGCAGCCTGAAAATGGGGACCACCATCGGCGGCACCGGTCCGCGCGACCATGCGCTGGCCGTGGGTGTCAATCGTGACCAGATCGTGGAGCTGCCGGACACGCCGACCCAGATCGCGGCGATGAAAGCCGGACGCATCCATGCCGCCCTCAACACCGACCAGGGCAACGTCGCGATCCTCGAACAAGCCAAGGATACGGCGGTGGAAGTCGCCCGGCCCTTCAAACAGGCCGAGAAGGACGGAAAGCTGCTCGTCGGCGTCACTGCCTTCGCCTTCCAGCCGGACGCCGGCGCGTTCGTCAAAGAGTTCAACAAGCACCTCGCCACCGTCCGCGGATCGCCTGAGCACTTAAAGATCTTGAAAAAGTACGGGCTGTCGGAAGACGCGCTTCCGGCCAAGGGTGTGACAACCGCGATGATGTGTAAGGGCTGATCGGTCGCCCCGCGCCGTCTCCGGCATCGACACGGCCGGCGGCGGCGAACGGGACCGCCAACAGGAAAGGGGGCGAAGGAAGCGCCCCCTTTTTTCGTCCCTGCTTTCGCACACGCAACCTTTCGGACCGATCGCATGGAACACCTCTACGAATCGCGCGACCTGTTCATCGAGGGCACCCTCGTCACCATCCAGTTCACGCTGATCTCGGCCGTCTTCATGGTCTTGATCGCGTTCGTCGCCGCATTCGGTCGCCTTGCGCCGTGGAAGCCCATCCGCGCGGCGGCTCTCTGTTACGTTGAATTCTTCCGCGGGACGTCCCTGATCGTTCAGCTCTTTTGGCTGTTCTTCGCGCTTCCCATGTTGGGCGTGACGTTGAATGCCGACACGACGGCGGTCCTTGCGCTCTCGCTTTGTCTTGGAGCCTACGGCGCGGAGGTGGTCCGCGCCGCCATCGTTTCCGTCCCGCGCAGTCAAATCGAAGGCGCCATCGCCCTCAATCTCACGCCGGTCCAGCGGATGCGCATGGTCATTCTGCCGCAGGCGATCCGCGCCATGCTGCCGCCGTTCGGCAACCTCCTCATCGAGCTCGTCAAGGCGACGGCGTTGATCTCGCTCATCACCATCCACGATCTCACCTTTCAGGCGCGGATGTTCAATCTTCGCACCGTGCAGATCGTCGAGGGCTTCGGTACCACGCTCATCATCTATTTCATCCTCTCGCAGTTTCTTGCGTACGGGGTCCGGCTGCTGGAGCGGCGGTTCCAGCGCGGCATGCCCCAGGTCTCGCGCATATGAACGTTGTCATTTTTGACCCCGCATTTGCCTGGCAGATCCTGCCGCGTCTCCTCCAGGCCTTTGTCGTAACGGTGCAGGCGAGCCTGTTGGGCTTCGCGATCGCGGTGGTCGTGGGCCTTGTGCTCGCCTTCCTGCGGCGGTCGGAGCGGGCATGGATTCGTTATCCGGTCGTGGGGATGCTCGAGTTCGTGCGCTCGACCCCGTTCCTCCTGCAGCTCTACTTCATGTACTTCGTGCTGCCTCTCTACGGCGTCACGCTCGGGCCGATGACCATCGGCGTGATCGCGCTCGGCGCTCACTACGCGACCTACACGGCCGAGGTCTACCGGGCCGGCATCGAAGGCGTCGCCAAGGGGCAGTGGGAGGCTGCGACGGCGCTCAATTACGGGATTCTCGACCGCTGGCGGCGCATCATCCTCCCGCAGGCCATCCCGCCGATGGTGCCGGTGCTCGGAAACTACCTCATCACCATTTTCAAGGAGACCCCGCTGCTCACGGCAATCACGGTCGCCGAAGTCATGCACGAAGCCAGCCTGATCGGCGCGGACTCATACAAGTTCATGGAGCCCATGACGCTTGTCGGCGCGCTCATGTTGGCGATCAGTCTCGTTTCGGCTTACGGCGTGCGCCGGCTCGATGCGTACTTCCGGACGCGCAGGGGAGCGCCGCATGCCGGCCATGGTTAAGGAGGTGTGAGCGCTTACTTGATAATCAGCTCGTGAGGGAAGGCCTTCGTTAATTCCTCGTAGCCGTTGTCCGTCACCCGAAACGTCGTCGAGCAGCCGTAGCCGATGATCGGCCAGATGCGGACATCCGGCACCATGTGGAAGGTCATGTTGGCCTGAAGCTTCCGCTTCTCGCCTTGCCGGATACTGATGATTTGGCCTTCGCCCCAGTCGGGTGGGAAGTTGATGCCGATGGAGTAGGCCGCCCGATGCTTGTGGTGGTCGCCGAAGCGAATATCGCCGAAGCCTTCCTTGGCGATCGTCGAGCGCACGGCCGTATCGACGTCCTCGGCGACGACCCCGGCGCGCACCTTGGCGAGCCCGGCCTCGAGGCCTGCGTTCACCGCCTTGGCGAGGGGCCGCAAGATGGGGTTCTTGGGCTCGCCGGGGCATATGCTCCGCATGATGGCCGACGAGTATCGGTGCTTGCAGGCCGAGACCTCGAAATACACGTGTTCGCCTTGGGCGACACGGCCGCCCCGCCACGTGCCGTGCGAGAGGCGCGTGCGCGGGCCCGCGAGGATATAGGGCGGCAGCGACATGAACTCGCCGCCCTCGCCGACGATCACCCGGTGAACCTCGGCCGCGATGTGATTCTCCGAGACCCCGGGGGCCACGGCATCCATTCCCGCCTGGACGCCTTTTTCGACGATGCGGGCGGCCTCCCGCATGATCGTGAGCTCTTCCTCCGACTTGATCATGCGGAACTCTTCGACCAGTCCGCTCGCGTCCGCGAGCGTCGCCTTGGGCAGAACCTGGCGGGTGCCCTCGTATTCGGCGTGGGTGACGTACATGGTCGAGAGCTCGAGCCCGATCCGCTTGTCGGCGAGGCCCATCTTCGCGAGCGCCGCCGCCATTTTTTCAAGCGGTTGCTCGTGGTCTTTCACCGTGACGGTCCGCTTGAGCCAGGAGTATTCGAACGCGTTCGGCTCCTCGATCCAGCGGATCACCAGGAGCGGTTCGTCCTGCGACAGGACGAGAACCTGGTACGTGTAGGTGCCCGACGTCTCGTGGCCGGTGAGGTAACAGATATTCTCGGGACAACGAAGGAGAAGGGCATCGAGGCCGCGTGCCCGCATCGCTCCCATGACCAGGTCGTAGCGACGGCGATATTCGGGAAGCGAGAACGCGAGCCCGCAGTATTCTTTCTTGGGGACCTGCATGGTCACGGCGTAATCGGTCTTCGTCATCGAGCTCTCCCCTGTCGTTCGCTTTAATTGCCGGAGCGCCTTGTGAATCGCGCGTGGGCGAGGTTAGAGTTTTGCCGCGATGATCGCAATGCAAACGCCGAGATCCTAGCGGTCGTGGCCGCCCTGATCACCGGGGGATCCGGATTCGTCGGCCTCAACGTCGCCGAGCATTTGCTGGCGCGCGGCGAGCAGGTTGTGTCGTTTGACCGAGCGCCTCCGCCGCCCGAGGCCACCCAATTCTTTTCAACGCTCGACGGGGTGTTCGAGGCGAGGATCGGCGATGTCCGCAGCCCGGCTGACGTGGGCGAGGTCTTGCGGGGCGGGGCCGTCGATAAGGTCATTCATGCGGCCGCGATCACGCCTGACGCCCGTTCGGAATCCGGGCGTGTTCTCGATATCGTCTCCGTCAACGTCGGCGGCGCGGTCACTGTTTTGAAGGCGGCGCTCGATGCCGGGGTCAGGCGGTTCGTCTACGTGAGCTCCGCTGCCGTCTACGCCGGCAACTCTCCGACGTGCGCTCTTGACGAAGAGGACGGACCCCTTGCTCTCGGCGACCTCTACGGCATCTCCAAGCTCGCGGCTGAACGGGCGCTGCTCCGAGTTGCGGAACTCCACCGCGCAGACCTCGTGTGCGTTCGCCTGGGCGCGGTATTCGGGCCTTGGGAGAGACGCTCCGGCGCGCGCGACACCATGAGCCCGATCTGGCAGGCAACGCGCCTTGCCCGGCGGTCCGAACAGGCAATTCTCCCGCGCGCGGGCCGGAAGGACTGGCTCTATAGCCGCGATGCGGCGGCAGCCCTGGCAGCGCTCTTGGACCATGAAGCCCTGCCGTCCACCGTCTACAATGTCGGTCCTGGCGTGGAGTGGACTCTCGTCCGGTGGTGCGAAAAACTGGCGAGGGATTACCGGGGGTTCCATTTCCGGATTGATCCCGCGGCTGCCAACGTGGATTTCTACGGGGACGCTGATCGTCCGCCTCTCTCGGTAGACCGACTCGCCGGTGACATTGGATTTTATCCGCGCTTCGAACCGGACAGGGCATACACCGACTACATGGCCTGGCTCGATTCGGCAGCCGGTACCGCGGCGTTGTAACCGCCTCAGGACCGCGCTTAAATCACGAGGGGATCGGTCGATGGACGCCTTCACTTTTACTCCCGGAACCACGCCCCTGATCGTGGGTATGCCCCACGCCGGCTTTGGATTGCCGGACTCGATCGCGGCGACGATGACGCCGGAGGCGCTGTTGCAAATGGATTCCGGTTGGCATGAGGAGCGGCTTTACGACTTTGCCCGCGGCCTCGGTGCCGCCGCGATTGCGTCCACGTATTCGCGCTATGTGATCGACCTCAACCGCTCGCCCGACAATGAGAACCGGTTCGCAGGCAAGGGAAACACGGGCCTTTGCCCCGTCGAGCGCTTCGACTATGCGCCGCTCTACCGGGACGGGCTGGCGCCGGACTCGGCCGAGATCGAACGACGCCTCGCGCTGTATTGGCGCCCCTACCACGACCGGCTTGCGGAGGAGCTTCAGAGCCTCAAGTCACGCTTTGGCGTGGCGGTGTTGTTCGACGCGCACACCATTCGCTCCGAGGTCGGACGCCTCTTCGCGGGCAGAGTTCCCGACCTCAATCTGAAATCCGGCGGGGGCACCAAGGGGTCGCCCGAGCTCGTCCAGCGGCTCGCCGCGATCTGCGCCGGCGATCCACGCTACACGTGGGTCGTCGACGGCCAGTACAAGGGCGGCTACATCGTCCATCACTATGGCGATCCGGCAAACGGCATTCACTCGCTCCAGCTCGAGGCCGTGCAGGCGACATTCATGGACGAGACGACGTTGGCCTACGTTCCCGAGAAAGCCGAAGACATCCGGCGGATCCTGAAGGCCCTGCTGGGGGAGATCATCGAATGGGCTGCGACCCAAGGCAGGAGGAGGGGATGACCGCGCCGAAGCTGACAGGGAGGGTTGCGATTGTGACCGGCGGGGGCGGCGACATCGGCCGCGCGATCGCCGAGCTCTTCGTGCAGGAAGGAGCGGCCGTCCTTTGTGCCGACATCGACGGGAAGGCGGCGGCGGACGCGGCGAAGCGCCTTACGGCTGCGGGCGGTCGGGCGCTGGCTGTCGAATGCGACGTGAGCGATTCTGAGTCCGCGCGCAGCACGGTCGCGACCGCGGTTCGTCACTTTGGCAAGCTCCACATCCTCGTCAATTGCGCTGCTGTTTTCCCGCCCCGCAAGCCGGTGACCGCGCTCGACGGGAGCGATTGGGAGCGCGCGCTCGCCGTCAACGTGAGCGGGTGCTTTTACATGAGCAAGCACGCGATTCTCGAAATCGCCAAGGCCGGAGGCGGCAGCATCGTCCACGTCGCCTCGCAGCTCGCTCACGTCGCGCGGGAGGGATCGGCCGCCTACTGCACGACGAAGGCGGCGCTGCTCGGGCTCGCGAAGGTCATGGCGCTCGACCACGCGAAGGACGGCATCCGCGTCAATACGCTCTCGCCTGGCGGCGTCGCGACGACGGGGATGGCGGAGCAGTGGGGCGGGATGGAGACCGCGGAACGCGAATGGGGCCGGGCCAAGCACCCGCTCGGGCGGCTCTGCCGGGTGGAGGAGGTCGCGCGCGGCGCTCTCTTTCTTGCGAGCGACGACTCATCCTGCATGACGGGAGCCGACCTCCTGATCGACGGGGGCTACACGGCGCTCTAGGAGCTCCTGCCGGGAGTCAGCGCATCACGAACGGGTTGGCCATCGGCGTGGTCGACGTGTTGATCCACGTCGTCTTCGAACGCGTGTAGTCCATGATCCCTTGGAACCCGCCTTCCCGGCCGTAGCCGCTGTTCTTGAACCCGCCGAACTCGGCGATGGGAGAGACCGCCCGATAGGTGTTGATCCAGACGATTCCCGCCCGAATAGCCTTCGAGACCCGCATGGCCCGGGCAATGTCCTTGGCGAAGATCCCGCAGGCAAGCCCGTACTGCGTATCGTTTGCGAGGGTGATGGCCTGCTGCTCGTCACGGAACCGCAGGACGGACAAAACGGGACCGAAAAGCTCGGTGTCGACGATTTGCAGCTTCTGGTCGGGGCAATCGAGGATCGTCGGCTCGTAAAACCACCCAGCGTTCAGTGACCGCGGGCGACGCCCGCCGTGGAGGAGTTTCGCGCCCTCGGCGACCGCGGTATCCACGGCTTTCCCGATGCGTTGGATTTGCGCTTCGGTGGCGAGCGGCCCCATCTGGGTTTCGTCGGCGAGAGGGTCTCCGATACGGATCTGCTGCGTCCGCGCCGTCAGTTCGCCCAACACGTTCTCGGCGATCGACTCGTGCAGGTAGAGCCGCGATCCGGCGACGCAGCTTTGCCCGCTGGCGCCGAAGATGCCGGCCATCACACCGTTGACGACGTTTTCGGGATCGGCGTCCTCGAAGACGAGGATCGGCGATTTGCCGCCGAGCTCCAGCGACACCTGCGCCAGGTTCTCGGCCGAATTGCGGATGACGTGCCGTGCCGAGGCGGGGCCGCCCGTGAAACTGATGCGGGACACCAGCGGATGGGACGTAAGGGTGCGGCCGCAGGGCTCGCCGAACCCGGTCACGATATTGACGACGCCGGGCGGAAATCCCGCCTGCTCGACAAGCTTGCCGAACTCCAGCAGGGCCGCCGACGCATGCTCCGATGCCTTGATGACGACGGTATTGCCGGCCGCGAGCGCGGGCCCGACCTTGACGGCGACGAGGAAGAGCTGCGAGTTCCAGGGGACGATCGCGGCGACGACGCCCAAGGGCTCGCGCGTGGTGAAGACGAAAAGGTCGGGTTTGTCGATCGGCAACGTGTCGCCGTGCAATTTGTCGGCGAGCCCGGCGTTGTAGTGGAAGATATCGGCGATATAGCGCGCCTGCCAGCGCGTCTCCTTGAGGAGCTTCCCCGTATCCACGGTTTCCGTCCGGCCGAGATGCTCCGAATTCTCCGCCAGCAGATCGCCGAGCCGCCGGAGAATCTTGCCCCGCTCGGAAGGGGTCATGCGCGGCCACGGGCCTTCGATGAATGCGCGGTGAGCGGCCTGGACGGCGCGGTCGGCGTCGGCGCCGCTCGCCTCCGGGATTGCCGCCCAAGGCCGGCCTGTCGCCGGATTGAAGCTCTCGAACGTTTTGCCGCCTTCCGCGTCGACCCACGCCCCGCCGATCAGCATCTGGTATCGCTTGAGTTCGGTCATGCTCGATCCCCTGAAAAAGCGTCTCCCGAAGACGTTCGCGCGGCTCTAAGACCGCATGCTTCTCCGCCGGCGCCACGGTACGGCCTCCCGGGACAAACATAAAGTATCGCCGATTGCCCCCGTCCTCTTGTTTCAGACGGTTTTCTTCGTCGCGCCCATCGGCATTCTCTTCGTCTACAGCTTCTGGCGGATGCAGGATTTCCGCCTGATCACCGAATTCTCCTTTCACAACTACCGGGAGATGGCGAACAACCCTCTCCTCATAAAGGCGTTCTTCCTTTCCCTCCGGGTCGCGCTCGTGGTGACGGTCGTGTGCGCGGTTCTTGCGTTTCCCATCGCCTACTTCATCTCGAAAAAAGCGGGCCGTTGGAAGGTCGCCTGCCTCGTCGCCGTCATCATCCCGTTCTGGACGAGCTTCGTCCTCCGCGCATACGCGTGGAAGCTGCTGCTGGGCGAGCGCGGGGTCATCAACACCGGCCTCGTTTCGACGGGGATCATCGAAGCGCCGCTCTCCTATCTTCTCTATTCGCCGTTCGCGACCGCGATCGGGCTTATCTACGGCTTCCTGCCGTTCATGGTGATGCCGATCTATACGAGTTTGGAGAAGGTGAAGGATTCCTGGATCGACGCGGCCGCCGATCTCGGGGCGTCACCCGCCCGCGCGACGTGGGAAGTCACGCTTCCCCTCTGCATCCCCGGCTTGGTGGTCGGATGCGTCTTCACCTTCATCTTCGCTCTCGGCGAATACGTCATCCCGGCGATGTTGGGCGGGGGCAAGGACCTGCTCATGGCCCAGGCGATCGTGCTGGAATTCGAGCTCTCGCAGAACTGGCCCGGCGGCGCCGCCATATCGGTCGTCCTCCTCGCCATCGTGTTCGCCGTCGTCGCCGCGGTGCTGCGCTGGGTAAAAATGGAGGAGGTCCTGTGATCGGGGCGGAGCGGAAAGCGGGTCGAAGCGGTTGGGCACTCGGTTTCTACACGGCCCTAATCTACGGCTTCTTCTACTTGCCGATCGTGACGCTCATCCTTTTCGCATTCGACGCCAAGGAGGTGCCGGGCCTTCCGCTTAAAGACCTGACCCTCGGTTGGTTCGCGGCGGCGCTGTCGGATCGGCAGCTCCTCGCGGCACTCTCGACGTCGGTCTGGGTCGCGCTGCTGTCGGCTTCGCTCGCCGTTCTGTTGGCCATGCCAGCGGCCTTGGCTCTCGCCTGGGTGCGCCTTCCCGCGAAGCCCGCGATCCTCGGTTTCATCATCGCGCCGATGGTGGTCCCCCACCTCGTGCTTGGTCTCGGGCTTCTGCTGCTGTTCCGGCCGGTCCCCGGAATATTGGGTGTCGCCGGCGTCGTCATCGCTCACACGACGCTCAACCTCTGCTATGCCACGATGATCCTTTATTCCCACCTTCTGGGGTTCCAGCGCTCGCTTGTCGAGGCGGCGCGCGACTTGGGTGCGAGCGAAATCCGGATGTTCTGGGAGGTCGTCCTGCCGTTGTCGGCGCCCGCGATCCTCGCGGCGTTCCTCATGTCGTTCACGTTGTCCTTCGGCGAGTTCGTCGCCGCCTGGTTTGTCGCCGGCTTCGAGCGGACGCTGCCGATCGAAATCTGGGCGTGGCTCCGCCACATCCTCTCCCCGAAGATCAACGCCATCGCGACCGTGATCGTCGCCGTCTCGGTTGCGATGACGATCCTCGCGCAGCTCTGGATTCTGCGCCGGCGCAACGGCGCACGGGGTGGTGCGGCATGAGCGAGGGCGAACTCCGTGCGGTCACGTTCCGTAACGTCACCCACGATTACGACGGTGCGCGGGCGCTCGACGACGTGAGTTTCGAAGTCGGAGACGGCGAATTCGTCACGTTGCTGGGACCCAGCGGGTGCGGGAAGACCACGCTGCTCCGCATCACCAGCGGATTTCTCGACCCGACCGCAGGCGATGTCCTCTTGCACGGCAAGTCCGTCGTCGGCGTGCCGCCCTTCCGGCGGAATACCTCGATGGTCTTTCAGGACTACGCGTTGTTTCCCCATCGGACGGTCGCGCAGAACGTGGCTTTCGGCCTCCGGATGCGGGGCATGGCACCCGACGAAATCCGTCGCCGCGTCGATCGGATGCTGGACATGCTGGGACTTGCGGGTCTCGGGGAGCGGCGGATCGGACATATCTCCGGTGGTCAGGCGCAGCGAGTGGCACTCGGCCGCTCGATGATCGTGGAGCCCGCAGTTCTGCTCCTGGACGAGCCCTTGGGCGCACTTGATCTGAAACTGCGGAAGCAGATGCAGGTCGAGCTCAAACGCATCCAGCGGCAGGTGGGCATGACGTTTCTCTACGTCACCCACGACCAGGAGGAAGCGCTCGCCATGTCCGACCGCATCGCCGTCATGAACAAGGGACGGCTCATGCAATACGGGACGCCGCACGAGATCTATCGGCGCCCCAGCTCGCGCTTCGTGGCCGACTTCATCGGAGAGGCCAACCTCATCCCCTGCCGGGTCGCGGAACGAAGGTCTGACGCTCTTGTGCTCAAAGGCCCGGGCGCGTCGTCGTTCACGGCTGCACCGTCCGGCGCGGACCCGGCATCGGGTGCCGACGCGATCCTCGTTATCCGGCCGGAGAACCTGGCCCTGGCCGAACCACCGGTTCCGCAGGCGAACACCATCGGTGCGGTGGTCCAGGAGCTGACTTTTCTTGGGCCTTCGGTGCGCATGACGGCGCTTGCCGAAGGGAACATCGTCCTTGCCGTCGTCATCGGCCCGGGAGGGCGTCTTCCGGCCATCGGCGACCGCATCGATCTCAAGTGGAAGGCCGAGGACGCCATCGTGGTGGGCCCCGGCTGACGTCGTTCACAGGAGCAAGCATGCCGAACGTACAACTGACCACAGATCAGGACATCGAGGACTTCGCGCGGGGGAACGATTTCATGAGCGCCTGCGGCGGCGGGCCGACCACGGAGTCGCTGGCGAACCTGAAGGACAGCCTTCGCGGTGGGCGCCCGATCCGCATCCGAGACATCGGCGAATTGCCCGACGATGCGAAAGTCGCAAGCGTCTGGTTCTCCGGCTCGATCGCGCCCTCGCGATACAATCGTGGCCCCGTGGAAAAGGAATACGGCCTCACGCCGAAGACCAAGCGCCCCCTCCTGCTCGCGCTTGCGTTGCTCGAGACATACATGGGCCGGACCTTCGATGCGCTGATCCCGACGGAAATCGGGGGCAACAATACCGGGAGCGCCGTGGATGCGGCGGCTCAGACGGGAAAAATGCTGATCGACGGGGACTACGCGGGCCGCGCGATCCCGGAGACCATGTGCATCACGCCCGCGATCGCCGGGAAGACGCTGACGCCCCTTGCTTGTGCCAACCACTACGGCGACGAAGTCGTGATCATCAACAGCGCGAACATCCGGATGAACGAGCGCGTGAAGAAACACATCGCGATGGCCTCGTTCGGCGGAGTGGGGTGCGCGGGCCTCGCCTTTAGCGGGAGGGAAGTGAAGGAATTAGCGCTGCCGGGAACGGTCTCGCGGTCGCTCACGATCGGGCGTGCGATCCGGACGGCGCGGGAGCGGGGCGAGGACCCCCTGGACGCCGTGACGAAACAGCTCGGCAACGCCTGGGTGCTGTTCCGGGGCGTTTTGGACAAGCGCACGTGGGAAAGTCGCGACGGTTACATGTGGGGCGAACATGAGTTCGCGGGTTTCGGCCCGTTCGACGGCCGTCGCATGCGGATGTGGTTCAAGAACGAGAACCACATCACCTGGCTCGACGGAAAGCCCTATGTCGCGAGCCCGGACGTGATCGAGGTCGTGGACGCGGAGACGGGCGAGCCGATCGTCAACTCCTTCCTCGAAGAAGGACGAAGAGTCGGCGTCATCGGCGTCAAGCGCATGCCGCAGTACGACACGCCCGAGCGGATCGCCAGCATGAATCCCCGTCACTGGGGCTTCGATCTCGACTACGTGCCGATCGAGCGCCTGGTCCGCTGAGGCGTACGACGGTGAGCGGCCGCGCAACCATCCGTTATCTGTCGCGGGACGACGTCGAGCGGCTGGCGCTCAAGGGCACGGTCCTTGCCGACGCGATCGAGCGCACGCTCGTTGCCGCGTCGCGAGGCGCGGCGGAGAACGTCTTCAAGACCGGCAAGTCGCTTCCCGATGGGCGGCTCTATCAGGCGATGATGGCGGTCGGACTGGATGCGCCGGCGCCCGTTCTTGCCGTGACGAAAGTCATCGGACTTGCGTCGTCGAATACGGCGCGCGGTCTCCCTCACATCAGCGGCCTTATCATCCTGAGCGACGGCGAAACCGGCCGCCCTATCGCAGTCATGGATGCCGCATGGATCACCGAAGCGCGAACCGCCGCGCTCACGCTGATCGCGGCCCGCCGGCTAGCAAGGCGAGCGGCCCGTCGCGTCGGCTTTGTCGCCTGCGGGGCGCAGGCGCGGGCGCATCTGAGCATGCTCAAGGATGAGTTCCCCATCGCCAGCGTCACCGCCTACAGCCGCCGGCTGGAGACGTCGGAGGCCTTTGCCGCCGATGCACGCACGCTGGGCCTCGAAGCCCGGACGGTCGCGGACCCGAAAGCCGCGGTTTCCGGCCAGGATATCGTCGTGACCAGCGTGCCCCTCGCGCCCGGGTTCCGGCCGTTCCTCGATGCGGCTTGGCTGGAGGCGGGGTCTTTCGCGTCGCTCGTCGATCTCGGGAGATCGTGGCGCGATGAAGGCTTCCAAGCGATCGAACGTCGGTTCGTGGATGATCGCGCCCAGGCGAAAGGCGGGTCCGGCAAGCGCAAGCTCACGCCGTCCGGCCCCTACAGCGGCGAGCTGATGGAGCTCGTGGCCGGAACGGTTGCGGGACGGACATCCGAGCGGGATCGCGCCGTCTTCGTGTTCCAGGGGATCGGCTTGGCCGATCTTGCCGCCGCCGCGCTGGCGCTCGAAGCCGCCACCCAGGCGGGAATCGGCACGCTTCTTCCGGCGTGACCTGCCGCCCCAATTGACAGGGATCACCACGCCCGCCTTTACTCGATCGATTTACCTCAAGGAGCCGCCGATGCAGGATACCGTTCTCACCGATGTTTCCGACGGCATCGCCACGCTCACGCTCAACAATCCTGCCAAGCTCAACGCGTGGGACACCCCGATGCGGGCCCGCATTCAGGCGGTGCTGGAGGATTGGAACCGGCGGAGCGACGTCAAGGCGGTGATCCTGACCGGGGCCGGCGAGCGCGCGTTTTCCGCCGGCCAAGACCTGGACGAGACGGAGAAGTTCAAGTCGGGCGCCGACGGGGCGAAGTGGTTTCTCTCGTGGCGCGCCTTTTACGATTCGCTGCGCAATTTAGAAAAGCCCAGCGTCGCCGCGCTCAATGGGCTCGCCGCCGGCTCGGCTTTCCAATTGATGATGCTGACCGACGTGCGCGTGGGATATCCGGGCTCGAAGGTCGGCCAGCCGGAAATCAACGCCGGCATTCCGAGCGTGCTCGGGCCGATGCTCATGTTCGACCGCATCGGGCTCTCGCGCACGGTGGAGATGACCCTGATGGGGCGGATGCTCGAGGCCGAAGAGGCGAAGGCGATCGGCCTCATTCACCATCTCGTCGTCGCGCCGGTGGCCGTGATGCCGAAGGCGCGCGAGATCGCCCGGCAATTGGCATCGAAGCCCGCGACCGCCATGCGTCTCACCAAAAAGTGGTTTCGTGCGTTGACGCAGCCCCAATACGATAACGCCTTCGCCAACGGCGCGGCGATCCAAGCCGAAGCCTACGCATCCGGCGAGCCGCAAGAGGCCATGCGCCGGTTCTTTGCCGAGCGCGCGAAGGGGGGACGTGCATCCGGCGGTTGAGGCTCAGGCCGCCCTTGCGTTGACCGGGTTGCCCCGGTGTGGCATCATATTTTCAATCGAACACCAACAAAAAACGAGCTTGGGAGACGGTACTCGTCGCTAGAGAGAGCCCTTTGGGGCTCCTTTGAGACTTCGCCCCGTCTGTTTCGGTTTTGACGATGGTTTCACAGGGAGGTTTGCATGACTCAGGACAAGCGAGGCCATAGTAAGCTCGATTTAACCCGGCGCCGCGTGCTCAAGATCGGCGCCGCGGCGGCGGTTCTGGCGCCGACTTATTGGAAGCAGGCTTCGGCGCAGGAAAAGCGGATCCTGATCCGCGATCCCGGCGGCCCCTATGCACCCGGATTCAAGGAGGCGTTCTACGAACCCTTCACGAAGGCGACGGGGATTGAGGCGGTCGGACTTCAGGGCCAGCACGAGCCGACCAGCCTGATCAAGGGCATGGTCGACACCAAGACGTACACGTGGGACATGGCGCTCTTGAGCAAGGCGGCGAGCCACCAGCTCGTCACCGAAGGGCAGGGCTACCTGGAAAAGCTGAACGTCAAGACCAAGTACCTGGATTCGACGCCGGCCGAATACAAGACCGACTATTTCGCCGGCAACAACGTGTTCGCCACCATCTTCGCCTACCGGACGGACGCCTTCGAGGGCAAGGGCATCGCGCCCCCGAAGACGTGGGCCGACCTCTTCGATCTCAAAAAGTTTCCGGGGCGTCGCTGCCTGCGCAAGCATCCCTTCGACACGATCGAGCAGGCGCTGCTTGCCGACGGCGTGCCGCTCGACAAGCTCTATCCGCTCGACTTCGACCGCGCCTACAAGAAGCTCAACGCCGTGAAGAAGGACATCGCGGTCTGGTGGACCGGCGGCGCCCAGACCTCGCAACTTTTGAAGACCGGCGAGGTCGACATCTGCGCCACCTGGAACGCGCGGGCCCAGGCCGCGATCGACGACGGCGCCAAGGTCAAGATCGTCTGGGACCAGCACCTCTGGACGCCGGAGGGCTGGAACATCCTGAAGGGCACGCCGAAGGCCGATATGTGCCGCGAGTTCATCAAGTTCGCGGTCGACCCGGCCAGGCAGGCGGTGTACACGAAGCACTTGGGCTACGGGCCGACGCATCCGGACGCTTACAAAACGATCCCGGCGGAGCGCGCGAAAGTCCTGCCGACGGCGCCCGAATACCAGAAGAGCAGAACCGAGATCGACTACGAGTTCTGGGCCAAGGTCAAGGACAAGGAAGTCGAGCGATTCAACGCCTGGATCTTGGGCTGAGCCGCGAAACCGAGACGGCGTGACGCCGGCCGCGGCAATCCGCTCCGGCCGGCGTACGTCGCATCGAAAATCGGCTCCCAAGGTGGCTCAGTCAAAGCTTAAGATCCGCGACCTGCGGAAGACCTACGGCCCCGTCGTCGCGCTGGCGGGCGCCGGCCTCGACCTGTCCGAGGGGGAGTTCCTCACCCTCCTCGGGCCGTCGGGCTCCGGAAAAACGACCATGCTGATGATGATCGCCGGCCTCACCCAGCCGGACAGCGGCGAGGTGTGGATCGACGGAAAGCTCGCGACCTATGCGCCCGCCCATCGGCGCGATATCGGAATGGTGTTCCAGAACTATGCCCTGTTTCCCCATCTGACCGTCTTCGAGAACATCGCGTTTCCCTTGCGCATGCGCCGCCTGCCGGAGGCCGATATCGCGCGCGAGGTCGGCCGCGTGCTCGATGTGGTGCGGCTCCCGGGCGTCGGCGACCGCCTGCCGCGCGCGCTCTCGGGCGGCCAGCAGCAACGCATCGCGCTCGCGCGCTGCATCGTCTACCGGCCTTCGATCGTGCTGATGGACGAGCCCTTGGGTGCCCTCGACAAAAAGCTCCGCGACCAGATGGAGCTCGAGATCAAGCGGCTGCACCAGGAGCTCGGCATCACGGTGCTCTACGTCACCCACGATCAGGAAGAAGCGATGATCATGTCCGATCGCATCTGCCTGATGAACGACGCCCGGATCGAGCAGATCGGGTCTCCCGCCGACCTCTACTTCCGGCCGCTCACGGTCTTTGCCGCCGATTTCCTCGGCGAGTCGAATCTGTTCAATGCCTTGGTCGAAGGCGAAACCGGCGCCGAGATCGCGTTGCGCGGCCCCGCGGGCGCCCTCATCAGGGTGGCTCGCGATCCCGAGCGTCCCGCCGCCCGCGGACGGCCGGTCAAAGTCATGGTGCGCCCGGAGATGCTGACGCTCTTGGCCGATGGGGCCCTGGCCGACAACGTCCTGGACGCGCGGCTGACCCAGGTCATCCTGGTCGGGGGCGTCACCAAGTACTACGCCCGGCTCGCCGACGGCACCCTGGTGTCGGCGACCGCTCTCACCCGCGGACCCGTCGCGGGCGTCACGCCGGATTCCCCGATCCGCCTCGGCTGGTCGAAAGCGAGCGGGGTGATCCTGGCCGGCGCGGAGCGGCCCCGGTGACAGGCGCCAGCGGCGTCCCCGCCGAGCCGATGCGGCCGGTGCTCGGCGAACTCCCTCATCGCCCGCGCCCCGCCTGGCGGCGCACGTGGGCGATGGTTCCGATCGCGCTCTTCCTCGTCGCCCTGTTCCTCTACCCGGTGGCCCAGCTCCTCTGGCTCAGCATCTTCGACAAATCAGGGGGACTGACGGGCGACCATTACCAGCGGCTGTTCCTCTCGCCGGTCTATCTGCAGGTTCTCCGCATCACGCTCGAAGTGGCCGGCTGGACGACCGCGCTGTGCATCCTCGGCGGATATCCCATCGCCTACCTGTTGGCGACGGCGAGCCGCCGCACGCGCGACAGCCTTATTCTTTGGGTTCTGCTGCCGTTCTGGACGAGCTTCCTCGTCCGGACCTTCGCCTGGATCGTGCTCTTGGGACGGAACGGTGCGCTCAACAGCGCGCTGCAGACGATCGGCCTCACGGAAGAGCCGACGGCGTTCCTCTACAACATGACGGGCGTGATGGTCGGCATGGTCCACGCGCTCATGCCGATCGCCGTGCTGACCATGCTTTCCGTGATGGAGAACATCGACCGCAATCTCGTTCCTGCGGCGGCGACGATGGGAGCCCGCGGCGGAGAAGCCTTCTGGCGAATCTATTTTCCGTTGTCGCTGCCGGGCGTCGCCGCGGCGGGCCTTCTCGTCTTCATCACCGCCATCGGCTTCTTCATCACGCCGGCGCTCCTCGGAGCCCCGCAGCAGACCATGATCGCCCAGATCATCATCCAGCAGGTGATGGAGATGCTGAACTACCCGTTCGCCGGGGCGATCGCCATGCTGTTGCTGGTGACGGCGATCGCTGTCTTCTATCTCTACGATCGGGCGCTCGGCATGTCGACGCTGGCGGGCGAGGCGACCACCGGCCAACTCGGCGGCGGCACGCGGGGGCTTGTGGGCCGCGTCTTCGCCGGCATCGGCACCCTGTTGACCGCGGCGCTCGGCCGCGTCACCGATGGGATCGCCATCCTTTGGGAGGCGCTCGCGGGGGGCCGGGTGGACCGGCCGCCGCGTGCGTCTGGCCGCGTGCCGCTCCGCGTCGCCGTTGTGCTCCTACTGATTTTTCTCGCCGGCCCGAGCTTCATCATCGTGCCCGTCTCCTTCACGACGGAAGGCTTCATCGAGTGGCCGCCCAAGGGAATATCCCTCAAATGGTACTGGGCGATGATCAACGACCAGCAGTGGACGAAGGCGATCTTCCGCTCGTTGATCGTCGGCTTTTTTACGGCCTGCCTGGCCATGGCGCTCGGAGGTCCCGCCGCTTTCTTCCTCGCGCGGCGGCGATTTGCGGGAAAAACCGCGGCGCTCGCCTTCATCCTTTCGCCGCTCATTCTCCCGCGCATCGTCATCGCGGTGGCGCTGTTTTATTTTTACGCTCGGCTTGGCCTCGTCGACACGGAGCTTGGCCTCGTCCTCGGCCATACCGTGCTGGCACTTCCCTACGTGGTGATCACCGTCATGGCCGTGCTGAAAAATTACGATCAACGCCTCGATCAGGCAGCCGCGAGCCTCGGCGCTTCGCCTCCCCGCGTGCTCTGGTATATTACCGTGCCGGTCATCAAGTCCGGGCTGATCGCGGCCTTCCTGTTCGCTTTCGTCACCAGCTTCGATGAGCTGACCATCGCGCTTTTCATGTCCAGCGGTATCTCCACGACGTTGCCGAAGCAGATGTGGGACGACGCCATCATGAAGGTCTCGCCGCTGCTTGCCGCCGTGTCCACGGTGCTTCTATTCTTTGTCACGCTCGTCATCCTGACCGCCGAATATTTCCAGCGCCGGGCCGGCGCCAAGAGGTAACCTGCATGACCAGATCCGTCACGGTGATCGGCGCCGGCATCGTCGGCATGTGCACGGCGAGCTATCTGCAGCGCGCCGGCCTCAAGGTCGCCGTGCTCGATCCGGTGGAGCCCGGCGGAAGCTGTTCCTTCGGCAACGCAGGAGGGCTCAGCCCGGGATCGTGCGTGCCGGCCTCGATGCCCGGCATTCTCAAGCAGGTCCCAAAGTGGCTCACGGACCCGACGGCGCCGCTCGTGCTCCGCTGGCGGTACGCGCCGCGGGCGCTCCCGTGGCTCTGGCGGTTCGTCATGGCGAGCCGGCCGGAGACCGTCGAGCGGAGCGCCGATGCCATCAGCGCGCTCACCGCGCCGGTGTTCGAGAACTACGCGCCGCTCATCGCCGAAGCGGGGGCCGAAGGGCTCATCCGTCGGAACGGGCAGATCTACGTCTACGAATCGGAGGCGGCGTTCCTGAAAGACGCGCGCGGCTGGGACATCCGGAGGCGCCGCAGTGCGAAATTCGAGGTGATGTCGGCGGACGATATCCGCAAGGCTGAGCCGGCGCTGGCGCCAATATTTCAAAAGGGCGTCCGTCTGCCGACCCACGGCTACTGCGTCGATCCCTACGGCCTCGTACAGGCGCTGGCGGCCGCCTTCCGCAAAAACGGGGGCGAGATACTGCCTCACCGCGTCCTCGATATCGAGATGGACGGAAACCAGCCACGAACCCTGGTGACGGATGCCGGCCGGCGGCCGGTGGAGACGTTGATCATTGCCGCAGGCGCCTGGTCCGGTCAGCTCGCGCGAAAGCTCGGCCACAAGGTGCCGTTGGAAACACAGCGCGGCTATCATGCCATGGTCGCCGACCCTGCGAAGACGCCCAATGCCACGATCATGTGGGCCGAACGCAAGTTCCTCGCGACACCCATGGCGGGGGGCATGCGCTTTGCCGGCACGGTCGAGATCGCCGGCCTCAATGCGCCGCCCGACTATAGCCGCGCTGACCAGCTCCTTGCGTTCGGCCGGGAGATGTTCCCCGGCCTCGGCGGCGGCACCGTCACGCGATGGATGGGGCACCGGCCGAGCCTGCCGGATTCGGTCGCCGTGATCGGGCCGTCCCCCCGGGTCAGCAACGTCTTCTTCGCCTTCGGACACGGCCATGTCGGCCTGAGCTGTGCCTCGACGACGGGCCGGCTGGTCAGCGAGCTCGTGGTCGGAAGCAAGCCGTGCGTCGATCCCCGGCCCTATCGCATCGATCGCTTCTGAGGCTGCGGGGAGGCGTTCGTTGCCCGATACCGACGATGGCTTTGTTCCGCTGCTGACGCGGACGGCACGCGAGTCCCCCCAGCGTCTCTTCGCAAGCTTCAACGGAAATCCCATCCGTTTTCAGGATGTCGACCGCGAGTCGTCGGCGCTGGCCCATTGGCTGCGGCGCCAGGGGCTCGGGATCGGTGACGCCGTCGCCGTCATGGCGCGCAACGGCCGCGTCACGCTCGCCCTCATGTTCGCGATGGCAAAGGCGGGCGCCGTCTGGGTGCCGGTGAACGTGCGAAGCCAGGGGGAAAACCTCGGATACATTCTCGACCACGCCTCACCGAAGCTCGTGATCGCCGATCACGACCTCGTGGCTGCGATCAAGGAGAGCGGCGCCAAGATCGAGGGGGCGGCCGTCGCCGTCATCGGGAAGGCCGAGGCGCCGACGGCTGTCGAGCCGGCGCTCGCGGACGCGCGACCGTTCCGCGAATCGCCGCCTCATGCGGACCGGCCGTTCGCAATCATGTACACGTCCGGGACCACCGGCCGGCCGAAGGGAGTCATCGTCTCCCATCGCATGTTGCGCCTCTCCGGCGAGGCGATCGCGCTGGTGTCCGCGGCGGCGGCCGGAGACGTCTTTTTCCTGTGGGAACCGCTCTATCACATCGGCGGCGCCCAGATGATCGTCCTACCGCTCATTCGGGATGTTCGCCTGGCGATGGTCGATGGGTTCAGCGCCGGCCGCTTCTGGGGCGAGGTCCGCGCGAGCGGCGCCTCGCACATCCACCATCTTGGCGCCCTGCTGCCGATCCTCCTGAAACAACCTCCGGGTGCCCTCGATCGCGCCCACGGCGCGCGCATCTCGTTCGGCGGAGGATGCCCGGGCGATATCTGGCGGCCCTTCGAGGATCGCTTCGGCGTTCAGGTGCGCGAATGCTATGGCATGACGGAATGCTCGAGCGTGACGACCTACAACGAGGCCGGCGTCGTCGGCTCGGTGGGGCGTCCTGTTCCCTGGTTCGACGTGACTCTTTTGAATGCCGATGGGCGAGCGGCTGCCCTCGGCGAGCGTGGCGAGATCGTCGTGCGGACACTCGTCGAGGGCGCCATCACGCGCGGGTATTTCAAGAACCCGGAGGCGACCGCGAAGGCCCTTCGGGGCGATACGTTTCACACCGGGGACATCGGCTCCTTCGACGCCGACGGGAATCTCTTCTTTCACGGTCGATTCACCGACAACGTTCGCGTGAGGGGCGAGAACGTGACGGCGTTCGAGGTCGAACATGTCGCAGCCAAGCATCCGGCTGTGGAGGATTGTGCCATGATCGGAGTCTCGGCGGACCTGGGCGAGCAAGACATCAAGCTCTTTGTCAAGCCGCGATCCGGCTCGACCATCGATCCGCCCGCGTTTTCCGCTTGGCTCGGCGAGCGGCTGGCGCCCTACCAGAATCCCCGCTACGTCGTCGTGATCGACGATTTCGAGCGGACGCCGAGCGAGCGCATCATGAAACACAGGCTCAAGAACCGCCGGGAGCCCGCCTGGGACCGGCTTGCCGCGGGTCGCACGCGTTGACTCGGGGAAGATTACCCTGGCCGATTTAGGCCCGTCCGGGCGTTGAAGTCTTCGATCAGGGTGTCCCAGACGGGTAATGCCCCCCGAAGCCCGCGCCAGAAATCCTGGTCGCGCCGCCGGTCGAAATCGGCGAGCGGCACGCCCTGCTGCTCGACCCAGGTGAAGTAGCCGAGATTGTAGATCCGTTGCCGATCCATCTCGGTCAGCTCGATCAAATGATCGTCGGTCACGCCTTCGAGATGTCGGCCGAAGGCTTCGCCCGCGTCGATAGTATCGAACCCGCGCGGATAGCGCGCCGATTCGAACTTCCGCGCCTCGCTGGCATAAAGGCCCGCGCTGTCGGTGGCGACCGTCACGATCGCGTCGCCGCGGCCAAGCCGCAGCCGCTTCGCCAGCTTGATCGCGGCGAGGACGTTGGCGATGCTGGAAAGGCCGAGGCCGTCAAGACTGCGGACAAACGACGGGTCGAGGTCGAGGCGCGCGCCCAGGAATTCGCGACCCGCCTTGCTGTTGAACAGCAGATTGAGCGTATCGGTGCTGCGGTCGGAAATACCGGCCACGGCGTCGGTATTCATCACGTTATGGATGAACGGGATGTGCTTGTCGCCGATGCCCTGGATGTTGTGCTCGCCGTAACCGTTATAGAGCATGGTCGGGCATTCGAGCGCTTCCACGGCGACGATTTTCGCGCCGAGCTCGGCTTTCAGATAATCCCCGGCGCCGAGGGTGCCCGCCGAACCCGACGCGGCGACGAAAGCCCGGAGGCGCAGCTCCGGCCGATTGCGGCGCGCGTCATCGAAGACGGCACGTAGCGCGGGGCCGGTGCATGCATAGTGGACGAGATAGTTGGCGAATTCGGAGAACTGATTGAGGATCACGTTCGCCGGATCGCGCGAAAGGCCGGCGCACTCGTCGTAGATTTCCTTGACGTTGCTCTCGGTGCCCGGTGTGCGCACGATGTCTTCGGGCGCGGAGACCCACTGCTTCAGCCAGTCGAAGCGCTCCTCGCTCATGCCCGCCGGCAGCACGGCGACGCCCCGGCACCCCAAAATGCGTGAAATCGCGACGCCGCCCCGGCAGTAGTTTCCGGTGGACGGCCATACGGCCCTCTGGTGCCCGGGGTCGAACTGGCCGGTGACGATACGGGGGACGAGACACCCGTAGGCGGCGAGAACCTTGTGGGCCGCGATCATCGGAAAGTTTCGCCCGAGGGCGACGAGGATGCGCGCAGGCACCCCGGTGAGGCGCTCGGGCAGCTCGATGTAGCTCGGCACCGCCAGCCGGTCAATGCGGCGTTCGTCGTTGTACCAATGCACCCGGAAGAGATTGGATGGTTGGCGTGCGTCGGCATCGACGTTGGAAAGTTCGGCCGCGACCGATTCGGGGATGGTCGCGGGATCGGCAAGCTCGGCGAACGTCGGCAGGACCACGCGCGCTGCGCGCATGTGGGCGACGGCGCGGTCCCGCGTCTTCCGGTCGACGACCTCGGTCGCGAGCTCGGTCCAGGTCAAGTCATCTCCCCGCGACCCTTCTTCTCGAGGAACCCTGAGACGTCCGGCTTGGGGGGCGTTCCCAGCACGTCTTCGATCGTGCGCGCGACGGCGAGAAGCCGTGCCTCGGTTCGTGCCGGCGCGGCGATCTGCAGGCCGACCGGAAGGTCGCTCCGAACGAGTGGAAACGACAGGCCGCAGAAGCCGAGCACGTTGAAGATACGCGTGTTGCGGGCATTGCGGGCGATCCATTCGGCGCGCTTCGGGCCCTTCGCGATCTCCTCGAACGGTGCGGCGACCATCACCGTGGTCGGCGTCACCCAGCCGTCGAGCCCCCTGATCGCCTCGGTCGCGGCGCGGGCCATGGCCTCGCGCCCGCGATAGAGAGCCACATAGCGGTCGGCCGAATAATCGAAGGCATTCTTCAGCCGGTCCCGCGTGTACCGGTCGATCAGATCGTATTCCCTCTTGACCCGTTCGCCACCGAGATATCCCACCACCGACGTCACGCCGCCGTACAGGTAGAAATCCTGGAAGTCGTTGACGTGCGGGACTTCGCACGGGACGATCTCCACGCCCGCTCCGGCAAGGCGTGAAAGGGCCTCGTCGATGGCGTCCGCGACTTCGGACTCGAGTCCCTCGAAGAAGTAATTGACGGGCTTTCCAAGACGCAACGTCCGCGGCGCGACGGAGCGCGGTTCCGCGTCTCCCGTCAGCGCGGCATAGGCGTAGCAGGCGTCGGCCACCGTATTGGTAAAGGTTCCGAGGGAATCGATCACCGGATTGAGCGGCATGAGGCCATCCTTCGGCCACAGCTCCGGGCTCGCCTTGAACCCGACGGTGCCGCAATAAGAGGCCGGCATGCGGACCGAGCCGCCGGTATCGGTCCCGATCGCGAGCGCCGAGAGGCCGGCCGCTTGTGCCACCGCCGAGCCGTGGCTGGACCCGCCCGGCATTCGATGGAGCGACGGCGACCATGGGTTCCACGGTAGCGGGTGAGTATCGTTGAAGGCGCCAAGCGCAAATTCCACAGTCCGTGCCTTGCCGAGGAGGATGCAGCCAGCGCGTTTCAGCGATTTGATGAAGCTGCCCTCCGGGCCGATATCCTTCTCCACGTCGAGGCGCGAGCCGGCACCGGTCGGCATGCCGTCGACCGCGAAGAGGTCCTTGATGGCGACGGGCACCCCCATGAGGGGGCCGAGGTCCGTGCCGCCCGCGAGGAGCTGATCGATCCCGCGCGCGGTCTTCATCGCAGGCTCCGCAGCGACGTGGATGAACGCATCGAGCCGCGGGTTGAGCGCCTCGATGCGGTCGAGAAACGCGCGCGTCACCGCTTCCGCGCTCACGCGGCCCGAGCGGAGGTCCTCCCCGTAAGCAGCGAGACTCCGGGTCCGAAACGGATCGGGAGGAAGATTATGTGTCGCCATGATTTGACTGATCTGCGTTGGAGGCAGTGAAGGCCGTCGCGGAGGGCTAAAATAGGGGCTAACGGCGACTATCCTCAAGGCCTCTGGTCGCCGCCGCCCGGCAAGCGCAGGTTTGCAGAGGACGACCGTCCGGGATTACCCTCTCGATCGTCCCTGGAGAGCCCCCGGAGGGGCCATGCCGAAGTATTTCACGCCTGAGCAGATCGACCGGTTTCAAGAGCAAGGTTATTCGGACGTCATCCGGTTTCTCTCGCCTGTTGAGGCGCGCGCTGCCCGAGAAAGCGTCGAGCGTTTCGAGCACGAGCATCCCGACGAGATCGGAAAGCTCTACCAGCATCCGCACATCTTGTTCCGCTGGCTTGGCGACCTTGTCAGCCATCCCGTCCTGCTCGACGGCTTGGAGGACCTCGCCGGCCCGAACCTGCTCTGCACCATGACGTCCTTTCGGCAAAAGAATGCCGGCGAGGGTACCTATGCCGGCTGGCACCAGGATGCTTTTTACGTGCATTACGACCCCTTCTATTTTGTCGCCATCATCGCGATCACCGATTGCACGGTGGAAAACGGCTGCTTGTACGTGCTGCCGGGCTCGCACCGCGGCCCATTGCTCCCACACGTCGAAACCCCTGATGAGAAAAACCTGCTGACGCGCAGCCAGAAGATCACGGCCGAGCTCGATCTCGCGAAGGCGGTTCCGGTGGAGCTCGCGGCGGGCGAGGCCTTCGTCTTCCACAACATGATGGTCCACGGCTCGCCGCCGAATAACAGCGCCGACCGCCGCATCGTCCTCTTGATGGATGTCTGTCCGCCGAGCACGCGGAGGCTCGGCAGCAAGGACGCGGCGACCCTGCTGCGGGGCGTCGACGAATTCAACAACTTCGAATTGATCCGCGAGCCGAAGGACGACTTCGGCCCGGACGCGAGAAGCTTGCACCGGTTCGCCTGCGAGACGCGGGTGAAGGAGACGTATAAAGGAACGACGCGCATCTCGCCCGCGTTGCGATAGGCGCCGAACATCGCCTCGTCCGGCCGTCAGCGCGTCACGTCTCGCAGACCAGCAACTCACGTGGCATGTCCGTCAGGACCTCGGCGCCTTTCTCGGTCATCGTCCAGGCTTCGCTCACGGCAATGCCGATCTTGCCGGGCCAGCGGACCGCGATCGGCGAATGGAAGGTCATGCCCGCAAGAACGGGCCGATGATTGCCGGGTGCCATCCGGAACGAATGCTCGACCCAATTGGGCGAGATCGTAATCCCGATGCTGTAGCCGCATGAGCCCCCCGTGTAGATCTCCGAACGAACGGGATCGAGCTGCTTCTGCGCGCGGGTTGCGATTTCGTGGGCCGTCATGCCCGGTCTCGCGAACGAGAACATGGTGTTGAGTGTGTCGATGCAGGCGTCCGACACCCGGCGCACGTAGTCGGACGGCTTCCCCATGACGGCGGTGCGATAGATCGGGCCGACGTAGCGATTGTAGACGCCCGAGAGCTCGAGGTTGATCGTATCGCCGGGCAGGATCGGGTTTCGCTTCCACGTCAGATGCGGACCCCATCCCGTCCGCTCGCCGACATGGATGAAGGGTGCGGGGTAGGGCGCCTCGCTCCCGGCCCGCAGCATCGCGGTATAGGCGGCCGCGCCGACGTCGTTGTCGGTGTTTCCGACCCGGAGCGCCTGCATGGCGGCACGGATGCCGATGTCGGTGAACGCGGCCGCCTTGCGCATGAACCGGAGCTCGGCAGGCGACTTGACGACGCGGAGATCGAAAACGAGCGACGTGCAATCGACGAAGCGTGCGCTCGAAAGCGTGTCCGCGAGGACGGCTTGTCCCTCGGCCGTCGCCGGATAGCGGCCCATTTCGATCCCGATGCGGGCATTCCCGTAATCGGTCCGAAGGATGCCGGCGAGTTGTTCGTAGTGGCCCCGCTGATGGAGGTCGGGGCCGGCAATCACGTCGCCAAGCCACGCGTGCCGGGGAACGAGCGCCGCCTGGTCCGCTTGAACATGGAGAGTCGCCGGCCGATCGAGCGGGAGGACGAGGGAGACGTATTCGTTGCCGACGGTCATCTCATAGCCGGTCAAGTAGGCGACGTTCGGCGTGTTCCTGACCAGAAGGACATCGACCCCCTTCGCCTCCATCGCCTTGCGCGCGTTGACGATCCGGTTCGCGTACTCCTGCGCGGGAAATGCAGCCGTCACGAACGACCGACTTGCAGCTTTCTGGGGGCGGCGAATGCTCTTTTTCATCGACCGGCCTCCACGTGCTCGAAGGGCAGGTTGCTGAGGCGCTCGGCGCCGTTTTTGGTCACGAGCCAGGAGTCTCCGAAACAGACGCCGAACCTGCCGGGGATGCAAAGGCGGATCGGCGAGTAGAACGCCATGCCGGGCTCGAAGCGGCGCGCATTGGTCTCGTCGATCGTCAACCAGTCCTCCTTCCAGCTCGGCGCGAGGCCGACGCCGATGCTGTAACCGAATGAGGGCATCGGCGCGATGTCCCGGTGGAGCGGGCCGAGCTTGCGGCGGACGGCTTTCGCCAGCTCCTTGATCGGACGCCCGGGCTCGACCCCCTCGATCAGCGACTGCAGACAATCGTCGGCGCGGGCCGCCAGGCTCTTGAGGGGCGCGGGCGCTTTGGCTGGGAGAATCGTCCTGCTCAGCGGGGCCGAGTACCGTTGGAACACGCCTGCAAGCTCGATCGTCACTGCGTCGTTCCGGGCCATGCGCGTTCGTTTGAACATGGCGTGCGGCAGCCCCGTGCGTTCCCCCGCGGCCACCATGGGTGCGGTGGAGAAATACTCGCTGCCCGCCAGGATCATCGCGTCTGAGGCCGCGGCCGCGATGTCGTTCTCGCCCGTGCCCGGCCGGACCGCCGAAAGGGCCGCAAGCATTCCGATGTCCGAGTAATGCGCGGCTTTCTGCAGATGCGCGATCTCCGAGGGCGACTTCGTCGTGCGGCCGGCGATGATGATCTCGGAGGCGTCGGTAAACGTGGCTTCGGGAAAGGCGTCCCGAAAGCCCTGGGCGGCCCGGGGGTCGAGCACCTCGAACCGCTGATCGAGACCGATGCATCCGCCCGCCAGCTTCCATTCCCTGATGTAGTCGACGACGAGCGGGATGGCTGCTGCCGGGTCCCACGATGGAAATTCCTTGGCGTCGCGGATCCACCCGTGAACCAGGACCGTCGCGACCTCCGTTCCGGCGACCACGATGCCTGCATGGCCGTCGCTTCGCAGCAGAAGGAAGTTCGCGTAATCGGTATTCGTGTACTGGAAGCCGGTGAGATAGCAGATGTTCGGGTTGTTCCCGGTGATGAGAACGTCGAGGCCCCGCTTTTTCATTTTCGCGAGAACGCGATCGACGCGCGCGCGGTATTCGGTATTGGCAAACGCCAACTCTTGTCGAATGGTGCCCTGCAGCAAGGTCTCGAGCTGCGGCAAAAACGTCTTTTCGGTCACGTGTGCTCCCTTAGGTCAGCTTATTGTCGCCGCGCGCATTGTCGGCTCAGCCGGTACCAGCGCCCGAAAAAGCTCGCTCAAATCGGGCGCTTGCTCAAGCCGGCTTACAATCTCGCAGAGACGGCTTTGGTGTCTTGCGCTGAATGCCGCCCCAGATTCCTCGACGCATTGGCGAAGCTTCGCTTCCAGGTCCCCGTACGTCGCCGGGTTTCGGGGATGGCCGGGCGGGTCGTCGACTCGGCTGGTGAGCTCGCGCCCATCGCGCAACCGCACGCTCACCACGGCCGGGGCATTCGAGAAGGCGCCGGCAACGGATTCGACCGCCGGGTCGATTTCGACGCGCGTCACGGCGAGGATGCGCCGAACGTCCGGATCGTTCAGCGCCGGCGGGAGAAAGTCCTTGATCCCGACGCGCCCGTTGGCAGCCGCAACGGCAACCGGGTAGGGCATGTTGAAGATGGCGGCGCGCTGCGTTTGCGGATTCCATTTCACCTCGGCCGGCGTCGCGATGAAATCCTTCGAGAGCCGGTTGGTGCCGACGCGGATGGCCTCGACGTCGCTCGCGGCGAAGGCATGCGCTCGCTTCAGATTCAGGGTTGCCGCGATCGCCGTGTGCGCAACACGGCAGCACGGGTAGAGCTTCACGCTCATCTCGGTATTGAGAAACGTCCGACCGAGGCCATCCAAAAGAATTCCGATATCGTGCTCCGGTTCGAACGCGCGATAGAACCCATAACGGCCGAGGAACACTTCGTGCGGGCCGGTCAGCCCTGCTTTCGCCAGGAGAGCGGAATCGACCCCCGATCGCGCCCGCATGCCCTGTTGGAGAGGGACCGTATCGGCGTGCTCTTCGTACATCTGGAACTCGCCCGCGGCTTGGGCATAGGCGATCCCAAATGCGTTCAGTCCTTCATTCACGGTGCACTTGAGGAGGCGAATCGCGGCCGCCGTAGGTCCGAACACGGCGATGCCGTTGTCGCGTCCGGTATCGATCGCGATCGAGCGAATGCTGCGCTGAAGGCGGCAATACACATCCGTGGCGGCGACGATGGCGCCGACGAGCTCGGCCCCGGAAATGGTGGGGTCGCGTTCGGCGACGGCGAATGCCGCGGGCAGGATATAGGCGCTGCCGTGGCCGCCGTTCGGCGAAACGTCCATGGTGTCGTCGAAATCGAGGGCGCGGGCCATGGTCCCGTTGACGAGAGCGGCGATGGGCGCCGGCAGGCGCTCTCCGAACCCGATCACCTGGCTCTCCGGGCGCCCGCCCCAGGCGTTCGCAACCCGGCGTACGGCGCTGACGGCCGGGCTGGTGGAGCCCCCGATCGCTGCTGCGATCGTGTCGAGGACAGCGAGCTTGGCGCGATCGACAGCGGCGACCGGCATGTCGCTGAGACGAATCGACAGGACGTGTTTGACAAGGTTCTCAGCCGGATCCATCAACAGGATCGCCTCAGCGGGCGAGTTGTCATTCCGGGAAAATCTAGGCCCGTTTGCGACGGAGACAAAGCGAAATGAATTTCTGGGCGGGCGACCGATAGGCCCAATTTGCGCACGTTCGCCAACGCCGCTTGTATCTTGTAAGATCGCTCAACGCGGAAAGCGGGACGGATCATCAGGCAGAGGAGGTGGCTATGTCGAAGCAACTCGGGGCATTTGGTCTCTTCGTGGGCGCGCTTGGCGCCGTCGCGATGGCCGCGAACCCAGCGGCTGCGTGGGAGCCGTCGAAGCCGGTCGAGATCGTCGTTGCCGCAGGCGCGGGCGGGGCGTCCGACCAGATGGCGCGGATGATGCAATCGGCCATCCAGAAGAACAACCTGATGAAGCAACCCGCCGTGGTCTCGCTCAAGGGCGGCGCCTCCGGGGGCGAAGCGCTGATGTACATGAAGTCGAGCGAGGGCGACCCCCACAAAGTCCTCATCGCCTACTCGCTGATCTACATGCTGCCGCTCTCCGCCAAGATCCCCTTCAACTGGCGCGAGCTCAGCCCCGTGTCGGTGATCGCGCTCGACCAGTTCATTCTCTGGAGCAACACCACGTTGCCCCACAAGAACGTGAAGGAATTTATCGCTGCCGCCAAGGCCGCCAATCCGCCGTTCAAGATGGGCGGCACCGGCTCGAAGCGCGAGGACCAGGTGCTCACCGTATTCACGGAAAAGAAGACCGGCACGAAATTCGCCTATCTCCCCTACAAGTCCGGCGGCGAAGCGGCGACCCAGCTTGTCGGCAACCACACTCAGGCGAACGTCAACAATCCGTCGGAGAACCTGGAGGTATGGCGCGCGGGCCAGGTGCGCGCGCTCTGCGTGTTCGACAAGGAGCGCATGCAGTACAAGGCGAAGGTCACCGATAAGCAGTCCTGGAACGACATTCCGACCTGCAAGGAAGAAGGCCTCGACGTGCAATATCTGATGCTCCGCGCGATGTTCCTGCCGGGCAAGGTGACGCCGGACCAGACGGCTTTCTACGTGGATCTGTTCAAGAAGCTCGTGCAGACGACCGACTACAAGGAGTACCTGGAGAAGCAGGCGCTGAAGCCGGTCTTTCTCACCGGCAAGGACATGGTGAAGTTTCTCGAGGAAGACGATGCGCTCAACAAGAACCTGATGACCGAAGCAGGCTTCGTCGCGAACTGAGCCGCCCGAGGCCGGATGCCCCGCTGCCCGCCTGAGCGGGGCATCCTCCCGACATGGCAAGCACCGATACGGAAATCGTCGTCGAGGACCCGAACGCGCCGTCGGACGACTCGCCGCCCGTCACCAGCGTTCGCGCCGTCGACGTCGTCGTCTCGTTGCTGTTATTGACGCTGGCGCTGGTCCTCGCCGTCGACAACTGGCGGACCGGAATGTCCTGGGATTTCGCCGGCCCCCAGGCCGGCTACTTCCCGTTCTATCTCTCGGTCATCCTCGGCGGAGCCTGCATCTACGGTCTTGTAGGCGCGTACCGGAGCCGCGCGGAGACTGCCCAAGCGTTTGTCACGCGGGACCAGCTTCGCCGCGTGCTGCAGGTGTTCGTGCCCACGCTCTTGTTCTGCGTGTTCATGCAGTGGCTCGGGCTTTACGTTGCAAGCTTCCTCCTCGTCGGCGGCTTCATGTGGAGGATCGGGCGCATCGTAGTGTGGAAATCGTTGCTCACCAGCGCGCTCTTCTCGCTCATCATGTTCGCAACCTTTGAAATCGCTTTTAACGTGATCATGCCCAAGGGTCCGGTCGAAGCGCTGTTCGGGTACTAGGGGGAATGGAAGCTTTTAGCCTGCTGCTGCACGGATTCAGCGTTCTTCTCACGTGGAAGACGCTGGCGCTGATGATGGTCGGCCTCGTCCTCGGCATCTTTGTCGGCGTGCTGCCGGGTCTCGGAGGGCCCAACGGCGTCGCGATTCTGCTGCCACTGACGTTCACGATGGACCCGACCTCGGCCATCGTGATGCTGTCCTGCATCTATTGGGGCGCGCTGTTCGGCGGCGCGATCACGTCGATCCTGTTTAATATCCCCGGCGAGGCGTGGTCCGTCGCGACGACCTTCGACGGCTACCCGATGGCGCAGCAGGGGAGAGCGGCCGAAGCCCTCACCGCGGCGTTCACGTCCTCCTTCATCGGATCCTTCGTCGCCGTCCTGCTGATCACGTTTCTCGCGCCCAGCATCGCCTCGTTCGCGCTACGATTCGGTCCGCCTGAATTCTTCGCGGTTTATCTCCTGACCTTTTGTTCGTTCGTCGGCCTCGGCCGCGAAGAGAAGCACAAGATCGTGATCTCGATGACCTTCGGCCTGCTGCTGGCCGGCGTCGGCATGGACACGGTCTCCGGCCAATTGCGCATGACCTTCGGGTGGAGCGAGCTCTACCGCGGCATCAATTTCCTCGTCGCCGTCATCGGGCTGTTCGGCATCAGCGAGATCCTGTTGACCATGGAGGAGCGGCTTGCCTTGCGCGGCCATACCGCCCGCATCAGCCTCGGCGTCGTACTGAAGGTCTGGAAGGAGTTGCCGCGTTACTGGGTGACGCTGCTCCGGTCTTCCGCCATCGGCTGTTGGCTCGGGATCACGCCCGGGGGCGCGATCGCCGCTTCGTTCATGAGCTACAACCTCGCGAAGAGATTCGCCAAGGATAAGGAAAGCTTCGGAAAAGGCCGCATCGAAGGCGTCTTCGCGCCTGAGACGGCGGCGCACGCGTCCGGGACCGCGGCCCTGCTGCCGATGCTGGCGCTCGGGATTCCCGGCTCAGGGACGGCGGCGATCCTCTTGGGCGGTCTCCTGGTCTGGGGGCTCAATCCGGGCCCGCTGCTCTTTGTCGAACACAAGAGCTTCGTCTGGGGCCTGATCGCGTCCATGTATCTCGGGAACGTGGTCGGCTTCCTGCTCGTGCTCACGACCGTGCCGGTGTTCGCCTCGATCCTCCGCGTGCCCTTTTCCGCGGTCGCTCCGATGATCGTCGTCTCCTGCGCGATCGGGGCCTATGCCATCCAGAACGCGATGTTCGACATCTGGTGGATGCTGCTGTTCGGCGTGGTCGGCTATGTCTTCAAGAAGATCGGCATCCCGCTCGCCCCGTTCACGCTGGCCTTGGTGCTGGGCAACCGGGCCGAGGATGCCTTCCGGCTCTCGATGATCGGCTCCGGCGGCGATCTCTTGGTCTTCTGGTCGAACGGGCTCGTCGGCTCCATCGCAACGCTCGCGCTCGTATTGCTGTTCTGGCCGCTGATTTCCAGCGCGATTCAGCGATTCCGTAAAAAGGAAGGGTAGCCTCAACCGGTTTGCGAACAGAGAAGGACGTACCGCTCGGGCGTCTCCACCCGGGCTGCTCCCCGGGGTTTCGCCTGCGCGAGAATGGCGTCCGCGGAGGCGCCCTCTTCGGATCGCGTCGATTCGACGACCACCGCCCAGGCGATCGTCTTATCGCCCCCCGGCCGGAGCTTGGATTCGAACCCGCGGGTTTCCGTCGAGGCCTGATCGCTTTCCCAGAACTGGACGGCGACCACGCCCGGGCCACCGGCTATTCGCGGTAAGGCGTCCTTGACGAGCCATTCGTTGAGCGCGCCGCTTTTCCCGTGCCCGGGCGTCAGCCGAGTGACCGCAACGTGGCTCCCGTCGGCCTTCCGCAGGCGCGCGACGACGCGGCATGCCGAGCGCACCGTATTCCGGAACGCGGGCATGATGCCGCGGGTTCGCTGGGAAGGGTTTCCAAGCGCCTTCAGATAGACGTCCGAAGCAAGCACGCTCACGTCCCGCACCTCATAGAACGTGAAGTAGCGGGGCGCGGCGCCCGCGTTCCACCACCGGCGCGCGCGCAGGAAGCCCGCGATCGAAAGCCGTTCCGCCAAGTGCTCTTGCTGGTACCAGTCGTTGAATTCCGTCTCCGCGTCCTCCGCCACGTCGTTCCACACGGCGAGAACGCCGGTTCCGAGATCGTCCATTGCCATGCGTCCAAGTCCTCGTCTAAAACGGCCGGGTACCCGGGGCGCCGCCCCCTTCCGCCGAGCCGACATTGAAGTCTCCCATGCTCCCTGTCCACGCGCTTCCCGACCGCTCGAAGTCCGGCACCTTCGGGCTTCTGGCCGGGATCCGGGTGCTCGACCTGACCTCGTCCGTCGCCGGACCTTACGCGACGATGATGCTGGCCGATCTCGGCGCCGAGGTCATCAAGGTCGAGCGGCCGGGCAGCGGCGACGATTCCCGCCAGTGGGGGCCGCCCTTTCTCGACGGCCAGTCCCTTTGGTTCCTGAGCGTCAACCGCAACAAGTCGAGCCTGACGCTCCGCTACGACACGCCGAAAGGCCGCGACATCCTCTACGGGCTCGTGGCCAAGTCCGATGCCGTCGTTCTCAACCTCGTCACCAAGGTGCAGAAAAAACTGAGTGTCGACTACGAGAGCTTGAAGCGCGTGAAGCCGGACATCGTGTTCGCGGCCATCACCGGGTTCGGCCTGGAGGGCGCGCGGGCCGATCTTCCCTGCTACGATCTCATCGCCGAGGGCTACAGCGGCGTCATGGACCTGACCGGCGAGCCCGACAATCCGCCCCAGAAGGTCGGCACGCCCGCGGCCGACATGCTGGCGGGAATGGATGCCGCGTTCGCCACGGTGGCCGCGCTGCTCGATCGCCAGCGAACGGGGCGCGGCCATCTCCTCGACATCTCCCTCGTCGGCAGCATGACGCGCTTCATGACGCCGAGGCTTGTCCCTTATCTTGGCTCGGGCGAGCTGATGCGGCGCTCGGGCGGCCGCGACAGCGTCATCGCCATCTATCAGACCTTTGAGACCGCCGATAAGCCGATCACTCTCGGGCTCGGCAACGACGCCATCTGGAACAGGTTTTGGCAAGCCGTCGGCCAGCCTGATGTGGCCAAGGACGAGCGCTTTTCGACCAATGCCAAGCGCCGGGATGCGCGCATCCCGATCGTCGAGGATATCCAGAAGATCATGCGCACCCGCGGCCGCGACGCGTGGCTGCGCCTGTTCCAGGAGAACCGGATTCCGGCGGGGCCGATCAATCGGGCCGACGACGTCACCAGCGACGGCGAATTTCTGGCGCGCGGCCTGTTCTACGCGGTGGAGGCCGGCCTCGCGGCGCCGGTGCCGCAAGTGGGAACCGGGTTCCACGTGGACGGGGAAGCCGGCGGCTGCCGCCTGCCGCCGCCTCGGTTGGGCCAGCACACGGAGGATATCCTTCGGGGTGTCCTCGCGATGGAGAACGAGGAAATCGCACGACTGTGCGAAGAAGGCGTAATCTAAGCCAGTCGTAAACTGGGCCAGTCGGGGCAACGGGCGGAGGGAGGCCAGCGTGCAATACGAAACGATCCTGTATGCGGAAGACGGGCCCGTCGGCACTCTCACGCTCAACCGGCCGGACGACGCCAACATGTTCACTCCGGTCATGTGCCGGGAGGTCCGCGACTGCATCCAGAGCGTGCGCGAGGAGACTCGGACCCGCGTGCTCGTGATCACCGGCGCGGGCGACCGCTTCTTCTGCATCGGCGGGCGCAAGGAAGGCCTCGACGATACCAACCTCTATCCGGGCGTGCTGCCGACGCTCGAAATGTACGAGGCGATCGAGCGCCTGCAAAAGCCTGTCATCGCGTCGGTCAACGGCTTCGCGGTCGGCGGCGGCAACGTGCTGCAGGCCGTCTGCGACCTTTCCATCGCCAAGGAGAGCGCCAAGTTCCGCCAGGTGGGCCCGATGATGGGAAGCTTCGATGCCGGCTTCGGCACCTGGTATCTCGAAGACCTGATCGGCAAGCGGCGGGCCAAGGAAATGTGGTTTCTCAATCGCACGCTGACTGCAAAAGAAGCCCTCGACTTCGGTCTCGTGAACCGGGTCGTCCCCGACGACAAGCTTGCCGAGGCGACTCGCGCGATGGCGCTCGAGCTCGCCGACCGTGGCGCCTTCGCGCTGGCTTCGCTCAAGGCTGCCTTCAACGCGCGGCACGCGGGCGTCGGCGGCCTCGCGCGTCTTTCGCATGACCTGCTCCTCCGCCTCTATCTCGATTCGGATGAGTCGAAGGAGCTTGGAAAATCCTTCCGCGAGAAGCGAAAGCCGGATCCCGAAACCTTCGGCCACTGACCGGCGCGAACGGGGTGTAGCGACGATGCGGCTCCTTACGCTTCACGACCCGGCCCGCGCCAAGCTCTATTACGAACAGGGCTGCTGGCGCGGCGATACGCTTTACGGCCTGCTCGCGGCCCACGCCAAGACCAATCCCGACGCGTTTGCGCTCCGCGACAGCCGCCGGCGCCTCACGTACCGCGAGGTCGTCGCCTGGGTCGACTCGCTTGCCGACGATTTCGCCGAGGCCGGGCTCATCGAGGGCCAGCGCGTCTCCATCTGGCTGCCCAACCGGGTCGAGGCGGTTATTGTTCTTCTTGCCTGTTCGCGGAACGGCTATGTCTGCAACCCGTCGCTCCACCAGAACTACACGGTCGCCGAGATCGTCGCGCTGCTCGGCCGGATCAAATCGGCGGCGCTGTTCGCGCAAGCCGGCCACGGCGCCGACGCGCACCGGGCGGACATCTTCGCCGAGGCGGCGAAGCTTCCGTTCCTGAAGCGCGCCTATCGGCTGGCACCGGCCGGTGGCGAGGCGGGCGGGACCGGGCATCCGTTCCCATCGCCCACGGCCAAGCCGCGCCGCCTGACCGCGCCGCATCCGAGCCCGGACAAGATCACCTATCTCGCGTTCACATCCGGCACCACGGGCATGCCGAAGGGCGTGATGCACAGCGACAATACGCTGCTCGCCAATTGCCGCGACCTTGCGGGCGACTGGGGTCACGGGCGCGAGCTTATTCTTCTCAGCCTAAGCCCGCTCAGCCATCACATCGCCTGGGTCGCCGCCGGCCAGGTGCTCGTCTGCGGAGGCGAGCTGGTCGTCAACGACGTGCCGAAGGGCGAAAAGCCGCTCGATTGGATTCTTGAATCGCGCGCCACCTACGTCATGGGGGTGCCGACCCACGCCATCGACATCCTCCACGATTTCCGCACGCGTGGCCTCAAGGCGATGGGCCAAGTCAAGGTCTTCTACATGGCCGGCGCGCCGATCCCGATCGAAACCGCGCGCGCGCTGCTCGACATCGGGGCGAAGCCGCAGAACATCTACGGCATGACCGAGAACAGCTCGCACCAGTACACGTGGCCCAGCGACGACGAGAAAACGATCACGGAGACTTGCGGCCGCGGCGGCAAGGCCTACGAGGTCCGTATCTGGAGCCAGGAGAATCCGAACGTCGAGGTTGCGGCGGGCGAAATCGGCGAGATCGGCGGCCGCGGCGCGTCGCTGATGCTGGGCTACTTCGACAATCAGGAAGAGACGGAGAAGAGCTTCAATGCCGGCGGATGGTTCATGAGCGGCGATCTCGGTCGCCTTGACGAAAAGGGCTGCTTGCAGATCATGGGCCGCAAGAAGGATTTGATCATCCGGGGCGGCCATAACATCCATCCCGTGCGGATCGAGGACCTGGCGATGCGGAGCCCGCGCATCAACAAGGTCGCCGTATTTGGCGTGCCAGACGAGCGGCTGGGCGAGAAGGTGTGCATCGCCGTCATTCCTGCGGCTGCCATTTCCGGCGACGACATGCTCCGGCACCTCCACCGCGAGGGGCTTTCGATCTACGACATGCCCGAGTATTTTATCGCCATGGACGCCTTCCCCCTCACGGCGAGCGGCAAGATCCTGAAGCGCGAGCTCGTCGCCTGGGCGAAAAGCGGAAAGGTCAAGCCGGAACCCGTCCGGTTTGTCGACCCCGAGCGGAGGCGGAGTTCCTGACATGGCGATCGAGCTGAAGCGCGTGGACGAGTTCGCGGTCGTCACGTTCAACCGGCCGGATGCCTTGAATGCGCTGAGCTTTTCGCTGATCCGCGATCTCGGCGCCAAGCTCGATGAGGTGGCGGCATCGGATGCGCGCGGCCTGCTGTTGATCGGCGCGGGCGAGAAGGCGTTCTGCGCCGGGGCCGACATCAAGGAGCTGCGCGACCGCCCGTTGCTCGATCAAAAGCGAGGCGCCGAGCTCGGCCAGCAGACGTTCGCCAAGCTCGACCGGCTTCCGATGCCCTCCGTCGCCGTCATCAACGGCTACGCCTTCGGCGGCGGGCTCGAGGTGGCGCTCGCCTGCACGTTCCGGATTGCCGCGCGAACTGCGAAGATGGGCCTGCCGGAAATCAAGCTCGGCCTCATTCCCGGCTACGGGGGCACGCAACGGCTGCCGCGCGTCGTCGGTCCGGCCCGCGCGCTCGAAATGATCCTGACGGGAAAAACGATCGCTGCCGAGGAAGCCGAGCGGATCGGCCTCGTCAGCCGGCTGATCGACGGCGATGCGTTGCAGGCCGGCATCGCCTTCGCACGCGAATTCTCCGGCTACAGCCTGCCCGTGCTCAGCCTTGCCCGCGAGGCGATTTTGCGCGGCCTCGACACCACCCTCGACGACGGACTCCGGATCGAGGCCGATCTCTCGACGCTCTCCTTCCAGACGAAGGACGCCGAGGAAGGCATGGCCGCCTTCGCCGAAAAGCGGAAACCCAAGTTCGAGGACCGGTGAATGGCCGAGGGCGCCATTGCCGTTACGGGTGCGAGCCGCGGCATCGGCGCCGCAATCGCGCTTGAGCTTGCGCGCCGCGGCTATGTCGTCGGCTGCCTGACCCGAAAAGGCCGTGGCGTGGAGCAAGGCAAGATCGACTCCGCAATCAAGGGACGACTGCTCAATGTCGCTTGCGATGTGACGGATGAGGCGAGCATCGCCGGCGCGCTCGATCAGGTGTCGCGTCGAACGGGCGGCCTCCGCGGGCTCGTCAACAACGCCGGCATCCACATCGAGGGAGAGAGCGCCACGCTCCCAACCGCCACCTACGAAGAGGTCATGCGGGTCAACGCCACGGCGGCGTTCGTCGCCAGCCGCGAGGCGCATCGCCATCTCGCCGCAGCGGGCGGCGGCCTCATCGTCAACATCGGCTCCTATTTCGACAAAGTGGGCGTGAAGGGGACTCTCGCCTACTGCACATCCAAGGCGGCAGTCGGCGCCATCACCCGCTGCCTCGCGGTCGAATGGGCGCGCGACAACATCGCGGTGGTCGACGTGGCGCCGGGCTACGTGGAGACCGACCTCAATCGAGAATTTCTCCGCAGCGACCGCGGCCGCACGGCGGTCGAGCGGCGCGTGCCCATGCGGCGCGCGGGCCAGCCCGAGGAAGTCGCGCGCCTGGTTGCGGCGCTGTTCGGCGAAGACATCAAGTTCCTCACCGGCGAGACCATCTACCTCGACGGCGCCCAAGGGATCAATCCATAACCATGCGCGTATTCGACCGTTTGAGCGAGGGACTCAAGCTCCCGGAAGATGAGCGGATGCTGCTGGAGAGCGTCCGCACGGTTGCCCGTGACCGCATCGCACCCCGCGCCGCCCATTACGACGCGACGGCCGAATTTCCGTGGGACAGCCTCAAGGCCGTCAACGAGCTTGGCCTCAATGCCGTCTACATTCCCGCCGACTATGGGGGGGCCGGCATGTCCTACGTCGCCTATCTCGAATGCGTGCGCGAGCTCAGCAAGGCCTGCTCGTCGACCGGCATCATCTGGGCCACCAACTTCCACGCCATGAAGCCGGTGATCGACTTCGGTAGCGCGGAACAGAACCGCCGGTTCATGGCGACCATGCTGAAAGGAGGCATCGCCTCGATCGCTATCACGGAGCCGACCGCCGGCTCCGACGCGACGGGAATGAAGACCCGCTTCACGCCCGATGGCGACTGGGTGGTCGTCGACGGCGGCAAGACGTTCATCAGCTCGGGCGACGTCGCCGATCTCATCCTTCTGTTCGGAAAGTGGTCGGAGATCGAGAACCCGAAAGCGGCGATCACCGCGCTGGTCCTTGAGAAAGGCACCCCCGGCTTCTCCGTCCTTCGCAAGGAGGACAAGATGGGCAACCGCGCGACCTCGACCGTGGCGCTCGCCTTCGACGGATGCCGGGTCCCGCGGACGAACCTGATCCAGGGGCCGGGCGGCGGGCTCAAGGTGCTGCTCGGCTCGCTCAACAAATCGCGGCCGTCGGTCGCCGCCCACGCGCTCGGCATCGCGCGCGCCGCCTTCGAGGACGCCGTCGCCTACATCAACGACCGCCGCCAGTGGGGAAAGCGCATCGTCGAGTTCCAGGGCATCCAGTTCATGCTCGCCGACATGGCGACCGACCTTGCCCTCTGCGAAGCGTGGCTTTACCACGTGGCACGGCTGGTCGATGACGGCGCGGAGGGCTTCGAAGTCGAGGCCTCGATGTTGAAGATGCGGGCGTCCGACCTCGCGATGCGGATCGCGACGGACGCCGTGCAGCTCCACGGCGGCTACGGCTATTGCAAGGATTTCCGCGTCGAGCGCCTGATGCGGGATGCCAAGGTGACGCAGATCTGGGAGGGAACCAACCAGATCCACCGCCAACTGATCGGCCGCAGCTTCATGAAGAAGTAGGGACGAATGCCTGAGATCAAGACAATCGGGGTCGCCGGCAGCGGCACCATGGGCGCCGGCATCGCCATCGTCGCCGCCCGCGCCGGCTTCCGCACGGTCGCGTTCGATGCCTCGCAGGACGCGCTCGACCGCGCGCGC
The DNA here is from genome assembly GCA_009694195.1 of Rhodospirillales bacterium. GTDB lineage: Bacteria > Pseudomonadota > Alphaproteobacteria > Rhodospirillales > SHVQ01 > SHVQ01. Next base: position 73,369 of record SHVQ01000010.1, read on the forward strand.
CGGCAGACCGAAAGCTTCTTCGCAAAATCCGTCGAGCGGAAGAAGCTCTCGGCCGAGCAGGTGAAGACGATCCTTTCCAATCTCTCGTCCACGACGAAGCTGGAGGGCCTTGCCGCCTGCGACATCGTGATCGAGGCAGTTTATGAAGACCTGGAGGTGAAGCGGGCGCTTCTCGGAAAGCTCAACGCCGTCTGTCCTGATCACACGATCTTCGCCTCCAATACCTCGACGCTCTCGATCGCCGAAATCGCGTCGGGGTCCGGGCGCGACGACCGGGTGGTCGGCATGCACTTCTGTCTGCCGGCGCAGTTGATGAAACTGATCGAGGTCTCGACCGGTCTCAACACCAGCGACCAGACGTTTCAGACGGCCTGGAAATTCTGCCTGGCGATGGGGCAGACGCCGGTGAAGACGAAGGATCATCCGGGATTCATCCTCAATTATTTCATCGTGCCCTTCAACAACGACGCGATCCGCATGGTGGAGGCGGGCATCGCCGAACCCGCCGACATCGACACGGCGATCAAGAAGGCGCTCGGCTATCCCATGGGGCCGCTCGAGCTGATCGACTGGGTCGGCTTGGATACGCAGCTCAAGCTCTGCGAGGCCTTCTATAAGATGACCTACGACCCGAGGGCCGCCTGCCCGCCGCTCGTCCGGCGCATGGTCGCCGCCGGGCACCTCGGGCGGAAAACGGGCCGCGGCTTCTACAAGTACGACCGCGACGGCATGTTCGGGGGCTGAAGCGATGGCGCACACGATCGTCGATACGGGCGGCAGCCGCTCGTTCCCCGGACCCCACGCGCTCCTCCGGTCGGCCGGGCCGGGCGGCGACGTGCTGGTGCTGATCGGGACGGGGGCCGGGATGGCGCTTGCCGCCGTCGAGAAACACGAAAGCTTGAAGGCCGTTTTGATCGAGCTCGGCACCGAGTGCCTGGGCGTCCACACGGGCGAACGCCGGGGGGGCGAGGGCTCCAACGTGCTCGGCTTCGCCCGTTTCCGCCTGGGCGACGGCCCGCCGAGCGACTTGGTCGAGCTCGTGCGGCAACCCGGGACGAAACCGGAATCGATTGCCGCCGCCAAGACAGCGTTCGAGTCGGCGGGCCTCCACGTCGCCGTATGCATGGATACCCCCGGGCGCATCGTCGACCGGCTCGTGCGGCCCTACTACAACGGGGCGCTCCGCAAGCTCGACGAAGGACTCGCGACGGCCGATGATCTCGACACAACCCTCAGGCTCGGCCTCGGCTATCCCGAAGGCCCGATCGCGCTTCTCGAGCGGACCGGGCTCGCCCACCACCACGATGTGACCAAGGCCCTTCACGACGCACTTGCCGACCCGGGGTTTGCGCCGGCGAGGCGCGCGCAGGTCGCCAAGCGGCGGCAAAAGGCATAGCTGCTGCATCCATGGCTCCGCTCACCGGCATCCGCGTCCTCGATTTCTCGACCCTGCTGCCGGGGCCGCTGGCGACGCTCATGCTCTTCGCCGCGGGCGCCGAAGTCGTCAAGATCGAGCGCCCGGGCGGCGGTGACGAGATGCGCTCCTACGACCCCAAGCTCGGAGGCGAGAGCGTGAACTTCGCCCTCCTCAACCGGGGAAAGCGCAGCGTCGCCATCGATCTGAAGGCACCGGGCGCGGTGGACCGGTTGCGGCCTCTGATCGAAAGCGCCGACGTCGTCGTCGAGCAGTTCCGGCCGGGAGTGATGGACCGGCTCGGGCTCGGCTACGACGCGCTCCGGCGGATCAATCCCAAAATCATCTATTGCGCGATCACCGGCTACGGCCAGAGCGGGCCCCGCGCGAACGAGGCCGGCCACGATCTCAACTTCATCGCCCTTACGGGAATGCTGGGCTTGGCGGCCGGCGCCGACGGGGCACCGGTCCTTCCCGCGGCACTGGTCGCCGACATCGGCGGCGGCTCGCTGCCGGCCGTCGTCAATATCCTCCTTGCGCTCCGCCAGCGGGATGCCACGGGCGCGGGCTGCCGGATCGATGTCTCCATGTGCGACAACCTTTTCGCCTGGCAGTACTGGTCCATCGGCAACGGCACCGCCGCCGGGGAATGGCCGAAGGCGGGCGCCGAGCTCGTCACCGGCGGCTCGCCCCGCTATCAGATTTACCGCACGGCCGACGGCCGCTTCGTCGCCGCCGCGCCGCTGGAAGACCGGTTCTGGATAGTGTTCTGCGAGCTGATCGGATTGCCCGAAGCGTTGCGCGACGACGCGCGAGACCCGGCCGCAACGCAAGCCGCGGTCGCGGACATCATCGCCCGGAATCCCGCCGACCACTGGCGTCGGAAATTCGAAGGCCGCGACATCTGCTGCAACATCGTCCAGGACGTGCGCGCGGCCCTGAGCGAGCCGCATTTCCGTGAGCGTGGCGTTTTCGGGCGCAGTCTTGCTGCCGGGGACAAGCGCATTCCGGCCCTCCCGCTTCCCCTCGATTCCCAATTCCGCGCTGATGCCGAAACCGAGAAATGCCCACCTCTCGGCGCCGACACCGGAAAATACATCAAGGAGCGCTGAGAACCCTCTCATGCGAGCCGTTTTATTGACGAAAACCGGATCCTTGGATGCGCTCGCGCTGGCCGAGCACCCGGCTCCGAAGCCGAAGGCCGGCGAGGTGCTGATCGACGTGCACGCCGCGGGGCTCAATTTCCCCGATCTCCTGGTCATTCGCGGGCTCTACCAGCGCCAGCCTCCGCTGCCGTTCGCTCCGGGGAAGGAAGTCGCGGGCGTCGTGGCGGAAACAGGCCCCGGCGTCACCGAGCTAAAACCCGGCCAGCGCGTCATGGCGCAACTGGAAAGCGGCGCCTACGCCGAGCAAGCCGTCGCACCCGCCGTCAACGTCTATCCCATTCCGGATGCGATGAGCTTCCCCGTCGCCGCCGCGATCGGGCTCGTCTACATCACCGCGCACCTGGCTCTCATCGAGCGCGGCCTTTACCGGCCGGGCGAAACGGTGCTGGTGACCGGCGCTTCGGGTGGGGTCGGCGAGGCGGCCGTGCAGCTTGCGAAAGCGAAGGGTGCCCGCGTGCTCGCCGGCGTCACCAGCCGCGAAAAGGGCGAGGCTGCGAAGGCGATCGGCGCCGATCATGTCATCGATCTCACGGCGCCTGATATCCGCGACTCCTTACGCGACCAGGTGTGGGCCGTGACCGGAAAGCTGGGCGCCGACGTGGTGATCGAGCAGGTCGGCGGCGACGTGTTCGATGGCGCCATCCGCGCGCTTGCCTGGCGTGGGCGTCTCGTCGTGGTGGGCTTCGCGGGGGGCCGCATCCCCGACGTTCGCGCGAACTATCTCTTGGTGAAGAACATCACGGTGACGGGGCTCCAGTCGAGCGATTATCGGGACAAGGAGCCGGAGCGATACCGCGCCATGATGACGGAGATTCTCGAGCTCTTCCGCCAAGGGCGCCTGAAGCCGCCTCGGATCACGGAGTTTCCTCTCGAACGCTTTTCAGAGGCTTTGGCAGCACTCGATCGGCGGTCGATCCCTGGACGCTTGGTTCTGACGACCGGCCGCACGACTGGCTGAGCAGAAACATTTCGCGTGATTCGGCCCTTTCCGGGGCTAGAATGGCGCATGCAATTCGGCAGCTTTGGCGGGAGAATTCGCTCGCCGCAGGACGCGGCGGCCGGGGTCTTTCTCGTCGCGGTCGCGGTTATCGCGCTCTGGCAAGGCGCCGGTCTCGCGGCGGGCCATCTCAATCAACTGGGGCCGGGAATGCTTCCGCGCGCGCTCGCGGTGTTGGTCGGGATCTGCGGCCTCGCCCTCGCCGTCGGATCCTTCTTCACCGCCGGCAAGGGGCTTGAGCGTTGGACTCTTCGCGGTCCGGTCCTCATCCTTGGCGCCGCGGTCGCCTTTGGGCTTGCCGTTCGGCCTCTCGGCTTGGCAGTGGCCGGGCCGATCACGATGTTCCTCGGCGCATTTGCGAGCCCGGAGACGCGCTGGCAGGAATCGCTCGTTTTCAGCCTCGTCGTCACGGCGTTTTGCGTCCTGCTTTTCAAGTTCATGCTGGGATTGCCGATCCCGCTCGCACCCTGGCTGCTCGGATACTGAGGGCGCCGTGGAGCTCTTCGACCACCTCGCCCTCGGCTTCGCCACCGCGCTCTCGTTGCAGAATCTGGCGCTTTGTTTCGCCGGCGTCCTCGTCGGAACCCTGATCGGGGTGCTGCCGGGCATCGGGCCGATCGCCACCATCGCGATGCTGCTGCCGCTCACCTTCAAGGTCGATCCGACGGGCGCCCTCATCATGCTCGCCGGCATCTACTACGGCGCCCAGTACGGCGGATCGACCAGCGCGATCCTGGTCAACATCCCGGGCGAGGCGACGTCCGTGGTCACCGTCCTCGACGGCCACCAGATGGCGAAGCAGGGGCGCGCCGGCATCGCGCTCGGGATCGCGGCGATTGGGTCCTTCATCGCGGGAACCATCGCCACGTTCATCATCGCCGCGCTCGGCCAGCCGCTGACGCGCATGGCAATGCTGTTCGGGCCCGCCGAATACTTCTCGCTGATGGTTCTCGGCCTCGCCTTCGCCATCGTGCTGGCGCGCGGCTCGGTGCTCAAGGCGGTCGGCATGATCGTCCTCGGCCTGCTGCTGTCGACGGTCGGCACCGACCTCGAGACGGGCGAGGAGCGGCTCACCTTCGGGCTCGTGGACTTGAGCGACGGCATCGACTTCGCGGTGATGGCGATGGGCCTGTTCGGCTTCGCCGAGATCCTGCGCAACCTCGAAAACCCCGAATCGCGCGACGTCGTGAAGAGCGCGATCGGCCGTCTGCTGCCCTCGAAGGCCGACCTCAAGCGGAGCCTCGGCCCGATCCTCAGGGGGACCGGCCTCGGCGCCCTCCTCGGCATCCTCCCCGGGAACGGCGCCGTTCTCGGGCCGTTCGCCTCCTATACGCTCGAGAAAAGGATCGCGAAGGACCCCTCGCGCTTCGGGCGCGGCGCCATCGAGGGCGTGGCGGGTCCGGAATCCGCCAACAACGCCGGCGCGCAAACCGCCTTCATCCCGCTGCTCACGCTGGGCATCCCGCCGAACGCGGTGATGGCGCTCATGATGGGCGCCATGACCATCCACGGCGTCATCCCGGGCCCGCAGGTGATGACCAAGAACCCGAGCCTGTTCTGGGGCATGGTCGCCAGCATGTGGATCGGCAACCTGCTGCTGCTCATCATCAACCTGCCGCTGGTCGGCCTCTGGGTGCGGTTCCTGAAAATCCCCTACCGGTTGCTGTTTCCGGCGATCCTCATCTTCTGCTGCATCGGCATCTACTCGATCAACAACAACCCGGCCGACGTGATGTTCACGGCATTCTTCGGGTTGGCGGGTTACATCCTCTACAAGTTCGATTTCGAGCCGGCCCCCTTGCTGCTCGGCTTCGTGCTCGGCAAGCTGCTCGAAGAAAAATTCCGCCAGGCGCTCGTGATCTCGCGCGGCAGTTTCGTCACCTTTGTCGAGCGGCCGCTCTCGGCTGGCCTCCTCATCGCGGCGCTCATCATCCTGGTGATCGCGGTGCTGCCGATGATGCGGAAGGAGCGGGAGGAAGTCTTCCAGGAATGACGGCAACGCGCGTCCCATCTCACAGGAAGGAGTTGTCCATGATCCGCATATTGCTATCGCTCGCCGCCGCCGCCGGGCTTTGGGCCGGCACGGCCGACGCGCAGAGCTACCCCACGCGACCGATCACGCTGATCGTCCCGTTCGCCGCGGGAGGGCCGACCGACGTGGTCGCCCGCATCGTCGGCGAGCACATGTCAAGAACGCTCGGCCAGCAGATCGTCGTCGAAAACGTCGCCGGCGCGGGGGGCACGACGGGCATCACCCGCGGCGCGCAGTCGAAGCCCGACGGCTACACCTTGATGATGGGGCACATGGGAACCCACGGCGCCGCCCCCGCCATGTACCCGAACCTCAAGTACGACCCGACCGCCGACTTCGAGCCCATCGGGCTCGCCGCCGGGACACCCATCCTCATCGTTGCCAAGAAGACCCTGCCGCCGAAGGACCTGAAGGAGTTCATCGCCTACGTGAAGGCCAACGACACCAAGCTCAACGAAGCCCACGCGGGCCTCGGCTCCGTATCCTTTACGACCTGCACCATGCTCAACCACCAGCTCGGCGTGAAGCCGACCCGGGTCGCCTATCGCGGCACGGCGCCCGCCCTCAATGACTTGGTGAGCGGACAGGTGGACTACATGTGCGACCAGATCGTCAACTTGGTCGAGCAGATCAAGGGCGGCGCGATCAAAGCCTATGCCATCGCGACGCCCGTGCGCTCGCCGGCGCTGCCCGATGTGCCGACCACCAAGGAGGCGGGCCTGCCCGAATACGAAGTCAGTGCGTGGAACGCCATCTTCGCACCCAAAGGCACGCCGAAGGACATCGTGACCAAGCTCAACGACGCGCTGGTCAAAGCACTCGACGATGAAGCGACCCGGAAGCGTCTCCTCGATCTCGGCGGTGTCATTCCCGACAAGGCGGGACGGACGCCTGCCTCCCTCGGGGAATTCGTGAAGAAAGAGGTCGCCCGCTGGACCCCGATCCTGAAAGCGGCGG
>SHVQ01000011.1 GCA_009694195.1 Rhodospirillales bacterium
CTCTCCTCTTGCACCATGCTCGATTGCCGTCCGTATGACTCAGAGAGGCTCGTACAGGGGCATTTGCAGCACGCCAGGGGAGAAGGGCCAGAGATATGTCGGATGGGCCTCAGTGAGGCTCTAGGAGCGTCTACAAGTGCGCAACTGGCAAGCCGATCCAACCTTCAGAGGAAACTTTGAGATCGTTGCTCGTAGTGGATTCACTAGGGGCAGAACTAGGGGTACAATGCTCACTGAAACGGCTGTGCAGATAGAGTTCCGCCTCTAAAAAACGCAGGAATTACCGCGACCCGCTCACACGATTTGGCAACAAATCGCATCATCAACGAGGTCAAAGGCATCAACCGGGTCGTCTACGACGTGACCTCGAAGCCGCCGGGCACCATCGAGTGGGAGTGACGGCGCATGCCCGGGCGCGGCGACGACACGTAATAAAGTAACAAAGAGCGCGATTTCCGCCGCGATCCCTGGCCGTTTTATCGCAAGAAATCAATAGGGATTCAGACGCTTGGATGTCTCGCCGGCGATCGAGCGGGAGCGACGCAACGCCGCGTTTGTACAATTTGTACGTTGTGTACGGGCGCCCGCGAAAACTATCTGGTTGACGTACCGCGCCCGCCGCGCCCGGACGAGGGCAAGCAGCATCGACCGGCCGCAGGACCGGCGGTTTTCCTTCACATTGGTTATTTGGGGACTTTTAAAGCCTACCACACGTTACCGGTCCCCGTAAGGTGTTTTGACGCACGCTCAAGGTTTCGGCGCCTGCGCCTTGAATATGTTCTTGAGGCCCTCCCAGCTGCTCCGCTCCTCCCCCACCCAGAGGAAGATCGCCAGCCACAGGAGCAGCGTGCCGACGTAAAGGCCGGTGAGCGCGTAGCGGGTGCCCCGCTCGCCGAGCAGGCGGCCGAGAGCCGCGCCGGCGGACTTGCCGACCAGCCCATATCGCCGGCGCACGTACATGCCCGCGACGATCACGAGAACGCCAATCGCAATGACGGCCCAGTCCACGCTGTCTCCTCCCGGCCCGATCGAACGGGACGATATCCTACAGAACGGCGGGCGCTCTGCTGAGACTCGATTTCCCTTCGAGGCTCCCTATTTCTTGGTAGTCTAGGACCCCATGCGGCAAGTCTTTTCCATGAACGCACCCCGAATCCGCCCGCTCCCGCTCCTGCTCCTCTTGGCCGCCCTCGCGGCCTGCGAGACGGCCACGAGCTCGGCGACGCCCTCCGATTTCGTCAAGTGGGGCTTGGAACAGGGCTTGCGCAACGCCTGCGCCTCCAGCGGCCGGTGCTCGAACCGCAATCCGGAAACCTGGCCGTGACCGGCGGCTCGCGGACGGAGGATTAGGCATGGCGAGGAGAACGCGTCCCAGCGCCTCGGGGAGCGTGCGCGCGGGCCACCGGAGCGACATCGCCACCATCCGGACGCTGCTCCCCTATCTCTGGCCGGCCGGGGAGACGGAGATGCGCGCCCGCGTGGTCGCCGCCCTCTTGCTGCTGCTACTGGCGAAGGCGGTCAACGTCGTCGTGCCGGTCTTTTATAAATACGCCGTCGACGCGCTCAACGGCGTCGCCGGCGCCGTCGTCGCGGTCCCGATCGGGCTCCTGGTCGGCTACGGCATCGCGCGAATCCTGGCGCAAGGCTTCGGCGAGCTTCGCGACGCGGTGTTCGCCAAGGTCGTCCACCGGGCGATCCGCCAGGCCGGCCTCGCCACGTTCCGCCACCTGCACCAGCTTTCCTTGCGCTTCCACCTCGACCGCAAGACGGGCGCCGTCAGCCGGGCGATCGAGCGGGGCACGACGGGCATCGAGTTCCTGCTCAGCTTCATGCTGTTCAACGTGCTGCCGACGCTGTTGGAGATCGTCCTCGTCTGCGGTGTCCTGTGGAAGCTCTACAATTTCTGGTTCGCGCTGGTCACCTTCGTCACCATCAGCGCCTACATCGGCTGGACCCTCACGATCACCGAATGGCGGAACCAGTACCGCCGCCACATGAACGAGACCGACAGCGAGGCCAGCACCAAGGCGATCGACAGCCTGCTCAATTACGAGACGGTGAAATACTTCGGCAACGAGGAGCACGAGGCCCGGCGGTTCGACCAGGCCTTGCAGCGCTACGAGCACGCCGCCGTGAAGAGCAAGACATCGCTCTCGATCCTCAACGTCGGCCAGGGCAGCGTGATCGCGATCGGCCTCACCATCGTCATGGTCATGGCGGGCCACGGCGTCGCCGACGGCTCCATGACGGTCGGCGATTTCGTCCTCGTGAACGCCTATCTCATCCAGCTTTACCTGCCGCTCAATTTCCTCGGCTTCGTCTACCGCGAGATCAAGGCGTCGCTCACCGATCTCGAGGCCATGTTCCGCCTCCTGAGCGAGCCGGAAGAAGTGAAGGATCCCCCCGGCGCGTCGCCCCTCCAGGTGTCCGGCGGCGAGGTCCGGTTCGAGAACGTGACCTTCGGCTACGACCCCCGGCGCGTCGTGCTGAAGGACGTCTCGTTCACGGTGCCCGCCGGCCGCGCCCTCGCCATCGTCGGCCCGAGCGGCTCCGGCAAATCCACCATCTCGCGCATTCTCTTCCGCTTCTACGAAGTGAACGCGGGCCGGGTGCTGATCGACGGCCAGGACATCCGGGCCGTCCGGCAGGACTCCGTCCGCGCCGCGATCGGCATGGTCCCGCAGGACACCGTCCTCTTCAACGACACGATCTATTACAACGTCGCCTATGGCCGCCCGGGCGCCGCGCCTTCGGAAGTGGAAGCCGCCGCCCGCCACGCGCGCATCCATGACTTCGTGATGAGCCTCCCGGACGGCTACCAATCCACGGTCGGCGAGCGCGGCCTCAAGCTCTCAGGGGGCGAGAAGCAGCGCGTCGCCATCGCGCGCACGATCTTGAAGAACCCGCGCATCCTCATCTTCGACGAAGCGACCTCGGCGCTCGACAGCCACACGGAAAAGGAAATCCAGGACTCGCTCCGGGAAGTCTCGGCCGATCACACGACCTTGGTGATCGCGCACCGGCTTTCGACCGTGGTGGACGCGAACGAAATCCTCGTCCTGGTTGAGGGCCGCATCGTCGAGCGTGGAAGCCACGCGGGGCTCCTCGCCCAAGCGGGCGTCTACGCCGGCATGTGGGCGCGCCAGCAGGAGGCGCGCAAGGCCGCGGAAGTGCTGGAGCGCACGGGCGAAGGCCCGGCGGCGCTCGCGAAAGGCGAGGCGGCGGAGTGACGCCGTCTTTCACGGCGTCATTCCCGCGTCCTTCGACTCGCGCGCCTCATCCTGAGGAGGTTGCGCAGCAACCGTCTCGAAGGAGAGGCGCGCGGCTCAGGATGAGGAGCGGGAATCCAACTTCTACCTATGGTCTGGACCCCGGCTCTCGCTCAGGGTCTGCGGGGAATCCCCGCAAGAGGCCCCTTGGCTCGGCCGGGGTGACGACGGAGGGCCCTACGTCGCCCTGGCGGCGAGCGGGCGGGGGGTTCAAGAAATGAATATCGACCAATTGGCCATCGCGATCTCCGGACTTGATCGGGACGAAGCGGTTCAGGGCTTGTCGTCGGCATTGACCGAATGGAAGGCGGACGACACGACGGTCGAAGCGCTCAAGGGGAGGATCGAGCGTTACCTCGGTCATGCCGGGATCGAACGCCAAGACACCCGTCAAAAGGTTCATGAGCTCTGGTCGGACTTCGTCGACCGGAATATCGACTCCATTGGCGGCATGACCATGAATGAACGTCTCTGGAGTTTTGGCTTGTTCGAGAGATTCGACCTGGCCGCGAGCGAGGAGCAAAAGGCTCTCCTCTACAAGAAGCTGATGGCGAGGCCGTGAGGCGCCCGGTGGATTGACTCAAAACTTTGCGACCTCCGCTTGACCTCCCCCTTCGAGACGCCCTCGGGTCAACAGCCCGAGGGTTCCCCAGGGCGAGGTCCCGGCAGTTACGAAAGGGGCGAGCGAGGCGGCGGAGTGACGCCGGAGGGCCCTACGCCGCCCTGGCGGCCGGCGGGCGGGCGATCCAGCCGCCGCCGAGCACGCGATCGCCGTCATAGATGACGCAGGCCTGGCCGGGCGCGACGCCGGCGAGCGGCGCGTCCAACACCACTTCGGCTGTTCCGGCGCCGGTGCCGAACACCGCCGCGGCGGCGGGCTCCTGCGTCGAGCGCAGCTTCACGGACACGCGGAGACCGGTTTCGCCGGGAGCGTCGTCGGCGAGCCAGTTGAGCCTGTGGACGAACACCCGGCGGTCGAGCAGGCTCGCGTAGGGCCCGACCACGACCCGCCGGGTTTCCGGCTCGAGGCTCAACACGTAGAGCGGCTCCGGCGCCGCGATCCCGAGGCCGCGCCGCTGCCCGACGGTGAAATTGATGATCCCCTCGTGGCGTCCGAGCACGCGGCCTTCGAGATCGACGACGTCGCCGGGATCGCAGGCGCCCGGCCGCAGCTTCTCGACCACGCGGGCGTAGGAGCCGTCGGGGACGAAGCAGATGTCCTGGCTGTCCGGCTTTTCGGCGACCGAGATGCCGAGGCGGGCCGCGTGCGCCCGCGTCTCCCTCTTTTCCATGCCGCCCAAGGGAAACCGGAGGAATTCGAGCTGGTCGCGGGTGGTGGCGAAGAGAAAATAGCTCTGGTCGCGGGACCCGTCGGCCGCCCGCCTGAGCTCAGGGCCGCGGCTTCCCTCGACCCGGCGCGCGTAGTGGCCGGTCGCCAGCGCGTCGGCGCCGAGCTTCCTGGCCGTGCCCAGGAGATCGCGGAACTTCACCGTCTGATTGCAGCGGACGCACGGGATCGGCGTCTCGCCCCGCGCGTAAGTTTCGGCGAAGTCCTCCATGACGGACGCCTTGAAGCGGTCGACGTAGTCGAGGACGTAGTGCGGGATCGAGAGCGCGTCGGCGACCCGGCGCGCGTCGTAGATGTCCTGGCCCGCGCAGCAGGTCTTGCCGCGCGGGACCGCCGGCTGGTCGTAGAGCTGGAGCGTGATGCCGACCACGTCGTAGCCCTGCTCCTTCAGGAGCGCGGCCGTGGTCGCGCTGTCGACCCCGCCGGACATGGCGACGACGACGCGGGTCTTCGCGGGCGGCTTATCGATCCCGAGGGAGTTCATGGGCGGACTATAGGTTTCCGGGATTGGGCCTTCAATCCCATCTGCCAGAAGGCGGCTTCGAGTTGGGTTGCCTGGCGGAAGGTGGCTATCAGCGAGGCGAGCCGGCCTTCGCCGCCGCGCCGGACCATGAGCGCATCCAGGGTCGAGCACCCGGCCGCGGCGATGCTCTGATATTCGGCCGAGGCGTACATCTCGATCCACGCCCAATACGGGTTGCCGTCCTTTTTCGTCCTCGGGTCGGCGGCAAGCGCGGCCCCGATCTCGCCGTAGCCGACGATACAGGGCGCGAGCGCCACGTGAAGGTCGAGAAGATCGCCCGCAAGGCCCCTCTCCAACACATAGCGCGTGTAGGCCATCGTCTCCTCGGCCTCGGGAACGGACTCCAACGCCGCCGCGCCGAGCCCCCACCCGGCGCAGTACTTGATGTGAAGCTCCATCTCCACGTCGATGATGGCGGAAAGCCCGGTTGCCGCCTGCCGGATGTCGGCCAGCGTTTCACCCTTGTAGGCGGCGAGCGCGTAGGCGCGGGCGAAGTGGATCAGGAACAGATAATCTTGCGCGAGATAGCGGCGGAAGCACGCCTCGGGCAACGTTCCGTCCGCCACGCCCTTGACGAAGGCGTGCTCCGTGTAGGCCGCCCACTCGGCAGCGCACGCGGTCTTCAGTCGGCGAAAGAGAGGGGCGTCGGAAGGCATGGGCTGGCGGCGGCCCCTCACCCTTCCAGCAGCAGGTTGCGGTGGACGGTCGGGAGCCGGACCACGATGCCGTCGAGCTCCCGGCACATCGTGATCTGGCAGCCGAGCCGCGAGGTCTTCGTCAGGCCGAAGGCGAGATCGAGCATGTCCTCTTCCTCCTCGCTCAGTGCCGGGAGCTTGCCGAACCATTCGGGATCGACGATCACATGGCAGGTGGAGCACGCCATCGAGCCTTCGCAAGCGCCTTCGAGGTCGATCCCGTGCCGGTGCGCGATCTCGAGCAATGAAACGCCGTCCGGCGCGTCCACCTCGCGGCGTTCGCCCTTGCGGTCGATGAAGGTCATCCGGGACATAGAAGAGAAACGGCAGCCCTCAGCGGGCTCGGCGCCTAAATCGAAAAGCTCTCGCCGCAGCCGCAGCGGCTCTTCTCGTTCGGGTTCTTGAAGACGAAGCCGCTCTGCAGCTTGTCCTCGACGTAGTCCATCTGGCTCCCAATCAGGAACATGACGGCGGTCGGGTCGATGAAGATTTTCACGCCCTTGTCCTCGACCACCTCTTCCAGGTTTTTCTTGGCCTCAGCGTACTCGACCATGTAGCTCATCCCCGAGCAGCCGCGCGAGCGCAGGCCGACGCGGAGACCCTGTACCGGCTTCTCGCTTTTGGAGATCAACGCCTTGACGCGGTCGGCGGCGGCATCGGTGAGCGTAATCACTGAAGGCAGAGGCATGTCCGTTCCTTACAACCAGAGTCCCAAAGGATAGATAGTCCTAGTCCATGCCGAGGGCAAGCTTGGCATCCGCGGACATGCGGTCGGGCGTCCACGGCGGCTCGAACACGAGCTTCACGTCGACTTCGCCGACGCCCTCCACGCCCGCCACGGCATTCGCGACGTTGCCCGGCATCTCGCCCGCCACCGGGCAGGCGGGTGCCGTCAATGTCATGATCACGTTCACGTGCCCGTCGGCGGCGATGGCGAGCTCGTAGATGAGGCCGAGATCGTAGATGTTCACCGGGATTTCCGGATCGTGCACGGTGCGCATGGCGGCGACGACGGCGTCCTCGGAGGCGACCGTCGTCCCCGGCTGGAGGGGCGCTCCCGCCTTCGCCGTCAACGGCGCGATCACCTCGGTTAAGCCTTCCGGCTTCGAGTCGCCTTTCGGCTGGTCGGTCATATCGTCGGTCATACCTGGCCCCTTTCGGTGCTGACTTCGACCGGCTGCTTGCTCTCGACGGCCGCGTGCATCGTGTGCCACGCGAGCGTCGCGCACTTGACCCGGACCGGGAATTCCCGCACGCCCGACAACATGGAGAGCCGGTCGAGGGTGTCCTGGTCCGCGTTCTCGCAGGTCTTGGCGTCGTCCTTCGTGCACATCTCGTGGAAGCACCGGAACAGCTTCTCGGCCTCGGCGACGGACCTGCCCTTCAGGATTTCGGTCATCATGGAGGCCGACGCCATGGAGATGGCGCACCCCTTGCCCTGGAACGCCAGGTCCCGGATCACGCCGCCGCCGTCGACCGCGAGATAGACGACGAGCATGTCGCCGCAAATCGGGTTGTTCCCGTGGGCCTGGCGGTTCGCATCGGCGATGCAGCGGAAGTTCCGCGGGCGCTTGCCGTGGTCCAGGATCACTTCCTGATAAAGCTCTCGCAAATCGTCGAACATGTCAGCCGAAAAATTCCTTCACGACGCCGATCGCATCGACCAGCGTATCCACTTCTTTCTTGGTGTTGTAGAGACCGAAGGAGGCGCGCGCCGTCGCCGCCACGCCGAAGCGGTCCATCACCGGCTGGGCGCAGTGGTGGCCGGCCCTCACCGCCACGCCGGCGCGGTCGAGGATGGTCCCGATGTCGTGGGCATGGGCCTCCTTCATCACGAAGGCGACGATGGCGGCTTTGTCCTTGGCCCGGCCGTGAATCTCGAGGCCGTCGATCCTGGAGAGCCGCTCGGTTGCATAGGCGAGGAGCCCGCTTTCGTGGGCCCCGATGTTGTCGAGGCCGAGCGCGCTCACGTAATCGACCGCGGCGCCGAGGCCGACCGCCTCGACGATCGCGGGCGTTCCCGCCTCGAACCGGTGGGGAGAGTTTTTGTAAGTGGTCTTCTCGAAGCTCACGGACGCGATCATCTCGCCGCCGCCCTGGTAGGGCGGCATGGAATTCAAGAGATCGAGCCGGCCCCAGAGCACGCCGATGCCGGTGGGCCCGTAAAGCTTATGGCTCGAGAAGACGTAGAAGTCGGCGCCCAGCGCCTGCACGTCCACGGGCATATGGGGCACGGCCTGGCAGCCGTCGACCAGAACCCTGGCCCCCCGCGCGTGGGCGAGGCGGACGATCTCGCGCATCGGCGTGATCGTGCCGAGCGCGTTCGATACGTGGGTGATCGCGACGATCTTGGTCTTCGGCGACAGCAGCTTCTCGTAAGCGTCCAAGACGAAGCCGCCTTCGTCGTCGATGGGGGCGATCTTCAGCACGATCCCCTTCTCGTCGCGCAAGAGCTGCCACGGCACGATGTTGGAGTGATGCTCCATATGGGAGATCACCACTTCGTCGCCGGGCTTGAGGAACGCGCGGCCGTAGGTGGCGGCGACCAGGTTGATCGCCTCGGTCGCGCCGCGGGTGAAAATCACCTCGTCGACGGAGGGCGCGTTGATGAAGCGGGCGACTTTCTCCCGCGCCGCCTCGAAGGCGTCGGTCGCGGTCTGGCTCAGCTTGTGCACGCCGCGGTGGACGTTCGCGTAATAGGTTTCGTAGGCCTTGGTCATCGAGTCGATGACGATGCGCGGCTTTTGCGCGCTGGCGCCGTTGTCGAGATAGACGAGCGGGCGGCCGTAAACGGTCTCCCGGAGGATCGGGAAATCCTGCCGGACCCTTTCCACGTCGAACGCCGCCGTCGAATTGTTGCCCGCGACCGCTTTGAGTGCCGACTGTCCGGGCGTCATCGGCCCCTCCACTGTTCCTGCAGATAGCATTGCGCCGGAAGCCAATGGACGACCTTGTCCATCATCGCCTCCCGCACGCCGATATCCGAGACTTCCTCCACCGCTTCCGCGAGGAAGGCCTGAACCAGGAGATTGCGCGCGAGCGCTTCCGGGATCCCGCGCGAGCGCAAATAGAAGAGCTGCGCGGCATCGAGCTGCCCCGCCGCGGCGCCGTGGCTGCATTTCACGTCGTCGGTGTAAATTTCCAATTCCGGCTTCTGGTCGATCTCGGCGCCGGCCGAAAGGAGGAGGGCCTTGCTGAGCTGGTGGCCATCCGACTTCTGCGCCCCCTTGTGCACGACGATGCGGCCCTGGAACACCGCGCGGGACTCATCGTCGAGCACGCCCTTGAACACTTCGCGGGACGACGTGTGCGGCGCCAGGTGCTCGATCACGGTCGTGTTGTCGCAGTGCTCGGCGCCGCGCATGAGGTAAGCCCCGTTGAGCTTGCAGGAGGCGCCCGGGGCGGCGAGCCGAATCGAAACCTCGCTCCGGGAAAGGCGTCCGCCGACGGCAAGCCCGAAGGCCTCGTAATGAGCGTCGCGCCCGACCCGGACATGGGCGGTCGCGAGGTTGATCGCGTCGATCGACTCGGCCTCGACCGTGTAGTGGCGCAAGCTGCCGCCGTCCCGCACGTCCACCTCGGTCGCGCCGTTGACGAAATAGGCGCCGGCGCCGAGCCCGACGTGGTGGACGAGGACGGTCGCGCTCGCCCCCTCTTCCACGAGAATCAGGTTGCGGGGCGAATACATGATCGGCCGGTCGGTGAGGCCGCTCACGTGGACGATCTCGATCGGAAGGTCGAGAGATGTGCCGCGCGCGATCTTCACCACCACGCCGCTGTCCATCAACGCGGTGTTGAGGGCGAAGAAGGCCTGCGGCGTTTCGCCGGCGACGCGTCCCAGGTGGTCGGCGATCCAGCCGGAACCGGCCGCGAGGGCCTTGGCCAAGGGCTCGATGGAGACGCCCGCCGGCAAGCCGGCGACGTTGGACAATTCCTGGCGATAAAGACCGTTGATGAAGACGATGCGGGCGGCCGCACCCTTCAAGAGCGCAGGGATGACGTCGACGTTGATCCGCCCGTCCGCTTCGGTCGCCGGGCGGAACTGCGTATCCTCGAAGGGCCGGAGACGCGTGTAGCGCCAGGCCTCGAGCTTCGCCGTCGGCAGGCCGAGGGTGCGGAACCGCTCGCGCCCTTGCGCGCGCAAGTTGGCGAGCCAGGGAAGGCCGCGCCCGGGGAGCGCGCCCTTGCCGGCATCGAAGCCCTGCAGCAACTGGTCGGCCGAAATCGCTTGTCGCGCCATATCCGCTTTCTGCCCTTCTACTCGGCCGCCACGGCTTTGAATTCCGCGTAACCCGTGCGCTCGAGCTCGGCCGCCAGCTCCTTGCCGCCGGAGCGCTGGATGCGCCCGTGCGCGAGCACGTGCACGCGGTCCGGCTCGATGTAGCTCAACAGCCGCTGATAGTGCGTGATCACGAGGGTCGAGCGTTCGGGCGAGCGCAGGCGGTTGACGCCGGCGGCGACGATCTTGAGGGCGTCGATGTCGAGGCCGCTGTCGGTCTCGTCCAGCACCGCGAGGAGGGGCTGGAGGACGGCCATCTGCAGGATCTCGTTCCGCTTCTTCTCGCCGCCGGAGAACCCGGCGTTGACCGAGCGCTTGAGCATGTCGTCCGGGATGCCCAGCTCCTTCGTCTGCCGGCGCAAGAGCTTCACGAACTGCATGGCGTCGAGCTCGGACTCGCCGCGCGACCGCCGGATCGCGTTCAACGCCTCTTTCAGGAACGTCGTGTTGGTGACGCCGGGGATCTCGACCGGATACTGAAAGGCGAGAAACACGCCCTTCGCCGCCCGCTCCTCCGGCTGCATCGGGGCCAGGTCTTCGCCCCGGAAGAGAATTTGACCCTTGGTGATCTCGTAGCCCTCGCGGCCGGCGATGACGTAGGAGAGCGTGCTCTTGCCGGAGCCGTTCGGCCCCATGATCGCGTGCACTTCGCCCGCCGGAAGCGCGAGATCGAGACCTTTCAATATCTCTTTCTCGCCGACCGTCACGTGCAGGTTCTTGATGTCGAGCATCGGTCCCATTGTCGATTCCTTAAAGCGTCAACCGACGCTCCCCTCCAGACTGATCGCGACCAGTTTCTGCGCCTCGACCGCGAACTCCATCGGCAGCTGCTGAAGCACTTCCCGGCAGAACCCGTTGACGACGAGAGCCACCGCGTTCTCCACCGAGATGCCGCGCTGACGCAGATAGAAAAGCTGGTCTTCGCTGATCTTCGAGGTCGTCGCCTCGTGCTCCAGGATGGCCTTCGGGTTCTTGCTCTCGATGTAGGGAACCGTGTGGGCCGCGCACTTGGAGCCGATCAGGAGCGAATCGCACTGAGTGTGGTTGCGGGCACCCTCTGCTTTCGCGGTGACGCGCACGAGCCCGCGATAGGTCTGCATGCCGTGGCCGGCCGAAATCCCCTTGGAGATGATGCGCGAGCGCGTGTTGCGGCCGATGTGGATCATCTTGGTCCCGGTATCGGCCTGCTGGTGGTTGTTGGTGATGGCGATCGAGTAGAACTCGCCGACCGAGTTGTCGCCCTGGAGAATGCAGGATGGATACTTCCAGGTGATCGCCGAGCCGGTCTCGACCTGGGTCCAGGAGATCTTCGAGTTCACGCCCCGGCAGGCGCCGCGCTTGGTGACGAAGTTGTAGATGCCCCCCCGGCCTTCGGCGTCGCCCGGGTACCAGTTCTGCACGGTCGAGTACTTGATCTCCGCATCGTCGAGCGCGACCAGCTCGACCACGGCGGCGTGGAGCTGGTTCACGTCCCGCTTCGGCGCCGTGCAGCCTTCCAGGTAGCTCACGTAGGAGCCCTTGTCCGCGATGATCAGCGTCCGCTCGAACTGACCCGTGTTCTCGGCGTTGATCCGGAAATAGGTCGAGAGCTCCATCGGGCAGCGGACGCCCGGCGGCACGTAGACGAAGGAGCCGTCGGTGAACACGGCCGAATTCAACGTCGCGTGCTTGTTGTCGGCGTAGGGGACGACGCTCCCCAGATACTTCTGCACCAACGCCGGGTGGTTGCGGACGGCCTCGGAAATCGGGCAAAAGATCACGCCCACCTCATGGAGCTTGGCCTTGAAGGTGGTGGCGACGGAAACGCTGTCGAACACGGCATCGACCGCGATGCCGGCCAGCGCCTCTTGCTCGCGAATCGGAATGCCGAGCTTCTCGTATGTCTTCAGGAGCTCGGGATCGATTTCGTCCAAGCTCTTCGGCCCATCCCCTTTCGCCTTCGGCGCCGAATAATAGTAGGCGTCCTGATAATCGAGCGCCGGGAAGCGGACGGACGACCACTGGGGCTCCGGCATGGTGAGCCAGTGCCGGAACGCCTTCAGTCGCCACTCGAGCAGCCACTGGGGCTCCTCTTTCTTGGCCGAGATGAAGCGGACGATATCCTCGCTCAAGCCCTTGGGCGCCCGCTCGGACTCGATGTCCGTCACGAAGCCGTACTTGTAACGGTCCTCGGCGAGCTCGCGAACCTGGAGCGCGGTTTGTGCGGTGGCGGCCATTACGTGTTCCTTCCTCTTACGTCCGCGGCAGTCGGTTCATGAAACGGCGATGCGCGCCCGGGTCTCCGGGGCGGCGTCGGCAGCATCGCGCGTGCGCAAGCGCGTGACCGCTTCGCGGATACGGCCGGCGGCATAGTCTACGTCGCTCTCGCTCGTGAACCGCCCGAGCCCGATCCGGAGCGAGCTTTCGATCTCCGCCTCGGCAAGGCCGAGGGCCGCGAGCACATGCGAGGGCTCCTTCGAAGCGGAGGCGCACGCGGCGCCGCTCGAAAGCGCGATATCCTTGAGCGCGAGCATCAGGTTCTCCCCCGTTACATCCGCGAAACTGAGATTGAGATTGCCGGGCACCCGCCGCTCCAGGTCGCCGTTGACGCGGACGCCCGAGAGACCGCGAGAAATCCTCTCGTAAAGCCGCGCGCGCAAGGCTTGCAGGCGCGACGCCTCGGCGTCCATCTCGGCGACCGCGATCTCGGCCGCCCGTCCGAACCCGACGGCGAGCGGCGCCGGGAGCGTGCCCGACCGCAAGCCTTCTTCCTGGCCGCCGCCGTCCATCTCGGGCACGAGGCGGACGCGCGGGCGGCGGCGGACGTAGAGCGCGCCGATGCCCTTCGGCCCGTACATCTTGTGGGCGGAGAGGCTCATCAGGTCGATCTTCATCGCCTCCACGTCGAGGGGAATTTTCCCTGCGGCCTGCGCGCAGTCGGTGTGGAAGAAAGCGCCGCGCGCGCGGGCCAATCGGCCGATCTCGGCCAGCGGCTGGATGACGCCGATCTCATTGTTCACGCCCATGACGGAGACGAGGACGGTCTCCTTCGTGATCGCGGCGTCGAGCGCGGCCAGGTCGATCAGCCCCGCCTTGTCGACGGGAAGATAAGTGACTCGAAAGCCTTCCCGCTCAAGCCGGCGGGCGGTCGCAAGCACGCATTTGTGCTCGGTCGCGAGCGTCACGATGTGATTCTTCTTCGCAGCGTACGCGCGGGCGACGCCTTTCAGGGCGAGGTTGTTGGCCTCGGTCGCACCCGACGTGAAGACGATCTCGCGGGCCGTCGCGCCGATCAGCGCCGCCACCTGCCCACGGGCGATCTCGACCGCGTCCGCGGCCTCCCAGCCGTACGGGTGGCTCACGGAATGGGGGTTGCCGAACCGCTTGCCGAAATAGGGCAGCATCGCGTCCACCACGCGCGGATCGGCCGGCGTGGTCGCCTGGTAATCCAGATAGAGTGGCGTCCGCTCGTTGATCATTGCCCGTTCCATGGATGCCTCACGCGGCCACGCGGGCACCCGCCCGCGAGAAAATGGCGCCCCACGTCTCGACGAACCGCGTCACATCGTCAGCCACAGTGGTGCGGCCGAGGCTGACGCGGATCGCGCAACTCGCGTCCTCCGGCGCAACGCCCATGGCGGCAAGAACATGACTCCTGGCGACCCGGCCGGACGAGCAAGCGGCGCCCGCGCTGACCGCGATGCCTTCAAGGTCGAACGCGATGACCTGGGTCTCGCTGTCCACGCCCGGCATGGAGAGACAGCTCGTGTTGGGAAGCCGATCGGCTGTTCGCCCGAACACCTGGACGCCCCGGGCCATGGACGTGACCGCCTTTTCGAGGCCGTCCCGCCACGCCGCGAGCGTAGCCATATGCGCAAAATCAGCCGCTGCCTGTTCGGCGGCGGCGCCGAACCCAGCGATCCCGGGAGCGTTCTCGGTTCCGGCCCGGCGACCGCGCTCCTGTCCGCCGCCTCGAATCAAAGCGTGGAGCGTGACCTCGGGAGCGACGACCAAGGCGCCGACGCCGGCCGGACCGCCAATCTTGTGGGCGGAGAGCGTCAGCATGTGGAGTCCGAGCGCCGCGAGATCGAGCGGAATCTTGCCTGCCGCCTGCACGGCATCGCAGTGAACGAGCGCGCCATGTCGTTTCGCCAGGAGCGCAACGTCGGCGACCGGCTGCAAGACGCCGGTCTCGTTATTGGCGGCCATGACGGAGACAAGGGCGGGCTCCGAAGACGCCGCCAGCAGCCGCTCGAGCGCCCGGAGATCGACGACGCCCTTCGTATCCACGGGCACGGTCTCCGGGCCATCGGCGGCGTGGAGTACGGAAACATGTTCAACCGATGACACGACGATCCGCCGCCGCCCGCACCCCGTAAGCGCGAGCGTGTTGGCTTCCGTGCCGCCGCTTGTGAACAGAACATCAGCCGGGCGCGCGACGACAAGGGCCGCCACGCGCTCGCGGGCGTCCTCGATCGCGCGCCGCACCACGCGCCCGAACCGGTGCACGGACGAGCCGTTCCCCGTAAGTGCCAGCGCCGACGCGACCGCGCGCGCCGCTTCGGGGCGCACCGGCGTCGTCGCGTTGTGATCGAGATAAACGGCCTTTTCCATTGTGATGTGCGCGATCCTATTCCGCACGTGGGCCTATTCCGCCGCGTGGGGCGTTTGGCTGCGCTGCTGCTGTTCATGGCGGAACAGCATGCCGCTCGACCCCAGCACGCGCCGGTTGACGACGTCGGCGAGCGAAACCGAGCTCAAATAGAGATAAATTTGGTTGCCGAGCTCTTCCCACAGATCGTGGGTAAGACATCGGCCTTTGCCCGAGCCGATGCATCCGTCGGCCGACCCGCTCTTACATCGAGTCGCCTTGATCGGCTCATTCACCGCGAGAATGATGTCGGAGACCCGTGTGTCCGAGATCTCGCGGGCCAGCAGGTATCCGCCGCCGGGACCGCGCACGCTTTTGACGAGGCCGCCTTTTCTCAATCTTCCGAACAACTGCTCCAAATAGGAGAGCGAAATCTCCTGCCGATGAGCCACATCGGCAAGCGCAATCGGCTTGCCGTCGCTATGCGTGGCAAGATCGACCATCGCCATGACCGCGTACCGGCCTTTCGTGCTCAACTTCACGGCTTCATCTCCTTCGCTAGCGAATCCACACTGGCGGCTTCCCTCACGACATCCGTCGCGAAACGACGACGGCGGGTTCGTCCTTAACCTCGTCCGAGGGGCGAGACGGCGTCTTGGTGCGGGCGGGGGGGCCCTTCGATGCCAGTTCCTCCACCCGTTGGCTCAGAACCGTCAGCTGACTTTGAAGGGCTTCGATCGTCTGCAACACGGGGTCCGGGCAGCCCTCTGCCGGCGTGCCATAGGCGACGAATTCCTTCGTGCGGGCCTTGTTTTGGTTTTGCGGCATGACCACCTGGGCCGGATTTCCGACGGCCGTCACGCCGAAGGGGACATCCTTCGTGACCACGGCATTGGCGCCGATCCGGGCGCCCTCGCCGACGACCACGGGCCCGAGAATGGCGGCGCCGCAACCGATGATGGCGCCGTCCAGGAGGGTCGGGTGCCGTTTGTGACCCGCCTGGGTGTAAGAATTCACGGAGGGCGCAATGCCGCCGAGCGTCACCCCCTGATAAAGCGTGACGTCGTCCCCGATGATCGCCGTTTCGCCGATAACGACGCCTGTCCCGTGGTCGATCACGAAGCGCCGCCCAATCTCCGCACCCGGGTGAATCTCGATGGCCGTTAATATTTTGCCGATATGAGAGATCAGGCGGGCCAGCAGGTGCCAGCCGCGCCGCCAAAGCGCGTGCGAGGCCCGGTGAACGAGGACGGCATGGAAGCCCGGATAGCAAAGGACGATCTCGGCACTCGAGCGCGCTGCGGGGTCGCGCACCTTGAAGGCCTCGATGTCCTCCCGAATTCTCTTGAAAAGCATGGGCATAACACTATTTATTGCGGGTCCTGGACGATCCCTGCGGCGGCCCAAAGGTCGGGCCTCCGTCTGGTGGTGTATGACCCTCTTCTGGAAGAAGATATAGGAAGCCCGACTAATTGAGTCAAGAATTCTCGGTCGGAATCCTTTGGTTTAGCCGATATTTGTCGATATGGGTAATCAGGTTTTGACCACCGTGACCGTAGCCATTCTCAGCGACAGCGACCGTCCGTCATGCCGGAAGTGATTTTCAACGGCGCCGACGGCCGGCTCGAAGGCCGCTACCAACAGTCCAAGCGCCTCAACGCCCCCCTCGCGCTCCTGCTGCACCCGCACCCGCAGCACGGGGGAACCATGAACAACCGGGTCGTGTATGCGCTCTACCAGTGCTTCGTGAGGGCGGGGTTCTCGGCCCTCCGGTTCAATTTCCGGGGTGTCGGGCGCTCGCAGGGCCGCTTCGACAACGGCCAAGGGGAGCTCAGCGACGCGGCCTCGGCGCTCGATTGGATGCAGGCCCAAAACCCAAACTCGAGCGGCTGCTGGATCGGCGGCTTTTCCTTCGGCGCCTGGATCGCCATGCAGCTCTTGATGCGGCGCCCCGAAATTTCCGCCTTCATCACGGTTGCGCCCCCCGCCAGCCTGCATGATTTCACGTTTCTCGCGCCGTGCCCGGCATCGGGCCTCATCATTCACGGCGACAAGGACGAGCTCGTCCCCTTGGCCTCGGTCGAGAAGCTCTCGCAGAAGCTGGCGAGCCAGAAGAACATCGTTATCGACTACCAGGTCATCCGCGGCAGCGATCACTTCTTCCGCTCCTACCTGGACGCGGTGGAAGAAACCGTCGACGGCTACCTCAAGAAGATGCTGACGAAGGCCGCGGCTTAGCGTCCTTTCCGTCGTTCCCGCGTCCCAAGGGGGATTTTTGCGGGGGATTCCCCCGCAGACCCCGGGCGCCTCGCACGCCTCATCCTGAGGAACGCCCGTAGGGCGCGTCTCGAAGGATGGGGTCCTGGCCCGACTGCCTACTGCAGCAGGAACTTCTTGAACAGCACCGAGTTCGCGCGCGCGGGCGAGATCGCGCCGTTGACGATGGTGGTGAGCTCCTCGCGCAGCTTTTCGGCGCCCGCCTTGCCGACCAAGTCCTGGCGCTCTTGATTGCGCAAGTACATTTGCGGGCGGTCGAAGATGCGCGCTTGCACGTCGACGAGCCGCTGGCGGTCCTTTTCGGGAATTTCCACGGTGAGCTGGTACTTGAGAAAGGCCGACTTGCAGGCGCCTGTCTTCAGGTCCACCAGCTGCTCCGGATAATCGTGAAAGACGACCGGGCCGAATTCCACCGCGGCACTTTTTTGCGGGGCCTTGGCCGTTTCTCCGGATGGCGGCGTTTGCGATCCGCTTATGAGGTAATAGGCGACGCCGCCGATCGCCAGGACCACGGCCAATCCGGCCGCCGCGAGGATCAACTTGGCTTTCCCCCCGACCGGCGGAGCACCATCGTCATCCGGGGCCGCCTCCACCTTCGGGTCCTTCGCTGCGGCATCGGCTTTCGCCGCCTCCGCACCCTTCGGCGGTGTCTTCGGGTCTGGTTTCGGCTCGCTCATCTCTCTTGTTCCCTTTTTTCCCGCGCGTCATTAAACGGAAACGGCCCTACAGCGCCTTGGCCTGGGCAAGAACGTCCTCGGCGTGGCCGGGGACCTTCACCCTTCGCCAAACCTGGCGGATGACGCCCTTTGCGTCGATCAGAAAGGTCGCGCGCTCGATGCCCATGTATTTTCGGCCGTACATGCTTTTCTGCACCCAGACGCCGTACGCGTTGCAGAGCGTGCCCGCTTCGTCCGAGACCAGCGGGAAGTTGAGCCGGCTTCCCGTCTTGAATTTCTGATGGCTCGCGACCGAGTCCTTCGACACGCCGACGATCTCGATGTCGGCGGCGGCGAACGTCTTCCTGAGATCGCGAAAGGCCTCCGCCTCTTTCGTGCAGCCGGTCGTGTTGTCCTTCGGGTAAAATAAAGGACGACGGTCTTCCCCTTGAGCTTCCCCATGGAAAGCTTGCGGCCGTCATCGGCCGGAAGATCGAAATCGGGCGCGCGATCGCCCACGTCGACAGGCATGGCGGACTCCTTCTTATGCCGATGAGCTGCTCTGCGTTTGAGGAGAGAACCTTGACTCGAAGACTCCGTCAAGGGACGCAAGCCGCTCGCGGTGACACGCGAAGACATTGATTTGCTCGCGCAAGGCAAGACGCTGTTCTGCCGAAAAGCGGACGAGCGCGAGCTGACGGCTTTCCTTGACCGATGGTCCTGAGCGGGCCGGTGGGTCCGGGGCGGGCCAGACATAGTGGTCTTCGCCGTCGCGATACGACCAACACGGGTCGAACAGCACGTAGCCAAGAGATTCCAAATAACGCAGGGGTTCCAGGGTGGCGACCGGCCGAGTCTTCTGAATCCAATTCTCGAAGATGAGGAAGGGGCGCTCCTTTCGCAAAAGCGCCTCGGCTCCGCAAAGGGCTTCGAATTCGTGTTCTTCCACATCAACCTTCATGAGAAAGGGCGGCGGCAGCTTGAGATCATCGAGGCGCGCCAAGGGGACGCGTACCATGCCCGATCGGCCGGTGGCCTTCCCCGGGTCGACGAGGCGGGCGATGCCTGTGTGCAGCGGATCGGGGATCGTCATCGCGCCTTCGCCCGATTGATTGGAGGCAGCAAGGGAATGACAGCTCACGCGGCCCGCGAGCCCGAGCTGTTGGACGACGTCCTGCAGGTCGGCAAACGTTCCGGGGATGGGTTCAAAGGCGTGAATGGGCCCGTGAAAATCAGCGATCGTGGCGGCGTAGAGCGTGAAATAACCCCAATTGGCGCCCACATCGTAGAAGACGCGATCGCCGGACAATAAGGTGTCGAGGAGCGAAGCGACTTCCGGTTCGTGGCCGTGTTCGTTGCGGGTTTTGTAGGTTGCGTAGAAGTGGAGATGACGGGCGTCGAACGATAGGTTTTTTGGTCCACCCGGAAGGCCGACCTCGATCGTCCCTTGCCCGCCCAAGCGCAGCCCGTGGTAGGCCGAGTCGAACAAAAGCCGGGCCGGAAACTTGAGAAGCCGCTTCGCCCATCGTCGTTGATAGACGCGGAATGCAAGGCGGCACAGCTTGGCAATGGGCGGCAAATGGTGCGCGCGGAACGGAACACGCGGCGCCCTTCCTCCGATCAGAAGATGGGGTAGCTTGGTCATCGGCTGGCCGTCGGTTGAGTGGTGGGCCGGTCTTTAAGAGCCGCCGCGGGCGTCTCGATCACGGCTTTGAAAATCGCATAAACCCGCTCCGCCGTCGCGCGGATTTTCGCCTCCAGGTCCTCGACACTGCCGGCGCCACCGAGCTTCGCAAGATGCGCCTGCAGCGCCTTTGGCAGCTCCGTACCGCGTCCCTTGCCTTGGCCGCCCTCGATCGTCAGGTGCAGGAGGCCCTGCAGCGCCTGCCAGAGACCGAAGGCCGCGAGGAGCTCGGCCGCATCCTCGGGGGCGATCAGGCTTCGCCCGGCGAGGCGCTGGAGGGCCGTCCACGTGTTGGGCGAAAGGATGTCCGGGTGCGCATGGGCGTGCCTGAGCTCCAGATACTGAACGAGATACTCGATGTCGACCAAGCCGCCGCGCCGATGCTTCAGGTCCCAGACAAGCTCCGTGCCGCTTTGCTCCGCAACCATGCGGGCGCGCATGTCCGCCACGTCGAGCAGCAGGCGGTCGGGATCGTGGGGCTTGGCGAGAATTCCGCGGATCACGCCGTCGATCCGCTCGCGGAGCTTAGGGGGGCCGGAAATCGCGCGGGCCCGCGTGAGCGCCATCTTCTCCCACGTCCACGCCGAGGTCTCGTGGTACTGGATGAAGCCCTCGATGTTGGATGCGATCGGACCCGCCGAGCCGGACGGGCGCAGCCGCATGTCGACTTGGTAGAGCCGCCCTTCCGGCGTCAACGCGGTGACGGCGTTGATCAGGCGCTGGGCCAGGCGGGCGAAGTACTGGCTGGGCGAGATGAAGGCGTCGGCGTCGCCGGCCCCCGACGGCGTCTCGTAGACGAAGATCAGGTCGAGGTCGGAGGCCGGCGTCATCTCATAGGCGCCCAGCGTGCCGAGTGCCACGGTCGCCATGGCGGAGGACGGCGGCTGCGGGTGCTGGCGGCCGAAATCGGCCGCCACGCGCTCGTGCAGGTGCCTGAGCGCGGTTTCGGCGACGTGGCTGAGGGCGCGGGCGGCCACGGCGGGATCCAGATCGCCGCGCAGGCTTTGGACGCCGACCTGGAACTGGCGGTCGTTCGACCAGCGCCGGCAGACATTGAGCACGTCCTCGAGATTGTCGGCTTGCGAGAGAAGGCGGGCGAGCTCGGTGTCGAGCGCGTCAACGGGCGGCAGGCCCTCGAAGAAATCCGGCGCCAGCACGCTTTCGAGCACGGACGTCTGGCGGCTCAGATGCTCGGCAAGGCGGGGCGCGCCCCCCATGATCTCGGCGATCAGCCGAAGGAGATGGGGATTCGAGTAGAACGTCGAAAACAGCGGAACGCCTGCCGGCAGGTGGGAGAGGAATTCGTCGAACTTGAGAAAGGCGGTGTCGGGCTCCGGCGTTTCCGCAAAGGCCTTGAGGAGGGCGGGCATCAGCTCCGTCAGCAGCTCGCGCGCCCGTGTGCTGCGGGTCGCCCGGTAGCGGCCGTGGTGCCAGGCGCGGATCGTCGCGTGGATCGTTTCCGCGTTCTCGAACCCGAGCTTGCGGATGGTCTTGATCGTTTCGGGATCGGCGTCGACGCCCGTGAAGACCAGGTTCCCCGAAATCTCGCCCTCGGCGCCGAGGGAAGGGGCGTCCTCGAACAGCCGGGCATACCGCGCTTCGACCCGCCGGAGGTGGTGGAGAAGGACATCGGCTAACGAATCGCGATCGTCGTAGCCGAGAAAGACCGCGAGCTTCCGCACCGCGTCCGAATCCTCCGGCAACGCGTGCGTCTGTTCGTCGTCGATCATCTGCAGGCGGTGCTCGACGCGCCGGAGAAACCCATAGGCCTCCGTCAGGTCGTTCATCGTGGCGGCGTCGACGAGACCGCAGGCCACGAGCATGCGGAGCGCATCGAGGGTCGCCGGCGTCCGGAGCCGCGGCTCGCGCCCGCCCCAGATCAACTGCTGCGTCTGGACGAAGAACTCGATCTCCCGGATGCCGCCGCGCCCGAGCTTGATGTTGTGGCCTTCGACGGCGATCGTTCCACCGCCGCGGTGGGCGGTGATCTGGCGCTTGATCGAGTGAATGTCCTGAATGGCGGCGAAGTCCAGGTTCTTCCGCCACACGTACGGGCGCAAGCGCCGGAGAAATGCCTGGCCTGCCTCCAGGTCGCCGGCGACCGGCCGGGCCTTGATCATGGCCGCGCGCTCCCAGTTCTGCCCTTGGCTCTCATAATAGATCTCGGCCGCGAGCGCCGAGATGGCGAGGGGCGTCGCGCCGGGATCGGGGCGCAGCCGAAGATCGGTGCGGAAGACGTAACCGTCCGCGGTGCGCTCCTCCATCAGGCGCTTCACATGGCGCACCAGGCGAACGATGTGGTTCTGCAGCCGGTCCGGCTGGGCGGTCTCGATTCGGTCGCGGTCGAAAAAAACCGCGATATCGATGTCGCTCGAATAGTTGAGCTCGCGGGCCCCAAGTTTCCCGAACGCAAGGACGATCACGCCCGACTCCCGTTCGGG
Organism: Rhodospirillales bacterium; assembly: GCA_009694195.1. Lineage (GTDB taxonomy): Bacteria > Pseudomonadota > Alphaproteobacteria > Rhodospirillales > SHVQ01 > SHVQ01. The sequence continues at coordinate 21,743 of SHVQ01000011.1, forward strand.
ATCGTCGGCGTGTTTCAGCGCGAAGGCCCCGTCGGCCGCCGCCTGCCGGAGCGCGAAGGCGGTGGCCCGGCTGAGCGCGATCTCCGCCAGGCTCGAAAGCGCGTCGACCACGCGGCCCAGAGGCCAAAGGCCGGAGATGTCGGCAAGCGCGACGGCGAGCGCGATGCGCCGCTTCGCCGCCCGCAGGCCCGCAGCCAGCCTGCTCTCATCGACGTCGGGGGATCGCAGCACCTTGAGGCTCGCAAGGGCTTCGGCCACGGCTGCATCCGGGCCTGCCTTGAGCAAGGCATGCAGAAACTCCGGCTCAAGGATGCAGAGCTGGGTGAGATACGGGCTGTTGCCGAACATGGCCTCGAGCACCGCGCGGCCGGCGGGATCGGCCGTAAGGCTTTTGGCGGCGTCGGAAAGTTGTCTATGATGGGATTCGGCCACGGCTTCGCGCCAACGCGCGAGACCCAACGTGACGAGCGCTGGGTCGGAAGCCCGGGGCAGAACGGCATCCCGGTAGGCGGTGCCGAGATCGTGCATGGCTCAACGCTTTCGCATGGCTGAGACTGCGTGAACCTCCGACCCCGGTCAAGACGCCAGCGGTGCGGCAAAGGATCCCCGTGATCGCTCGAACACTGCGCGGACTCATGCAATGGCTGGCCGGCTTGGTGGCGGGCTTCGCGATTCTCTTTCTTGTGCTCGCCTGGCGGCTTTCGTCCGGCCCGATCTCGCTCGGCTTCCTCTCGCCCTACATGGCCCAGGTGCTGCACCCCGAAGGGGCCCCGGTGCGCGTCGCCGTCGGCGACACCGTGCTCACGTGGGCCGGGTGGGAGCGCACCTTCGAGATCCGCGTCCTCAACGTCCGCGTCGTCCGCGCCGACGGCACGGTCGCCGCTCGCGTGCCCGAGCTTTCCGTTTCGTTCAGCGCGCAGGCGCTGATGCGCGGCATGCTGGCGCCGAAAAGCATCGAGCTGTTCGGACCCGACCTCGTGCTCCGGCGCGGCCGCGACGGCACGTTCGAGGTCAACATCGCGAGCGTGGAGGGATCGTCGCGCGAGGTCTCCGGGCGCCTATTCGAGGACCTCTTGTCGCCGCCCAACCCGACGCGGCCGACCGGTTATCTCGACCGCATTCACATCGTCAATGCGGCGCTCACCTTCGAGGACCAGCGGCTGGAGAGGGTGTGGAAGGCGCCTTCCACGGAAGTCTGGCTCAACCGCGATATCCGGGGGATCAAGGGCGAGGCATCGGTCCGTCTGGATGTCGAAGGCCAAAGGACCGATATCGCCATCATCGCCGAATACCGGTCGTCCAACGGCTCCATGTCCGTGGGGTTCAATTTCAGCGACGGACGCCCGGCGGCGTTCGCGGCGCTGGCACCCGAGGTTGCGTTCCTTGCGATGTTCGACCTGCCGATGCGAGGAACGATCACCGTCGGGATGACGGGTGAGGGCATCATCACGGAGACCGGCTTCGACTTGCAGGGCGAGAAGGGGCAGCTTCGGCTGCCGGGCCCCGTCTCGAACCTGGACGTCGTGCGCGTCGAGACGCGCGGGCGGTATGACGGCGCGTCCCACCGTCTCGTTGTCGACCGGCTCGCGGTCGATCTCGGGCCCGAGGGCGTTTTCATGCTGTCGGACCCCACGCCGCACGCCATGCCGCTCCGGTCGGTGACCCTGCAAGGCAGCTACACGACAGACGAAAAGCGATTGGACATCACCGCGTTCGAGGCGAACTTGCATGGGCCCGTCGCGAAAGCCGTGGGCTCGATCGAGGGCATCGGCGGCGACATGGCGGTCCGGGCGACCGGAAATCTCAGTTACCTGCCGGTGGACGAATTTCGCCGGTACTGGCCCGAGTCGTGGGGGACCGACGCTTACAATTGGTGCACGACGCACCTCTCGCGCGGCAGGGCCGAGAACCTCGAGGCCAGCTTCCACGCGCGGGCGGACAGCGCCGGCACCATGAAGATCGCCCAGATGTCCGGCAGCATGAACATCCGCGGCTTGACCGTCGAGTATCTGACGGGAATGCCGAAGGTGCACAACGGCAACGGGCGGGCGCAGTTCACCCACCAGACCTTCGACCTCGCCGTCGCCCACGGCGAAAGCGAGGGGATCACGGTGCGCGAGGGCCGGGTCTACATCACCCGTTTAGACGAGAAGGATCAGTTCGCCGACATCAAGCTTGTGCTCGACGGCCCGCTCCGCAAGGCGTTGACGTTGATCGACCAAAAGCCGCTCGGCTACGCGTCCGCGCTCGGAATCGAGCCTTCGAAAACGGACGGCCAGGCCCGGGCGAAGCTCGATCTCTACTTTCTCCTCGCCAAGTACCTGCAATTGAAGGACGTGAAGATCGCGGCGACGGCGGAGCTCACGGATGTTGCCGTCAAGGGCATCCTCTTCGGCCAGGACGTTGAGAAGGGGAAGCTCGCGCTTCGCGTCGACAAGGAAGGGATGGACGTCACCGGCACGGTCGCGGTCGCCGAGGTCGATACGACGTTCGCGTGGCGGGAGAACTTCGCGGCGAAACGCCCGTTCCGCAGCCGCTATGCCCTTTCGGCCCGCCGGTTTGAGCTCTCGCGCCTCACCCCATTCGGCGTGCCCATGCGCTTGTTCGGCCAAGAGGTCGCGCAGGGCGACATGGGCGCCAGCGTCGACGTGACCCTGGCGGATGCGAACAACGGAACGGTCGAGATGCGCGGCGATCTTACGCAAGCATCGATCGCGCTCCCGTTTCTCGGCTGGAGCAAGCCGGTCGGAACCAAGGCCGACGCGGAATTGCGTCTTGCGCTCCGCGGCGGCCGAATTGCCGAAATCTCGCGGTTCGCGGTGCACGCCGAAGGGACGGTCATCGACGGGCGGGCGACGTATGCCGACGGTGGGATGCTGGAGCGCATCGATCTCACGCGCGTTGCCCACGGTCGAACCGAGATGACCGGCCGGGTGATCGTGCGCGACGGCGGTCGCTGGGACGTGGCTGTCGTCGGCCCGAGTTTCGATTTTGCTCCGTTTTGGGAAGAGATTACGAACGATCCGCGGCCCAAAGACGCAAGCCTGACGGAGCCGAAGATCGAGATCTCGGCCGACTTCGATCGCGTCTGGCTGAGCCCGGAGCGATCGTTCGGCAAGGTCGCCGTGGCGGGCCGGCGCGAGGGGGAGCTTTGGCGAAGCCTGATCGTGACGGCCGAACTGGAGAGCAAGGCGCCCTTCGCGCTGAGGATCGTCCCCGCGGGGCCGGGGAAGCGCCTGTTGTCGCTCCAGTCTTCGGACGCGGGCTCCACGTTCCGCACGCTCGATTTCTACGAGAGCATGACGGGGGGTGCGCTCGACGTCAAAGGCGAGTATGACGACACGACCCCGGGTCAGCCGTTGAAGGGGAGCGTCGCCGTCTCGGATTATCGGGTCCAGCGCGCCCCCGTGCTCGTCCGGCTGTTGAGCGTCATGGCGCTCACGGGCATCATCGACGTCCTCCAGGGCGACGGTCTCGCGTTTACCTCCATGAACATCCCGTTCACGTCGCTCGATGGGGTCGTCCACATCAACGCCGCCAAAGCTTCGGGCCCGTCGATCGGGTTCACCGCGTCCGGCACGATCTACAGCTCGACGGACGTGATCCATCTGGAGGGAACGGTCGTGCCTGCGTATCTGATCAACAGCATCCTCGGCAAGCTCCCGCTCGTCGGCTCGATCTTCACGGGCGGCGAGGAAGGCGGGGGCGTCTTTGCCGCGACCTACACGGTCTCCGGCTGGAAGGACAGCCCGAAGATCGCCGTCAATCCGCTCAGCGTTCTGGCGCCCGGCTTTCTCAGGAACTTGTTCGGGATCTTCGGCGATGCCGACCTGACATCGCGCCCCGACGCTCCGGAAAACCCGGAAGCGCGTCAGAATCCGGAAGTTCACAGCCGCTAGAATTCCGGCGCGGCTAATATCCGCGCTCGGGATCGACCACGTTGAACAGCGGCCGGCCGGCGAGCCAGCGGTCCAGGTTGTCGCAGAACAACGCGACCGAGTCGTACTGCCAGTCCTTGTAGTCGCTGATGCAGTGCGGCGTGACGAGGACGTTCTCCATCGTCCAGAGCGGGCTCTCCGGCGGAAGCGGCTCTTTCTCGAAGACGTCGAGGGCGGCATACCCGATCGGCCCGTTGCGAAGGGCCTCGATCAGCGCCTCCTGGTCGGCCACGGCGCCGCGCGCGAGATTGATGAAAATGCAACCCGGTTTCATGACCGCGATCGTGCGCCGGTCGAACAGCTTCCGCGTCTCCGGCGTCGACGGGACGGATGACACCACGACGTCGCTTTGGCGGAGCACGTCCAGCATCTTGTCCGGGCCGACCACCTCGTCGACACCCGCCATGGGCGCGGGCCGGGCGCGAACGCCGAGAACCCGCATTTCGAGCGCCGCGGCCTTCTTTGCCACCGCTTGGCCGATATGGCCGAGGCCGATCACGCCGACCGTCTTCCCCTTGATCCGCTCGACCTGCTGGTAGCTCCATTCCTTCTTCGCCTGCCGGCGCCAGAAGGACGGGAGCCGGCTCGAAAACGCGATGATGGCTCCGATCGCGTATTGGGCGAGGGTGTCGGCCGTGACGCCGGCGCCGTTGGTCACCGTGATCGCTTGCGGGTCCCAGGGCGTCAGAAACTCGCAGCCCGCGCCCGAGACGGCGATCCACCTGACGCCGGGCGTACCGAGCGCGGCCTCGCGCGGATAGGGATGGGGATGCGTGCGGCACGTGAACAGGACCTGCGGCTTGAGCTGGGCGCCCTTCGGCGCGATCTCCGCGTAGGTTTTGGAGACCTGCATCTCGAGCTCCGGGAACCGCGTGCGGATGAGATCGAAGTAGTCCTTTTCCCACATCGTCGCGACGAGGAGACGGGTCCCCGCGCCCTTCAAGCGGCGCGGCTCGGGCAGCGCGGACTCCGGAGCTTTTGTCATGGGGGGGACCCTTCGGGTGGCCGTGACGAGGGCGAATTCAAGCGCGGCTAATATCCGCGCTCGGGATCGACCACGTTGAACACCGCCTCGCCCCTGAGCCAGCGGCCGAGATTGTCGCAGAAGAGCTCGACATAGGCCCGCTGGATGTCCTTGTAGTCGCTGATGCAGTGCGGCGTGACGAGGACGTTCTCCATGTCCCAGAACGGGCTCTCCGGCGGCAGCGGCTCTTTTTCGAAGACGTCGAGCGCGGCGTGGCCGATCGGGCCGTTGCGCAGCGCCTCGATCAACGCGGGCTCGTCGACGACGGCGCCGCGCGCAAGATTGATGAAGAGACAGCCCGGCTTCATCGCGGCGATCGCGCGCCGGTCGATCAGCTTCCGGGTCGCCGGCGTCGAAGGCACGGTGACGATGACGACGTCGCTCTGCTTCAAGACGTCCAGCATCCGCTCGGGCCCCACGACCTCTTCGACGCCTTGCATGGGAACAGGGCGGGCGCGGACGCCGAGCACCCGCATGCCCAAGGCCGAGGCCTTGGTGGCGCAGCTCCGTCCGATGTGCCCGAGGCCGACGATGCCGACCGTCTTTCCGGCGATCTGCTCCACGGCGTGGTACTGCCAGACACGGGCCTGTTGCTGGCGGAGGAAGGTCGGGATCCGGCTCGCGACCGCGATGATGGCGCCGATCGCGTACTGGGCGAGCGGGTCGGCGGTGACGCCGGAGCTGTTCGAGACCGTGACCTTTTGGGTGTCCCACGGCATGAGGTAGTCGCAGCCGGCCCCGGTGACCGTGATCCAGCGCACGCCCGGAACCGCCAACACCGTTTCGCGGGGAAACGGCCCCGGCCGGTTGCGCCCGGCGAACATCACCTGCGGCTTCAAGGCCGCGCCCTTCGGGGCGATCTCGTCATAGGCGTGACAGACCTGCATCTCGATCTCCGGGAACCGGGCGCGGATCGGGTCGAGGTAGTCCTTTTCCCACATCGTCGCGACGAGGAGACGGGTCCCCGCGCCCTTCAAGCGGCGCGGCTCCGGCAACGAGGAGTCCGATGCATCGATCATGGGCGGCGCCTTCAGACGGCCTTGACGAGCGCGTGCCGCTTCTTGCCGGCGGAAAGCTTGATGATGCCGAGCGCGCTGTCCACGTCGGCGAGCGTCACCGCCTGGGTTTCGGTTTTGATGGGCGTATCGTTGATGCGCCCGCCGCCGCCCTTGATGAGCCGGCGCGCCTCCCCGTTCGATGCCGCGAGGCCCGCCCGGCGCAGCAGCTCGAACGCCGGAACGCCCTTGGCAAGCGCATCGCGCGAGACCTCGATGGTCGGCAGCTGATCGCCCTGGTTGCCGTCCTCGAACGTTTTGCGCGCCGTGTCGGCCGCGGCTTCGGCGGCGTCGGTCCCGTGCGCGAGGCGCGTGGTCTCGTTCGCGAGGATCTTCTTCGCCTCGTTGATCTCGGCGCCGCGCAAGGCTTCGAGCCGGGCGATCTCCTGTGTGGGCAGGTCGGTGAAGAGCCGCAGGAATCGCCCGACGTCGGCGTCTTCCGTGTTCCGCCAGTATTGCCAGTAGTCGTAGGGCGTGAGCACCTCGGCGTTCAGCCAGACCGCGCCTTCGGCCGTCTTCCCCATTTTGGCGCCGGACGCCGTGGTGAGCAGCGGCGTCGTCAGGCCGAACAGCGCCCGCTCGTCGACCCGGCGGGCGAGATCGACGCCGTTCACGATGTTGCCCCACTGGTCGGAGCCGCCCATTTGCAAGCGGCATTGCCGGCGGCGCGCGAGCTCGAGAAAATCATAGGCCTGCAGCACCATGTAGTTGAATTCGAGAAAGGTGAGCGGCTGCTCGCGCTCCAGGCGGAGCTTGACGCTGTCGAAGCTCAGCATGCGGTTGATCGAGAAGTGGCGGCCGTAGTCGCGGAGGAACGGAATGTACTCAAGGTCGTCCAGCCAGTCGGCGTTGTTGACCATGACGGCATCCGTGGGCCCATCGCCGAAGCTGAGAAAACGGGAGAAGACGCGCTTGATCCCGTCCATGTTGGCCGCGATGTCGGCGTCGGTCAGCAGCTTCCGCGCCTCGTCCTTGCCGGAGGGATCTCCGACCTTCGTGGTGCCGCCGCCCATCAGCACGATCGGCTTATGGCCGCTTTGCTGGAATCGCCTGAGCAGCATGATCGAAACCAGGCTTCCGACGTGCAGGCTCGGCGCCGTGCAATCGAACCCGATGTAGCCGGCGATCGGTGCTGACGCAGCAAGAACCGTATCCAGCCCCTCCAGGTCCGTGCACTGGTGCAGGTAGCCGCAGTCGATGATGGCTTGGATGAATTCCGAGCGATAACGGGTCATGATCACGATCTTTGCTCCGCCGCGGCCGAACAGCTCGAACCTTGCGGGGAGGGCGCGTAATTAACCACAATCGACAGGCACGGACAACGACGGCACCGCAGGAGAGTCCAATCGTGGATCAAAAACCCCTCGTCGCCATCGGCCTGATGAGCGGCACCTCGCTCGACGGGATCGATGCGGCCATCGTGAAGACGGACGGCGTCGCCATTCAAGCCTTCGGGCTCGCCCGAACCTACCCGTATCCCGACGACTTTCGCCGCCGCCTGCGGGACCTCTTGGGCCGCGAGACGAAACCCGACGACCAAGCGGTTGTCGTCGATCTCACCCTCAAGCACGCCGATGCGGTTATCAGCTTGCTGGCCGACAACGCCCTCGCGCCCTCTGCTGTCGATGTCATCGGTTTCCACGGACAGACCGTGCTGCATCAACCCGAGCGCGGCATCACCCGTCAGGTCGGCGACGCGGCGCTCCTCGCCTCCCGGACAGGCATTCGCGTGGTGGCCGATTTCCGCAGCCGTGATGTCGCCGCCGGCGGCCAGGGGGCGCCGCTCGTGCCCCTTTTCCATCAGGCCCTCGCGCGGGATATCCAAAAGCCTTTGGCCGTGCTTAACTTGGGCGGCGTCGGCAACGTCACCTATCTTGGACCGGGCGAGCCCGGCGACCAAAGCAACGTGATCGCCTTCGATACCGGCCCGGGCAACGCGCTCATCGACGACTGGATCGTGAAGAAGACCGGCAGGGCTTACGATGCCGATGGCGGGCTCGCGGCGAGCGGGCGCGTCGATGAAGAGGCCTTGCGGCGCCTCCTCGATCACGACTATTTCGCGCGCCGGCCGCCGAAATCCCTCGACCGCAACGATTTCAACCCGGCCCCGGTGGCCAAGCTCTCGGCCGCCGATGGGGCGGCGACGCTCACCGCGTTCAGCGCGCGGTCCGTCGGGCGCGCGGTCAAGTTCCTGCCCCGTCCTCCGCGGCGTTGGCTTGTCGCCGGAGGCGGGCGCCACAATCGGGCGCTCATGCGTGAACTGCAGAAGGTCCTGGGCGTCCCGGTGGACGCCGTCGAATCGGCGGGGTGGCGGGGCGACGATCTCGAGGCGCAGGCATTCGCCTTTCTCGCCGTGCGGTCCCTCTATGCGCTCCCGATCAGCCTGCCCACGACGACCGGCGTGCCTCGGCCGATGACCGGCGGCACGTTGCATAAGCCGGGAGGCCGCTAAAGGCACGGGGCACGTCGTCATTCCCGCCTGCCTGCGCGAAGCCGAAGCGGCTTCGCTTCGGCGGAGGCAGGCGGGAATGACGGAACGAGAGCTAGCTCTTTTTCTGCTCGGCGCCGCCGCGGACGCGGGCGGCCAGCGCCGCGGCCATGAACGGATCGAGATCGCCGTCGAGCACCGCCGTCACGTTGGAGGTTTCGACGCCGGTGCGGAGATCCTTCACCATCTGATAGGGCTGCATGACATAAGAGCGGATCTGGTGGCCCCAGCCGATGTCGCTCTTCGCCGCGTGATCGGCCTGCACCTTGGCTTCCCGCTTCTGCAATTCCTGCTCGTAGAGGCGGGCTTGCAGCATCTTCATCGCGGTCGCGCGATTGCGATGCTGGGAGCGGTCGTTCTGGCACTGGACGACGATGTTGGTCGGAATGTGGGTGATGCGGACCGCGCTGTCCGTCCTGTTCACGTGCTGGCCGCCGGCGCCCGAGGCACGGTAGGTGTCGATGCGGAGATCCTTCTCCTCGATCTCGATTTTGATTTCGTCCTCGACCACGGGATACACCCACGCGGAGGCAAAGCTCGTGTGGCGCCGCGCGTTGGAATCGAACGGCGAAATCCGGACCAGCCGATGGACCCCGCTTTCCGTCTTCAACCAGCCGTAGGCGTTCGGCCCCATCACCTTGATGCTGGCCGACTTGATGCCGGCGCCTTCCCCCGGGCTCTCTTCCAGCCACTCGATCTTGTAGCCGTGGGCCTCGGCCCAGCGCGCGTACATCCGGAGCAGCATGTCGGCCCAGTCCTGGGCTTCGGTGCCGCCGGCGCCGGCGTGGACTTCGAGATAACAATCGTTGGCGTCGGCCTCGCCCGACAGCAGCGTCTCCAGCTCCGCCTTGTCGGTCGCCTGGCCCAAGGCCATCAGGGCGGCGGCGGCCTCGTCGGCGACCGACTTGTCGCTCTCCGCCTCGCCCATTTCGAGCAGCTCCAAGTTGTCGGCGAGGCTTCGCTCGAAATCATCGACGATCTTGATGCCGCGCTCCAGGCGGGTCCGCACCCGCATGACCGCCTGCGCCTGCTCGGGATGATCCCAGAACTTGGGGTCCTCGGCCCGGGCGTTCAGCTCGACCACGCGCGTCTTCGCGGCGGCGTAGTCAAAGATGCCTCCTCAGCAGCGCGAGGGACTGCTTGACCTTGTCGACGACGGTGACGATTTCGGCGCGCATTTGAGGAAGCCCGCTTTCGGGACGTTCTTCGGATTGGGGTTTTTAGCGAGGAACGCCCTCGGGAACAAGGGCGACGGAAGCCGGCAGCGTCCGAGTCAGTAGAGGCCGCCCGTGCCGGACGAGGGAGCGCCGCCGCCGAGCGACGCCGCGCCGGTGACGCCCTCCAGCACCGGCTTCTGGCCCGCCGGAACCGTTCCCGGCTTGAACGCTTCGAGGATGACGTTGCGCTCGCCCAGCTCGGCCAGTTGTCCGTTGGCGGAGTTGACGCGAACGAGCCGGATGCCCGGCGGAATCCGGAAGGGCGTCGCGGACTTATCGGCGAGCGCCGCGGCCATGAAGTCGCGAAACACCGGCGCCGCCACGGACCCGCCCGTTTCGCGCTCGCCGAGATTTTTCGGCTCGTCGTAGCCGATGAACACGCCGACGGCCAAGTCGGGCGAGAACCCGACGAACCAAGCATCCTGCTGGTCGTTGGTGGTTCCGGTTTTCCCCGCGAGCGGCTTTCCCACCTCTCGGATGACGCGGCCGGTCCCGCGCTCGACCACGCCCTGCAGCATCGAAACCATCTGATAGGCGCTCGCGGCATCGCTGACGAGGGGCCGCGCGTCCGGAACTTCCGGTGCCGGTTGACGGGTCCAGAACAGCGCCTGGCAGTTGGCGCACGGCCGCACATCGTGACGGAAAATCGTCCGCCCATGGCGATCCTGGATTCGGTCGATCAGCGTCGGCGTGATCTTGTGGCCGCCGTTGACGAACATCGCGTACGCCGCGGTCAGGCGGAGCAACGTCGTTTCGCCGGCCCCGAGCGACATGGAGAGCTGCAGGGGAAGCTCGTCGACGACGCCGAAGCGCTGCGCGCAGTCGGCAACCTTGTCGATCCCGATCGTCTGAGCCAAGCGCACGGTCATCAGGTTGCGGGATTTCTCAAGGCCGGTCCGCAAGGTGCTCGGACCGAAGTAATCGTTCGAGTAATTGGCCGGCCGCCACTTGGGCAGCCCCGGACCCTGGTCGATGACGAAGGGCGCGTCGAGGACCAACGTGGACGGCGTAAATCCCTGGTCGAGCGCGGCCAGGTAAACGAACGGCTTGAAGGCGGAGCCGGGCTGGCGCTTGGCTTGCGTCACCCGGTTGAATTGACTGCGCTTGAAGTCGTACCCGCCGGACATGGCAAGCACGCGGCCGGTATGGGGATCGAGGGCGACCAACGATCCTTCGATGTCGGGAATTTGCGAGAGCGCGAACGTTCCTTCGGGGTATGCGTGCCCCTGGTCGTCTTTCGTGGCCGGCACCACCACCACCACGTCGCTGACCGCGAGGACGTCGGAGGGTGTCCGTACGGCGGGCCCGAGCTTCTGTTCCGGCTTCCACGCCCGCGCCCACTTCATTTCGGCGAGCGGGATCGTCCCGCGAACGCCGTTCGCGAAGCCGACTTGGGCGCTCGTCTCATCGACGCTGATTACGACCGCCGGATAGCGGTCGCCGAGCCCGCCGGGAAGCGGGATCTGGTAAAGGGCTTCGCGCCAATCCATGCCGCGGGGCGCTCGGCCGATCGGGCCTCGCCATCCATGCCGGCGGTCGTAGGTCTCAAGCCCGGCCCTGAGCACGCGGGACGCGATCGTCTGCAGGCGCGGGTCCAGCGTCGTTCGAACGGAAAGTCCGCCCTTGTAGAGCTGCGACTCGCCGTAGCGCTGGGCAAGCTCGCGCCGCACTTCCTCGGCAAAATAGTCGGCGACGACGAATTCCGTATCCGTGCGCGGCTGGATCGCAAGCGCGGTCGACCGCGCGCGTTGGGCCTCGTCCTCGCCGATGAAACCCGCAATCACCATGCGGCCGATGACGTAATCGCGCCGCTCCCGCGCCTGCTGGGCGTAGCGCACGGGATGATAGTTGCTGGGCGCCTTCGGCAGGCCGGCCAGATAGGCGGCCTCTTCCACCGACAGCTCGTCGAGCGACTTGTTGAAATAGTTGAGCGCAGCCGAGGCGACGCCGTAGGAGCTCAAGCCCAGGTATATCTCGTTCAGATAAAGCTCGAGGATGCGGTCCTTTGCGAGCGATCGCTCGATCCGGAACGAGAGGATGGCTTCCTTGATTTTCCGCGTCCAGGAAACCTCGTTGGTCAGCAGGAAATTCTTGGCGACCTGCTGGGTGATCGTGGATGCGCCCACCGGGCGGCGGTCGCTGCCCCAGTTCTTCAAGTTGGTCACTCCGGCGCGCACGATGCCGAGCACGTCGATGCCGGAGTGTTGATAGAAATTCCTGTCCTCAGCCGCGAGAAACGCGTTCACGACCATCTGCGGCATCGCCTTGACCGGCACGAAGACCCGCCGCTCCGTCGCATACTCCGCGATCAGCCGGCCGTCGCCGCCGTGGATGCGCGTCGTCACCGGCGGCTCGTATTGGGCAAGCTGGCGATAGTCCGGAAGGTCGCGCCCGAAGGCGTGGAAGACGTAGATGGTGCCGCCCGCCCCGGCGATGGCGACAAGGACGAGGACCGATACTGCGATAACGACGGCCTTCACCATGAGGTCGGTCCCGACTCCCGGCTCAAATCCGAAGGTACCCCATCGCTCCACCGGCCGACGACGGTCGAGCGGCTGGGCGGGCGCGAGCAAAAGGTTAATCCACTATAGCGCATTCATCATCCCGGCGTTCTGCCATTTACCCACCAAAAATGGCCGTTGTGTGGCGGCGCTCGTGCGGTTGCGAAGGGAATCGTTACTTCCCGTGCGTTTCTTCGACCCGCGAGAAGTAGGCATCGACGGCGCGGAGCGCCGCGTTGGCGAGGCGCATCCGATACTTTTTCAGTTTCAAGTTCCGCTCGTCCTCGGGGTTGGACAGGAAGCCCAGCTCAAGCAGGACGGAGGGCACATCCGGCGCTTTCAGGACCGCAAAGCCGGCAAACCGGTGGGTGTTGCGAAGAACCGCGGTCTCGCCCCGCAGCTGCTGGATGAGCCCGCCGGCGAACCGGGCGGATTCGTTCATCGTTTCCCGTTGGGCGAGATCGATGAGAATGCTGGTCACTTCGGGGGTCTCGTGGGAAAGGTCGAGGCCTGCGATGAGGTCGGCCTTGTTCTCTTTTTCCGCGAGATCGGCCGCCTCTTGGTCCGACGCCGTTTCCGAAAGCGTATAGACGGACGGGCCGGTGACGCCGCGGTTCTTGATCGCATCGGCGTGAATGGAAAGAAAAAGATCGGCTCGCGCCTCGCGTGCCATGCTGACCCGATCGCGAAGACGCATGAAGACATCGCGGTCGCGCGTGAGCTGGATGCGATAGCGGCCGCTGCCCTCCAGCAGACTCTTCATCTCCAACGCGACCGCAAGGGTGATGTCCTTCTCGTAAATCCCGCTGACGCCGACCGTGCCGGGGTCGGCACCCCCATGTCCGGGATCGATCACAACCAGACGCTTCTGCCGCTTCTTGGGCGTTTCCGGCTTGCGCGGGGCGCGCTCGGCGGCGGGCGGCGGCGCGGCTGCGAGCTTCGCGCTCGGCGTCGGGACGGGGGCCGGGGAGGCGGCGAGCGGCGCTGCGGGCTCGGCCGGCACGGCCGTGGCGATGACCAGGGGCGGCTGCCGGAGTCCGGACGTGAACGCCTGATCGGATGTTTCGGCGAAGTCGAGCACCAGCCGATAGCCGTTGGCAGAGGTCGGCTGCAAGAGGAACGCGGTCGCGACGGCGGCCGGCGCCTTCACCTCGAGGACGATGCGCGAATGGCCGGGCTTGAAGAGCCCATACCGGAGCGTCTTGAAAAGACCGGTCGCCGCCGGCAGCGGCCGCTGCGGGAGCTGCCAGCCGACTTCCGGCAAATCGACGACCAGACGGTACGGATCGGCCAGGGTGAAAACGCGGAATTCGACCTGTTTCGTCAGCTCGAGGACGAAGCGGGTTCGGCCATCCGCCTGTTGCCCCACTCGAAGATCGGTCGCGATGACTTCGGCGGCAGCGGCGCTTCCCAGACCGGCAAGGCTGCCCAGGGCAAGTTCGCAGGCCATTAACCCTGCAAAAACAGAGACTTGACGCAAAACCCACATCCCAGAGGCCATAAATCTAGCGGCAGAACGACGCAAAGCGCCTATATATATACTACCTTGCGAATCGCCATCAACGATGGGTCTCTCGCCCGGAGATTCGAGCGGCCCGCATGCCCAGGAGTTTGGCCGCGCCGAACAAGGACGTTGCCGCCCTGGGGCTGGCCCGTTATCTTTTGTGCATGGCAGCGTCGAGGGGCGGCAAGCTCTCAAGCTTCGCTCGTGCTCGGTATGTCAGGCGGCACTATATCGGTTGACTGAATCCACCGATTTGACTGCCGGTCAAGAACACTGAAGGTTTTTCCATGTCGGATCGCGCAGCGTGCGGAGTTGCTGATGTGGTCCCCGCCGTCGGATACGTGAGCGGGGCCCTCGCATGCGCCACCGGCTTTTACTCAACACAAATCGAATGTGGACCGCTCCATCGAACGGCGGCGGAGCCACTGTGGAGTTACGACTTTTATGGCCAAAAACATGCTCATCGACGCCACCCATCCCGAGGAAACCCGGGTCGTGGTCGTCAGCGGAAACCGTGTCGAAGATTTTGACGTCGAGGTCCAGTCCCGAAAAGAGCTCAAAGGCAACATCTACCTCGCAAAAGTAACCCGGGTCGAGCCGTCTCTGCAGGCGGCGTTCGTCGACTACGGCGGCAACCGCCACGGGTTTCTCGCCTTCGACGAAATCCACGCCGACTACTACCAGATTCCGATCGCCGATCGGCAGGCCTTGATGGCGGAGCAAACCGCCGCAGAGGCCGCCGAGAAGGCGGCGAGCGAATCGACCGAGCGCGTGGCGCCGTCGGGCGGCGTCGAGACCGTGGGCGGAGACTCGGGCGAGGAGGAAGAAGAAGTCCGCCGGCCGCGGCAGCTCTTTCGGAATTACAAAATCCAGGAAGTCATCAAGCGCCGCCAGATTCTCCTCATCCAGGTCGTGAAGGAGGAGCGGGGCACCAAAGGCGCCGCCCTCACCACGTACGTCTCGCTCGCCGGCCGCTATTGCGTGCTCATGCCGAACACCGCGCGCGGCGGCGGCATCTCGCGGAAGATCGGCAACAGCCCCGACCGCAAGCGGCTGAAGAGCATCCTCAACGAGCTCGACATCCCCGCCGGCATGGCGGTGATCGTCCGGACCGCGGGCTCCACGCGGAGCAAGGCCGAGATCAAGCGCGACTACGACTACCTCTTACGGCTGTGGACCACGATCCGCGAGACGACGCTCGAATCAATCGCTCCCTGTCTCATCCACGAGGAAGGCAACCTCATCAAGCGGGCGATCCGCGATCTGTACGCGAAGGATATCGAGGAAATCATCATCGCGGGCGACGAGGGCTATCGGATGGCCCGCGACTTCATGAAATTGCTCATTCCGAGCCACATGAAGCGGGTCAAGCTCGACAAAGACGAGCCCGTGCCCCTCTTCCATCGCTATCAGATCGAGAGCCAGCTCGACGCCATCCACAACCCGCAGGTCCAGCTGCGGTCGGGCGGATACATCGTCATCAACCCGACGGAAGCCCTGGTGTCGATCGACGTCAACTCCGGCCGCGCCACGCGCGAGCGCAACATCGAAGAGACGGCGCTGGCCACCAACGTCGAGGCGGCTGACGAAATCGCACGCCAACTGCGCCTTCGCGACCTCGCCGGACTCATCGTCATCGACTTCATCGACATGGAAGTGAGCCGCAATCAGACGCGGGTGGAGCGCCAGCTCAAGGAGGCGCTCCGAAACGACCGGGCGCGGATCCAAGTCGGCCCCATCAGCCCGTTCGGGCTGCTGGAGATGTCGCGCCAGCGGCTCAGGCCCAGCCTGCTCGAAACGAGCACGGAGCCCTGCGCGCACTGCGGCGGAACGGGGATACGGCGTTCCATCAACTCGTCCGCGCTCCACGTGCTCCGGGCGATCGAAGAGGAAGGGCTCCGCCATCGCGGCGCGAAAATCACGGTCCACGTTCCGCCGGCGATCGCGCTCTATATCCTCAACCAGAAGCGCACCCATCTCGCGGACATCGAGCACCGCTACGGGATCGGCACGTTCTTGGAGGCCGACGACTCCTTGATCCCGCCGAATTATCGGATTACGCGGATTGAGGGTCCGGCGACCCAACCGCTGCCTGCCTTGCCGAAACCGGTGGCGGAGCAAAGCGAGCAAGCAGAAGCGGCGCCGACGGCGACCGAGCCGCAGACGACGCCAACGCCATCCGCGCCCGAGGTCGCCCCGCGCCCGCTGCAGCCCGGCGAGGAAGAAGGCGGGAAGCGCCGGAGACGGCGTCGCGGCCGACGCCGCGGACGCGACGGGCAACATGAGCTCCAGCCCGGTGGTCAACAGCCCGGCGGACAGCCTCATGTGGTCCAGCCTGGCAGTCAGCCGTATGTGCGGCCGGAAGGTCACTCCCCCGACACCGCCGGCCCGGCCCCTGAAGGCGTGTCCGAACCGGCCCCCTTCGCGCCGAACGAGCCGCAGGCCGGCGCGGGCGGACCGCCGCAGCCCCGCCAGCCCCATCACGGCCCGGGCGGCCCGACGGACGCCGAGCACCGTGGGCGGCGGCGGCGCAGAGGCCGTCGCGGCGGCAAGCGACGCGGACACCGGCACCATGAGGGCGTCGATCCCATGGCGACACCAGCCAACTCCATGGCGACACCAGCCAACCCGTACGGACAGGCCGCGGGAGATATTCCGCCCGCAGGCGTTGTGGCCTCGGCGGAGCCCGTCGTTCAGCCCAACCCGTCATCGGCACCGCAGCCGGTTGTCTTTGAATCCGAGCCGCGCCAATACCGCAAGGAGCCGGCGTTCGAGCGGCAACAAGAGCCGACGTTCGCAAGGGAGATGCCTACGCCATCGGATGAGCCGCGCGAGCGGCACTATGCCGCCCCGGAGCGGGTGACGCCTCCGGAACCGCCGGCCCCTGTCGCGCACAGGCCCGCTGAAACCGTCGCCGCCGAACCCGAGCGACCGGAGCCGGATCGCGCCGCCGCATCGAAGACCGTCATCATCGATGTCGACGCGGCGAAGGCCCCGGACGATGGATCGCAGCCGAAGCGCGGCTGGTGGCAGCGCTTCAACCGGTAATCACGCGCGCCATCGGTTGAGACGTTTCGCGGCCTCGACCATGTCCTCGGTCGAGCCCGCGAACGAGAAGCGGACGTAGCGGCTGCCCCGCTGGGGATCGAAATCGATCCCCGGCGTGATCGCGACGCCGGTCTCCGCCAGGATTTTCTTGCAGAAGGCAGCGCTGTCGTTGGTGAGCCCGGCCACGTCGGCGTAGAGATAAAACGCGCCGTCGGCCGACGTCAAACGCGTGAACCCCGCCTTCGGCAGCTCCTCAAGCAGGTGGGCGCGATTTTCCGCGTATCGCCTGACGTTGGCATCCAAGTCGTCGTAGCACCCGAAGGCCGCGATCGCCGCGTGCTGCGAGATCGTCGGCGGCGAAATGAAAAAGTTTTGCGCCAGGCACTCGACGGAGCGCATCAGGCTTTCGGGCGCCACCATCCACCCGAGCCGCCACCCGGTCATCGAGAAATACTTCGAGAAGCTGTTGACGACGATCGCGGTATCCGAGATCGCGAGCGCGGTGTCGGCTTTCGTGCCGTACGTGATGCCGTGATAAATTTCGTCCGACACGAGCCGCACGCCGCGGTCCTCGCAATAATGCACGATCGCCTTGAAGGGCTCGCTGGGGATCATCGTTCCCGCCGGATTCGAAGGGCTGGCGACGATGAGGCCGTCCAGGCGTCCCGGTACCTTGTCCAGCAGCGCCGGGGTCGGTTGAAAGTTGGTGTCGGGCCCGGTGAGCACGTCGACGACGTCGATATCGAGCGCGCGGAGGATGTTGCGGTACGCCGGATAGCCCGGGCTCGCGAGCGCAACGCGGTCGCCGGCGTCGAACGCGGCGAGAAACGAAAGCAGGAACGCCCCCGACGAGCCGGTCGTCACCACGACCCGGGCCGGATCCAACGACACTCCGTAAAAACGCTGATAATGACCGGCGATGGCGGAACGGAGTCCCGGAAGGCCGAAGGCATCGGTGTAGCCCAAGCGATCCTGTTCGAGCGCCGCGCGCGCCGCGTCGCACACGGCTTTCGGCGCGCCCGTGCTCGGCTGTCCGACCTCCATGTGGAGAACGCCCTCGCCGCGTGCTTGGCGCTCGTTCGCGGCGCGCATCACGTCCATGACGATAAAGGGCGAAATCGCCCCTCGCTTGGCGACCTTCAATGTCATTGAACGGCGAAAGCTCCTTCGATGGCGCGGGGGTCGCCTACTTGTCGGCGCTGGTGGCGAGGCCGAATCCCCGGGTGGTGTCGGCTGCGACGGAACACGTCTCGGGCTTCGGCGGAAGGCCGCGCGTGCAATAGATGGCGTTGACGGTTCCGAGCCCGACCGTCTCGGTGAGTTGGTGGCCACGCCGGCTGAGGGCCTGCATCAGAGCCTCGTCGAGTCCCTTCTCGTAATAGAGGAGATCGGGCAATCCGCCGTGGTGCACGCGCTTTGCCGCGAGCGCGTCCTCGAGAGGAGTCTTGGCGAGCACGGCACGGGCGACGGCGGTGACCATGGCGGTCGGCGCCACCACGCCACCCGATGCCGCCGCGGCCAGAAAGAACTCGTTGGTGTTCTTGTTGACGATCATCATCGGCCCGAGGGACGTGGGGCCCCGACCTTCGGCGCCCGGCAAGGTCGCGAGCACGATACCCGTGCCCGGCGCCACGCGCCCGGTGCCGAACAGGTTGTTCATGGTGAGAGCGCAGGCGACCGCCGACGATTCCCGGTCGACGACGACGAACGTCGTCGCCGCCGGGTTTTCGGCGCGCTCGACGGGGGCCGGCTGCAATTGGGCCGCCGCGACGCGGGCGTCCTTGCGATAGCTGTCCATCTGCCGCTCGGAGCGCTCGGGCGACACAAGCTGCGATGCTGGAAGTGCCACGGTCCCGTCGGGCTTCAGCCACACCGAGCGGTCGGCATAGGCGCGGAGCGCCGTCTCGGCCAGCAAATGAAGCCGCTCGTCCGGCTGGGCGTCGGCGAATCTGTCCTTGGCCGACAGCATGGACCACATCGCCGCGGCGACCGCGCCGGCGGCCGCCGGCGGCGGGGCGAAATGCAGCGTCCAGGTGCGCGTTGGGATCTGAACGGTCTCCCGCCAGGTCGGCGTGAAGGCGCGAAGGTCTTCGATACTGAGCGATCCGCCGGCGCGATTGACCGCGTCCACCAGGCGGGTGGCGATCTGGCCGCTGTAAAAATCGCCCGGGCCTTCCGTGGCGATCCGGCTCAGCACCCCCGCGAGGTCGACTTGGCTGAGGAAATCCCCTTCGCGAACGAGGGTCTTGCCGCCCGGCCGGCCGAACACACGCCTCATCTCCGGGTCTTCGAGCAGCGCGGGCTCGACGCGGGCGACGTCATGGGCGAACGCGCGCGAGACCGGCTCGCCGAAGCGGGCGATGTTGGCGGCGGGCGAGACGAGCTGCTGCCAGCGCATGCGGCCGTACTTCGCGTGCAGGGCGAAGAATCCGCGCGGATTGGTGGGAACGGCGCTCGGCCGCGTCGCTCCGGGCGGAATCCGGCTCGGCAGCGGCGTCAGAAAGTCGATCGCCTCGGTGGTCTTCTTGGCCCAGTCGTGCACCACGCAGATTCCGCCGCCGCCGAGACTGGCCGCCGACGGGTTGGTGACGGCGAGCGCAAAATAGATGGCGACCGCCGCATCCGCCGCCGTGCCGCCCGCCGACAGAATTTCGCGCCCGACGACCGCCGCGCGCGGGACATCCGCCGCGACCCCGCCCAGAAAGCCTTTGACAAAGCCGGGCCGGCCCCGCAAAGCCTCATCTTCCTTCGATCCGCATCCGCACACTGCGACCAGGAGGAAAAGGGCGGCGATTTGACGCCACCGCCCGGCGACACTACCTTTCCTGCTGACAAGAGAACTGGACAACGGAATGAAACGCACGGCCAAGACGCTCGCCCTCCTCCTCATCGTGAGCCTTGCGCTCCCGTCGGGGGCGATGAGCCAGTCCCAACCGCGCATCAGCTTTCTCCGCGATGCCGAGACGGAAAATACCATTCGCATCGTGGCGACGCCACTCTTCCGAGCGGCCGGCCTGAGCGCCGAGGGCGTGCGGGTCTTTCTCGTCAATGACAAGTCCCTGAACGCGTTCGTGGCGGGAGGCCAGAACCTATTCCTCAACACCGGTCTCCTGATGCGGGCCGAGGATGTAGGCCAATTGATCGGCGTCATCGCCCACGAAACCGGGCACATCGCCGGCGGGCACTTGTCGAGAACCCACTCCCAGCTCCAGAACACGGCGGCGGCTTCGATTTTGGCCATGGTTCTCGGGGCGGGCGTCGGCGCGGCGACGGGCCGCGGGGACGTCGGGACCGCGCTCATTCTCGGCGGCCAGTCGTCGTCCATACGCTCTTTCCTTCAATACAGCCGGGATCAGGAAGGCCAGGCCGATCAAGCGGCGTTTTCGTTTCTCGACAAGACCGGTCAGTCGGCCAGGGGCCTCTTCGAGTTCCTCAAGATCCTGGAAGACCAGGAGCTGCTCAACATCGAGCGCCAGGACCCGTACCTCCGCACCCACCCGATCACCCAGGAACGCGTCCAGGCGGCGGCCGCACACATTGCGCGTTCGCCAAACTCGAACGCGCAGCCGCGTCCGGAGTATGACGCGATGTTCCAGCGGGTGCGGGCCAAGCTCTTTGCCTATATCGAGTCCGTTCCGACCACGCTCGCCCGTTATAAGGACGGCGACCCCCGGGTCGAGGCCCGATACGCGCGCGCCTTCGCCTATTATCGGAAGCCGGACCTTGGCATGGCGTTGCCGCTGATCGACGGCCTTATCCAAGAGTCTCCGAACGATCCTTATTTCCACGAGCTCAAGGGACAGATGCTGTTCGAGAACGGCCGCGCCGCGGAGGCACTCCCGGCGTACGAAAAGGCCGTCAGCCTGCTTCCGAACAACGCCCTCCTCCGCCGCGATCTCGCGCACGTCCAGATCGAGCTCAACGATGAGAGTCTGCTCGATCAGGCGATCGAGAATTTGCGCATGAGCCTGGCGCGCGAACGCGACACCTCGAGCGCCTGGCGACACCTGGCGATCGCCTACGGCCGCCAAGGGAAAACCGGTCTGAGCACGGTCTCCCTCGCGGAGGAAGCTCTGCTTCAAGGCAAGATGCGGGATGCCCGCGGCCTGGCGGAACGGGCGCAGCGGTTCCTGGAGCCCAATACGCCGGCGTGGCTGCAGGCGCAGGACATTTTCGACGCCGCGGATCGGCGAATGAAGGAAATAAAAGACGGCAGATAAGCGCGCGTTCATGCTCGTTCCTCTCCAGCCGTGGCTCCGGCGCCTTCTAGCGCGCGGCCGCTTCTTCGCATTCGCTTGGGCACTCATGCTCATCGGCTGTGCCGAAGAGACGGCCATGGTCGAGCCGGATGGAAAGCTCGACGTGCTGGGGCCTGCGCCCGGCTTCTCCACCCAGTCCCTCCCGAGCGGCTGGGTTATCGCGGGAGGGGCTGCCCAAGCGCGCTTTTCGGTGATCGAGTACGAAGGCATCCCGGTTCTCAAGGTGACCTCGGGCGATCAGGAGGTCTATGCCGTCCGGCGGGTCGACGCGAGTCTGCTGACGACGCCCTATCTAAGCTGGTCGTGGAACGTGGACGCCCATGGCCAAGGTCAACATCCCGTGCGTTTGATTGTCGGATTTCGCGGCGGGCAGACGAAATCCGGTGCATCGCGCTCGCGATGGTCGGGGCCCAGCCTGCCCGCGCACGATCGCATTCTGGCCCTCACCTGGGGCGATTCGGCGCTTAATCGCGGCACGCTCGCGGCGTCCGACGACGGTCGCGCATGGCCCACCTACACGGTGCGCGGCGGGCGCGAGAACAGTCGAAACTGGTGGCTGGAAACCGTCGACCTCGCCCAGCTCTACGCCGGGGCATGGCCGGAAGACGATCCCTCGACGGCGCGATTGATGTTCATCGGCGTTGCCGTCGTCGCGAGCCCGAAGACGGCCGTCGCCCACGTCGCGGGCGTCCAGCTCTCCCGGTAGCCGCGTCACATCTTCGTGATGGAAACCGGCGCGAACGTTTAATCTGCTTGTTGCCTGCGGGCAGGTGACGCATCATTCGTCCCTGAAAGACCATTCGGAGTCCGTTTTATGATCGTGCGTATGCTTGCCAAGCTCGCTTTCGTTGTCGTTACGGTCGCGATCGGAACGGCGCTTCCGCTCGAAAATGCCCGGAGTCAATCCGCGGGAGGCGCCTTCACGCCCGAGCAACGGAAGGCGGTCGAGGAGATCGTGCGCGAGTATCTCCGCGAGAACCCGGACGTCCTGATGGACGCGATCAGCGCGTTTCGAGAAAAGCAGGAAGCGGAAGCCAAGCGGCAGACCGCGGAAGCCTTCGAAGCGAAGCGCAACGAGCTCCTGAACGACCCGGCGACTCCCGTCGCCGGCAATCCGCAGGGCGACGTGACCGTCGTCGAGTTCTTCGACTACCGCTGCGGGTACTGCAAGCGCGTCTTCCCCGTCGTCAACGATCTGCTGAAAAGCGACCCCAAGATCCGCTACGTGCTCAAGGAGCTCCCGATCCTCGGGCCTGAATCCGTCGGCGCCACGCGCGCGGCTCTCGCGGCCTGGAGGATGGACAAGAGCAAGTATGTGCCCTTCCGCACCGCACTCATGGAAACGAAAGGCAGCCTGCCGACCAGCAAGATCCTTCAGATCGCCGGCAGCGTCGGCCTCGACGTGCCCAAGCTCGAGAAGGCCATGGCCGATCCCGCGATCGAAACCATGATCGACAAGAACCGAGCTCTCGCCCAGGCCTTGGGAATCGAAGGAACGCCCGCGTTCATCATCGGCAATGAGCTGGTTCCGGGCGCCATCGACCTGGACACGTTCCGCCGGCTTGTGGCGGCGGCGCGGAAAGGCTGAACGGGTCGGGCTTAGCGGATCGGCAACAGCGAAAACCGGAATCCGTTCGGCCCGTCGATCAGAAGAAACAGCTTTTCTCGCCCCTGCGTCTTCGCCTCGCGGTACTTCGCCAGCACTTGTTCCGGAAGCCAGACGTCTTCCTGATTGACCTGAACGATGATCTCGCCGCGCTGGAGGTCCATGTTCTGGGCCTTGTCGGCGTCCACCAGGCTGATTACCACGCCGACCGAGCCCCAGCGCACGTTGAAGGCTTCGCGCACCTTGGCGGTGAGCGCGACCAGCGTGAGCCCGGCCTCAGGGATCGTCCCGAAGGAATCCTTGGCCACGCGCCACTGCTCCGGCCAGCGTCCGGTTTCCAACGTGAGGTCGAGCGGCTTGCGCCCGCGCAGCACGGCGACCGGCACCTTCTGACCGGCCTTGAGGGCGCCGACCACTTTGACCACCTGATCGACCTCGCCGACTTCGGCGCCGCCGATTTTCAGGATGATATCGCCCCGCTGAAATCCGGACTTGTCGGACGGCCCCCCGAGCGCCACGTCGCGCACCAGCACCCCTTTTTGCGCCGGCAAGCCGAGCGCGGCGGTGACCTCGGGCGACACCCCTTGAATGTGCAGACCGACGAACGCCGCCTCGGACTGGGCCTGCGAATCCGTCGGCATCAGCCCAAGAAACAGACAGGCGAGCGCGACAACGGTTCCCCGCCCGAGCAACCGCACCTACTCCACCTTCTCAACCGGATTGCGAATGACCCCCTCCCCTCCTCGTCCCTTACCGCTCGCCTCCTCTTGACCGGGCCTCCTCCGACGTCAACACGAAGGCGCCGCAATCGGCTCGATGGTCTCCAGATCCATGGCGACCGAAAATTCCGGGAAGTGAATGACCAGGCGCGGGACGACTCCATTGTCGATCTGGAGCGCATCCACCTCGTACTCCGGTGCCGGCGTATTGCTTTCGGCGGGAAAGAAAGCAAGGCGCATGCGCCAGCCCTGGCGATCCGTCAACGGCCCCCTGGCGACCTTGCCGTGCTGCATGGGCTCGACCTTGTTTCCGATGAAAGCACTGGCGTTCTGCGGGCCCTCGCCGCCGGCACCGTCAAACACCGTCGCCGGCGCTTGCCGCTTGCCCGCCGCCGCCTGCTCGATCAGCCAGACGGTGTGCGCGACCGGAAACAGCGTGCCCGCCGGCAAGTTGACCGTCTTCGATTCCGGGTGCGTGAAAACGGCCGCGCCACTTGCCTTTGCCTCCGGCACTTTGGCTTCGCCCTTCGAGTCGGTCGTTTTGCCGTCCGTCTGCGAGCGGCCGACGAAGCGGAAGCGAAGCCCGTCCGACGACTCCCACCCCGTATAGCGCACGCCCTGTTTGACTTCTTCGCCCTCGGCTGTCGCGACCGCCATCAGCATGTTCTGGCCGACGATCCATCCCTCGCACGTCCGCTCGAGCTGCATCGACATCGTGCCGCGCACGCCCGTGAACCGGCCGCCTTTGGAGGCTGCGTCGAGCGAAAGGGCGTAGGTTGCACGGTGGGACGCAAGCTGGACCTCCGCCGCGGCCTCTTTCGCAAGGCAGCAGAACGCAAGAGGAAGTGCGACGAGGAGGGCCCGCAACAACGGCGCGTTCGGCACGGCGTCGACCTCGAAATTCCGAAGGGACCAACATAAGCCTTCGGCGTGCGGACGGAAAGCCGTTCTTGCGCAATCGCGGCGCCCACGATATCCAATCCTCTCGGGCGAGGATCAACCGGCGAATTTGCCGACGGGACGGCGTGAATGCGCGTTCTCAGCGTTTTCGGAACACGGCCCGAAGCGATCAAGATGGCGCCGGTCGTCAAGGCCCTCGCGTCCGCGTCCGCAATCGAATCGCGCGTCTGCGTGACGGCCCAGCATCGCGGCATGCTCGACCAGGTGCTCGCGATCTTCCGGATCCGGCCGGATTACGATCTCGACATCATGCAGGACAACCAGGACCTCGCCCAGATCACGTCGCTTGTCCTCGGCGGGCTGCTTCCCGTGCTCGACGAGTTCCGCCCGGTGCGCGTGCTCGTGCACGGCGACACGACGACGACGCTGGCGGCCGCCCTCGCCGCGTTCTATCGGAAAATTCCGGTCGGCCACGTGGAGGCGGGACTGCGCACGGGAAACATCTATGCCCCCTACCCGGAGGAAATGAACCGCAAGCTTACGGACGCGCTCGCCGATCGCCATTACGCGCCGACGGAAGCTGCGCGCCGGCACTTGCTGGCCGAAGGGCGGCCGGCGGCCGGCATCGTGGTGACGGGAAACACGGTGATCGACGCGCTCATGGAGGTGGTGGGCCTGCTTCGCGACGATGCGGCGCTACGCCACGACCAGGAGACTCGCTTCAAGGACTTCGGCGCCGACCGGCGCCTGATCCTGGTGACCGGACACCGGCGCGAGAACTTCGGGCCCGGCTTCGAGCGCATCTGCCGGGCGCTGCGAACGCTCGCCGACCGCGGCGACGCCGATATCGTCTACCCGGTGCACCTGAATCCCAATGTGCGGAAGCCCGTGTTCGCCATTCTCAAGGATCACCCGCGCATCCGCCTGATCGAGCCGCTGGAATACGTTCCGTTCGTCTATCTCATGGAAAAGGCCTACTTTGTGATCACCGATTCCGGGGGAATCCAGGAGGAGGCGCCGGCGCTTGGGAAGCCCGTTCTCGTCATGCGCGAGGTCACGGAACGGCCGGAGGCGGTCGCCGCCGGCACGGTCAAAATCGTCGGCACCGACGAGACCGCGATCGTCGGCGAAAGCGCGCGCCTGCTCGACGACCCCGGCGCCTATGCCGCCATGAGCCGGGCCCACAACCCTTACGGCGACGGCACGGCGAGCCAGCGCATTCTGAAGGAGATATTGCGTGAAGCCGCCGTTTAGGACGATCTCCGTCGTCGGCCTCGGCTACGTCGGCTTGCCGACTGCGGCCGTGTTCGCCAGCCGCGGGCTCAACGTCGTCGGCGTCGACGTGAACGAGCGCACGGTCGATCTCATCAACCAGGGCAAGGTCCACATCGTCGAGCCCGATCTCGACATCCTGGTCCGCGGCGCGGTCGCGGCCGGGAGGCTCCGCGCGTCGACGCGGACGGTCGCAGCCGATGCCTTCATCGTCGCGGTGCCGACGCCGTTCACCGACGGCCACAAGCCCGACCTCTCCTATTTGAAGGACGCGACCGCCGCGCTCGCGCCCGTGCTCAAGCGGGGCGATCTCGTCGTCATCGAGTCCACGTCGCCGGTCGGGACCAGCGAACAGGTCTGCAGCTGGCTCGCCGAGCAACGCCACGATCTCTCGTTCCCCCATTCGGCCGGCGAGGACGCCGACGTCCAGGTCGCTCACTCGCCGGAACGCGTGCTGCCGGGCCGGGTGCTGCTGGAGCTCGTCAGCAACGACCGCGTGGTCGGCGGGGTGAGCCGGCGCTGCGCGGAGCGCGCGGCCGAGCTCTACGGGCTGGTCATCAGCGGCAAGTGCCTGACGACGACCGCCCGCACGGCCGAGCTCGTCAAGCTCGCCGAGAATGCGTTCCGCGACGTCAACATCGCCTTCGCCAATGAGCTTTCGCTCGTCTGCGAACGCTTCGGGATCGACGTCTGGGAAGCGATCGCCCTCGCCAACCATCATCCGCGCGTCGACATCCTGAAGCCGGGCCCGGGCGTCGGCGGCCACTGCATCGCCGTCGACCCGTGGTTCATCATCGACGCGGCGCCGGACGCGACGCCGCTCATGCGAACCGCGCGCGCGGTCAACGATTCGAAGCCCGGCCAGGTGGTCGAATTGGTCCGGAAGGCCGCCCTGCAACGGAAGGCCGCCGGCATCGCGTGCCTCGGCCTCGCCTACAAGGCGGACATCGACGACCTCAGGGAGAGCCCGGCCGTCGAGATCGTGCGCGAGCTCGCGCACGGCCCCGGCCTCGGCAACGGGACACGGGTGCTCGCCGTGGAGCCGCACATCCAGACGCTGCCGGAAACGCTCCGCAATCTCCCGCGCCTTCGCCTCGTGAGCCTGGATGAGGCCCTGACGCAGGCGCAGGTCATCGTCCTCTTGGCCGACCACCGGGCCTTCAAGGCGATCGACCGCGCGCGCCTCAAAGACAAGACCGTGATCGACACGCGGGGCGCCTGGCGGTAGGGCGGGCTCGAATCAGAGCGCGCACGGATGCGTTCCGTCGTTGGTCGCCGAAAGCCACAGAAAATCTGGATGGCCGCGGAACGGAGCTCAGTAAATGACACGTTGGTACTGCGCGCCGAACTTAGGGCTCGCGGTCGAATATAGGTCCTTCCAAAGTGTGTTGAAGAGAACGCAATAAGCCTCGGCGTCATAGTCGTCGCGGCCAGTATTCTTCAGACGCACGAATGCACTCGGCCCGATGGCGTCATCTCCAAGTGAGAACGTGCCCGCATCGAGAAGGCTATTCGCCATGCGAACGCCATACCCAGTCAGTTCGCGGCTCAGCAAATAGCCACAGGCTTTGACCCGGCCTTGGTGCTCAGTCGCTTTGTAGTAAATCGTTGCCCGCTGCTGGTTATTACCGATTGTGAAGACGACGGGATAGGTCTTGTATGACCTGTCGGCCTTTTCAAGGCCGAGGGGTTCATATCCCACAATCCCCGCGCAGCCTGCTGCAATCAATGTCACCGCTAGAAAACGAATGCATTGCAGCCCCCTTTGCAGTCGGCCTTCGGCCACCGCGCGCGGCCGACGCCTTCCATCTCCCACCTATTTGCCGCCTGTTCCGGCAGGTCCTTTTGGTGAAGACGGGAGCGCATCAGACTTCGCGCAACGGACGAAACACCCGCCTTGGAATCGCCTTTAACGAGTATTAACGCGTATGCCATTCGGCCATTGGGGAAAATGGTCAGGCGATGTGTGGGACGCCACTCACCGCCAGGGCATCCAGCCGAGCACGCCAAGCCAAACGACGGCGACCGCCATGGAGGCGAGCGTCATCGGAATTCCGGCGCGGGCGAAGTCGCGGAAGCTCAGCGCCACGCCGGCCGCCGCCGCGCGCTCGGCAACGATCAAGTTCGCCATGCTGCCGACGAGCAAGAAATTTCCGGCGAGCGTCGAAAGGAGCGCGAGGCCGTACAAGGCGCCCTCGCCAGGGCTCGGCCACACCGCCATCAAGAGAATGACGGCCGGAACGTTGCCGATGGTGTTGCCGAGCACGAGCGCGAGCGGCGCCAGGATCGCGAGCGTCTCCGGCAGGAACCCGCGCGCAGCCAGCCAGGCGAGCCCGTCGGCGGCGATCCCGGTGCCGGCGAACGCCGCCGTCACGGAAAACAGGCAGGCGAACAACAGGAGCAGGTGCCAATCGACGGCGCCGATCATCTCGCGGCTCGCGAGCGTGCGGCTTGCGAGGAGAGCGGCGGCGATAGCGAGCGCCCCGATTTCGCGCGGCAGCGGGGTCGCGAACATGCCGATGAGCAGCAGCGTCGCGAGGATGCCTTTCCCCACCTGCCAGCGGTGAACCGCGACGGGGGCCGGGGCGGCCGGAGCCGGCGCCGCACGCGCGAGGGAGTCGCGCCAGACAATCGCGACGACGGCATAGACGATGCCGAGCGCGATGAGCGCCGGGATGCCGCAAACGTAGAGAAACTTCCAGAAGTCGAGCCCGCCGAGCTGGCCGATCAGGATGTTCTGCGGATTGCCGATGACGGTCGCGGCGGAGCCCGCGTTGCTGGCGCCGGCGAGCCCGATCAGGAAGGGCCGCGCATCGAGGCCGCGGCCGCGGATGCCCGCGCAGAGAAGCGGCGTCATCGCGAACACCACGACGTCGTTGGCGAGCACGGCCGAAAGCCCGCCGGCGATGGCGACGGTGAGCGCAAGCAACGCCTTCGGGCTTGCCTCGGCCCCCGTGATGACCGCGGCGCAGCGGTCGTAGAAACCGGCGATCGCGAACTGGGCGGAGAGGATCATCAGCGCGAACAGAAGGACGAGCGTCGGCACGTCGATCGCGCGCCCGACGGCACCGAGGTCGAGGGCGCCCGCCGCCAGCAGCACGGCGACCGCCATGAGGGCGATGCCCGTGCGGTCGATTTTGAGGCCGGGGACGCGGCCCAACGCCATGCCGGCGTAGGTCGCGAGAAACACGCCGACGATGACCGCAGTCATGGAAATTTGCCCCGGGACCGACGTTGCGCGGAGACTACGGCCTGGGGGCGATGTTGGGTAGGGGTGGACCCAGCCGTCGCGCTCGGGCTCTTGATTGCGCCCTCCGCGTGGGCGGCCGACTCCCGCTGCGCCGTCCCCGAAGGCCTCGTCTATGTGGACGCCGACCTTCCCCATGCCGCCGCCGCGCTGTCGGGGCCACGCCAGCTTCACATTGTCGTCGTCGGCACCGCATCATCGACCGGCGCCGGCGTCAGCCAGCCGGGCAACGCCTACCCGCTGCAGCTTGAACGGGCGCTCGCCCGACACCTCCCGGAGGTTCAGGTGAGCGTTGTCACCAAGGCCGAGCGGGGAACCTTGGCCGAGGCGATGGTCGGCCGTTTCGAGCGCGAGGTCATCCCCGAGAGACCGGCGCTTGTCATCTGGCAGACGGGCACGGTCGAAGCGGTGCGGTTGGTCGACGTGGACGACTTCGGCGAGACCTTGGCCCACGGCATCGACATGCTCAACAGCGCCAACATCGATGTCATCCTGATGGATATGCAGTACAGCCCCGCCAGCATGACGCTCGTCAACACCGGCCCCTACAAGGATCAGATGCACTGGATCGCGCAGGAAAAGGATGTGCTCTTGTTCCGCCGCCACGAAATCATGGTTCGCCTGTCGCAGGACGGGATGATCAATCTGACCAGCACGGACCGGGAAGCCCAAAAGCAAAACGCCGACCTCGTCCATCGCTGCATCGGAGACCTCCTCGCCGATATGATCGTGCGGGCAGCAGGGGTCGACCTTGCGGCACGCCCCAAGCCTTGACGATCATTGGGATTGGCAAAGGACGCGACGCCCCTATATTCGACGCGGGCATGTAGCGTGATCCGGCTTTCCATGGCCTTCTGCGACAACGTTCGTCGGCGAAAGTTTTCGTCCTTTCGGCTCATCGCCGCGGCCTTTTCCGTATTCCTGGCGCTTCCCCCCGCACCCGCGGATTCGGCGTCGCAAACGGCGGCCAGCACGGCACCGCGCGACATGCCGCGCTTGGGCACCACGCTCACCGGTTTGCGCGACCGCGTGGCGGCCGGACAGCCGGTCACCGTGGTCGCGTTCGGGTCCTCGTCCACCTCGGGCGCCGGGGCCAGCGCCCCCCAGTGGGGCTATCCCAACCGGCTCGCCGCCGAGCTTGCAACGCTGTTTCCCAACGCCCGCGTGCGCGTCCTCAACAAGGGGGTCGGCGGCGAGACCACCCGGCAAATGGTCGCCCGGCTCGACCGCGACGTGCTCGCCCATAAGCCCGATCTGGTCATCTGGCAGGCGGGCACGAACGAGCTGCTCAGGCGGGAGGACACGGCCCAATACGTGCGCGTCCTCAGCGACGGCATTCGCAGACTCAAGGCGGCCGGCGTGGATGTCATCCTCATGGATGCGCAGTATGCGCCGAGCGTCATCGCCCAGCCCCGCCATGCGGAGTTCGTGGCCGCCACCCGTCGCGTCGCTGAAGAAGAGCGGGTGGGTCTCTTCTCAAGATTTGCCGTCATGCAGTATTGGTCGCGCGCGGGCGGAGAGAAAGCGCCACGCGTGCTCGATCCGGACGGCCTTCACATGAACGACCTTGGCTGCGGGTGCATCGCGCACCTGTTGGCAACCGCCGTCGCCGAGACGCTGGGATCGCAGATGACACGGAGCGATTTAAGTAGCCAGTGAAGCGAGCCCGGCCTTGTGACGCCGGGCTTAAACGGAGCGGCTCGCGTCGGCCTCCGCCACCGCGCGGAGAACCACCTCTGGAATTTCGGCGTCCTCGCCGATCGCGCCGGTGTAGCGGATCGGGCCGCCTTCATATGTGCCGATGACGCGAGGGACATCCTCCGCGGCGTGCCGGCCGGCCGAGGCGAAGAAGCCGGCCACGACGACCGGCCCGTTCAGCGTTTGAAGAACGTCCCCGAGCGCGGGCGGTTCCTCCAACAAGGCCATGCTGACGCCCTGAAACAGCCGGCGGCCCGCGATCGCTTTCGCCTGCAAGGCGATTGCCTCCCGCGAAGCCGAGTCCCGGGGCGATCCGTGCCCGACCAGGACAAGCGACTCCGCAGCCGATCCGGACTCCGCAGCCAAGCCGCGGGCGCGCGCGACGATGAGCGAGGCGATCTCGGCAGACAGCCCGAGCGGCCGGCACACGCGGGTCGCGCGCGCGGACGATCCCCGCTCCCGCGCCAGCAAGCGCATGGCCTCGCCGACCGCCCGCTGCACCGAGAGCCCTTCCGACATGAACATCGGCATGAGGTAGACCTCGCGGTCGCCGAGCCCCGCGGTCGCCGCCGGAAACGTTTCCGCTTCGGAGAGCGTCATGGACCGGACTTCGGCAAAGAGGTTGCGCGCGGCCAACGCCGCTGCGTGACGCTTGAACGTGCGGTCGGAAATGGGATCGAGCGCGGACCCGTGGCCGAGGAGGAGGAGCACGCTCTCGGCCCAGCGATTGGTTCCCGTCGCCCGCTGCTGTTTTTTCATCGCGCCTGGACCTACCGCTTCATAGCGCCTGGACCTATCGCGATTTTCTCGGGAATTGCCAAGCTCCGCGAATGGTGGTGAGATGAATCATCCAGATTACGTATCCGTCCACCAAACCCCCGAGGAACATCCCATGCCGGCATCCGAGAAGAAAGCGTCGCTCAATTCCGAAGAGCTGTTCAAGAAGGCGCGCCAGGTCCTGGCCGGCGGAATTTCGCACGAGCTCCGCTACGCGGCCCCCTATCCGCAGTATATCGCGCGCGCCAAGGGCTCGCGCATGTGGGATGTGGAAGGCAAGGAATACGTCGACTTCGGCATGGGCAGCGCGTCCATGCTGCTCGGCCACGGCCACCCGGACGTCGTCAAGGCGATCCAGACGCAGGTGGAGAACGGCGTCTTCCACGCCAACTGCCACGAGGGCGAAGTCGAATGGGGCCTCTTGGTGCAGGGCATGTTCCCGGCCTCCGAGCGCATCCGCTTCGTCGCCAGCGGCACCGAGGCGACGCTGCTCGCGATCCGCATCGCCCGCGCATTCTCGGGCAAGAGCAAGGTTCTCCGCTTCGAGACGCAATACAACGGCTGGCACGACTACGTGACCGTCGGCACGGCCGAGCCCTACAACGAATCCCCGAGCCTCGGGCTGCCGCCGGAAGCGATCTCGTCCACGGTCGTCGTTCCGACCGATGCGGCACGCGTGGAAGACGCGCTGAAGAAGAACCCGGACATCGGCACGATCATCTGCGAGGCGTCCGGCGCCTCTTACGGCACGGTTCCGCTGTCCCATCAGTTTCTGCGCGATCTCCGCGCGCTCGCCGACAAGTACAAATGCGTGTTCATCCTCGATGAAGTGATCTCCGGTTTCCGCTGGAGCCCGGGCGGCATCCAGGCGCTTTCGGGGGTCAAGCCGGACATGACGACCTACGCCAAGGTGCTGACCGGCGGGCTTCCGGGCGGCGCCGTCGGCGGGCGCGAGGAGGTTATGCAACTCCTCGATCCGACCGTGAAGTTCAAGGGGAAGCAACCGGGCGTGACCCACAAGGGCACGTTCAACGGCAACCCGCTCGTCGCTGCGGGCGCCGTCGCCGCGCTCAACATCATCAAGACGGGCAAGCCGCAGAAGCACGCCGACGCCATGGCCAAGAAACTGCGCGACGGAATGCAGAAGACCTTGGACGAGCACCAGGTCGCGGGCGTCGTCTACGGCGAGTCTTCGACATTCCATCTCTACTTCGGCAAAGTCGATCAGCGAGGGCTCGCGGGGCTCACGGCCGCGCAATTCAAGGGCGTGCCCAAGGAAACCGTGAAGGCCTTCCGCAAGGGCCTGCGCACGCGTGGCGCCGACCTCATGTCCTATCTCGGCGGGGTCACGTCGCTCGCCCACACGGACGACGACATCGGCCGCATGCTCGACATTTTCAAGAGCACGATGCAGGACCTGATCAAAGAGGGGCTCGTCGGACGCGCCTGACGCGACGCGCACCTGTCTTCATGCGTCATTCCCGCGTCCTTCGACTCGCGCGCCTCATCCTGAGGAGCGAAGCGTCTCGAAGGAGAGGCGCGCGGCTCAGGATAAGGCGCGGGAATCCAGTCTTGTAGCTGTAACCTGGACCCCGCGCTTTCGCGGGGGTGACGATTCCGGACTCAAGGAGGGACTTAGATGGCGAGACAGATTCTATTGGGCGGCGCATGGGTCGACGGCAAGGGAAAGCCGTTCAACGGCATCAATCCCGCCAACGGAAGCGTCATCGACGAGATCGGAACGCCGTCGGTCGAGCAAGTGAACCAGGCCTGCGACGCCGCGTGGACGGCCGCGCGCAAGCCCGCCTGGCGCAACATGATGGGCCACCAGCGGGCCGCCATCCTCCACCGCGCGGCCGACGTCGTGATGGAGCGGAAGGAATCGCTCGCCCGCGCCCAGATGCTGGACAACGGCAAGACCATCGGCGAATGCCGCGAGCAGGTCGTCGGCACCGCCGGCATCATCCGCTACTTCGCCGCCGTCTGCGAGACACTTGAGGGCGAAGTCACGCCGGCCCGCGGCAACTTCATGTCGATGACGGTCTACGAGCCCTTCGGCGTGATCGCCTGCATCACGCCCTACAACTCGCCGCTCACGCTGGGCGCGCAGAAGCTGGCCGCCGCGCTCGCCGCCGGCAACGGCTGCGTGCTCAAGCCGTCCGAAATCACCACGATCTCCTCGCTCGAGCTCGGCCGCGCGTTCGTCGATGCCGGCCTGCCGGAGGGCCTCTTGAGCGTGCTGCCCGGAAACCGCGAGGTCGGCCGCGCCATGATCGAGCATCCGAAGACCGGCATGGTCTCCTTCACCGGCGGCACGGCGACGGGGCGCGCCATCGCCGAGATGGCGGCGAAGCGCCTGATCCCGGCGCTCCTGGAGCTCGGCGGCAAGTCGCCCAACATCGTCTTCGAGGACGCGGACCTTGATCTCACGATCCCCGGCATCCCCTACGCGGCCTTCAGCTCCATGGGCCAGTCGTGCACGACGGGCACGCGGCTCTTCGTCCAGCAATCGATCTTCAAGGACTTTCTCAAGCGTCTGGTCGAGCACACGAGCCGCATCCGGATCGGCCTCCCGCCCGACGAAAAGGCGATGCTGGGCCCGTGCTCGTCCTTCCGCGACCGCGAGCGGATCGAGGGGTACGTCGCCAAGGGCGTGGCCGAGGGCGGCAAGATCGAGATCGGCGGCAAGCGGCCGGAAGGCGCGGCGTTCGCCAAGGGCGCCTATTACACGCCGACCATCTTCACCGGCCTCGACAACAACGCGACGCCGTGCCGGGAGGAAATCTTCGGACCCGTGCTGTGCGTGCTGCCGTTCAAGAACGAAGACGACCTTCTCGCACAGGCGAACGACACGGTCTTCGGCCTCGCCGCGGGCGTCTGGACGCGCGACTTCGGCAAGGCTTGGCGGACGGCGCGCGCGCTCGACGCCGGCACCGTCTGGATCAACACGTACCGGCAGTCGTCGGTCGCCTGCCCCTTCGGCGGCTTCAAGGAAAGCGGCATCGGGCGCGAGAAGGGCCCGCAGGGCGTCCGCGTCTACCAGCAGGCGAAGAGCCTCTATTGGGGCCTGGGCGCGCTTCCCTGGCACAAGGATTTGGCGGCGAAGTGAGCCATCAGCGGTCAGCCCTCAGCATTCGGGCTGATTGCTGAATGCTGACCGCTCGCTTCCTCACGCGACGCCGTGCCGCTGGAACCAGTCCCGGAGCTTGTCCCAGCCGTCCTTCGCCTGCTCGGCCCGGTAGCTCGGCCGATAGTCGGCGTGGAAGCCGTGGGGCGTGTCCGGGTAGAGAATGATCTTGCTCGACTGCTTCGCTGCCTTGAGCGCGTCCCGCATCTTCTCGACCGTGTCGTTGGGGATGCCGGAATCGGCGCCGCCGTAAAGGCCGAGCACATGCCCCTTCAGGTCCGCCACCACGTCGATGGGGTGCTTCGGGAACATGTCGGACTTGTCGCCAACCAGGCGCCCGTACCAGGCGACGCCGGCCTTCACTTTCGGATTGTGGGCGGTATAGAGCCAGGTGATGCGGCCGCCCCAGCAGAACCCGGTGACGCCGAGCTTGGAGGCGTTGCCGCCGTCCGTCCCCGACCACTTGGCGGCGGCGTCGAGGTCGCCCATGACCTGCTTGTCCGGGACCTTGGCCGCGGCGGCGCGGGCGTCGTCGAGGTTCGTCAACTTGCTCACGTCGGCCTGGCGGGCGTAAAGCTCGGGCGCGACGGCGAGGTAGCCGAGCTTTCCGAAGCGGCGGCAAATGTCCTTGATATGCTCGTGCACGCCGAAGATTTCCTGCACGACCAGCACGACGGGGAATCCCGACCCCGAGGCGGGCTTGGCGCGGTATGCGGGCATCTGTCCGTCGGCCGTGGGGATCTTCACCTCGCCGGCGGTGAGGCCTTGCGCGTCGGTCGTGATGGCCTGGGCCGAGACCGGCCCGGTCGCCATCGTGAAGCCGGTCGCGAGCGAAGTGACGACGAAACCGCGCCGCGTCAGCGGAACGGCCGTCCGGGTCAGACTCAAGATGTCGCTATCGAGATCGTTTGGCATGGGTTGGCCTCCCTTGGGTTCGCTCCGGCCATGATACAGCCGCCCGTTGCAGGATCAACAGAGGGCGGTTTCCGGGGAGCGGATTCGCCGTTACAAACCCGTGAGCCGGACACGCGACCCAGTCATTCCCGCGCAAGCGGGAATCCAGGGACGCAAGATCCGTCGCTCGCCCCTGGACTCCGCGACTTCGCGGGGGTGACGGCTCTGGCCCTTGCCTCCCGTTGGCTTCCGCCGTTAACGTGTCGCGCACAGAACATCATCTGGAAACATCCTCTATGGCTGGGCAGCGTTCTTGGACGGATGAGCTTTCTCGCGCGCTCGACACTGAAATGGCGCTCGCGGATAGGCTCTTTCGGAAGCTGAAGGAACGGACCGGCAATCCGTCCGGCAAGGGCGTCGTGCGGGACTCCTACGGCAAGGGCGAGCAGATCGCCCACGAGATATGCACGGAAGCCGCGCGCGCGCTCGATTTGGACGTGTCGACCGATTTCGCCGGCAATCTCTATATGACGCTGCCGGGAGAGGATCGGGCGGCCCCTGCGTGGTTCACGGGCTCGCATTTGGATTCGGTGCCGAGCGGCGGCAACTATGACGGCGCGGCCGGCGTCGTCGCCGGGCTCGCGGCGCTCGCCGCATTCCGCCGCGCGGGAACGAAACTAGCGCGCGACGTCACCGTCGTCGGCACGCGCGCCGAGGAGGTCGGGAGCTGGTTCACGGGCCGCCACAGCGGCCATGTCGGCAGCCGCGCGGCCCTCGGGCTCTTCTCCGAGGAAGAGCTCGATTCCGCGGTTCGCCAGGACACCGGCCTCAGCATGCGCCGGCACATGGAACAGTCGGGGTTCGATCCCAAGGCCCTCTTCGCCAGCCCGCCGCACCTTGCCCCGTCGCGCCTCAAGGGCTGGGTCGAGCTGCATATCGAACAGGGGCCGGTCTTGGAGCGCGAAGGCTACCCGGTCGGCGTTGTCACGGGAATTCGCGGGACAGTGCGCGCGCGCGACGCGGCCTGCATCGGCGCGTACACGCACTCCGGCGCCGTGCCACGCGAATACCGGCAGGACGCCGTGATCGCGGCCGCCGACTTCATCGGCGCGATGGACCAGGCGTGGGAGCGCGTCCTCGCGAGAGGAGGCGATCTCGTCTTCACGGTCGGCAAGCTTTATACGGACGCGAGCGTCCACGCACTCTCGAAGGTGCCGGGCGAAGTGCGCTTCTGCATCGATCTTCGCAGCCAGGACGAGACCGTGCTCCAGGAGATGGCGGAGCTGGTTCAGCGCCACGCGCAGGCGATCGGAAAAAAGCGCCGCGTGCGGTTCGAGATCGGGCCTGTGTCCACGCAGCATCCCGCGGTCATGGATGCGACGTTTCGCCGCACGCTCATGGAGGGATGCCGGGCCCTCGGGATCGCCGCCATGGATATCCCGAGCGGCGCCGGCCACGACGCTGCCGAGTTCGCCCACGTGGGCGTGCCCGCCGCCATGATCTTCGTCCGCAACGCCAACGGCAGCCACAACCCGGACGAGGCCATGGAGATGGACGACTTCGCGCTCGCCACGCGTCTGCTCGCCTGGTTTTTCACCACCCGATAATCACGACATTGAGGGGCATCCCGGCATGAAAGTCCTGCTGAACTGGTTTCCCAAAGAAGCGGAAATCAAGCGTGTCCGCGACAAGCTGCCGAAGGGCACGGCGGTAATCTCGCCGAAACCGCGGGATGTTCTGTCTCCCTATGAAGTCACGTATGAAGACGATGTCGACATCGTCAAGGACGTCGACATCATCGTCGCCCGCGTGGTGCCGCCGGGCATCTGGGAGAAGGCGGAGAACATGAAGGCGCTCGTCTGGCTGCACGCGGGCTGCGACGAGCTCGACCTCGCCATGCTGAAGCGGCGCGGCATCCTGGTCGCCAACAATCGCGGCGCCAATGCGTCCGCCGTCGCCGAGCATGCGATGGCCCTGGTCCTCGCGATTGCGAAGAAGATCGTGATGAAACACAACAATGTCCGCGCCGCAAAATGGACGGCCTTCTGGGAGACCGAAAATCAGGGCGTGCTGCTCGAAGGCAAGACCATGGCCGTCCTCGGCTTGGGCGAGATCGGCCTCCGCGTCGCCCGCCAGGCGAAAGCATTCGACATGCGCGTGATCGGCATCCGCCGCAATTCTGAGAAACCGGCGGCCAATGTCGATGCGGTCTACGGGCCGAAGGACCTCCACCGCGTTCTCGGCGAGGCCGATGTCGTCGTTCTGGCGACTCCACTCACCAAGGAGACGCTCGGCTTCATCGATGCGGCGGCATTGGCCGTGATGAAGCCGACGGCCCTCCTCGTCAACATCGCGCGCGGCAATCTCGTGCAGGAGTATCCCCTTTATCGCGCGCTCACCGAGGGCCGGCTGGCAGGGCTGGCGACCGACGTCTGGTGGAACTACACGAACGCGATTCCCGCCACCTATCATTTCCCGGTGCCGTCGCGGACGAACCTCCAACACCTTCCGAACGTGATCGGAAGCGGCGACCAGGCGGCACGCGTGCGCGAAGTCCTCGACCGTCACATCGACTGGGCGACCGAGAGCGTGGCCGAATTCATCGCGACCGGACGGATGAAGCGCCAGATCAACCTCGATCTCGGATACTGACGGGAGGCGCGAACGGTCATGAAAGTCCTCCTCACCTGGTTCCCTCCGGCCGACGAGCTCCAGCGGATTCGTGCCGGGCTGCCCGCGGGCACGGCGGTCGTGGCGCCGAAGCCGCGCCCCGTGCTGTCGCCCTACGAGGTCAGCGCCGCCGATATCGCCGATCACATCGGAGATGCGGACGTGATCGTCGGACAGGTCATGCCCGCCGGTTCGTGGGAGAAGGCCAAGCAGCTCAAGGCCCTCGTCTGGCTCCACACGGGCGTCCAGGAGATGCCGTTCCAGCTCCTGAAGGAGCGCGGGATCCAGCTCGCCAATACCAAAGGGGCGAACGATATCCCGGTCGCCGAGCATGCGTTCGCGTTGATCATGACGCTGGCGAAGAAGTTGATCGTCCGCCACGAGAACGTGCTCGAGGCCCGCTGGACGGCGTTCTGGGAGCCCGAGAACCAGGGCATGCTGCTCGAAGGCAAGACCATGGCGATCGTCGGTCTCGGCACCATCGGGACCAAGATCGCGAAGCGCGCCAAGGCCTTCGACATGCGGGTCGTGGGGCTGCGCCGGCACCCGGAGAAGGGCGGCAGCGAATTCGTCGATGCCCTCTACGGGCCGAAGGACCTCCACACGATGCTCGGCGAGGGCGATATCGTCGTGGTGGTCACGCCGCTGACCGAGGAGACGACCGGGTTCATCGACGACGCGGCCATCCGGGCCATGAAACCGGGCGCCCTGCTCATCAACATCGGGCGCGGCAATCTGATCCAGGAGCATCCTCTTTCCGTGGCGCTCACGGAGGGGCGGATCGGCGGGTTCGCGTCCGACGTCTGGTGGCATTACATAAACGCGATCCCGTCGACCTATCACTTCCCGACGCCGTCGCGGACGAACATGCAGCACCTCCCGAACGTGGTGTGCACGGGCGACCAGGCCTCGCGCGTTCCGGAGACCCGCGGGCGCATGATCGCGATGGCGATCGAAAGTACTGCCGCGTTCATTCGGGGCGAGACGATGCCGCGCAGCGTCAACCTTGACCTTGGCTACTAGAGGGCGTTTCGCCTGATGGATCGGCCCGCGCTTCTCGCGCACCTGCGGAATGTCGGCGCGGCCCCCGGCGCGCAGGTCGATATCGCGGACACGGCGCTTGTCCTGGCTGCGCTCGACCGCCCGGACGCCGATATCGCCACCTACCGCCGCTACCTCGCGGCGCTTGCGGAGGAAACGGTCAAGCAAGCGCCGGCGCGCATGCCGCTTCCGGAGCGCGCCGCGATCCTCGCCCAGGTCATTTACCGGGATCACGGGTTTTCGGGCGACACCGAGACCTACGAGGATGTGCAGAACGCCAATTTGATTCGCGTCATCGACCGCCGCAAGGGGCTGCCGGTCGCGCTCGGCATCCTCTGCATGCATGCGGCCCGCGCGTGCGGCTGGGAGATCGAGGGGTTGAACTTTCCGTCCCACTTCCTGATCCAGCTCTCCCAGGCCGGCGACCGCCTGATCGTCGATCCCTTCAACGGCGCGCGCCCGATGGACGCGCCCGCGCTGCGGCAGCGTCTCAAGGAGGTGATGGGCAGCGGAGCGGAATTAAAGGCGGACGACTGCGCCGCCGTCCACGACCGCGACATCCTTTTGCGGCTGCAGAACAACATCAAGGTCCGCGCGCTACAGAAGGACGACTTCGCACGCGCGGCAGGCGTCGTGGAAAGCATGATGGCGCTGGCACCCGTTTCGCCGGGTTTGATGCAGGAATTCGCCGTTCTGCAGGCCCGGCAGGGCAACATGAAGCGGGCCATCGAGACAGCCGAAGCGCTCCTTGCGTGGAACCTCCCGGCGGGCGAGCATGGTGCCGTTCAGGAGCTCTTGCGCCGGTTGAAGGGCAGCCTGCACTGATTTTCGTCGTTCCCGCGCAAGCGGGAACCCAGGTCTGGACTCCCGCTTTCGCGGGAGTGGCGACTACGCTCAAACGACCTGAAACCCGTGCGCGTAAGGGTCTCGGCCGTCGACGAAGATCGTGTTCAACCCGGTCGTCCGCGCCCAGCCCTTGATGACGGGGCGGATCGCCGTGCGGTTGCCAAGCGGTTCGGCCGAGTCCACGCGGCCGTGGAACAGGCTTCCGATGATGCTTTCGTGGACGAACGCGTCGCCGACCTTGAGGGCGCCGCGGTCGAACAACTGCGCCATGCGGGCCGATGTCCCGGTGCCGCAGGGCGAGCGGTCGATCGCCTTGTCGCCGTAGAAGACGGCGTTGCGGGCGTGGGCCTGGGCGTCGCGCGCGCGCCCCGTCCACATCACGTGGGTGACGTTCCGGATGGTCGGGTCCTCGGGATGCACCACCGATAGTTTTTTGTTGAGCGCCTGGCGGACGAGCGGGCTGAGGCGCAGGATATCGGCGACGCTCACCCCGTCGAGCCCGGGATAGTTGGGCTGCTCCTCGATGATCGCGTAGAAGTTTCCGCCGTAGGCGATGTCGCACGTGAGCTCGCCCACGCCCGGGCATTCGAACCGGACGCCGGCCTCGTGGAGGAAGCTCGCGACGTTGCGGATGCTGACCGATTCGACGAACCGGCCGTTCCGCTCGAAGCTCGCCTCGACGACGCCCGCGGGGGCATCGAGGCGGAGCTTGCCCGTCTCGCGGGGCGAAACGATCCCATGCTCGAGCGCCATGGTGACGGTTCCGATGGTGCCGTGGCCGCACATGGGCAGGCACCCCGTCGTCTCGATGAAGACGATGCCTAAGTCGCAATCGGGCCGCAAGGGCGGATAGAGCACGGAGCCGGACATCAGGTCGTGGCCGCGGGGCTCGAACATGAGGGCGCGGCGCACCCAGTCGAAATGCGCGATGAAATACTGGCGGCGCTCGCTCATCGTCGCGCCTTCGAGCGCAGGGCCCCCACCGACGACCATGCGGACCGGATTTCCGCAGGTGTGGCCGTCGATGCAAAAGAAGGTGTGCGAGGATACGTCTGTCACGCGCCTGTCTCCCGTGCGGATGGTAGAGGACGCGTTCCCGCCGATCAACGTCGGGGGCGCCTTCAAAAGCGGTCGACGCGATAGGGCCGGAGGTCGATCCCGGGGTCGCGACCGGCCGCCATGTCGGCGACGATCTTCCCGGTGCGCGCGGCCAGCGTCAGGCCGACGTGCCCGTGCCCGAACGCGAAAAGGACGTTCTTATGGACGGGCGAGCGCGAGATCACGGGAAGCGAGTCCGGCATGGACGGGCGGAACCCCATCCAGCGGGTCATCCCCGCCGTCTCGAGGCCGGGAAGCCAGGGGCGCGCCGATTTCAGAAGAATGTCGGCCCGCCGCCAGTCGGGGGGCGCGTCGAGTCCGCCGAGCTCCACCGTGCCGGCAAGACGGATCCCGGTTTCGAGCGGCGTCATCGCGACCGCGCGCTCGCTCGAATGAACGGGGTGGCGCAACAACACGCCGGGCGTGGGCAAGTGCACGTGGTAGCCGCGCTCGGTATCCAGGGGGACCGCGCTTCCGAGCTTGGCGGCGAGCGGCTTCGACCACGCCCCGGCGGCGATCACCACATGGTCGCAAGGGTGCGATCCGGCGTCCGTCAGCACGGCCCTCGGCCCGTCCGGCCCGACCTCGAATCCCCGCACGTCGGCCTTCACGACGGCGCCCCCGTGCCGTACGACGGCCTCGGCAAGGACCTGAACCAGCCTGTAATTGTCGACCACGTGGGCCACGTCCGGATAGAACAGCGCCCGCACGAAGAGGGGCGCCAGCCCCGGTTCCAGCTGACGGAGCTCGTGGACGTCCAATTCTTCGATGCGGACGCCGCGCCGGCGCTCGATGTCCATGATCGGCTTCAGCGCATGGAAGCCCTTCTCCGTTTCGAACACCTCGATTTTTCCTGCGCGCTGGATCATGCCCTTCGCACCAGCGGCTTCAAGAAGAGGGTTGAAGGCATCGACCGCGCCTTTCATGAGCTCGCCCAAGGAGATCGAGAGCGCTTCCACGCGCGCCGTGGTGCTTTCCGCGAGAAACCGTAGGAGCCAGGGCGCAAGCTTGGGCAGGTAGCGCCAACGGATGGCGAGGGGTCCCAGCGGGTCCAACAGCATTTTGGGCACCCGCCAGAGGATGCCCGGCGTCTGCACGGGGACGACGGCCCACGTCGCCAAAATCGAGGCATTGCCGAAGGACGCGCCTTCGCCGGG
Source organism: Rhodospirillales bacterium (assembly GCA_009694195.1). Classification (GTDB taxonomy): domain Bacteria; phylum Pseudomonadota; class Alphaproteobacteria; order Rhodospirillales; family SHVQ01; genus SHVQ01. Next base: position 63,829 of record SHVQ01000011.1, read on the forward strand.
GCCCTGACGGTCGATGAGGGTCACCCGTTGTCCGGCGGTCGCCAACGATAGAGCCGAACAGACGCCGACGATCCCGGCGCCGACGACGACCGTATGTTGGGTCATGGGGGCCCTCGGGTCAGCCGCCTTGCCGGTGCTTCGTCGGGAACGGCACCAGATCCTCGGCGGCGAGGGCGCCTCGCGTCTCCAACGCCCGCCTGACGATGGCTTCGACGCGCTGCCGCTCCTCGCCCGCGAGGGCCAAGCGCGGAGCCCGCACGGTCTCCGTTCCGAGCCCGGCGAGGGCCTGCGCGAACTTGATGTACTGGACCAGCTTCGCGTGGGTGTCGAGATGCAAGAGCGGTATGAACCACCGATAGAGCGACCGCGCCTTCTCCCACTCGCCCGCGGAGGCCAGCTGCCAGAGGCGCATAGTCTCGTGGGGAAACGCGTTCACCAGCCCGGCGACCCAACCGACGGCCCCCAACAGCACGCTCTCGAGCACGAGGTCGTCGACCCCGGAAAAGAGGATGTAGCGATCGCCGCAAACGTTCACGATGTCCGTGAGCCGGCGGGGGTTGTCCGAGGATTCCTTGACGGCGACGAACTTGGGCACGTCCGTGAGGGACGCCAGAACCTCCGGCGTCAGGTCCACTTTGTAAGAAATCGGATTGTTGTAGATCATGATGGGCAGCCCGCTCGCCCCCGCGACCGCGCGGTAGTGCGTCGTCGCCTCGCGCGCGTCGGCCGGGTAGACCATCGCCGGCAGGACCATCAAGCCGTCGAGACCGATGCGCTCGGCATCCGACGCATAGCGGCAGGCGAGCGCGGTCGACGTCTCAGCCACGCCGGCAAGCACGGGAACCCTCCCGCGCGCAGCGGCGACGGCCGATTCGAGAACGAGGCGCTTCTCTTCCGCCGTAAGGGCGGTGTTCTCGCCAACCGTGCCCAGCATGATGAGGCCGTGCACGCCGGCCTTGGTCAGCATTTCGATATGGCGCCCCGTCGCCGCCAGGTCGAGCGACTGGTCGGCCTTGAGCTGCGTGGTCACCGCGGGAAACACGCCCTTCCATGTGGTCTTGGTCATCGGTCGGCCTCCTCCTGGGCTGGCAGGACTTGCGCGAGGGACTAACAGTATCGCCGACAGCGGCAGCTCGCCTAGGTCCATGAATCCGGGAGCCCCGGATTGACTTGCGCGGCCGAAAGCCTTTAATCGGCACCCGACGTTGCGTCGCCCCGATGCGATGCTTCCCCCTAGAGAAAACCGCGATGGCCACCGACGCCGACGCCTCGGCTCCCCTTAAAGGAATCGCCTTGATGGCGTTGGGCGGATTCGTCATCACCGTGCAGGACGGCATCGTCAAGGCCCTCACGACCGATCTACCGGCCGGCGAGATCATCTTCATTCGCGCCCTCTTCATGCTCCTTCCGATGCTCTGGATTGTTTACAGGGCGGGCGGAATCCACGCCCTTCGCGTGCGGAACTGGAACGGCCAGATTTGGCGCGGGGTGACGTTCACGGCCGATCATTTTCTGTTCATGACCGGCCTTCTGTTTCTCCCGCTCGCCGACATCACGGCACTCATGTTCGCGGGGCCTCTGTTCGTCACGATCCTTGCCATTCATTTTCTCAAGGAGCACGTCGGGTGGCGCCGGTGGGCCGCGGTGATCGTCGGGTTCGCGGGCATCCTGGTGATCGTCCGGCCGACGCCCGACGCGATCCGCTGGGCCGCGTTCTTCGCCCTCGGCGCCACCTTCCTCTCGGCCATCCGCGACATCATCACGCGCCGGCTCCGGACGACCGAGACCTCGATCTCCATTCTCTTTTTCACCACTGCCTTCAGCATCGTCGGGGCGCTTGCCTCCGCCCCTTTCGGGTGGAGAGCCCCCTCCCTCACGGAGGTGGCCCTTTTGGGAACGGCCGGAATCATGGTCAGCGTCGGACACTACCTGCAGATCGAATCCTTGCGGATCGCGGAAGCCGCGTTGGTCGCGCCGTTCAAGTACCTGAACATGATCTGGGCCGTCGCGGTCGGCTATCTCGTGTGGGGCGATCTTCCGGACCGCTTCACGATCTCGGGCTCGCTCCTCGTCGTCGGCAGCGGCCTCTACATTCTCCACCGGGAGACGGTCCGGCGTCGCGTCGCTCTTCGGGAAGCGGCGAGCAGCGTGTCTTAGCCGACTTCGCGCAACTCCGGCGGGGCGGGGTCGGAGATGATCTTGGGCCCGCTCTCCGTCACCACCACGTCCTCCTCGATCATGAAAAACCCGACATCCGGCGTGTAGATGCTGGGCTCGATCGTGAGCACGGTCCCGGGCTCAAGGATCGTCTGGTCGTCGAAGCTCAAGGAAGGCGGCTCGATCAGATCGAGCCCCACTCCATGCGCTATGCGTTTCACTTTGAGACCGTCGGCCAATTCGGCGAAGGGCGACGCCCGGACCATTTTTTGAAAGCGCGCGATCGAATTGCTGACCGGCGCACCCGGCTTTGCCTCTTCGATGCAAGCATGGGTCGCCTCGTAAATGAAGCGATAGGCGGACTTCCACTTCGCTTGCGCCTTGCCGAGCGTGAACATGCGCATGAAGTCGCTCCAGTAGCCGTTCGAGATGCAGCCGGCGTCGAGCCAGACGAGGTCGCCTTCTTTAATTTTGCGGTCGGTCTGCAGCCGCAAGTGGCTGTCCGCGGGAAGTGCCTCGCCGGGAGAGCGCGAGCCGACCGGAATGGACCCCGGCCATTCGGCGCCCGCCGCCATCACGGAGCCGACCATCCGCTGGAAGAGCTGTTTCTCCGTCATGCCCGGCTTCGCCGTGCGATAGAGGTCTTGCAGCGCCTGGTCCGTCATCTTGACCGCGCGCTCGAGATAATCGAGCTCAGGTTTCGATTTCGGAACGCGAAGGCCCCAGAACACGTCCTTGGCATCGACGAACGTGGCGTGCGGCAGCGCCTTCTGGATCGCGATGAAGTCGCCGACCGGAATGCCCAGGCGGAAGCCAGGGCCGGATTCGCAGCCGATGGTGCCGCGGTCCACCTTGAGGTCGCGGAGCGCGCCCGCCACTTCGGGCACGCCGATGTTGACGTAGCCCTTGATGGTGCGGAACTCCGCCAGCCAGGGATTGGTCGAGATGCGCCCGGCTTCGATGCCCGGCACGAGGGCGATGGGGCGGCCCTTCTTGGGCACGATCGCGAAGGTGGGCGCCGAGACCTGCATCCACCGGTGGGTGGTATGGCCGGTGAAGTAGCGGAAATTCGAGTAGGTCGCGATGAGAAGGGCGTCGATCTTGCGCTCGCCCATCAGGCGCTGGGCCTTCTCCAGGCGGCGCTCGTACTCGGAAATCTCGAATTCCAGCGTGGACATTCCTGCTTCCTCCCCGTGAGTGCGTCTCAGATCGGCAACGACCAGAGCTCGCGCGTGGTGACGAGATCGGCGACGCTCTCCGCCGCGGCCGCGAGGAGCTTTTTGCCTTTCTCGGCGCTTGCCGTCGCCGGCTCGCCGATGACGCCCGTGTGCGTGCGGCTCGCGAACTGGCGCCACCGATAGGCGCCGTCGCTGACGAACTCGGAGAGCTCCGGCATGGTCGGCCCGCGCGCCTCAGCCAGCACGTCGGTATCGACAAGCTCGCCCTTCAACGCGAGCAGCATGGAGGTCTCGGCCTCGCAGGCGTGACGCACGTTCGCCTGCGCCTCCAAGATTTTGCCGAAAGCCTCCTTGGCGAGCAGCCAGTACGTCGCAGTGACGATCGGGAGCTTCAATTCGAGCGTCAGCTCGCCGACGATGACGTTGAGGGCCGTCGTATTGCCGCCGTGGCCGTTGAGCAAGAGGATGCGCTTGAAGCCGTGCCGGGCGACCGAGCGCACGACGCAGCGGATCAGCGCGAAGAACGTCTCGAAATCGAGGGTGATCGTGCCGCCGAAGGACATGTGATGCTCGGCGAGGCCGGTCCAGATGACCGGTGTGACGACGATGGGCGCGCCATTGCCGGAGACCAGGCGCGCGGCGCCCCGCGCGACCTCGCCCGCCAACAGCGTATCCACCTGCACCGGCAGATGCGGCCCATGCTGCTCGATCGAGCCCACGGGAACGATCACGACGGCGTCCGCGGCTGCGAGCGCCCGAAGCTCGTGCGCCTTCAGGTTCGCCCACTCGATATCAGGCATGGGATGCGTCCTTCGTCACGCGGGCGGCTTCTTCCACCGCTCGACCACCTTCATGTCGAGCTCGACCCCGAGACCGGGACCAACGGGCGGATAGGAAAACCCGCCTTCGATCTTGAGCGGCCGGGTCAGCAGGTCTTCCTCGTGATAGAGCACGCCGCAGCAATCGCTGTCGAGGCCGAGGTTGGTCATGGCGACGCCGAGGTGAATTTGCGCCGCCGTCGCGAGCCCCATCTCCGGCATCGATCCGATGATGCATGGAATGCCCGCGGTTTCGCAGATCCCGAAGTTGCGCGCCGCCGCAAGGAACCCGCCTGATTCCATGAGGTAGACGTTGACGATGTCGACGGCGCCGCGGCGGACGACTTCCAGCGCATCGCGCGGCGTCCAGACGCTTTCATCCGCCATGATCGGAATGCTCACGCGCCGGCGCAACTCGGCCAGCGCATCCAGCTCGCGGGGCGGCAGCGGCTGTTCGACCAGCTCGATGTCATACGGCTGGATCGCTTGGATGACCTGCATCGCCTCGGCGACCGTGCGCCAGCGCATGTTGGCATCGACGCGGACGATGACGTCCGGGCCGACGGCCTCGCGGATCAGGCGGACCGCCTCGATATCGGTCTTCCGGTCCTGCCCGACCTTCACTTTCACCGTACGGAACCCGGCGCGGGCCTTTTCGGCGGCGAACGCCGCCATCTCGCCGGGCCCGCCGTAGGGAATCGAATAACTGAGGCCGACGCGCTCGCGCACCATGCCGCCGAGAAGATTGTAAACCGGGGTGCCCAAGTCCTTGCCGACGATGTCGAAGAGCGCCATTTCGAGCCCCGCCTTTGCAGGCTCTGAGCCTTCGAAGACCGCGTTCATACGAGCCGCGAGGTGGGCAATCCGGTATGGATCCTCACCGATCAATACGGGCGCCAGGAGCTGCTCGATCTCGGCCTCATAAATGCGGCCGCGGCGGGCAAAGCAGCTCGCGACCTCGCCGATCCCGGTGATCTCGGCGTCGGTGTCGATCAGGACGATGCAATGCTCGGAATAGGTCCTGGGGCCGAGGCCGGAGGCGTAGGTCCGTCCGTAGGCCTTCCGGCGCGGCCCATAGATGACAATCGTTCGCACTTTGGTGATTTTCATGAATCCTCGCTTTTGTCATGCGGGGTGGAGAGTTGGGGCGGCGGCAAGCGCGCGGGAGAGAATGAACGCAAGCGGGATCGTGAGAAGGACGAAGGCGCCGATTGCCGTCATGGAGACGTCGATGCCGGCGACGTCGCTGACGACGCCGAACACGGTCGGCGCGACCCCGCCCGACACGCTGCCGAGGGTGTAAAAAAGGCCGAACGCGCGAGCCCGCCGCTCCGGAACCACGAGCTCGGCGACCGTGCCATAGAGGACCGACGACGTGCCGTTGAGCACGACGCCGAGGATCGGCAAAAGCAGAAGCGCCGGCGTCAACGGCAGGAGGACCAGCAGCACGATGGCGCTCGCGGTCACCACCTCGGTGACGAGGACGGTGCGGATGACGCCGAAGCGCTCCGCGAGCACTCCGCAGGCGAACTTGCCGGCGGCGCCACCGATGAACACGAGGGTGAGCGCGAGCCCGGCCGTCGCGATCGAGCCGCCTTTGGCCGTGATGACGAACGGGAGGAACGTGAGAAAGGCTGCACGGCTGCCGTCGTCGACGACCTGGATCAAGCCGAGCGCCTGAAAGCCGCGCCAGTCGCGCACGCCCCAGCCGTCGCCCTTGGCCTCCGCGAGGGGTGCCGCCGGCGCGTCCGCGGGCTTCGCACCCAGGCGGGCGACGACGAGAACCGCGAAAAGCACGGCGGCCACCGCAAGGGCCGAGGCGCCGAATCCCGACGTGACCAGGCGCCAGTCGCCCAAGGAGAGGATGAGGCCGGCGGCCGCGGGCAACAGGAACTTGCCCACGTCGCCCGCAAAATTGTAGATGCTGAGCGCTGCCCGCCGCGATCCTTCCTCGTAGGCGCGGGCGACGAGGGAAGACGCGAGCGGATGCTGGGCGCTGGCGCCGATCCCGACGAGGAAGATGGTCGCGAGGAGCGCGATGAACCCAGGCGCGGCACCGAGCAGCAGAAAGGCCAGGCCGGAGACCGCCGTGCCCACGACCAGCGGCATGCGCTCGCCGCGGCGCTCGCCGAGAAAGCCGGCGGGGACCTGGAAGCTTGCCATGGCGCCGGAATAGACGGACTTCAGCAATCCGACCTGCGTGAGCAGAAGACCGAGCTCCTGCTGCCAAATCGGGAGCAGCACGTACATCGTGGCGCCGAGCCCGTCGTGGATCGCGTGCGCAGTGCCGCCCGCGAACAGCGCCCGCCGCCGCAATGCCTTCGCCGCGGCATGCGGCCGCGCGATCCCGGTTCCGGCGTCGTTCAAGAAATGGCCCTTTTCTCGAGCCGAGGCTTGGACGTCTCGGACGGCGCACCAAAGCCCAATCCCGGCGCCCGGGCAAGCTCGAAAAAGACATTCACGAGCGGCAGCTTTCGCCGGTCGGCAAGGCAGATCAGGTATTCCGTGCTGTCGAGGGGCGCGCCCCGCAGGCTCACCGCATGCAGGCGCGCGTCGGCGCTGAACTCGCTCGCGAACACGACGCCGACGCCGAGCCCCGCCGCGACCGCCTCGCGCACGCCTTCGCGCGTCGAGACCTCGATCACCTCGCCGGGGATGATGCCGCGCCGCTCGAGCGCGGCCTCGAAGATGGCGCGCGTCCGCGACCCCGGCTCCCGCAGCACGAGGCGGCTGCCGGAAAGGGCGCCGATGTCCAGGGCGCGCCGGCGGCTCCACGCGTGCGCGCGATCGACCATGAGGACCAGGCGGTCGCGGCGAAGCGGGAGCGTGGCCAGCCGGCGATCGGGCCGCACGTCGGCAAGAATGCCGACGTCGCTCATCCGGTCCAGAACCTGTTGAAGCACCTGCTCCGTGTTGCCCATGGCGAGCGAGAGCCGCACCTTCGGATGCTTGCGGTTGAACGCCGCCAGCACCGGCACGACATGGTGGGGCGCATCGGCGCTGAGCCGGAACGCGCCGAACTCCGTCGACCCGGCCGTCGCCAGGACTTGCTCGGCTTCGGCCGTGAGCGCGAAGAGCCGCTGCGTCACCGCATGCAGGGCGCGGCCGGCCTCGGTCAGCCGCACGCCGCGCCCGTCGCGCTCGAAGAGCCGCACCCCGTAGCGCGCCTGCATGTCCTTGACCTGCCCCGACAGCGTCGGCTGGGTGAGGCGGAGCGCGAGCGCCGCGCGCGTGAAGCTTCCGTGCTGGGCGACGGCGTGGAAGGCGCGGAGCTGGGCGTGATTCATCGAAACTACCGATATAAAGTATGTGACATTTCGATTTGACTTATAGATGCGGATGCCGCTGAAGTCCAGGGTACCTGCCAGTGGAGGGACCCCATGAACGACCGTGCACGGACCTCGTCCAAAGCCTCGTCTGCCGCTCAACGCCCGACAGAGAGCGCGGTGACGCCGTTCCGCTACCGGCGCACGTATACCGGGCCGATCCGGTCGGTCATTCTCGACTGGGCCGGCTGCACCATGGATTTCGGCTGCATGGCGCCGGCCGTGGTGTTCGTCGAGGTCTACAAGCGGAAGCAGGTGCCGATCTCCATGGAGGAGGCGCGCATCCCCATGGGCGCCCACAAGCGCGTGCACATCCAGAAGATCAGCCAGATCGATACCGTCCGCAACCGCTGGCAGGAGACCCACGGCCGCCTCCCCAACGAGGACGACATCGACGCGATGTTCGCGGACTTCGTGCCGCTGCAGCTCGCGTGCCTCTCCGATTACTCCCAGCTCATTCCGGGAACCCTCGAAGCGGTCGCCGAGTGCCGGAAGCGCGGCTACAAGATCGGTTCCACCACCGGCTATACGGTCGAGATGGTGGAGATCAACATGCGGGACGGAAAGAAGCAGGGCTACGAGCCCGATTCCACGGTTTCGGCGGCCCAAGTGCCGGCCGGGCGCCCCTACCCGTTCATGTGCCTGCAGAACATGCTCAACCTGCAGGTCTGGCCGGTCGAGGCCTGCGTCAAGGTCGACGACACGATTCCCGGCGTCGAAGAAGGCTTGAACTCCGGAATGTGGACCGTCGGGCTCGCGGTCTCGGGCAACGAGATCGGTCTGCCGCTCGACGCGTGGAACAAGCTGCCGGCCGATGAAAAGGCGCGGAAGCGCGAGCGCGCTTATCAGCGCCACGCCCAGTGCGGCGCCCATTACGTGATCGATTCGATCGCCGATCTTGTCCCTTGTCTCGACGACATCGAGGCACGCCTCAAGCGGGGCGAGAAGCCGTAGGGCCATGATCCGATCCGGCGAGATTAGCCCCCTCACCCTCCTCTCTCCCCCATGTTGGGGGAGAGAGGAGGGTGAGGGGGCGCCGGTTCCGTTTGATCTGGCCGCATCCTAGGGCCCCGGCGGTGAATCACCGGCTCGAACAACAAGCCTCCCGGCGCCATCTGATCGAAGGCGACGTCAATACCTCGCCGCTCCGGAACGTTTGGTACCAGGAGCACCTGGACGCCGCCGGACGCGCGCTGGTGGACGAGGACGCCCGCCACTTTCTAAGCCAGTCCCTCTCCACTCCCTGCCTCGGCGCCGTGCGCCGGGCGCAAGGAATCTGGATCGAGGACACCGGCGGCCGGCGCTACATGGACTTCCACGGCAACAACGTCCATCACTTGGGCTACGGCCACCCCAAGCTGATCGCGGCGCTGAAGCAGCAGCTGGATGACCTCTCCTTCGCGCCCCGCCGCTTCACCAACGAGCCGGCCGTGGCGCTCGCGCGCAAGCTCTCAAGCATCGCGCCCGAGGGCCTCGGCAAGGTCCTCTTTGCGACCGGCGGATCGGACGCGATCGACATGGCGCTCAAGCTCGCGCGCGCCGTCACCGGCCGTTTCAAGACGATCTCCTTCTGGGACTCGTTCCACGGCGCGGGCTTCGGCGGGATGAGCGTCGGCGGCGAGGCCCTCTTCCGCGCAGCGCCGATGGGCCCCCTGCTCCCCGGCACGGAGCACGTGGCGCCGTTCGCCTGCTACCGCTGCCCCTACGGCTACGCGGACATCAAGGGCAAACCGGACCTGGACGCCTGCAAGATGACCTGCGCCAACATGGTGCGCTACGTGCTCGAAAAAGAGGGCGACGTGGCGGCCGTGATCGCCGAGCCTGTCCGGGCGCTCCCGTATCTCCCGCCGCCCGGCTACTGGCGGGCCGTGCGGGAGGCGTGCGATGCGGCCGGCGCACTCTTGATCTTCGACGAAATCCCGTTCGCCCTCGGCAAGACCGGCCGGATGTTCGTCAGCGAGCACTTCGACGTCGTCCCGGACATTCTCGTGCTGGGGAAGGCCCTCGGCGGCGGCATCCTCCCGATCTCCGCGATCGTCGCCAGGCCTGAGTTCGACCGGCTGCCGGACCGGGCGCTCGGCCACTACACCCACGAGAAGAATCCGGTTTCGGCGCGCGCCGCGCTCACGACCATCGAGATCATCGAAGAGGAGGGTCTGGTCGAAAACGCAGCCCGCGTCGGCGCCCGGGCCCTCGAACGCCTGCAGGCGATGAAGGAGCGGCATGCCCTTATCGGCGACGTTCGGGGTCTTGGGCTCGTGCTCGGCGTCGAGCTCGTCCGCGACCGCGCGACCAAGGAACCCGCGGTGGAAGCGGCCGAACGGGTTCTCTATCGGGCGCTCGAGCGCGGGCTCAATTTCAAGGTCACCATGGGCAACGTGCTCACGCTGACGCCGCCCCTGGTCATCACGGAACAAGAAATGGACCAGGCGCTCGATATCTTGGAGACGTGCCTGCAAGACGAGAGGTAGAGTGTCATCGGGATGTCACTTTACGAATCCGGAACAGGCGATAAAAATCGCCCCGACCTAGGAAGGCAACCACGAAAGGGAGTGAGCTTATGACAACGACGTTCGGTTCCCGGCGGCTTGCCGCCATTGCCGCCATTGCCGCGTTCACGCTGGCGAGCACGGCGGACGCGCGCGAGCTTATCCTCTACACGGCCTCCAATCCGAAAATCGAAGTCGACATCATGGCGGCATTTCAGAAGAAGTACCCGGACATCAAGCTCAAGAACATCAATCAGTCGACGGGCCCGATCGTGCAGCGCATCATCGCCGAGAAGGCCAACCCGCAGGCCGACGTGGCCTGGATGCTCAACGACATCGCGCTCGAACAATTGAAGCAGGCAGGCGTCCTCGAGCCGCATCAGCCGAAGGATAGCCCCGTCGCCAAAGAGTTCCGCGATCCCGACGGCTTCTACATGGGCCACAACGCAACCGTCATGGCGATGGCGGTGAACACGAAGCTCTTGAAGGAAAAGAACCTGCCGATGCCGGTCACCTGGGAGGACCTGATCAAACCGGTCTACAAAGGCCAGATCACCGTCGCCTCGCCGACGAAGTCGGGGACCGGCCTCAGCATCTTCGCGACCATGCTGGATGCCTTCGGCTGGAACTTCATCGACAACCTGCACCAGAACATCTTCCAGTACGGCACCTCCGGCAGCACCCCCGCCCGCCAGGCGGGCACCGGCGAGGTCGCGATCGGCCTCAGCTACGACATCGCCGTGCTGCAGCAAAAGGACGCCGGCCTTCCCGTCGACATGGTGATCGGGCGGATCTCTCCCAATGTCATCGAGGGCGCAGGCCTGATCGCGAAGGCACCGAACCCGAAGGAAGCCAAGCTGTTCATGGACTGGCTGTTCAGCGCCGAGGGCGCCAAGGTTTTCGCGCCGCACATCGGCATCGGGGCGGTCCCGGGCACGGGGATCGTCGATGTGTCCAAGGTCCACCTTTGGAAGATGCGGCGGCCCCTGGATTCCGATGACTTCAAGCGCCAGTGGGCGGCCAAGTACGAGAAGTGAGGGTGTCGGCATAGTCAATCTACGAACCGCCCCACCTCACCCCGACCCTCTCCGCCCCAATGGGGCGGAGAGGGAGGGACCCGCACAGGCGGGAGGGTGAGGTGGGGATGGAAAAATACGTGGCCTACCTGAGCCTGTCGGGAGTCTTCAAGCGGTTCAGCAGCACGGTCGCCGTAAAAGACGTTTCGCTTGAGATCGCAGAAGGCGAATTCGTCAGCCTCGTCGGCGCCAGCGGCTGCGGGAAGACGACGCTTCTCCGGATCATCGCCGGATTCACCCGGCCCGACGCCGGCACGCTCACCCTCGCCGGAAAGCGGATGGAGATGCTGCCGCCGAACCGGCGCGGCGTCGGCTTCGTGTTTCAGTCCTACGCCCTCTTTCCGACCCAGACGGTCGCCGAGAACATCGGCTTTTCGCTCGCGATCCGGAAGCGGCCGAAGGCCGAGATTCGCGCCCGCGTGGCGGAGCTTTGTTCGCTCACGCAGCTCTTGGGGCTTGAAGGTCGTTACCCGCACGAGCTCTCCGGCGGCCAGCAGCAGCGGGTGGCGCTTGCCCGCGCGCTCGCGCCCAATCCGTCGATCCTGTTGCTGGACGAGCCCCTCTCGGCGCTCGACGCAAAGATTCGCGCCCACTTGCGGGCCGAGATCCGGGCCGTCGTGGACCGCCTCAAGATCACGACCGTCTACGTCACGCACGACCAGGAAGAGGCCTTGTCCATCTCCGATCGGGTGGCGGTGATGCATGGCGGCCGCATCCTGCAGGTGGGGCCGCCGATCGATGTTTACTTGCATCCCTCGACGCGCTACGTGGCCGAGTTCATCGGGACCAGCAACCGTTTGGAGGGAAGGCTCGCGGCCGGGGGACGCGTGAGCCTCGGAGGCCAGATCGTGGAGGCAACCGCGCCGGGCGGGCTCGGCGACGGAACGGTTTGCGTCGTCTGCGTCCGGCCCGAGCACATCGACGTCGCGCGCGCCAATGCCGGCGAGGACGGGTCGAAGCTTGCCTCCCTGTCCTTCCTCGGCCAGACGGTGCGCGCGCGCTTGGTCGCGCCCGCGGGATTTGAGCTGATCGTCGATGTTCCGACGGCCGATTGGCTGGCCAAGGGCCTGTCGACGGGCGATCCCGTGCGATGGAGCATCCGGCCGGGCTCGGCCATGGTGTTTCCCGGCGATGAGGAGACCGACGCGTGAGGCTGGGAAGCCTGCTCCGCCACCTGCCCGGCTATGCCGCCGCGCTCCTGGTGGGCGCGTTGCTTTTCGTCTTCATCGTGGTGCCCCTGGGGTCGGTCCTCGTCCAAAGCTTTTACGTAAGCGGCCCTTACGCGTTGCCCGAACTGAAGGAAAAAATTTCAGCGGCGCTCGACCGGATCGATGACGCCGAGCGGGAGAGCAGCCTCAAGCGCTGGGTCGAAACGGCGAAGCCCCAGGAGCGCATGGAGGCGATCGCGGCTTCGCTCACGCTCATCGGCAAGCCTGTCCCCTGGGACCGCAAGGCGTCTTTTGATATTCAGATCGCCGCCGCGGAGAAGGCGGTCGCCGCGCTCGATCCCGAGGCTCGCCAGCGGCTCGAGGCCGAGTTTCCGATCGCCATCGTCATGCTGCACAAGCGCATCCCGCTCGCGTTCAAGATCCGCGATCAGCTGAGCGAGAAGGAGTTCGACGAGCTCCGGCTCGGCGCCCGCAAGGGATACGGGCTCGATCACTATCTCCGCGTCATCAAGGATTCGCGACTCCTCAAGGCGGGCCGCAACAGCGTGATCCTCGCGACCACCTCTTGCGTGCTCACGACGCTGCTCGCGTTCTTGATCGCCTATGGCGTGAACCGCGGAGGAATCCCGGCGCCCAACCTCGTCCGTTACGCGACGCTGGTGCCGCTCGTTTCCCCGCCCGTGATTATCGCCACCGCGGCGATCCTTTTGTTCGGGCGCAACGGCGCCGTCACCAAAGGCCTGCTCGACCGCACGCTCGGCTGGATCAACGCCGACGACAGCAATCTCTACGGCTGGGCCGGCGTCATCATCGCCCAAATGATCAGTCACTTGCCGCCCGCTTTCATCATCCTCGACAACGTGCTCGCCAAGCACGATGGGCGGCTCGAAGAGGCGGCGGCGAGCCAAGGGGCGACCACGTGGCAGGTCTTCCGCCACGTCACGCTGCCGCTCGCTCAGCCGGGCATCATCCGCGCCGTCATTTTGGTCTTCATCGTCACCATGACGGACTTCGGCAACCCGCTGGTCATCGGTCGCGACATCCCCGTCCTCGCAGGCATCCTCTATGACGAGATGCTCGGGTTCCAGAACTCGGCGCTGGCGTCGGCCATGGCGATGTGGATGATCGTGCCGGCGGTCTCGATCTATTTCCTTCTCGAGCGCCTTGGCCGGCGCAAGCGCTATGACACGGGAAACGCCGGCGGCGGGGGACCGTCGGAGCTCGCCGTGCCTCTCGCCGTCCGCGCGGGTCTTTCCACCCTCGCCTGGGTCCTGATCTCCTTTATCATCCTCATTTACGGGACGATCGTCGCCGGCTCGTTTGTCCGGATATGGGGGATCGACAACACGATCACGACCGCCTGGTACACGGGCGCCGAGGTTGCCGGCTACATCCCCGATCACCGGGGACTCGGCAGCGTGTGGCAGAGCCTGAAGGTCGCGGCAATTGCGGCGCCGATCGGCGGCTTGCTCGCCGTGGTCGTCGCCTATCTGGTCGAACGCGTGCGCCCCCCCGGGCGGAACGTGCTGAGCTTCGTCACCATGCTTCCGGCCATCCTTCCCGGCGTCATCTTCGGCGTCGGCTACATCGTGGCTTTCAATTTCCCGTTCGGGCAGAAGCAGCTCGCGCTCACCAGCACCATGTGGATTCTGGTGCTCAATATTCTGTTCGCGAACATCTTCGTCGGCGTGCTCGCCGGCCGCGCAATCCTGCAGCGGCTCGACGCCTCGGTCGACGAGGCGGCGGAGATTTTGGGCGCATCGCTCGCGCAGCGGTTCACCCGCGTCGTGCTGCCGACGATCTGGCACGCGGCGTTGCTCGGCACGCTTTATGTTTTTGTTCATGGCATGACGACGCTCTCGGCCGTGGCGTTCCTGGTGAGCCCGGGCCACGACCTCGCCGCCGTCGCTATTTTTGAGGAAGCGGAGCGATCGCTGTATGGCGCGGCCTGCGCGCTGAGCGTGACCATCCTCGCCATCGTCTTCGCCGTCATGGCCGCCGTCTGGTGGGCCGAGCGGCGCGGGCCCGCCTGGGCCCGAATCGGCGCCCACGCGACGGGGCGGGCCTGACATGGCATCACGGACAACGCCTGAGGGAAAGCGCGCGGGAGGCCAGAAGCCCGCGAGAGGCAGCCTCGTCGAGCGCGACGCGCGGGTGTTCCTGCGTCAGTCCGGCTCGACGCCCTGCGTCGGCGCGATCCGGCGCGCCGAGGGGATCTGGCTCGAGGACTCGGACGGGCGCCGCCTGATGGACTTCCACGGCAACAGCGTCCATCACCTGGGCTACGGGCACCCGAAGCTGGTCGCCGCCATCAAGCAGCAGTTGGACGAGCTCCCGTACACGCCCCGCCGCTACACGGACGAGCCGGCCGTCCTGCTGGCGGAGAAGCTTGCGGCCATGTGGCCGGGCGGGCGCGGGAAGGTGTTGCTCTCAACGGGCGGGTCCGACGCCATCGAGATCGCGCTCAAGCTCGCCCGCGTGGCGACGGCCCGCTACAAGACCATTTCATTTTACGACTCCTACCACGGCAGCGGATTCGGGGCGCTCAGCGTCGGCGGCCGGCCCAAGGATCGGCCGGCCCGCCTCGGCCCCCTCGTCCCCGGCGCCCTCCACGTGCCGCCCTTCTATCGTTACGGGGGCCCGGAGGCCGTCGATGCGCCGATTTGGGCCGAGCGCTCCCTCGACGCCATCCGGTTCACCTTGCGGCGCGAGCCCGACGTGGCCGCCCTCATCGCCGAGCCGATCCGGTCGACCCCGCACGTGCCGCCGCCCTGGTTCTGGCCGGAGGCGCGGAAGCTCTGCGATGAGTACGGGGCGCTCCTCATCTTCGACGAGATCCCGACCGGTCTCGGCAAGACGGGCCGGCTGTTCGCAAGCGAGCATGTCGGCGCCATTCCCGATATGACGGTGCTCGGGAAGGCGCTCGGCGGCGGCATTCTTCCGATCGCCGCGGTGATTGCGAAAGCATCTCTTGACGTGGCGCCCGATCTCGCGCTCGGTCACTACACGCACGAGAAAAACCCGGTGACCGCGCGGGCGGCGCTCGCGACCCTCGAGATCATCGAGTTGGAGGGACTGGTCGAGAACGCGCGCCGGGTGGGTGAGCACGCACGCTCCCATCTCACGGAAATGCAGGGCCGTCATTCCTCG